>JBGAGM010000004.1:0-552083 GCA_044226725.1 Ferruginibacter sp. | reverse complement strand
AAGAAATCGGAAAAACCAAAGAGGTTTTGAAATGCGAAAATTGGAGCACCGATCGAGGAGATCGTGATGAATATACTGAACAGTGTGGAATGCGGTTAAAAGCCAATTTCAATTTTCTGATGAATGCCTGCAAGAAATTCCAGTGTGATCTGTTAATTGAGATATCAATCGACAGAGATATAGTAATAAACAGGATGGGTGGAAACAACACTTATGGAAAACCGTTTATTAAAATATTAATTATATCAGCCGATGGTAAAATCAGAACAACAGAAGGCAATTTTAGAGTTGGGTAAGTTACTTGTGAGGGAACTGGGCCTCGAGAAAAGTGTAGATACACTTTCCCGTTGGATGGCCCATTATGTTGCGGAAAAAATCAATTACGCCGAGGCTCTTCCTCCAGGAGTAAAGAAAAAGAATGCGGAAAAAGAATGCTTTTCCTCGATCCTTGATCTTTGGAAGCATCGCTGGCACTATAAACCAGACAGGCAACCCCTGAGAAATTTCAATCACTTATTTGACATTTTGAACAATCTCGATCCTGAAAAAGAGGAACCCTACTATTATCGTTTTAGCAATACTCAGCCTAAAGAAGATGATAACATTTCGTTTGACCCTTTGGATCTCAAAAGCATATCTCCTCTTGCACTCCAAATTGACCAGGTTGCGAGAATATGGATAAATTACCTTCTTCATGAGGCTGCTGCTAAGTCGAGCAATGAAAAGATTGAAAAGCTGATAAAGCATGGAGTCAAACTTCCAGATTCAACAGATGCACACATCATTCAAGTGATTTTGGAAGATACAGTAGATGACATTGAAACAAAACCCTTTGATCAGAAAGAATGGGAGAGAAATAGTAAAATCAACACATTGACCCGACGTATCGGAGAATTACAAAAATTCAAGAAAGTCAACGAGTATTTGATTAATCAGTACGAGAAGGAGTTGAAAAAATTAAAGAAATAATATGATTTCTAACTCTGGGAAGCCTCCTTAATTCAATGAGCCGGTATATGAGCCGTTTATGTGTTAAATAATTCTCTGCGAGGCTGAATCTTATTCTTCTTTTTATTACAAAAAAAGCCCTAAGGAATCTTCTAGATTTTATTAAGAATCAACCACATCCGCTCAAAAAACTCCACCACCTTGTTCGATACTAGCCCTTCCGGGGCTACTACCGGATATTATTAAAAAAGCCGTACAGAACATAATTCTGTTGCGGCTTTTGCTTTTTAAGAAAAAAGTAGCACTGTTGTAAAATTAAACTTCTAAGTCATTTTTGCTTCTTAACTTTAATAGAAGGCCTGCCGGGCCCGATTTTTAACCAGTTCCGGTTACAATGAAAAAGATACCAATAAGACAGTTGACTCCATTTCAGCACGAACTGCCTTCGGCCGAGCAATTCAAAATTCGCCGGGTAGAGGATATTCTTGGCGAAAATGACCTTTTTCATGATCTGCACCGGCACGATTTCTTTTTTATCCTGGCCATAAAAAAGGGGGAGGGTAAGCATGAAATTGATTTTACCAGTTACCAGGTCCGGGATAACAGCATCTTTTTTCTGCGGCCCGGCCAGGTACACCAGCTTGAGCTGAAAGCCGGAGCCACAGGTTACCTGGTTGAATTCAACACTGAGTTTTATTATCCGAAAGATAAGTTGCCTGCCCAACGGCTAAGAAAGGCAAGCAGCAAAAATTATTGTGAGCCGGAACTAAACCGTTTTAACAAACTAGAAGCGATGCTTGCTACTATGTTCGGGGAGTTTTCTGCCAGGGAAGAAGGATTCAGAGATATTATAAAATCAAGCCTCGACATTTTCTTCATTGAATTTATCAGGCAAAGCCCGGATCCTAAAGGGGGCGCTGCTACTGCAAATACTTATAGCCAGGATCGCTTTGAAGAATTCATGGAATTACTCGACAGGCATATTACCACTAACAAGCAGGTAACGCAGTACACGGATATGATGAACCTTTCTCCTTACCAGCTGAACGAGATCACTAAATCTTCCGTTGGTAAAACGGCTTCTGAACTCATTAATGAACAGATTATCCTGGAATCGAAAAGATACCTGCTGGCAACACCCAACCAGGTAAAGGAAATAGCCGACCAGCTTGGTTACGAAGACACTTCTTACTTTATCCGCTTCTTTAAGAAACAGACCGGCCACTCTCCGGAAGCATTTCGTCAGCATTTTAAATAAGTCCTGCACAACTCCATCATCGTCCTGTTATACCGCCTGGCCGGGATTTTACTTTTGCGTAAATAAACTTTTAAAATTTACAAAAATGAAAATCATCATCGTTGGTGCATCAGGCACTATGGGAAAACACTTAACAACGGCATTTAGCAAAGAGCATGAAGTAATCACTGCAGCATCTGAGGGTTGCGATGTACAAGTTGATATTACTTCAACCGAATCTATTGAAAACATGTACAAACAGGTTGGTGCATTCGATGCCCTTATTTCCACGGCAGGCCCTACTTATGTTGGCCCCTGGAAAAAGCTGACAGACAAAGAATTCAGGCAGGGTGTGGAAGGAAAAATGATGGGGCAGATAAACCTTGTATTGATAGGTCAAAATTATATCAATCCCAAAGGGTCATTTACATTGATCACAGGTGCTTTATCGCACGATCCGCAAAAAAACTTTGCCAATGCATCTGCGGCAAATGGTGCTGTGGAAGGATTTGTGAGGGCAGCAGCCATAGAGCTGGAAAACGGCATCCGCATCAATGCAGTAAGCCCTACAGTTATTGAAAATTCTCCTCAATACTTTCCTTATTTCCCGGGAGATATTCCGGTAACCATGCAACAACTGGAATTCGGTTTCCGTAAAAGTGTATTCGGTGCAAATACAGGGCAGGTAATAAAACCATATTAATCACTATCAAAAAGCAAAATAAGATCATGAAAAGCAAACTAAAAATAACTATCCTGCTTGGTATCATCTTTCTGTCTGCAACCACATTTGGCCAGGCAATAAAGCCGGCATCTGCCGCAGGCAGCAATAAAGAAAAAACTGCAAAGACCTATCTCGACCTGGTGGTAAATGTAGTAAACACCAGTATCAATTACGGCTCAGCAAACAACTCCCTTTCCGGTTACAAAAAATCATCCAATGGTATACAGGCAGGGGTATCATTCCAGGCAGGTATCACCCCATCATTTTCAGTGGTTTCAGAATTGTATTTTATCAGAAAGGGGGGAGTGTTAAAAGCTGGTAATCCTTTGAACTCCTATATGACAAGGCTTCGCTTAAATACATTGGAGTTACCGTTGCTGGCACGTTTTCATACTGGTAAATTCTACGTGAATGCAGGGCCATCTGTTGCTTTTAATTTCAGCGGTACCCGAAAAGAGGGAAATTTATCGTCAAAACTTTCATTTGGGAATTCCCCCGGAGACTTTAAGCACTTTGACGCCGGTATACAAATGGGTGGCGGTGTTGAGTTTCCGTTTAAACAAAAGAGAATTGCACTGGATATACGATACGTGTATGGCTTAACCAATATTGCTCACGGACAGGAAATGCATAACAGGGCAGTAATGATCAGTGTTAATTTTTCTAAACGCTGGAAAAAGAATCCCCTGGGTTTAAAACAGAGATAAACGACGAAAGCCTGGTAGTAAACCGCTGTAACACGTATATACATCGTTAATTTTTTAAAACACGAAGAATGAACACAATCAGCAATACATCAGCTAAAAGGGTTTCCCTGAGCCCGCTACGGAAGACCTCATTGCTGGCAGGTATACTCTACCTGCTGACATTTGTCTCCATCCCAATCCTTGCACTCTATCGTTCGGTACATGAGCAAAACTTCATCCTGAGTTCTGTTTCAGATAATGATGTCATTTTCGGCGGCCTCCTGGAGATCATTGTAGCGCTCGCCGGTATTGGTACAGCTGTTGTATTGTACCCGGTGCTTAAAAAGCAAAGCGAAGCAGCAGCCCTGGGGCTCGTTGCTTCCAGGGTGCTGGAAGCAGCTACCATTTTTACAGGGGTTGCCTTCCTGCTTACGGTTGTAACCTTACATCAGCATGAGACCGGTGCAGGTGTACAGGTTAGTGGTCATACGCTTGTTGCTTTGTATGATCGTATTTTCCTTTTGGGTCAAAGCTTCATACCAGCCATCAATGATTTGCTGTTGGGATTTATGCTCTACAAATCCAGGCTGGTACCCCGTGGACTTGCCCTTACCGGAATAATTGGCGCTGCGCCGCTTATTGCAGGGTACCTTGCAAGGATGTTCGGTTACATTGGTCCGCAATCACCAATGGCGGGTTTGGCTGCATTGCCGGTGGCAGTATTTGAATTTTCGCTGGGCATTTACCTGGTTGCAAAAGGATTCAGAGCTTCGGGAATCACCGCCGGTAAATGTCAAAACTGAATAACTTTTAAAACTTTAGCTGAATCCGGTTCAACTGCACGAATGTGCTATCGCCTGCATCAACCTTTAAATAGTTTTGCAGATCATTAAAAATTAAAACAAACACATCATGAAAGAGCAAATAAATGCAAGCTTTGCCAAAATGAACAAAGACCAGTTAATTGAATTAACTTCAACCGTAAAGGAGACGGTAGCCACACATTTTGTTCCTGCAAAGGATTTTACAGTAATTGATCTGTGGAATATTCAACGAAGAAGTAAAACCAGGATACTCAGCAGGCATTTATCCTGAGACCTGTATAATGATATTAAAACTAAAAGAAAGCCGCAATCAGAAAATGTAAATTAAAGTGCAAGGAAGCATTAAAGCAAGGGAAATAAAACAATGAAACTCTTAGATATAGAAACAGACAGGCTTTTAATCCGGCATCTAGCCTTGTCCGACCTTCCTGATTTTCACCTGTATCGGTCAAACCCCGAAGTAACCAGGTACCAGGGATTTGATGTAATGACAACTGACCAGGCTGAAACATTTATTAATGACAATGCTGTAAAACAATTCGGAAAGGCAGGAGAATGGGTACAGTATGCTATTGAAAATAAATCTACCGGAAAACTGATCGGCGATTGTGCAATCAAACTTGATCAGTATGATAGCAGGATCGCAGAAATTGGCATCACCATTTCGCACCTGCAGCAAAAGCAAGGCTTTGCAAAAGAAGCACTGCTGGGCATATTGTCTTTTTTATTTGATGAAAAAGGAATTCACCGGGTGGTGGAAACCGTGGATGCAGAAAATCTTGCATCGATCAATCTTTTAAAATCTGCGGGCTTCCGGCAGGAGGGCCATTTTATAGAAAATATTTTTTTTAAAGGAAAATGGGGCAGCGAATTTCAATTTGCCATGCTAAAAAAAGAATGGGATGAAGGGAACAGGGAAAACCCGTAAACACCACTGCATCATGAAAAAAATAACAGCACTTGTAGCATTCAGCTTAATTTTTGGAGCAGCCATTCAGGACATTTCCGCACAATCCTGTGGTAACAGGCAACTGGATACCCGTGTTGCCTCATTCCTGAAATTGACAGGTTACCAGGATATGACCATCGAACAGCTGCGGGCCCTGCCCATCGAAAAAATAAAATACCCGTACATTCCGCTAATACCGTATCCTAAAGAAGATGTACAGCGTATTAAAATAACTGCCGATAGCATCCCGGTACTGGTATTCAATCCTTCACATTCCGCCAACCAGCCTGTTATCATCCACTATCATGGAGGTGGATTCATTTCTCCTTTAGTACAGGGTTTGGAACATGCACTTTGGCAGGATGCCAGAACTTACGGTGCAATAATATTTGCCGTTGATTACCGGGTGGGGCCCGAGCATAAATTTCCTGCTGCGGTGAACGACAGTTATAATGCCTTTAAATGGATTGCTGCACATGCTGCTGAATTTGGCGGCGATACCAGCCGCATTGTTTTAATGGGCAATAGTGCAGGAGCGAACCTGGTTGCAGTGGTGACACATAAAGCCAAAAAGGAAGAATTGGTAAAAAAAATAAAGTTACAGGTTCTGAACGGACTTCCCGCAGATCTGCGCCCGCAGAACATGGAGTCTTCTGTATCATATCAACAAAATGCAGCTGGTTATTTTCAAACAAAGGCGGCCTGTTATTTTGCAGTAGAAAATTATGCACCCGGCCAATATAACAACCCCGAAGTATCTCCGCTTTTATACGAAGATTTTTCCGGGCTGCCACCTGCGGTTATTTTTAATGCCGAGTTTGATCCGTTAAGAGATGACGGGATGCTTTACGCCGCCAGGCTCCGAAAGGCCGGCGTGCAGGTTTGGGATAAATGTTTTGCAGGACAGATACATTTATTGCTGGGCCTGCCTGCGGACGCCAAAGAAATGAAGGAAGTTGAAATGATGGTAAAAAATGCCATGAAGCAATCTTTTCCTTAATAAGTTTTATTGATTTGGAACTACTTTGATAACCACATTTCCCTTTTTTCGGAAAGATTCCACATAGGCATGCGCTTCCCTTATCTGCTCCAGGCTGTATATCCTGTCTATGACCGAAATTAATTTTCCGGATTCTATCAGTTCTTTCAGCTGCAACAGGTCTCCTTTATTTTTACGCGGATTGCTTTTTACAGTTACAAAACTTCCACCGGGGTTTAATAAATGTCTGCAGGCAAACTTCGAGGTTTTTCCTACTGCATCAAAGATCACATCAAACCTGTCTGTTGTTTTTGTAAAATCGCTGTTGGTATAATCGATAGTTTTATCTGCACGAAGTCTTTTTACAAGCGGTATATTCGTCCGGCTGCATACGGCTGTAACTTCAGCTCCCATTGCCTTTGCTATCTGCACGGCAAAACTGCCCACACTGCCGGATGCCCCGTAAATTAGAATTTGGTTTCCCGCTTTTATACCGCTTTGTTTCAGGAAACGTAATGCTGTAAGTCCGCCAACCGGAACAGCAGCAGCTTCTTCAAAACTCATGTTCGATGGTTTGATAGCGATCAGTTCATTTACCGGCAGGCAGGTATATGCAGCATAGCCTCCGAAACGAAGACCACATTGTGCAAATACAGCATCTCCTTTTTTAAAAGCGGTTACATTTTTGCCCAGGTCTTCTATTACACCGGCCAGTTCAAAACCAAGTATCTTAACTTTTTTGGGCCTGAATAAACCGTTAAAGATCCTTGCCAGGAAGGGGTCTGCTTTACGCATTCTCCAGTCGCCGGCCGAAACTGTTGTTGCATGTATTTGTATCAATACCTCATTGTCTTTAGGAACCGGCTTACTGATCTCTTTTATCTCCAGTACTTCCGGAGAACCATATTTTTCGTAAACAACTGCTTTCATTTTTTTTAAATAATTATTGTTTGATCTTTCTGTTATTGGCCTGGCACCACACATAAAATGCCGCTAGTAAACAAAATTACCTCCAACGGGAAGCTGGGAGAGAGGACAATCATGCAGTTGAATTGGATTTTGATGAAGTTTTTATCAGCCTCCTTTTTGAATTCCCGGCCCCAATGTTCTGCTGATTATTTTTTTAGAACCGTCCTGTTTAACTACATGATTGTCCTGCTGTAAAGGCATTAGCCGAAATTAATTTTGCCCCTATAAAAATATACACTACAAAAAATTACTGTTATGAACCCAAAAATGAAATTGATCGCTTCACTCAAGACCTGGCTGGTGATCTATCCATCCATCACGCTATTCTATATTTTATTTGGCGAACAATTAGCTGCACTGCCTTTGTATCAGCGTACATTCCTGCTTACCATATGCCTGGTTCCATGGATGATGTTTGCAGGGGTACCATTTTTAGAGTTTGTTATAAGGAAGATATCAAACCAAAATAAGAACTGAATAAAATACCAGTCATGAATTTAATTCCAAGGCGTGCATTTATCAGAACAGGGGCTAAAGCTGCAGTGTTTCTTTTAATGCCATTTCCTTCGGTAACATTTTCAAAAAATACCACAATGAAAAACAACAGCTCTTTTGACGTAATTATAATTGGCGGCAGTTATGCCGGCCTGGCTGCAGCTATGGCGCTTGGGCGGGCTATAATGAAAGTACTGGTAATTGATGATGGCAAGCCCTGCAACAGGCAAACCCCGCACTCACATAACTTCCTCACCAACGACGGCAAAACCCCTGCGGAAATTGCAACGCTGGCTAAGCAGCAGGTAAAAAGATATGACACGGTAACGTTTATAGATGGCAGGGTAACTGCTGCTGAAAAAGCTGAAGGCGGTTTCCGGGTACAGGTTGACGGAGGTGAAATTTTTTCAGCCGGGAAACTGGTTTTTGCAACAGGCATCAAAGACCTGCTTCCGCCCGTTAGCGGAATGGCCGAAAGCTGGGGCATTTCAGTGATACATTGCCCGTATTGCCACGGCTACGAAGTGCGGAACGAAAAGACCGGCATCTTCGGCAACGGAGATAAGGCTTTTGAATTTGCAAAACTGATTTCAAACTGGACAAAAGACATCACCCTTTTTACAAACGGAGAAGCCACATTTAACCAGGAGCAGATAAAGAAACTTAACGGGCACCGGATCAAAATCGTTGAGAAAAAATTTGAAAAGCTGGAACATGATAAGGGTTATCTGCACAATATAATTTTCAAAGACGGTACATCCTCATCCATTAAGGCTTTGTATGCGCCGGTTCCTTTCGAACAGCAGTGTAAGATACCGGAGACGCTGGGTTGCGAACTTACTGAAGAGGGATATATAAAAACAGACAGCTTCATGGAAACAACCATTAAAGGGGTATTCGCCATTGGCGACAATGCCTCTAAAATGCGAACGGTGGCAAATGCGGTAGCCATGGGCACCAGCGCCGGTATGATGATCAGTAAGAGCATGATCCTGGAAGCATTTTAAATTTAGCTGAAACAACCTGATTAATTAACTCATCATGAAACTCAAAATAAAAACGGCCACCCTGCTATTACTGAAATTGGTCATTGTGTTTGCAATTATTACCTCGTCCGGCAGGGCACAAAACAATATCAGTCTTGTTCGCTACAATGATAATTTTACTCAGTTTAAGAATGACAGTCTTAAAAAGGGGTTCAGTAAACTGAAATATATTTCATGGGGGAATAAAAATTACATTTCGTTCGGGGGAGAATTAAGAGAGCAGCTTCAGTTTTTTAAAAATATGAATTTCGGAGACCTGCCACCAGGTTACCCGGCCGGTAATCCCCGACAATTGAACCATCGTGTAATGGTTCATGCTAATGTTGAGTGGGGTGCACATTTCAGATTTTTCATCCAGCTGAATAATACACTTCGGTTCTTTAATCCTAATCCGGCAGTTGCTGAAATAGACGAAAATCAATTAAGCCTGCACCAGGCTTTTGCAGAACTTAAATTGAAACACCTGAATGTTAAGTTGGGCAGGCAGGAGTTGTTTTATGGAAGCCACCGGCTGATTACCGTAAGAGAAGGGCCCAATACCAGGCAGGCATTTGATGGCCTGGTAATAAAGCATACTTATAAAAACGGAGCCATAGATCTGTTTGCGCTTTCAAAAGTAAAGTCTCAGCAAAAGGTATTTGATGATCAGACTTTCCGGGAAGGCTTAACCGGTATTTACGGAACACAATATTTCTTCAGCAAAAAACTGGGATTGGATTACTACGCAGTTAATTTTCAATCGGGCCAGAGAAAGTATAACTACCGTACGGGCTTTGAGAACAGGCAAACCTATGGCCTGAGGTTCTTTGCTGCACTAAAACTATGGAATTTTGATATAGAAGGAGCTTACCAGGCTGGTAAGTTTGGCGAACTGAGGATTAGTGCATTTAGTATCTCAGCCGATGCAGGAATAACCCTGTTCCCTGCAAAAAAAGCGATGATCGGATTACTTGTCAATGCAGTTTCGGGAGACAGGAATAGTAATGACCGTACATTGAATACCTATAATTTATTGTTTGCAAAGCCCGCTTATGGTTTAGCAATTCCTGTGGGATCTGCTAATATTATGGGATTAAGTCCTTATCTTAAAATAAATCCGGTTCAAAAAATGAATATACTGGCCCAGGTTTTCTTTTTGAGCAGGTATAGTAACCAGGATGGTACTTACTCCCCCGGTATGACAGAGAACAGGCCAAGGCCGGAAATGATCTATAGTTCAGTTAAGAAGGCTTATGGGATTTTCTATTTGCTGGAATCAAACTACCAGCATTCGCAACAGCTGTCGTTATCATTGGATGCATCCTGTTTTAAAGCAGGAGCTTACCCAAAAGAAACCGGAAAAGGGAAAAACATAACGTATGTATCCTTTAAAACTACTTTCAGATTTTAGGGAATAGCGACCCTGTTCAAATAAACCATTTTTAACGCCTTATAAATTAAACATCATGAAACTCAAATTAACAGCAGCATTAACATTGTTCATCTCAGCAATTTTTGCGCAATCCCCTAAGCAGACGGAGGTTTTAACCCTGGGGTCCTTTCATTTCGCATTCCGCAATTTAGACCTGTTAAAGACAAGCAAGGAAGACCAGATAGACGTACTGGAAGCAAAATATCAGCAGGAAATAGAAGATATTGTTGCACGTATCGCAAAGTTCAAACCAACCATCATCGCTATAGAGCGGGATCCGTCAAAGCAGGCAAAGTACGATTCATTGTATAATCAGTATTTGCTGGGCAAATATGACCTGGCCAGGGATGAGGAACAACAGATAGGTTTCAGAATTGCTAAAAGGATGAACCTGAAAACACTGTACTGTGTTAATGCCTGGGGGCAGGATTACGAAGCACTGGATCCGGTTCTGGGGGGCAAGGATAGCCTTGAGAACAAAAAATTCATGAATTATTTTTCCAGATCTGCAGATACAATCAAACAGTATTTTCCAAAACCTGTTTTTAAAACAAAAGGGATCAGGGCAGAACTGATACAGAAAAACGACCGCTCCAATATCAGGGCCGACATGGGTACTTATTTACTGGGTGTTTTTAAATATGAAACAAAGGATAATGAATTCTTTGGGCCGGATTTTGTAACCGGCTGGTGGTTCAACAGGAACCTGAGAATTTTCCGGAACATTCAAAAAATAAATGCCAAACCCACAGACAGGATACTGGTTATTTTTGGTGCAGGGCATATGACCTTATTAAATTCATTTTTTGATGCTTCACCCGAATACAAGCTGCTTAATGTTAATGATTACCTGAAGTAAAATGAATTGAATGCCTGGCAAAAGCACAGGATAGAAAAAGGATGTAAAAAATGGCGTTTAATTCAAACAGGCAGGCCTACCCAACACTGGCGCAGGTGTTCCCCACCTGTATAATAAAATTCAAACGAAATGATTTTGGGATCACCCGTGACTTTTAATTTGTCCGGTTTGTAACCAGCTTTCAGGAGTTACAATCTTTCTCAGCAGCATTTCGCATACCTAATACATTTCCCAGGGCGATGATTTAGACGGGTGATTTCACCTGCGGTGAAAAATGGCGAGGACTGCAACCAGCGACGAAATCCCCCCCCCAAAAAAAAAAAACCTCCTCTACTTCTTCAACACCAGGTCCTCCTTAGCTGCCCACAGCCCGATATCCTGTTTGCTGAGTGCTGCGGCCATCAGGTCGGGGAATTTATCGGGGGTGCAGGCAAATACCGGTATACCCAGGGTGGAAAAATATTGCGCATTTTGATGATCGTAAGCGGGAGCGCCTTCATCATTTAAAGCCAGGAGTACGATCACCTGCACGCCGGCTGCTGTTAGTTCTGCAGCTCTTTTGCGCATATTGGCCGCATCGCCGCCTTCGTAGAGGTCGGTAATTAAAACCAGTACGGTATCGGCAGGGCGGGTAATGACCTGCTGGCAATAGGTAAGTGCCAGGTTAATATCGGTGCCGCCGCCTAACTGCACGCCAAACAATAATTCCACCGGGTCGGTGAGCTCTTCGGTAAGATCGGCCACGGCAGTATCGAAAACGATCATTTTTGTTTTGATGGCTGGGATGGATGCCATGACCGAACCAAAAATACCCGAGTAAACCACCGATGTGCCCATGGAGCCGCTCTGGTCTAAACAGAGTACCACATCCTTTAAAGAATTTCTTTTACGGCCATGCCCGATCCTGGTTTCGGGGATGATGGTCTTATACTCAGGCTGGTAATGTTTTAAGTTCTTTTGAATGGTGAGGTGCCAGTTGATCTCATTGTGTTTTGGGCGGCGGTTCCTGGCAGAGCGGTTCAGGCTTCCTGTAATGGCCTGTTGCGTGGGGTTGGATAATTTGCGGATCAGTTCGTCCACCACTTTTCTTACCACCTGCCGGGCGGTGTCTTTTGTTTTGTCGGGGATCACCCGGCTCAGGGTCATCAGGGTGGCTACCAGGTTCACATCGGGCTCCACCGTTTCCAGCATCTCTTTTTCAAACAGCATTT
Organism: Ferruginibacter sp.; assembly: GCA_044226725.1. Taxonomy (GTDB): domain Bacteria; phylum Bacteroidota; class Bacteroidia; order Chitinophagales; family Chitinophagaceae; genus Ferruginibacter. The sequence continues at coordinate 539,745 of JBGAGM010000004.1, read as the reverse complement.
CGGTAAGGTTCAATCGCTTCAGTGCATCCTTCTGCATCACCTGCACTACCGTGTTGGGAAAAAAAGTTCTGATGTCGCCCAGCCAGCGGCTCACATTGGGCGAGGAAGCACCCAGGCCGGCAGAGCGGTCGCTATCGTACAGGGCCCCCAGGGTTTTATCGATCTGCATATCCTGGTTGCCTAAAGAAAAACCAGTGCCGTCATTCTCCGCACTGCCCAGGATAAGCCTCCACTTTCGTATTTGCTGTTCGGTTGGCATTATTGTGCTGTATTGTTTTTATTAAAAGTATATCCCAGTATTTCCATTATCACGGGCACAGCCTTTATGGCCCTGGCTTCATCAAAATTGCTTTCTGTTTTCAGGGTGCTGATGGCGCCACCTTGTTTTACTTTTTCACCCAGCTTTCTTCTTTCGGGCTGGGTAAAGTTGGAGAATGTGCGGCGGAGCAGGGGCAGCACCTGTATAAATGAATCTTCTTCCAGTTGTTCCACCCAGCTGTTTACCACCTGCCACAGATCATTGTCTATTAAAAGCAGGGTACCGCTGCCTTTCAGAAAACCCTCGAGCCATGCCGCAGCAATACCCGGCGCCGTGGCCGTACTCATGGCATAATAGAATGCGGTTACCAGTTCTTCCCCGGTAATAATTTTATGATCTGCCAGCAGGCGAAGGGTGTAACCTGCAATGACGGGTGCCGTGTTTTTAGCGGAGGCAATTATTTCCAAAGTTTGATGCCATTCGCTGCTGATCTCATCCTGCTGCAACAGGTTTATTGAATCATTCATCCGCATAAATAAATGGAGCAGCGCTGCCGCTGCATCTTCATCTATCGAAGTACAGGCCGCCGGCAGGCTTACACAAATACGGGTGATCATGCTTTCGGCAATACCCGCCACCAGGTCGGCATCTGTTTTTCTAACATTGCCATAACGGCTTACGTTTACCAGGTTAGGGATCACTTCCATCAACTGTATCACATCTCCCGTAGCGGCTGCCAGGTTGTTGATCTTAGTTATCAAGGCTGCAACAGCTGCCGGTAACTCAGCCGGAATGCAGGTTTCCAGTAAGCTGCACACTATGCTGAGCGATACCGCTTTTTCTGCCTGGTCCGTCACATATTTTCCGGCTGCTTCTTCCACTGTATTTCCCCAGGACCCTTTTTCAATAATATCGATAGATAATTCCGGTTGCCATTGCAGCCGCCATTGCTCTTTAAAAGTCCCTTTGCCGCTCACTTCAGATTTCTCTCCCCACCTGATATCCAGTAATTCAAGCCGGTGCAATAAGATGCTTCGCTCCAGGTCGGTTTCTTTACGAAGGTCGAGCGTATAATCCTTCCAGTCTGCCGAAGCCGGCAACCGCAACCGCTTCTGCGCTTTTTCAATGTCGAGTTGTAAGGGCGGTTTGGGAATATTGTCGGGAACCTCACCAATTTTATTACCCACGATCAGCGCATCATGCAATAAGCCCATCATGATGGGTTCGCCATTGCAGAGGATGCTTAAAGTAGCTTCGCTTAATTCATCCAGCCCGGCACGGGAAAGGTTCCTGAGCGCTGCCAGTGTATTGCCAAGGCGTACTGCTTCAATTACATGCGCCACCGAAGTGTCCATTTTTTGTTCCCTGAACAGCTTCGCTACTTTGGCCATCCATAAAGTGCCGTCATCGGCGGGGTGCTTCCAAATATGCTCGTACCAGCCGGGCGACAGGATACCGGCGCCATATCCGCTGAAGAAACTCAGCCTTTTATAGGTCCAGGGTATCCAGGTGCATTCTGTTTTTAGCTTGGGCAAACCTTTCAGCAGGTCATTGTCTTCTTTTTGCTTAGGCATGTTGGTTAGTGCCGGGGCATGCCAGGCGCCACATACAACGGCAATGGACTGGAACATTTCCTTCTCTGCCTGGCGAATCACTTTGCGCATGTGCGCTTCCCGCAATTGTTCCAGCCGGTCATTTGTTGGCGGCAGTTCTTCCCGCAATGCCTGCATGGCTTCATTAACCGCTTCAAAAACCGATTCTGCATTATTGCGGTGTTCAAACATATGCTCCCACCATTTCTCCCCGTCATCAAATCCATCTGCGGCGGCGAGGTGAGCAATAGGGTCGGTCTTTATTTTCCCGGCTACAGGCATCTCTTCCGCAACCGGGTCTGCAGCATTTGTATGTTTATTGCTAAACAGAACCATATTGTTAAGGGTTGCATCTGCAGCGCCGGGTTCAGTATTTTCATGTTGCCCGGCCTGTTTTTTTTGCTCCTCCATTTCAATGGCAAACTGGTTGGCTACGGGCAGGTCCATGAACCTGATATGAATGTTGTTTTGCCTGGCATATTGTATGGCCTGCCATTCCGGTGAAAATTCGGCAAAGGGGTAGAACACCGATTGCCGGGGATTATCCGGCTGGTAACATAAGATGGCAACGGGTGGTTTCAGGTCTTTGTCAGATGCCCATTGAAGGATCTCATCAGCATCCGGCGGACCTTCCACCAGCACAATATCCGGCTTCACCGATTCTAAGAACGCTTTTACGTTCTTTGCCGAACCGGGGCCGTGATGCCTGATGCCGAGGATGTGTATGGCCATTTTTAATTTTTTTTTACCACGGGGGTAAATGAGTATTTTACCACAGAGGTATAAGAGTTTTTTTCACAGAGGTAAGGGAGTTTTTTTTCACGAAGGTGAGGGAGTTGATTAAATAATTACTCTTTTAATTCCGTGCTTTAATGAAGCAACTTTAAAATTTAATAGTAAGCCAACTTTGCACTTACTCAATTTGAGATAAGTAATGACTTGTGCCAGGTGAACATCATTAAAGCTATCGACTGTTTTAATTTCAATCACCACTTTGTTTTCAACCAACAGATCCAGCCGGTAACCGATATCTAATTTTACCTCTTCATAAACCAATGGCATTGGCTTTTCTTTTTCAACATATAGTGCTTCCTTTTGCATTTCATAAAAAAGGCATTCCTTATAAGAAGATTCCAGCAAACCGGGCCCAAGCGCTGAATGCACTTTAAAAGCACATTTTAATATCCTCTCTGTTATTTCGTTTTCAATCATACAAAAAAACTCCTTTAAACTCTGTTTAACTCTGTGAAACTCTGTGAAAAAACTCCCTGTAACTCTGTGGTTAAATTAATACTCACAAATCCCTGCATGCCCTGTAAATATCTTTCCAGTCGTCTCTTGGTTTTACCACGGTTTCCAGGTATTCCTGCCACACCAGTTTATCCTGAACCGGATCTTTTACAATGGCGCCCACAATGCTGGAGGCAAGATCATTTGCCTTTAACTGACCATCGCCAAAATAGGCGGCCATCGTAAGCCCGTTATTAACCACAGAAATAGCCTCAGCCGTGCTTAGGGTGCCGCTGGGTATTTTCACTTTTGTCTTACCATCAGTGGTCACACCATTTCTTAATTCACGGAAGATGGTAACAATGCGCCTGATCTCGGCAAGGGCCGGTTTTTCTGCAGGCAGTTCCATTGTTTTTTCAAAACTCTCCACACGCCTTTTTACAATATCTATTTCTTCCTCAATGCTGTCGGGCACGGGTAATATCACGGTGTTGAAACGACGTTTTAATGCACTGGACAGTTCGTTCACGCCTTTGTCGCGGTTGTTGGCCGTGGCAATGATGTTGAACCCTTTGATAGCCTGCACTTCTATATTCAGCTCCGAAACCGGCATTGATTTTTCCGACAGTATGGTAATGAGTGCATCCTGCACATCCGCACCGATCCGGGTCAGTTCTTCCACCCTTGCAATCTTGCCGTCTTTCATGGCCCTCATCACGGGTGTTTCCACCAATGCTTTTTCTGATGGCCCTTCTGCCAGTAACCGGGCATAGTTCCATCCATACCTTATGGCTTCTTCGCCCGTACCCGCCGTGCCCTGCACCACCAGCGAAGAGTCACCGCTGATGGCTGCGGCCAAATGCTCACTTACCCAGCTTTTGGCCGTGCCGGGCAGGCCATACAACAGCAGCGCCCTGTCTGTTGCCAGCGTGGCTACTGCAATTTCCATCAGCCGCCGGTTGCCGATGTATTTGGGAGAAACCTCAAAGCCGTTTTTTAGTTTGCCCCCCACCAGGTAGGTAACTACCGATTGCGGGGACAGTTTCCAGTTGGAAGGCACCTTATCAGAATCCTGTTTTTTTAACGCATCGAGTTCTTCAGCAAATAACTGCTCGGCATGCTGGCGTAAGACTGTTGACATATTTTTAATTTAGTTGAATGATTGAATGGTTTGTGCTTTAAGTGATAACAGTTTTAAAATATAATCACTGGTATTGCTCCAGGTGGTTTTAAGATACTCTTCTGCCGGTGAAAGTTTTTCGAGCGATAAAGCCGCCTTGCCCGGTAACAGGTGGATATGCTGGTTGTAGAATGAACGGTTGTACTGGTAGATATTCTTTGCTGTATGCCCCAGGATCAGCAATGCCAGTTCTGTGCTCCACTCTGTTTCTCTTTGGGTGGCATAGGTTATCATTTCATCGGGAAACCGTTCAAAAAGCCTGGTAATGTACTGGTCCTGCAGCTGCAAAGGAAGCAGCGGAATGATGTCGATATAAAACGTTTCACTATGCTGCATCATAGCCATGGCCCACCGGATGTCCCTGAATTTGCTGATGGCAATGATCAGTGAAGGGATCATTTTTTTGCCCGTAGCATCTTTTTGAAACAGGGGGATGATCTCTTCGGGCTTCAGTTGCAAATGGGTTTCCCAAAAAGAGGGCGGCACAGATCTCATGAGCTGCGAAATAATAAAGCCATCGTCGGTAAATTCTTTATTGTTGCTGAGTTTTTCAATGCCGCTTTTAAAAACAGACTCGTCGATTGAGCCGGGCAAATTAAACTGTACAGTTGTTTTAGTAGTAAGGCCCAGCATGGCTTTTTCCTTTTTCAAAAAAACAGCCTGCTCCAGTATTTGCTGGTATTGAAGAACAATGGGCGAACCGGGTATTTGCTTTAACAGGCCGAGCGCTGCCTCTTTCACTTTTTTACTTTTATCGTCAGCCATGGTTTCCAGGAACGCAATATCATCAGGGCCAATATTATCTTCCAGTATTTCCAGGAAGGAGACTTTGGTGGCAGCATCTTCCTGTGGCCATACCTGCTGCACCCATTCCCTGGCCTTTGCTGGGTCGGTGGCCCTGGTTTCTTTTAACAGCTTTCTTCTTTGTTCCGGTGTGCCTGTTTGCCAGATCTCTTCGGGGGCGCCGGCAGCAGCAAATTGAAGCGATGTATTCAACCGGCCCAGCCATTCGCCCCTTTTGCCACAGCACCGGGCAATCAATGATTGCAAAGATTTTTGTGTGCTGGCAATGTCCATAAGCCCGGCCACCATATCGGGCAGTACTACCTGCTCTTTATTATTGCAGTGCTGCAACCAAAAATGCAACAGGGGCATACTTTCTTCCTGCAAGATATCTTTTAGAACCTGCAGGGCCATTTTGCTGCAGTAAGGTTTTTCTTCGGCATCGGCCACTGCAATGCTAACCTGCTCTTTTTTCAGTGGCATAAGGCCTGCCTGCCTGAAGCCGAATGCCAGCGATGCAATTTGTAAAAAGGTATCCTCCTTGTCAGACGATTCATTGCTGAAAATAATTTGGGCAGCATCCTCTAATGCCAGAGGCAAAGCGGTATTGCTGATACTTTTTTTATCAGTGCCGATCATCGCCGTGTTTACAATTTGCTGCCAGAGTTCCATTGTTACAGGGTTTTGTATTCATCATTATGCCACACGCCAACAGGATAGTAATAGCCTTCTTTTCCAATAACGGCCATATCCAGCGGGTTGCCACCGCTAAGCGATAATAATTTCCACAGGTATTGGTGTTCGTTTTTCAGTTGCATCATCTGGTAGGCAGCATCCTGCAGCCACCATTGTTCATTATATTTTACCGGTTTTAACCGGCGGATGATATAGGGCCTTTCAGACCATACCGGTACCATGCTGCAGATCCCGGTTTCGGTCCCGGCCACCTGCTGCCAGTTGCTGAAGCCGCCAAACCCGGCCGCAGCCCGGGTGCCGGCCTGTTTTTTTATCAATGCCCTTGACGGTATTGCGGCCGAAAAAAATACCAGCTCGGCCTGCAGGTACATCCCGGGTGTAAGGGTGAACTGTGCACCCTGGCCACGAACGATGAACTGCAATACCATAGCATATTGATTGGTGCCGGTTCCGTACAGCCAGTTTTTTTCTGTGGTAATATTGTCTGTTTCTGAGCTTTGCTTACACAGCACCAGCCAGGTATCGGTTACACCAGTTGCTTCTTTCAGTTCATCCTGGTTTTGAGTAAAGCCGATGCGGGTCTTCATTTCCTGGTGAAGCAATTCATTGCCGGCGGTGTTTTTGTAGCCTTCCACAACCAGGTAGATGCTGATGAGCTGGTCCAAAAAAACCGACTGCCAGCCCTCTGCATAAAAATTGGTTTCGCCCAGGGTTCTTACCATGGCAGCCAGGCCGGGTGCCTGTGCATCCACCATGCGCCTGGCCATGTTCCCGAACCAGCCGGGCCCTTTATCGGGCATGGATATGATACCGTTCCTTACTATATCCTTTATCCAGGTGCGCAACTCTTCTATGCCATCTTCCACTTTGGATTGCCTGGCTTTTTGACGTTTGGCCTGCGCCGCTGCATCCACGGGCTTGTCTTCCTGTGCTGCTTTTTTTTCCTCCTTTTCTGTCCGCTTGTTCAGCCAGTCTGTAACCCAGGCAGGTGCATTTGTTTCGGTAAAAGCGCCGGGTTGCCGGGCATGAAAGAGTAATAAACCGAGCCCGTGTTTGCAGGGAAATTTTCTGCTGGGGCAGCTGCATTTAAAAGCGATGCTCACCAGGTCAACCTGTGTTTGATAAGGTTTGCTGCCGCTGCCCTGTGCTTCGCCCCATAATGCTTTGTCGTTGGCGCCCTTACTAACCCATTTGGCAGGATTGGCCAGGTCTTTCCCGGATTTTTTGGAAGCTTCATCCGGCGCCAGGGTCAATATCTGATCTTCAGTTAGGGTCAAGTTGTTTTTGTTATGAAGATAAAGGGAAGGGAAAAGATAAAAAAGAAATTTTTATCATAACTCTTTTGTTATGGCATTTGCTGTGGCGATGGCCGGCGGGCCTTGTAAAGTTTGCGACCGGTACCAGGTGCGCCTGCCTTTTTTATAGGCATGCCTACCTTTTTGATAGGCCTGCCTACCGTTATAGGTAGGCACGCCTACCCCTGTAGGTAGGTGCGCCTACCTTTTTGATAGGCCCGCCTACCCCTGTAGGTAGGTGCGCCTACCTTTTTCATAAGCCCGCCTACCCCTATAGGTAGGCCCGCCTACCTTTTTGATAGGCATGCCTACCCCTGTAGGTAGGCACGCCTACCTTTTTGATAGGCCCGCCTACCCCTGTAGGTAGGCACGCCTACCGTTATAGGTAGGCACGCCTACCCCTGTAGGTAGGCCCGCCTACCTTTTTGATAGGCACGCCTACCCTTTTGATAGGCCTGCCTACCGTTATAGGTAGGCGAGCCTACCCTTTTGATAGGCGGACAGCTTGTTTTGCTTACAGCCAATAAATAAAAAGCCCCGGCACAAGGCCGGGGCTTTAACAGCTGATTGATTATTAATACCTTATGACGTTGGCTCCTCTTTCCGGTTGGCGAAGCGCCTGTTCCACTCATCTATTTCTTTCATACTGTTATCCAGCGATCCGTTGCGGCCACGGCTTCCCTGCAGGCTTGCAGCAAACCCGTCAACCAGCTTCATAATATCAGCCGCATTGGCAAGCTGGGTTTCACTAATAATTTCCACCAGGGTAAGGCAGCGCTGCCTCATCTTTTCCAGCATGGAATCATAAGCCAGTTTTTCTTCCAGCTCGGCGGGGTCCTGGTCCCGGGCCAGGCTGTCCACATGGGCGCTGGCAACCTGGCTTACCAGGCGGGCATAGCCCTCACGCCCTTCGGCCATGGTGCGTGCCCCGATTTTTTCTTCGTCGGTAAGGTTTACCTTAAAAGGGGTTAAAATGCTGATCTGCCCTTCCATAGCAGAAATCATTTCTTCGGCAGATTTTGCCGGCAGATACGAACTAATTAAATTTTTCATATTATATATAATTTATTTAACCGCAAAGCTAGCAGCGGGCAATAAGAAGGGCGATAGTAAAAGTTCTACTGAGCTATGAAATATTTCTACTGGCAGGGCCCGCTGTGGCGGCGGGAGACGGGTAATAATAATTGCAATTTTTGCTTTGCATAATTTATTATATATTTATATCTGTAGTTTCCGGAACTTATTTAAAGGCTGGTTATTAAGAAAGCATCATAAACATTACAATTAATCATAAATGTCATTGACGCAATAAACAATATGAAATGTATAACACTAAGGTTTTGAAAATCAATACCTTTTTGTGTTGGAAGCTTGCGGATGATGACATAAATACTAAATGTTGTGCGTCATTTATTTGACACTCCGCATACTAATTGCACTTCGCAAACAAATATTTTATTAAAGACAAAATGAGAATTCCTTATTTACTTTTATTTTCCTTTGGGGTTGTGCTATCAAGCTGCTCTAAGTACACAGTAACAAATTTATCCTCGACACCTATCACACTCAATATCAATTATCACTTTACCGATAGCTCTTACAATTCGATTCCATTTCAAATCAAACAATTCAACAAAGAAGAAAGAAAAGGGAAAATCACAAATCTTAAGTCTGATATTTCCGGTAGGACAGGTAATATATCTTTTGATGTCCTTAGTAAAAAGGCAACCAAAATATCCTATCTAATTATAGCTGCACGCTATCAAAAAAACAACAAAACAAACCCCACTTTATCTATGCTAATAACTCAAACACCCACAAAGGTGGACACAGTTTTCCAAATTGTTGACGGAGCGTACATAAAAGACAAATTCAAGGGGAATATTACTAACTATGTTGCACCAAACAGGTATTATCATTATGTTTATCGAAACTCAAAGTAAGCATCAACTTAAACGAACGCACAACATTAGGTTTTATGCAAGTTGGGCAGGACCAGCAAACTTCAGCAAATTGCAAAGCCGGGCTGTGGTTCGGGGCTGGACAAACAAACTTGAGCTTTTGTACTTAACTTCAACATCATAATTTCAATCGGCAGCAGTTGTGTGGGCGGACGGAATGCTATTTCCCAACCTGCATAAAGCCCTGCCCGTTACATGCAATGCTTAAGAAACCCTAATTCTTGAAGGTGTTATTTTAATTCGAATGGAACCTAGTAAAAATTTACCCTGTCCATGCGGCAGTGGAAAAAAATATAAAAGATGTCATCTTATATTAGGAGGGATGAATATTACTCCAGATGGAGGTTATAAGTTCTATAATAAAAGACTCAACAGATATGAGACTAATCTCGATCACCACTATGCTTCATTTAGGTACATTGGATTCAAATACACTGATGCAAAACCATACAAAGGAAAGGTAAAATGTAGACTTGTTCATGAGGCAGGAAATTCAATTATTATTCCTGATTATATTATTCTGAAAAATGGTTGGCTGCAGCCGCTACACTTTATAGCACCTCTACTTTTCAAGATTGATGAAACCAACATTGGATGCGACCTTTTTATCGATATACAAAATGGGGAAAGTGTTAAGGTGAGATTTTATAATCATTCTTTTATAAAATCTTACTCAGACGGAAGCCAGCTTTTCAATTGTGAGATATTTGGCCCTGCAGATATTGAACAGTACGCATGCGGAGAATATAAACTCAAAGGTGATGACATATACCTTCAACTTTTTCATCACACAAATAAGGCTGGATATGACGGTATAACTGGTAGTAAAACTTTAAGATCCTCTAAATGGAATTATAGAGGAAGTAAAGAGTGTATAAATAATCATTTTGCCTATTTTACTCACATCCCAGAAATAAAGTATTCAAATGACTTAATTACAGTTGCAATGTCCTCTGATGGGAATATTGACTATATGATTGATTCATTTGAGCCATTGCCGATAATGCCTCCCGATTACAGAAAAGTATTTGCAAACTCAATATATACGGCTGAGGTTTATAGAGCGACAACTAATGACAGAAACTATAAACTTAGTTTTTTTGTACCTATCGAAAGTATTGATATCAAACACGTTTATTTACATAATCACGGAAATTTATTCTACTACGAACTATGTTTTCCGTACATACATCGAATAAAGCTTCAACCAAATAGCACATTGAAGTTTGATGATGCTTTCTATATAGAAAATACACCTCCCGTAGTAAACTCCAATTATTGTATACTTGGTGATGCAAGGATAAAAGCCGGTCTAGCCGCACCATTTGAAGAAGAGGAAACGGAGTATGTTTATAAAATAGAAGATTGTCAAGGTCAAACTATTCAAGATTTTTGGTTTACTCATGGCAATCAAGATTTATATTCAAGCAAAACAATTAAGCCCCTTTCCGTAAAGGATGTTAAAGACAATCCGACAAAATAGTGTCGGGTATGTCCTACACAACACTGCATGTAACATGAGGTTCCTATGTAAAGCGGTTTGAAAGGCTCGATATGTTTATAAGCGGTACTACATAATTTTTTTTTGGGACGCTGTGGGTTTGAATGATTGTGTCTACAGTTGTTGAACAATGAACCATTGTCAGTGTTCAATCATTCAAAAACACAGCGGTTATTTTTTATAATCAGCTCCGCATCCTATTTGTAGTCTGCCATTTTCAGGTAGCTACCTGCATCAGTCTTAGTTTAATAAAAACAGCTGCCTGCTTGCCGATGTGGTCCTTCATTTTGTGTGAAGCCACTCCTAATGTTTTGCAGTCTGTTTTTGTACATGCTTTAATGATGAGCTTAATTATCTCTTATTTCAATACTCCTAATTGGTAAGGCACGCCACTTGCAATTACTGCCTTTATGCGGCTCAATAATTTATGGGCTACTTTTATAATTGCTTTATTGGGTTCCTTATGAGCATGTTGACGGTAGTATTGTTGTAAGGCCATATCGGTTCGGACAGCAACCCAGGTAGCTTCAACCAATAAGCTACGCAACTGGTGATTGCTTCTTTTAGTTAAGCCCAGGTTGATCTTATTATCGCTGCTTTGATAAATTCCGGGTACCAATCCTACAATGGCAGCCAGTTCATCCAGGCGGTTAAAGCGGCGCAGGTCACCTAACTCGGCCAGTATGGCCGAGGCTGTAATACCCCCAATACCAGGTACACTTTTTAAAAGGTAGTAGTCTTTTTTGTAGTGTTTGCGGCAATAAGCTCTTAGTTCAGTACTGATGTGCAGTTCCTCGTACCATAAGAACTCAAGATGCTTTAACCGGCTTTGTAAACTGGCTGAACCACAACTGTATTTCCAACTTATTTCTGCCAGCCATTGTTTCATTAAACGGCTCCAGTTGGGATTATCAAATTGTTCGGGTAGTTTAATGCCGTAATATAAAAGCTGGCTCTTGATATGATTTTTTATTGTGCGCAACTGCCGGGCCAGGTGAATACGCCTGCGGAACAAACTCCGTAGTTGTTCCTGCTGCTCATCAGGTATGAAAATACCCCTAAGGTTGCCGTCGCTTAAATGCTTACATAAATTACGGCTATCCAGCTTATCTGTCTTTTGCCAGTCCTGTTTATTGTTACGCGGAACATCGGCGGGGTTTACAACACTTACTTTCCAATGATGCTGTTGTAAGGCTCGGGCTATCCAGTAACCACAACAACCAGCTTCATAGCAACAATTAACTTCATGACCCGGAAAATGTTTCTCAACATAACTTATTAGAACTGCCGGTTCTGCAGGCATGGTAACTGTCTTGTTGTCGAACAGATCTGTTTTAAAATGCACTGTCCAGCTTTTTTTGTGGACATCCATTCCAATGAATAACTTTGGTATGGCGGTAGTTTGAGTTTGATTCATACTAATGAATTTTTTGAGACTCTCAAATTACCGCTTTTACATAGATGCTTGCTGCTATGCTGGCTGACGAATAAATCCTCATCTTTTTTTCGCTATCAGCAGCAGTTCGGGCAGACGTAATTCTATTCGGCTTTAGTTCTTATCTTCAACATCAGTATTTCTATTGGGCTGCAGTTTCGGGCTGGACGTTACAAAATTCCAGCACAGCAGCAAGCCCTCAACGTTGGGCGACATTATACCAAACAGACCGCAAATAAAGACACAATATGACATTTTCAGAATTCTACTCTAACAAAACAATTGAAATCTTGACTAAACAAAGTGCAGGAAAGACAAATCAAATATTTGTGCTTCTTGGACAATCGGAGTTAATTAATAAAACAACTCTTTTAGACAACATAACAGACGTGGAGACTTTTCACTTGAATGGAAATGAAGATCTTTTTGACAAAAATTGGTTTACAAACGTTTTTACAAAATTGAATTCTGAAAAACAATTTCATTTACTTTCCTTTGCTCAATTTAGTTACCTAATCCACTATATTGACAGTTCATTCTTTAAAGACAGAGTAATAATAATTCAAGATAATTTAAGACAACTCTTTCCAATAAATAGGAATGAATATTTGGAGGAAAGCAGTGATGAAAATATCGAAACACGACCAGAAAAAATACCAATTTATCAAGCTGAACAAATACAAATAAAAGATTACTTCTTTTATTCAGTAAAGACATTAAATGATGACTTTACAGCTATAAATCTTTTTGAAGAAGCGACTAAACTTATTGAATCCGACAATTCAGATTTGGAAAATATTGATATTAGTTCGGATCAAACCGCATTAGATTTCTTTTTAAATTCCTGTATTTTAGAGAACAATCTTCAAAAAAATGCAATTGTAAAAATTTATCCTAAACAGCCAATTAATAGCTCAATAATAAAAAATGTTGAAAAGGTAAACTATGTTTTAAATCATTTTGGAGGTTCGTTAAACCTTTTAAAAGAAGAAATAATAAAAGAAGATTATCAAGTTAATCAATCGACAAAAGATTTACTTTTAAAATATTGGGGTGAAAAAGCAGAATTTCGTGGATTAAAAGTTTATCGTAATCCTGACATTGGTAATCAAGTTTCTGAAATTTCACAAGGCTTAATTGTAGAAACAATTATTAAGGAATACGAAAATTCAAAAAGAAATGAAAAAACAAGAGATTTGTTTTTAACTGCACCTACCGGTGCAGGTAAATCTCTTCTTTTTCAATTACCTGCATTTTTCGTTTCTCAAAGTGGTGACATTACAATTGTTATTTCGCCATTAATTGCATTGATGAAAGATCAAGTAAATGCAATTATTACAGATCGTAATTTTGATAAAGTTGCCTATTTAAATAGTGAATTAAGTTTAATAGATCGTGAAAGAGTTATAGAAAATTGCCAAGGCGGAGAAATCGACATTTTGTATATGTCGCCTGAACTTTTTATGTCTTACGACATTAAGCATTTTATTGGCGAAAGAAAACTTGGTTTACTCGTAATTGACGAAGCTCACTTAATTACAACTTGGGGAAGAGATTTTCGTGTTGATTATTGGTTTTTAGGAAATCACGTTAGAAAAGTAAGGAAATTTCACAATCTAAGTTTTCCAATGGTTGCAGTAACTGCAACAGCGATTTATGGCGGTGCGAACGATATGGTTTTTGATAGTATTGATAGTTTGGTAATGCACAATCCACACGTTTTTATAGGACAAGTTAAAAGAAGTGATATAACATTTGCTGTAAATAACCACGATCGTTTTTCTGCAAATTATGAAAGTAATAAACTTGCACAAACCGTTGATTTCATCAAAAAAATAAATGAAGTTGGTTTAAAAACTTTAGTTTATACACCTTATACAAAGCACATTCGTCAAATAATCGACAAACTCAACAATGACAATCTTGAAATTGCAACAGGATATTATGGTGCGATGCCTGCTGAACAAAAAGAATTTTCATTTAGACAATTCAAAAGTGGTCAGAAAAAAATAATGATCTCTACCAAAGCATTTGGTATGGGTGTAGATATTTCCGACATCGAGTTGGTTTATCATCACGCACCTTCGGGTTTATTACCAGATTATGTTCAAGAAATTGGTAGAGTTGCAAGAAAACCAGAAATTAAAGGATTTGCAGCTTTAAATTATTCTTCTCAAGATCAAAGGTTTACAAAAGCACTTCACGGAATGTCTGCTTTAAGACAATACCAAATCAAAGAAGTTTTAAAAAAAATTCACAAAGCATACATTAAAAACAACAAAAGCAGAAACTTGCTTTTATCTGTAGATGACTTTGGACACATTTTTGAAAATGCACTTGATCTTGACCAAAAAGTTTTAACAGCTTTGATGATGATCGAAAAAGATTATTTGGCAAAAACTCGATTTAACGTAATTATTGCAAGACCAAAAAAATTATTTGTTCGAGTTTTTGCAAGGATTTCCGATCAACACTTATCAATTTATAGGGCAAAATACGCTGAAACTTATACACATATTAGTTCATTAGAAAACGGAAATAACATTATAGAAATTGATTTAGATAAATTGTGGTATCAAAACTTTAACGATAAAAGTTTTCCAATTGTAAAACGTGATTTCTATACAGGTTATTTATTCAGAAATGATGGAATTGAAGTAATTCCACAACTAAAAATGTCATTTGAAAGATTAGACACATTCAACAATTTGTATCAAAATCTACAATCATTATTTGCAAACATTCAAACCATATTTGCAAATTTTGAAGGTTCGTTTTTCAATCAAAAAGAATTGGAAACCGAACTAAATAAATTTTTAAATGACGAAGTAAAAGCGGAAAAAATAAGCAAGTTCATACTTTCGTCGTATTCAGGTAGACTAATTCAACCAGGTGTGATAGAAGCAAATGCTTTTTTACAACAACGCAGAGAAATTGATGGTTATAAATACAGAATTTTCAACAATCAATATTTAGCAAGTTTTACAGCACTTACAAATAGACTAAATAACTTGTTCGGGAATACTGACGAATACATTGTAAATCGGTATGTAACAAATAAAGAATCTAATTCTATTAATTACGTTAGACTTGGATACTTTTTAGAAATGCTCGAACTCGGAACTTTTGAAATTAAAGGTGGAGAAAATCCAATGGTTTTCATTCGTATAAATGATCCATTGAGAATTGAAAGAGATTCTAACAATAATATTTACAATAATACTCTATTATCAAAAACTTTAGAAAGACATCATTTGAGTAATCAAATTTTTGATCATTTCTTTTTACGCAGTTTTTCTAACGATGAACGTTGGGATTTTGTAGAGGATTTTTTCCTTGGATCAGATGTTGATATTTTATTAGATAAACATAAAGGTGGCGAAGCAAACAATCTAAATATCATAGAATTTTTAGAAAATAATTCTACACCTATTAAAGCTGAAGCAACACAATTAGATGAAAAGAACAACATTCATATTTTTCATCCAAATTCAGAATCGTTTTACAATAGCACAAGTTTATTGACAATCGATAATGAGCAAGGAATAAGAACAATGAAAATTTCCGAGTGGTTAGTTGAAGATCCTGTTAGTTTTCATACAATCTTTCAGAAACACAAATTGAAAATTGACGGAAAAATATTTGAAATTTTGGTTTCAAAACTTAAAGCAAACCACTTTGAACATTTTCGTGATAGTCTTGGTCTAAATATGCGAATTGACTTTAAAGGTTATGACAATCAAGTAAAAGCAAGTATTCCTTACAAGGAAAAACCTGTTGAATTTTATAAATGGTGGTGCGACAATAAAGACCAAGTGACAATGAAATTTCAAGAAAAATTAATTCTATTTGACAAAGTATTTATGCAAAAGCCGAACGTATTAAAAGCCGAACATAGAAAAATAATAAACAAATAAAAAATAACGATCGCCCAACAGCAGTTTGGCAAAATGGCGGGTTTAGTGATAAATTCAACGGCAGTTCTTCGATTAAACTTTTGTGCAAAACTGAACATTTGTGCTTTGATTTCCGCCACTTCGCCAAGCTGCAAAACGTTACCTGCCATTTTAATGAGACACTTCAAACGCTTTATAATTTTTTTCTTCTACCCAATATTTGTTGGACACACCTCATTTGCTCAATTGAGTTATTCCAAAATTTCCTTTAACTCACAAATGGAGGACACTTTTTCATTTTCAAAAAAGTGGGACTACTCTTGGGAAGTTTTTAAAGATGACAGCACTGGAGAATTTTCAAGAAATGATGACCGTCCTTTAAAACCCGCTGACACAGCTCATTTATTTTTTACAGCAAACTGTCAGACAAACGTTCAAGGAGGTTATGACATTAGATATTGTAATGCAGAAAAACACAGAAATACGATTACTTTGACATTCTCTGACGGACTTCCTGCTTATGCAAGCGAATTTTATCTTTATATCACAGCAGACAGTTTTTCATTTAAACCAAAAACAATTTATCCAATTTCAATACCTAGACAAAGTATTACTTATGAAGTCACTAAACAACAACTAACCTTAAACAAAAGCAAATATCAAATTGGCAACATCATTATTGGCTATGTGGACATAGAATTTATAGAAACAGTTTCTCTGCCTGAGAAAGGTGTTCAAAAAAATAAATTTTATTTAAGAGGATTTGTTAGGACGTTCTTAGAAGGAAGATTGTAGCCAAAACGGCAGGTAACATAGATGGCGGTTGCACAACTACCTTCAAAAAATATTTTTCCTTTTTACCCTGGTGCGATTTTCATATTTGAGCAAAAAAGAGTTTTTTAGTTGCTTCAGCTGTTGTGATGCTGCATAGGTAGCTGCAATACAGCCGCTTTCCCTCGTTGCTGGTAATTACTTTGCTGCCCAGCCATCTGCACTAAAACCAACAATGCAGTGGGTCAATTAATATCGTGTTGTGAATTTCTTTAATTTCGGAAAATTTTAAAACTCACCCGGGCAACCGGTTTCCCAAAACTAATTCAAATGAAAAAACTGCTGATCATTATTGCACTTATTTATACTGCTACACCCAAACCTGTACTGGCGCAGAGCCTGGCAGTAAATACAACGGGAGCTGTTGCCAATACCTCAGCCCTGCTGGATGTGAGCTCCACCACCAAAGGTTTGCTGATACCCCGGATGACCACGGCACAGCGAACAGCCATTGCCACGCCGGCCACCGGCCTGATGGTATATGACCTTACCACCGCTTCCCAGTGGTTTTATAATGGTGCAGCCTGGGAAGAATTTCATTCCACCTCCAATGCCTGGAGCCAGGGGGGCAATACCCTCACTGCGGCCAGTTCACTGGGATCATTGAATGCATTTACTTACGATCTTTTATATAACGGAACTACCAAAATGACCGTGGGCTCAACACTGAGGCTGAGCCAGGCATCTGTGAACGCTACGGGCGCTGCCCCTGCTGCCTCGGCCATGCTGGATGTGAGCAGCACCACACAGGGCATGCTGGTACCGCGTATGACATCGGCCCAACGTACTGCCATCGCTGCTCCTTCAACCGGTCTGTGGGTTTATGATACCACTACGGGCACTTTCTGGTATTATGACGGAACGGTATGGCAGCAATCGGCCAGTTTATCCGACGCCTGGTCGCTGGCCGGCAATACCATTGCTGCCACCGATTTTATGGGTACCGTTAATGCACAACCACTCAAGTTTTACTGCAATAATGTGGAGCGGTTCCGCATCAACCCCGCCGATGGTGAAATTGTGGCAGGGGCTACAGCCAGTCCTTATGCCGGAGACCTGCTGAACGCCGTAGGTACAGCCACACTGCCATTTGCGCTGGCTGGTTATACCAGCCAGAACGGCGGCGCTGGTACCTGGGGCGAAGTGATGTCGGCCAGTAGTACCGCATTTTCTGCCGTGCAGGGCGTGTACGGCGGGTCTGGTTTGGGTGCAGGTGTATTGGGAAATTATGATGGCACTAATGTGAGCTCAACCCGGACAGGTGTTTTCGGTATATGCAGCACTCCTGCTGCCACAAACGGCGGAGCAGGCGTAACCGGTTATAACAATATTGCATCAGGCAACCAGCACGTTGGGGTACTGGGCTATTACTCCGGCTCCTCGTTTGGTATTGGTGTGATAGGGATCGGATTTGGTGGTGGTACGCCAGCCGGAAATAACGATTATGCCGTTGTTGGCTGGCGGGCAAACAATAACAATTACTCGGGATATTTTAACGGGAACCACGTTATTGCCAATGGTACCAAATCAGCTTCCGTAGGCACACAGTGGGGCAACCAGCTGTTGTACGTTACGGAAAGCCCCGAAGTATGGTTTGAAGACATTGGCCGTGGTAAACTGGTGAACGGAAAATGCACGATAGAACTCGACTCTATTTTCAGGCAGGTAACGGTGATCGATTCAGCCCATCCCATGCATGTTTTTGTGCAGCCCGAAGGAGAGTGCGAAGACCTCTATGTGATACCCGGTACCAGTTCCTTTACCGTAAAAGAAAAAAAGAACGGTCAGTCGGAAGTAACCTTCTCTTACCGCATCATGGCCAAGCGGGTAAACTTCCAGGATCACCGCTATGGTAACGACCCGCTTTGGGGCGAAGGTGATACCAGGCCTTACATGCAATATGCAGCGCCGCCACCAATAGATTACGAAGCCAACCTGCGCTTTCAGATGGAGCAAAGAAAAAATTATAAACCATCGCCCATGCCTAAGGGATTCATCACCTATGAACAACTGCAGGCAGAAACTGAGGAAAGAATGAAATTTGCGACGAGGCCGCAAAAAGCAGGTAATTAAACATATTTGTGTGAGCTGGTGAGCCGGCTCCATGAAGACCGGCAACCACTAATAACACGGACCATAACTGCCGGCAGTAAAGGCCACCCTCAAAAGCATCATCTGTTACCTGCACCCCGCAAGCCTTTTATACCTCCGGTGACTTACCTTATGGGTGAGTCACCGGGTTTATTTTTGCCCCTCATTAATTTTTCGGTAGAAACAAACCGCAGTGGAATTTTGTATTGATAAACTTCATTTCCACCTCTTAAATAGAACAGATTCCAGTGAATGGAAAATCAAAACAGGCTTCAATTTTTCAAATTGCTGGTTGTCAATATGTTACTTAACTGGCATTATATTGGAGACCCTGTTTATAAAATAATAACTATGAAAACAGTATCAGAAAAAAAGATCTTTATTGTTGATGACGATCCATTATGGAGCGCTAATATGAAGGAATTGCTTATTAACCTGGGCTATACCAGTGTACTGCATTTCGAAAGCGGGGAAGACTGCATCAGTAACCTGCACCTGAACCCGGCCGTAATATTCCTGGATTATAAGATGAAGGCCATGAACGGACTGGAAGTGTTAAGAAAAGCGAAAGCATATTTACCTGGTATTGGTATTGTTTTCTGTACCGCAACCAGGGACCTTAGCCTGGCTGTTAATGCCATGAAATCCGGCTCATTCGATTTTTTGATCAAGCAGCATACCAGCGAAGAAACCATTGCCGCTGTTTTGGAAAACATTTGCACAGAAGCAGCAGATAAAATTTACTAAATACAATACCCCCGGAAAACAAAAAGGCTGGTTGTAAAAACCAGCCTTTTATTTTTGTGTATCCTTTTATGAAGCTGCAGACGTGCTGATAAGACCGGCACGCTTTGCACGCTCCCAATTTACTGACTGTGTTCTTTTCAGGTACCGGAAAAAACCCAGGAATACAGAGAGGTTCATGATAAAGAAATAATACGGAACAAAGAGTGCTTTGATACGGGTTTGCCTGTTCTCGAAAAACCAGCCGGTTAAAGCCGCCGCATAAAAGATCATTTGCAACCAGAACAACAAGCTATACAAACCTACACCGGATAAGCCTTCATGATAAGCCAGTGCAAAACCTGCCGGTATCAGTAATAATAAACAAAGCGGCGTGAGTGTCCACCGTAATACACGGTGCGATATATATTGAAATGACAATGTACCATACTTAAAAACATTGAGGAGCGACCTCAGTCTTACCACCGATTGTATTCCGCCGGCACATATCCTTATCTTTCTTTTCAGTTCTTCTTTTACATTGGCCGATGCGGTTTCAATGGCATAGGCTTCGGGGTCGTACTGAATGGTATATCCTTCCTGCGCCACCCGTAAAGAAATTACAAAATCGTCCAGCAGGGTATCTTTCTCCACATCGCGGTACAAGGCTGTGCGTATGGCGAATAACTCCCCGGCTGCGCCCACAACTGAATACAATTCAGCATCCCATTTCTTTAAAGCCGATTCGTATTTCCAGTAAAGTCCCTCGCCGGCACCCGAAGCGCTGTCGGCTTCATTATCAATGATCCTTTTTTCGCCGGAAACACAACCGGTTTTGGGGTCACTGAAAAGCGCTGCGATCCTTTTTACCGATTCTTTTCCCAGCATGGTATTGGCATCGCTGAAGATCACGATGGGGGTTTTTACAAAACGCATGCCCCGGTTCATTGCGCTGATCTTGCCATTGCGCCCGGGCAGATGGTACACGGTTGCCTGCTCATATTGTTTCAGCAATTCGGGTGTGCCATCATCCGATCCGTCGGTAACCCAAACGATATGCAGTTTACCGGCCGGGTAATCCAGCGCCAGGGAATTCTTCATCTTGCTTTCCACATAGTCTTTTTCATTGTAAGCAGTAATGAACAGGGTAACATCGGGCTGATAAGTTTCATCGAAAACTTTCTTTGATGCAAAAAAGGCCCGTTTGATCTTAATGACCAGGTACAACAGTATGCCGTAACCAACATAGGTGTACACAACGATGAAAGCCAGTATCCAGAAAATGATTTGTAAAATTTGCATAGGTCAGGGTTTTATAAGGTTGGGTTTCAGGATTTGGTTTGAACAATTTCTTTATAGATCTGCAGGCAGTCTTCGGCCATTGCCTTCCAGGAAAAGCGGGCAGCCCGTTCTTTTCCTGCAGCTGCCAGTTGCCGGTAAAGCTGCTCATCATTGCAAAGCCTGGTCATGGCTGCAGTGATTGCTGCCGGCTCGAAGGGGTTCACCAGCAGCGCTGCATCGCCTGCCACTTCGGGCATAGAAGAAGTATCGGAACTGATCACCGGCACCCCGCAGGCCATGGCTTCCAGCATGGGTATGCCAAAGCTTTCACGTAAAGAAGGGTAGAGGAACAATTTGCTCTGGCAGTAAATGGCCGGCAGATCGGTGTTTGCCACATAACCGGTGAGGATGATCTTATCTGCTGTTTCCGGGCTGCCAATTTCTGAAAGCATTTTTTCCAGTTCGCCTTTATCATAATCCAGCATTACCAGTTTATAATCCAGGCCGGTTTGTTTTATAAAATCAGCAAATGCCTTTACGGTTCCCTTGGTATTCTTTTTAGGATCTGTATTGCCCAGGAAGAAAAAATAATTATCGGGCAAACGGTATTTTTCTTTGATGCTTTTTAACCGGCCCTTGTCGGTAATGGGTTTAAAATGCGGGCTCACCCCATTGTAAACTGCTGTCAGCTTTTTATTGCCGCCTATGTTAAAGTAATTACCGATGCGCTCTTTTTCGAAATGAGATACCGTAATGATCTTTTTACTTTTCTTAATGACAGCGGGCACCAGCATTTTACGGTAGGCATTACCAAATTTCTGGTAAGCGGAAGCACCGCCGGTAAGTAAACCGGCATAAGTGCTTTCCATATAAATGATGTCGTGCAGGGTGGTTACTAGGGGAATATCGCATCTCAGCGGCGCTGTGTTGCTGGTACAATGCAACACCTGGCAACCCGCTGCTGCTGCTGCTTTGGGCAAGGCCAGCTGTTCCCAAAAGGGATAAGCGCCGCCTGCTAAAGGCACAATGTTGAAGTTTCCGGTTTCTTTCAGTACCGTATTGTCCTCATCGGGTTTTACAAAAATGAAGTACTCATTCTCCCGGTCAATTTCCTGCAGGTTGCGCACCAGTTCCAGCGCCACCATGTCCATGCCGTGCTTCTTTTTCCTGAATATGCGTTGTGCTTCTATTCCGATTTTCATAGTTATTTTTTATGCTGGCTTAGCCAATAATTAATTTCCGGATGCGGTTGTACACTACCACTTCCAGCAGGTATGAAAACAGTATCATGATGATGATGTACAGGCTGTATTCAATTATTGTGTTGTTGATAAAATGCAGGTAGGTTGCATCCACCACCAGGTAATGATGCGAAATATAAATTACATAGGAGCAGGGCGCCAGGTATTTGAACAAGCCAAATAAACTGTCGAATGCAAACCACTTCAGGTTTTTCCATATGATGGCGCCAAACATTACCAGGATGGCGAAAACAAAATGCCTCAGCTCAATGAACGGGTAAGCAACCAGCGGGTAGCTGTATGTTTTTGTGTAATTAAAATGAATATAAAGATTCAGCCCCAATATAGCTGTGATGCCTGCCAGTACATATGCGTAAGGCATAACAGAGCGTATGCTGTATGGTTTTCCTTCAAGATATGTTTCGGCAAACCGTACACCTATCCACCAGATAGCAAAATACATAGCAAGGCGGTTTACAATGAAAGGATAAACCAGGTAAGAGGCTGCGGCCGTTATTACCAGGATGTTCACCCATGTATTGATCTTCTGTTTGCTGATGTTTTTTGCCAGTACAAAATACAGCATGTAAAACCACCACTCGTAAGATAGCGACCACAGTACCCCGTTGCCCATGTAAGCGCCTGCCACCACGTTTGGTTTTTGAGAGATCACATCCTGCAGCATAAAGATATTTCCGAGCAGTGTCTTCCATTCAGGGTCGGCCAGCAGGCCCTGTTGGTAGCATTTGATTCCATAACCCAGCAGGTAAATAAAGAACAGGGGAATATAGAGCCGGATGAAGCGGCGGATAAAATAGTATCGAAAACTTTTATCGGCCGACCGCTCAAAAGTATATTTGATCACAAAGCCGCTCAGCACAAAGAAAACAATCACCGCTTCGGGCCCAAAACGAAAAAGCATGCCCGCATTAATGCCTGCCAGCATTATTTTCTGCGGCAGCGTATGGAACAGCACTACATACAGGGCAGCGAAACCCCGCAATGCTTCCAGTTTTTCAAGTCGGTTTTTTTTCATAGGATAGTTTTTTGCCCGCAGGTTTACTGCGGTTGCGTGGTTGCAGTATGTTTGGTATGAATGAATTGTTTGTTGGCCCCCTTTATTTTCATCAGCGACAGTAACATGGTAAACATGCCTTTTGGCAGGCTTACCAGCGCCTTCAACGTGCTGCTGTTATAGAATTTACGCGGAATGGAAAATAAGAAAGACAGTATGCAGGCTGCTGCAATACAAAGCCAGCATGCAGACAAGAGCCAGCCCGTATGTAACAACCCGTTTGAAATAAGGAAAGCGGTTCCGAAAATACATACAGCGCCTAATAACAGAATACGCGGCGGCTGGATAAACTGAATGGCCTTATCAAAATAATCTGCATTGCCTTTGGTAAGCAGGTGAACGGCTGCAGTAAGTATGTCCTTCCGGAAATAATGTAACTGGGCCGAAAGCCAGCGCCTGCGCTGATTTCCGAATACCTCGGAGTGCTGCACTTTTTCATCATACACAATGGCATCGTTCAGGTAATGTATTGTATGCTGTTGTTTCAGCATCTTTAACTCGATCTCCTTATCAAAACCACCCACCGCTGTAACAGTTGACATAAGCGATTTGAAATAATTATAGTTGAAGGCCATGCCCGAACCAATGATGGCAGAAGACAATCCCAATGCCCGGTGCCCCTTCCTGAAAATATGATTGTTGATCTCTTCACTAACGGCATCCATCACCGCCCAGGAATTATTGGTGTTCTTAGCGGTCCGGTGCCCCTGCACGGCCAGGTGGCCCTGCGCCAATGCTGCATTGATCTTCATCAGGAATTCTGGTTCCATAATATTGTCGGCATCCAGCACCAGGGCTATATCATATTCATCCGGGAGCAGGTACATGGCTGCATTCAGGGCCCGGGCCTTGGTACTTTTATCAAAGCTTACTTCTATGAGTTTTACCGGGTATTGTTTTAGGGTATCCAGCGTTTCCTGTTTAAATGAATCAGCTATGATCACCACATCAAATAACGACATGGGATATTTTTGCTGCAAGGCCGATCGGGCTGCTTCAACGATCACTTCATCTTCACGATAACCGGGGATCAATACAGCGATCTTCTGCATCTTTTCCGGTAAAGGGAAAACCTGTTGCCTGTAAAACAAACCGGCAACAGCAAAAATGAATATGTAAAGCGTTGCTGATCCCAGCAGGGTCATCAGCAGTGTTTGTATGATATTGTAAATAGTCATAGAATTAATTGATTTGCCCGGTACTTAGCGAACCTGTGCTTTTTGTAATGAGTTGTGCTGAGGTATGGCTGCTTTAAATTTGCGCAGCAGGGTTCTTGCTTTGAGGCCATACCTGCGCAGGAAGGGCAGATATTTACCGCTTTTTAAATTATACAGTACCGACTCGGAATTGAATATCATTTCAAAATTGGCAGTGCACAGTACGGGTTTTTTGGTGAGCCTGTTTATTTCCACAGCCTGGTTATACTCGCTTTCCACAAAGAGTACATAGGGTTTGGATGCATATGCTTTTGCCTTGTGTGTGCCGTGGTTATTGGCTTTTTGACGGGCAGCCATATCGGGCAGGTCAAGCATTACCAGCTCATTGTACTTAATATTGTTGGCTTTGAGCCAGGTCTCGGTTTGAGCCCTGTATTTTTCAAGACGTGATGTAACGATGGTACCAATTTTACTGCCGGGTATGAACAGGGGCGGGGCGTTCAAAATAAAATCGATGTACTTTTCGCCATCATCATTTTGTTCGGGCAGCGGGTCGGCACAGAGCACACCATCAATATCGAAGCAGGCTTTCTCCAGCGTGGTATGGTTTAAGATATTCCATTGAAAGTACCGGGGCAGCGGCACTGTTTCAAAATAATAGTCCACCATTTTTTCCTTACCCGGTATCACATACACTGCACAGTATTTTATATCGAACGCTGTTTCCAGGTGCTCCAGGTTTTTCCGGCATTCCGTTAAGGCAGCGCCGGAAGCCACGCTGTCGTCTACCACCAGTATCTTTTTAAATTCCTTTATATCGAAGAACTGCCCCCTGGCGCCGGCCTTGTAAATATGGCCATTCAAAAAAGAATGGATATCGGTATAAGGACGGTTGAGGTACAGGGCCAGCAGGTTGGCGGGCAGCATGCCGCTGCGGGGCACGCCCACGATCAGGTCGATATCCCTTGGGATGAGGTGTAATCTTTTCAGGATGATCTCGTTGAGGTCACGGATATTTCTGTAGTTCATAGTGTTTAGTTTAAAAGGGTTTCTATTTGTTTGTATATCTGCTCCACATTGTTTTTCCAGGAATGTGACCGGGCAAACTGTATACGTGCAGCTCTTTTCTCAGCTGTGTTCTCTGCCAATGCTTTATCCACTGCCATTGTGTATGCTTCTGCGTTGTTACAGAGATAAACATGGTCTTTGAAAAGTTCCATGGTTTGGGTGGCCGTGGCTATCACGGGTTTGCCCAGGGCCAGGTATTCATCCACTTTGCGGGGATAATTGCCAATGGTGATCTCGTTGATGAGCTGCGGGTTCAGGCAAATATCCAGTGCCTGCATGTATTTGGGAACATCCTGTTTGGCAATGCTGCCTGTGAAATAAACATTGGATAAGCTGTGCAGGGCATGGTTCTTAAACACCTGGTCCTCGTTACCGATCATCACAAAGGAACAGGCTGGCTTGTTTTTAGCAAGCTCAAATAAAAGGTCCGCATCCAGCCTCATGCTGTTGATATCCCCGATATAACCAATACGGGGCTGCGGTATTTGCTGCAGGGCTTCCGGTACTTCAAATTCCATATCGGGGTTGTATGCCGACAGGTCGACCCCCTGGCCCACATCATAGCTTTTTGTATTGAAAGCCCTGGCATAATCGGCCAGTTGCGGCGAATTGCATACCACCAGGTCGCTTTTCTGTATAAGCCTGGGTTCCAAACGCACTGCATGTTTTTTCCAGTAAGCATAAGGCTGCACATTATCGCGGCGGTAATACACGCTGAGGGAAGCATCCAGTATGTCCTTGGCATAAAAGCTCCGGTAAATATCGTTGTCGATGAAATGGATGGGATTGGTGAACCCCAGTTCTGCGGCTGTTCTTTTGATGTAGTTGAATATTTTTTTGTTATTCATCTTGTTGAAACTGTCGAACACAGGTCCATCGGGCAGCGCATTTACAGACCATACAGAAAAAGTACAATCGAGCACCCAGAGGTTATCAGAAATTTTACGGATGGGACTGGTTTGTCTTTTCAGAACCTCCAAACGCCGCTTTGTTTCGGGTGTGGGTTTATTGCGGTAAAGGGTCATGGTGTCCAGCGGACTGTTCACATACAATACGCGGTTCTCTTTGGCAATTTCCTTTGCGATATCGATGGCATTGGAGCCAATGGGAATATCCCAGGATTGCAGGCCGGTGATGATGAAGTCTTTTCCTTTCATAGGTTATGGTTTAGTTCTTTATTATTTTTTTCTGCGGCTGTTTCCAATACTTTGCTGTTGAGCATAATGGCCATGGATATATAAACCAGGATACCGGTTGGCATACCTCCCAGAACAGCATTGCCATAGGAAGCTGCCATCACACCCACCATGCCGGCTATCAGCGCCATGATCTTTAATTTGAGTAAAGGGTCCTTTATTTTAAACATCACCCGGTACGAAGCCTTGCCCACCGTGAAGAAGAGAATGAACAGGTGCAGTAATAGACCCACAATGCCCTGCTCCACCCATACAAGCACATACCAGCTGTCTGTTGCCACCTGCGAGAGGAATGCATTGGGTAAATACCGTTGTGCTTTTACCCCACCATGGCCAATGCCTCCGCCAAAAGGCCTGGTGGCCAGGTAGTTCTTTAATATCTTTTGATTGTTCAGCCTTACCTGCAGGGAAGCATCGTTAGGGTCGAAAGCAGTACGCATCCTCCTGATCTGGTCGTTGCCCTGACCAATGGTTGTGTATTTAAAAAAGACGAACACCACCGCAAGCAATGCCAGGCCAATGCCCAATACCTTAATGTTTTTTCGAAGGACGAAGAAGGTCATGAATCCGGCCAGTGGTACGCTCATGGCGCCACGGGTACCGGAGATGATCATACCATAAAGGCCCAGCAGGCCTATCGCCAGGAACAGATATTTTTTAGCCTTTGTTTTCTGGGCCATGGAATAAATGGTGAATACCACCGCTGTATATCCCTGGTTGGCGCCAAACTGCCCTGCATCACTCATGAACGAGAACACCCTTAGCTTGCCAAACAATATATGTGTTTTGTAATTGCCTTCATTGAGCCAGGCCTGCTCTGCCGCATCCACCCCAAACTTCAGCTGCATGATACCTTTCAATGTGGCCAGTACCGAAAAAGCGCCCCACACATACAAAATCGCATCCAGCCTTTTGTTGTTATTAATGAGCAGCAAGCTGAGCGGTACCAGCAGGAACATATACACCGACACACCGCGGCCACTGAACCAGGCAGCACTGCTCTGTGCCTCGGGGTTTACCAGCTGAAAGACCGAGTATCCAAACCAGATCATGGAGAGGTAGGTGATATCTTTATTGGCAGGCTGCCAGTTTACCCGTTCTTTAAAGCGGTTCATGAACAGGGCCAGGTAAGTGCAAATAAGTATGGCGTCCATTCCTAATCCTACCTGAATGTCTTTTACATAACGGCCCAACCCTATCAGTACAAAGGCCAGTGCCACGCTGCTGTAAACACCAACCACCGGTTTTGTGAACAGCATATACAGATACAGTATGGCAACGATCAGTGCAAACAACATCCCTATGCCCGGCAGTTGCATCTTTGCGGCTACCAGTCCGGATACAAGTACCAGCGCCAGCAGCAACAGTATATTACGCGGCCTTACCAACGCTGCAGAAGCGGTGTAATCATCAAAGGGGTGTATGTTGTTATTTTGATTCAACACTGTTTTGTTTTACCCGGGCAGCAGGTCTGCCGGTTGTTTATGCATTATTTTATTTACCAGGTTTCTGTAAAAGCTAATCCCGTTCGAGAAAATATGATTGTATTGCAGTTGTAATTCTTTATCCAGGAAATGCATCCCAAGCCAGATACCCGCAATGGTGAACAGGATGGAAGAGACTGCAACCAGTATCAAGGATTTGAAGAGGAACACTGCCACCATATCACCGATGATATTGGCCATGACCATAAACAATACTTTCAGTGCATTCACCTGCGGTTTGTTGATACTGTCCAGCGTGATACCGGTCATGCGGTCTATCGGCAGCAACATACCATACACTGAGAATATGCGAACGATATCGGGTGCGCTGCAACCCAGGGCAGCATTGGTTTGCAGGTATTGCCTGCCGGCCAGGAACATCACAAAAAGATCGGCAAACACAAATGTGAACAGGCTCAGGAAAATGAACAGGTACGAAAGGGCGCCTGCATAACTGTAAAACAGCGATCTCACTTCCCCGGCTTTCTGCTGCAGGCTGGCCTTCGACATTTTCGGAAAAGCTGTGGCCGCAAAACTGCGTAAAGGTATCTGCTGTAATTCGGTGAGCTTTAACGGTATACTGTATAAGGCAACAGCCGTACTTCCCAGCGGGCTCAGACTGATGATGAAGGTATCCGCGTTGCGCAGCAGGTTGGTGCCTATTAAAGTAAAAGTGGTGTATTTGCCAAAATGTAAAATGGTACTGGTAGTTTGCTTATTTGCTTTTACGATACAGTTGAAACCATCCCATCCTGCCACCAGGCTCAGCAGCGAAGTGGCTGCATTGGTGAGGAGCAGAGCCCATACCAGCCCGTTCAAACTAATTTTGAAAAAAAACAGGTTAATGATCAGTACAATAAAAAAGCTGCCGCTGTTCAGCGCTTTCAGTACCAGCATTTTTCCATAGCTGCGGCTGGCCTGTAATATTACCAGCGCATTGTTCCAGAACAGGTTCAGGAAAGCCAGTAAAGGGTACCAGGTAAAAAACAAACCATAGCCCGAGCGCTGTATGGATTGATGGAACAGCAGGTTGCAAATGATGAGCAGCCCGGTAACGGCAGTGGTTGCCAGCAGCCCGATCAGTGCGTTGGAGCCGGTGAGTTGTATTCTTGCCTTGTCATCTGCACCGGATAAGAACCTGATGAGTGCCGTGTTGGTAATTCCAAAACGGAACATCTCCACGAAGGAACCTGCTGCAATAAATAAGACCCATTCCCCGAACTCAGGGGTTGTTAAGGTTCTTGCCAGCAGGGCAAAACTGCAAATTCCAAACAGGGCGATCAGCAGGTTGCCTGCAAGCGACAGGAAATTGTCTTCACGGAGGATATGTTTGATCTTCTTTTTCAAAGTTGGGTTTAGATCTGGTTTTTTGAATAGAACTGGAACCGGAAAGTATTTTTTACTTTCTGGCGAAGGGCGCTGCTTTTCTTAGGAAGCTCACCCAGCAGGGATTCGGTTTCTTTTAATTCCACCCCGTTCACCATAAAGGCCAGGCGCTGTCCCGACAAGGGCATGATACTGTTCAGCGCAGTCTGGTCAGCATCGGCCCACAACCTGTTGGAGCGGCATACCAGGATGCTCATATCCGCCTGGCTAACCAGTGCAGCGGGATGATTGTTATATAAAAGCGGTGGCAGCTCAATGAAAACATATTCCGGTTCAAAAGAAAGTGCAATATTATTTTGCGCCAGTATATCGGTATAGCCTGATGCCTTATAGAATTGTTCATTGAGGGCATAGGTAAAATAATGGCCCGGGGCTAAGATCTCTGAAGGTTTCGCCAGCAAGGGGCTGTTGAAATTTATTCTCGGATCGGTATAACCCAGCAGCCTGCTCAGCAACGGGAATTTCCTTTGTTTGCTAATGGCCTGGCCGGGCGCTGCATAGTTCAGGAACAAAACCTTTCTGCCCTCCTGCACCAGTTTGGCCGCCATATTAGCCGCAACTACTGTTTTACCTTCCCTGTTTTGCGTGCTGGTAAACAGCACCGTTTTAACGGGCTTGTCAAATCCTTGTTCTGCCACCAGCAATTCCATGTTCTGGGTGCTGATCTCCAGCAACCTGTTCTGAACAAAGGAAATATCAACACGGCCCGGGTTCAGCAATATCTTAGGTAACATACCGGCAGCGGGCAGCTGCAGAATCCTGGAAGCTTTTTTAACATTCTTCAGGGTATCGTCTGTGTATTCCATAGCCAGTATGATGCCCAGTACCAGTATGAAACCAAGCATGCCGGCAGCAATGACCAGTACACCTCTTTTGCGGGGTTGCGACTGGATGGGATAATAAGGCTGGTCAACGGCTTTTAAGTTGGAAGAGAGCTCATTGTCCTGCAGTTTTAATTTGGCGAGGTTGAGACCGTGCAACAGTTCCAGGTATCCCTGTTCCGATACATTGATCTCCCTTTCTATCCGCTTGATGGTGGCGCCTGCAGGTGCATAGGCAGCGTACTGCTGCTGAAACTCCCGGTTATTATTGTCCATCACTTTCAGCTTGGCCTTCAGGTTGTCGGCCTCAACTACATTGTCTATCCAGCCCGAGAGTGCTTTTTGCACCGGTAAGCCTTCGGTGGTGTTTTGATAGGTGTACAGGTCGCCCACACCTTTTTTGATATCGGCTTTTAAGCCTTCCGCCTTTTTTTTCAGTGCAGCGATCTTTACTGTGGTTGCAGCGTCATCACCTGATTCAGCTTCGGCAGTTGCAATTTCATAGTTCACATCGCCCAGTTCTTTTCTTTTATCGATCACGGCGCTGCTCTTCACCTGTATCTGCTGCTGTATGTTCAGTTTGTCCTCCAGTCTTTTGGCTGCCGCCACCGAGCCGGCCAGCTGGGCTTTTTTATTGGCATAATCAACACCCATATCTTCCTTTACGATGGCCACAGCCTTACTTTGTTCGTAGTAGTTGATGATGTTGTTGGCCTTATTGAACCCGAGCAGCTTATCTTCTGCATCCCTTAATTTCACATTGGCCATTGCAAGCTGTGCTTCAAAATATTTTACCACATCATCCGAGCGGTTCTCTTTGATGTGCCGGTAGTTCTTTATGCATACCTCATTAAAAATGGCCAGGGTTTGCTGGCAGATGCCGGGATCATCCACTTCATAGCTCAGTTTGATCAGGTCACTGTTGGCCACTCTTTCTGCCTTCACTGTGGAAATGGCCTTGATGGAATAATGCTCGTCCTGGAAATTCAGCAGCTTGTACACAAAATTGGTATCGCTGCTTTTCATCAGCTTAGTCAGGTTCTCCACTGTTTTTTCATATGCCTGGCGATTGATGCTGGTTGGAAAAAGTGGTGAATTGGGAACATTGATCGTTTCTTTTACAGCCAGGGAATCAGCGGGGTCTTGCAGGGTATCTGCAGGCAGCTGGCTGGCGTCCCTTACTACATAATTGTAGAGGTAGGATGGTATCTTATCCTTCAGCTTCTCGTAAGATTTGGATGAGATATATTTTGGATCGGCCTTTGCTAATACCAGGTGCTGGCTCAGCAGGCGTATCGCAACTTCTTCCTGGGTTTCCCTTGATTTGACGATATTAAGCAGGTTATCAAAAGCAGTATTGGTGGCAAAATAGTTAAAGGACTTGTCCATTTCAATGGAAGATCCCGTGGCCAGGCCCGTATACAATACCGTGCTTGAGGTGTAAGACAGTTTTGATTTGCCTGTTAGCAGGTAAACCAGCACGGCCAGTGCGGCCGGTACCACAATTAAGAGTACCAGGTGTTTTAAGATAAGCCTCGTCAGTTCTATCAGTTTCATTTCTTTATTTTTAATTCAGGGTTACTGAATGTAAATCCGACCGTTTCTTCCAGCAGTTTTTTGCTAAGCACATAATCTGAAAGCGCCATTTCGTATTCCGACTGAATGCGGGCAGTCATATCAGATAACCTCACATACTCGGCTACGGGTATCACACCATTACGGAATTCCTTTTCCACCATTTCCATGTTTACCGTGGCGGTACCCAGGTTTTGAGATTTGATGCTCAATAGTTTTTGCCTCAGCAGCAGGTCCTGGTATTGTTTTATTACCAGCTGCCTGATCTCTTCCTGCTGGGCCTGCTCAATGCCTTTGGCTTCTTCTATCTCTGCCCTGGCTTGTTTAATGATGTTCTTCCTGTTTGCGAAATCAAACACAGGTATTTTGATATATACACCAATGGCATAGTTGAACTGCCTGCTGGTATTGGTGGAATAGCCGGAGGTAAGGCCATTGCTGTTGGTTGAAAATGCATCGATGGTGCCATACCTGGTATCGCCCTGCACACCGAAGTTTCGCAGCCACTGGTTCCGTTGGGTTACCAAGTTGGCTTCCTTTACCTGCACATCATATTTGCGGTAACTTACCATACCGCTGTGCTTAAGCGCTGAATCGATCAGCACGGTAAGGGCAGGTAGCGGGGTTTCTTTTTTTACGGGAATGGAGTCGCCGGCTTTTGACTGGGCGCTGGCCTGGCCGGTAATAACAGCCATTGCGAACAACAGTATTTGGATAATGCGGTTTTTCATTTTTATTTCAAACAGTTTTAAACGGTGCTTTTTTGTAATAAGGCAGGGATGGTCCTCAGGATCAGTTTGATGTCGTACCAAAAAGAGAAATTGTTACCCCTGAAATGATCGGCATATTCATTATCGAGGCGTTTTCTTTCTTCTTCCGACATATCGCCTCCCTTACCCCTCAGCTCCACCTGCCACAGGCCGGTGATGCCCGCAGGTGCCAGAAATCTTTTAGAGAGATCATCCACGGTCAGCAATTCAGCCTCGTACACCGGCAGGGGTCGGTTGCCTACGATCGACATATCGCCTTTGAGCACATTGATCAGCTGGGGCAGCTCATCAATACTGGTGTTGCGGATGAATTTTCCCACCCGGGTGATGCGGGGGTCGTTCACGATCTTTACGAAAGTGGAACTGTTCTTTGCGCTTTCTTTTTTCTGGTGATTGTACCAGTATTCGCATAATTGCTGATCGTCTACGTACATCAGCGGGGAACAATATTGCCCGGCTGGTAATTCACTGCAATGCGGACATGCACTATGCAGGTCTGCCTCCGGTTGGGCAGTTGATTTATTGTACTGGTTTTTTTCTTTAGCGAGTTTTTTCAGCAGATTGTCCGATCCGGTACGCATGGAGCGGAGCTTATAGAAATCGAAAGTGGTGCGGCCCACCCTTTTTGCTGTGTAATATACCTTGCCCTTCGATTCCAGTCGGATGGCAATGATGATGACCAGCAGGAAGGGCGCTGCCAGCAATAAAGCAGTGGAAGCCACCACAATGTCGAATATCCTTTTGGACAAGGGCATTTTGTAAGCCTCGGGTGTATAGGCCGACAGAGTGGAGTGAACACTGTTTGTACGTGCAGCACAGAGATATTTTACCCGTTCCAGGATCACCGAAGGCGCAGTTACTGCAGTGCTGTAATAGTCTTTCACCTGTTTGGCAAAAGCTTCTTTATACAGGTCGGCGCTGAATTCGCCGGATAAAAGAATGAAGGGGGTTTTGGCAAGCGCCGGCTGTTTTTGCAGCCAGTCGAATAAGTAAAAGCCATTTTGCCCGGGCAGGTTGTAATCGCAGATCACTGCACAGATGTCCTGCTCGCCAGACAGGTAGTTAACAGCTGCCAGGTTGTTGGGCACGGCCACCAGCTCACAGTTCTGTTGTATGGAAACCTCGCCGAAATATTGGGGGTTATTGCCTACGTATAACAGTTTTAGTATTGGGTTCATCGGTTAGGATATTTGTGCTTTTATTACCAGGTCATGGTATAATGAATAGGGAACAGGTTCTTCTTCACCAGCTCTTCCAGTTCTTCGGGGTTAAAAGGTTTGGTAAGGTAATCCTGGGCGCCCAGCTGGTAACATTTAATTCTTTCCTTGCTTTCGGCCCTGGCCGACAGCATGATAAATGGTGTATGTTTGGTAAAGCCGGCCTGGCGCACTTTCACCAGGAATTCGAAGCCGTCCATCTGGCTCATTTGAATATCGCTGATGATGAGGTCGGGCAGATTGGTTTCCAGCCATGCCAGCGCTTCTTCGCCGTTATTGATGGTTACCACATCGTAGTCAGGCGAAAGAAAATTTTCCAGTAAAAGGCAGATGGTTGTTTCGTCATCCACAACCAGTATCTTTTTCTTCATAGGGTTGGGTTTATTGTATGTTAAAAAAATCCTGTTTCATTCTTTGTACCACTTCGCTCAAAACCTTGTCAAGCCTGGCTATTTTTAATTCCAGTTCTGCAGAGGCAATACCCTGTTTGGCCATTTTCTCGATTTGCAAAACATCCTTTTCAATTTTAACAATGGCGTAATAGCTTAAAGTGGGTTTGATGCGATGAGTGGTTTTTCTTACTGTAGCCAGGTCGCCGGCTGCATAGGCCAGTTTGATCTCTTCCATGGCACGGGGCACCTGGTCAATAAAAACAGCAACCAGCTTTTGTATGCGTTCTGTGTTTTGATGGCATAGCCTTTCTATCATGCACATGTCGTACAGTTTTTCTGTATGCAGGGCAGCCAGGCCGCCCGGGTTCATTGTTTCGGATATCATGATTTTATTGATTTAGTAACTTCAGAGTGTTTGACGGAAATAGTCAATGGTCTTTATTAATCCCTGTTCCAGCTGGATGCCGGGCTCCCATTGGAGTTCCTTTTTGGCCAGGCTTATATCGGGCTGGCGCATCATCGGGTCATCGGGTGGCAGTGGCTTATAGATGATCTGTGATTTGGAACCGGTAAGGGCAATTACTTTTTGTGCCAGTTCCAGGATGGTGAACTCGTTGGGGTTGCCAATATTCACCGGGCCCAGAAAATTGGACGGCGATGCCATCATGCGGATCATACCTTCCACCAGGTCGTCCACGTACTGGAAGCTTCTTGTTTGCTGCCCTTCGCCATACACGGTGATGTCCTGGTTTTGCAGCGCCTGCACAATGAAGTTGGATACCACCCTTCCGTCGTTGGGATGCATCCTTGGTCCATAGGTGTTGAAGATGCGGATGATCTTGATCTCCACATTATTCTGTTTGTGATAGTTCAGGAACAGGGTTTCTGCCGCACGTTTGCCCTCATCATAGCAGGCACGTTCACCAATCGGGTTCACATGGCCCCAGTAGGTTTCGGGCTGGGGGTGCACCAGGGGATCGCCGTAAACCTCGCTGGTAGAGGCTTGCAGGATCTTAGCTTTTATCCTTTTTGCCAGTCCCAGCATATTGATGGCGCCCATCACCGAGGTCTTCATGGTCTTAATGGCATTGTACTGGTAATGTATGGGCGAAGCAGGGCAAGCCAGGTTATAGATCTCGTCTGCCTCAATAAAGAACGGGGCCGTTACATCATGGCGTATCATTTCAAAATAAGGCTGGCCTATCAGGTGAACGATATTTTGTTTTTGGCCGGTAAAGAAATTATCCAGGCAAAACACTTCATTGCCTTCATTCAGCAGTCTTTCGCATAAATGAGAGCCTACAAAACCGGCGCCGCCTGTTACAAGTATTTTTTTACGTTTCATGTTTTACAGGTTTATCAGGCTTTAATAAATTCCATCAAAAAATCAACAGGCTGGGCTTCCTTGTTCTTATTGGCGGTATTTACACCAATACAGAAATAGGTGAACCCGAGTTTTTTCATTTCAGCGCTGTCGTAGATATTGCGCCCGTCGAATACGGCCGGGGTGTTAAGCAGTTTATGGATGATCCTGAAATTGGGGAATTTGAACTCGGGCCATTCCGTGAGTATGGCCAGGCAATCAGCATCCAGTAAGGTTTCATACTGGTCGTCGCAGTAAGTAATGCTGTTGCCAAAATGGTGCGTGGCTTCTTTAATAGCAACAGGGTCATAGGCTTTTACAGTAGCGCCGGCTTCCAGTAATTTTTGTACGATCACCAGGGAAGGAGCTTCCCGCATATCATCGGTTTGCGGTTTGAAGGAAAGTCCCCACAGGGCAATGGTTTTACCATGTAAATTACCATTGAAGTACTTTTTGATCTTATTGAACAAAACCAGTTTTTGATCCTTGTTAACGGCTTCCACAGCTTTAAGAACCCGCAGGTCGTACTGGTATTCTTCGCCGGTTTTGATCAAGGCCTGCACATCCTTAGGGAAGCAGGAGCCGCCATAGCCAATGCCGGGGTAAATGAATTTGTTGCCGATCCTTGTATCGGTTCCAATTCCTTTGCGTACCAGGTTGATATCGGCACCCACAATTTCGCAGAGGTTGGCAATATCATTCATGAAGCTGATCTTGGCTGCCAGCATGGAGTTGGCAGCATACTTGGTCATTTCGGCAGATACGATGTCCATGAATATCACCGGGTGGCCGTTGAGGGTAAAAGGCTTGTAAAGGCTTTTCATCAGTTCCTGTGCACGGTCGCTTTCAAGGCCAATCACGATCCTGTCTGGTTTTAAAAAGTCGTCAATGGCTGCGCCCTCTTTTAAGAATTCGGGGTTGGATGCCACGTCAAATTCTATGTCTGCATTCCTTTTGTCCAGTTCTTCCTGCAGGGCGGCCCTTACTTTTTGTGAGGTGCCAACCGGTACGGTACTCTTGGTTACCACCAGCAGGTAGTCTTCCATATACCTGCCGCAATCACGGGCAACAGAAAGTACGTACTTAAGATCTGCCGATCCGTCTTCATCAGGTGGTGTGCCCACGGCAATGAACAACACCTGGCAGTCCTGAATAGCTTCCGCGATATGGGTTGTAAACTGGAGCCTTCCTTTTTTTATGTTCCGGTTGAGCATATCCTCCAGTCCGGGCTCATAAATAGGAATGATCCCGTTTTTCAGGTTCTCAATTTTTTTTTGGTCGATGTCGACACAGATCACATCGATGCCAACTTCAGAAAAGCAGGCCCCGGTAACCAGACCAACATAGCCGCTTCCAACAATTGCAATTTTCATAAGTATAAATTTTTAAAGTGATACGGAATTTTCAATGTCAGTGCCAAAAATTAAAGCGCTGATAATCATTGTATTGCGGCTATTACGAAAACAAGGTTTTTCCTAATTGTGGAAAATGTATATTTTTGGGAAAAATTGCTGGTTTGATAAAAGCCTGATTGAAAAACGTTTAATTGTTAGATTTAAATGTTAGAAAACTTATTAATAATAATATAGAAAGCTTTCTATATGAGGGAAATTGTAGTAGTTTGTTCAGGCTCCTTCTTAATTAATTGCCCATAATTAATAATGATTAAGCCATTTAAGCGTTAATCAGGATAGATTTATAAGGATTTCCAAAAAATGTACACAGTTATATAAACTCCGAGTTATGAGTGAATACAATATTTATATAGTAGAAGATGATCCCTGGTATGGAGAGATACTCACTTATCACCTTAGCCTGAACCCGGATTATAAGGTAACCCGCTTTGAAACGGCCAAAGCCTGCCTGGCCAAGATGTACCTGAAGCCCGACCTGGTAACCATTGATTTCTCCCTGCCCGATATGAAGGGGGATGAACTATATAAAGAGATCAAAGCGATCAATCCGGCTGTACCCGTCATTGTGATCAGCTCGCAGGAGGACATCACAGTGGCGGTGAACCTGCTGAAGATGGGGGTTAATGATTACATGATAAAAGACGAGGCTACCAAGGATATTTTGTGGAACAGCATCATACGCATCCGCGAAAACCAGGAGCTGAAGAAGGAAGTGGAATCTTTAAAAGAGGAACTGGGACAAAAATTCTCTTTTGACAAATCCATTATCGGTCAAAGTGAGAAACTGAAGAAAGTTTTTGCACTGATGGAAAAAGCCATAAAGACCAATATCAATATTTCAATTACCGGCGAAACCGGTACCGGTAAGGAAGTGGTTGCCAAAGCCATTCACTATAACAGCGACCGCAAGAAAAAGAATTTTGTGGCGGTTAACATGGCTGCCATTCCAAAGGAACTGGTGGAGAGTGAATTGTTTGGCCATGAGAAAGGGGCATTCACGGGTGCCATATCCCGAAAGGCCGGTAAGTTTGAAGAAGCAAACAACGGCACTATTTTTTTGGATGAAATCGCAGAGATGGATTTAAGTCTGCAGGCCAAGCTGCTGCGGGTTTTGCAGGAAAGGGAAGTGGTAAGGGTAGGAGGTAATGAGCACGTAAAACTGGATGTAAGGCTTATCGTGGCATCACATAAAGACCTGGCCGGGGAAGTACAAAAAGGAAATTTCCGGGAGGACCTTTATTTCAGGATCATAGGCATGCCAATAGAGCTGCCCCCGCTACGGGACAGGGGCGGTGATATATTGATACTGGCCAAATATTTTGCAGACAATTTTGCAAAGGAGAATAAATTAGGAACCATCAGCTTCTCAAAAGAAGCAAAGGACAAGCTGATGAATTATACCTATCCCGGAAATGTGCGTGAATTAAAAATGGTGATTGAGCTGGCAGCAGTGATGTGCGAAGGAAATGAAATTAAGGCAGATGATATTACCTTTTCCCCGGTTAAAAAAGACAGCCTGTTTACTTCAGCACAAAAAACACTCAGGCAGCATACCTGCGATATCATCAAGTATTACCTCAGCCAAAATGATAATGATGTAATTGCTACTGCAAGAAAGCTTGATATCGGAAAAAGTACGATCTACAAAATGATGAAAGAAGGTGAGATTTAAATAGTTTGGTTAATGCGCCGGAAATAAAATAGATTATCGCAGCACATTACAAAAGTCATGCACTTTTATTCCAGATAATGGAAAAAATTCCAAGGTACAATTTTATATATAGTTATTCTATACATCTTTTTGCTTGAAAATAAAATAGTTAAGAAGTATTATTAAAAAGGCATGGTTTTATATACTGTTAGTACGCTTAACTAATATAACCAGCATTTTAACATGACAGCTTCCCTTTTTCAGTACAGTAATAACAAGTGGGAAAAGCACCCTTCAAATACTAAAACGGATACTCAAAATCCGCAGCTGATTCTGTGCTTTGGCAGTAAGCAAATACTGCAACAGTCAAATATATATGAACGCATCAAGGAGCAATTTGCAGACTCCGAAATTATCATGTGCAGTACTGCAGGCGAAATTTACCAGGACCAGGTACTGGACAACAGCCTGGTGGCTGCTGCTCTTCATTTTAGTAAAACAAAGATCCTGACAGCCTCAGTAAATATTGAAGATTATTCAAACAGTTATGAAGCAGCAATGGCGCTGGTTGGTAAAATGCCCGTGAAAGATCTTACCTATTTGATGGTTTTTTCTGACGGGCAACTGGTAAATGGCAGCGAACTGGTAAAAGGTTTAAAGATTGGAACCGGACCCAATGTGCTGGTAACAGGCGGACTTGCAGGTGACGATGCCAATTTCGAATCAACGCTGGTAGGCCTCAATGAACAACCGGTACAGGGTAATATTGTAGCAGCCGGCTTTTATGGAGATGCATTAAAAATAACACATGGCAGCCAGGGTGGTTGGGATATTTTTGGACTTGAAAAGGAAATTACCAGATCGGAAAACAATGTACTGTATGAAATTGAAAACCAAAATGCCCTGGAACTTTATAAGAAATACCTGGGTCCACAGGCAGCAAACCTGCCTGCATCCGCCCTTTTATTTCCCTTGTATGTAACAATACCGGGGGCAGCAAAACCGGTAGTACGCACCATTCTTTCCATTGATGAACAAGAAAGTTCCATGACATTTGCGGGGGATGTACCGGCAGGATCGAAGATAAAATTCATGAAAGCCAATTTTGAAAGACTTACAGAAGCGGCTTCGGTAGCAGCAGCACAAAGTCTTATATATCAAAAAAACACACCTGCTTTTGCTTTACTTGTAAGCTGTGTGGGCCGGAAGCTTGTATTGGGAAAAAGCACAGCAGAAGAAGTGCTGGCTGTTGACAAAACCTTTAATCATCAAACCGCACTCGCTGGTTTTTATTCCTATGGAGAAATTTCACCCTTTAACGATGGTAACGACTGCCAGCTCCATAACCAAACCATGACCATAACTGCTTTTTTTGAATCGGTTTAAATAATTGGCAAGTAAGTCTCGTTATAGGAAATACATTGATTAGTACGCTTGGTAAAAAAGCACTATCTTTTATAAAAAATTAATTATATGTACGGGATCGTAAACAAAGCCATTGAAGAGCTGGTAAAAGCCAATTATGGCGATGAAATGTGGGATGCCGTTAAAAAAAGAAGTGGTATTGAGGTTGATTATTTTTTGAGCAGCGAACCATACGATGATTCTATCACGTACCAGCTTGCCACTGCAGTTAGTGAAGAAACAGGCATGCCTGTTCAAAAAGTGCTGGAGGTTTTTGGAGAATGGTGGATATTGAAAACCGGTAAGGAAAAATACGGTGGCCTGATGCAGGCCGGTGGCAACAGCCTGAGGGAGTTTTTGATAAACCTTCCTTTATTTCATAACCGTATCATGCTGATCTACCCTAAACTTACCCCGCCCGAATTCAGGATATCCAATATAGAAGAAAGTAGTTTGCATGTGCATTATTTTTCCAAACGTTTGGGCCTGCAGGAATTTGTAAGGGGCTTGCTGCAGGGGCTTGGCAAAATGTACGATACAAACGTTATCATTGAGCTTTTGCGAAGCAGGGATACGGGCAGCGATCATGAAATATTTAAAGTAAGCTGGTAAACAAACATGGCATTTACATTTACATTCGGGGAGGCGCATTTTAACCGCATATTCCCTTTCTATATCCTTGTTAACCCGGATATGACAATCGAATCGGCCGGAAGTTCGATGAAGAAGGTATTTCCGGATATTGAAGGAAAACCTTTCCAGCAACATTTTCGGGTACTCAGGCCATACTTTGATAAACCCGGTTATGAAACACTCAGTTCCCTTAACGAACAGCTGCTGGTTATAGAGTGCTTTAATGAGAAAAAGAATATTTTACGCGGACAGATAGATATTATTCCCGAAACAGGGCAATTGTTGTTTATCGGATCACCCTGGTTCAATACCATTGAAGAAATAACCGACAACAAATTATCACTGCACGATTTTGCTTTTCACGATTCCACCACCGATCTGCTTCATGTGATGAAAACGCATGAGCATACCAATGATGATCTTAAATTTCTGTTACGAACAGTCAGCAAGCAAAAGGATGATCTCAAAGCAGCCAATAAAGCCATTCACGATATAGCTTTATTCCCAACAGAGAACCCGGATCCGATGATCCGCATAAATTTTGAAGGAGACCTGTTGCAAAATAACCCTGCAGCCGCCAGTCTTGATTTTTTGGAGTATGAAAACAAATTATACCGCAATGATGACTTCTTTAAGCTGATTGCCACACAAATAGATAAAACAAATAAGCGTTGGGTCATCGAAGCTTCTTCTGAGGGTATTGACTATTCCTTTGTTTGTGTAACTATGCACGATGAAGGGTATATCAATATCTATGGAAGGGATATTACGGCCAAAAAGAAAGACAGGCGTGAACTGGAGAGATTATCCCAGATCGTTCAGCAAACGATCAATGCAGTGATCATAACAGATGCCAAAGGACGTATTGAATGGGTGAATACGGCTTTTGAAAAACTTACCGGTTATACTTTACCGGAGGTTTCAGGAAAAATACCCGGCAGTTTTTTACAGGGAAAGCAAACAAATCCTGAAACGGTAGCTTACATAAAAAAACAGATCAGCAATGCGGAGCCTTTTAGCTGTGAGATATATAATTATAAGAAGAGCGGTAATGGCTATTGGCTGAGGATCAACGGGCAACCCGTATTTGATGAATCAGGAAATGTGATCAGCTTCTTTGCAATTGAAGAAGATATTACCAGGGAACATGAGGCTGAAGAAAAACTTAAAGAATTCAACAAACGCATAAATCTGGCCCTTCAAAAGCTGGGCGATGATGTTTGGGAACACGATTTTATTACCGAGCAAACCAGTTTTTCACAGCAGGAATCCCGGTTGCTGGGGTACACATTGCACGAGTATGAAAACAATGTAAATCTCTGGTACAACAGCATTCATCCGGAAGATAAACAATTGGTACAGGCAAATGATGATAATTACAGAACAGGAAAAATTGACCATCACAGGCTTGAGTACAGAATCATACACAAAGACGGAACAGTTAAATGGGTGCTGGACAGGGGAGTGGTAATAGAAAAAAACGAGGAAGGCAAACCATTAAAAATAATAGGAACCCATTCAGACATCACCCGGCAAAAGGAGAATGAAAAGGAATTGGAAACAACAGCTACCCGTCTTTCTTCCCTGATTACCAACCTGCAAGCAGGTGTTTTGCTTGAAAGCGAGAACAGGACCATCAAACTGGTGAACAGGCAGTTTTGTAAGATGTTCAATATTGAGGCAGATCCTTCGCAATTGATTGGTATCGATTGCTCAAAATCGGCTGAGGAAGCCAGGCATTTCTTTGTGAATCCTGATGCATTTGTTGAAGGCATTGAGAAAATGCTGGCCGAGAGAAAAGCCGTTACTGGCGACATACTACAATTGGTGGACGGACGCTTTTTTGAACGCGACTTCATACCTATCTGGAGCGATGGACGCTATGATGGGCAACTTTGGGTGTACCAGGATATCACTGAAAAAATAAACGCAGAGAAAAAACTGGAACAACAGCGAAAATTCTACGAAGAGATACTCGATAATATTCCTTCTGATATTGCCGTGTTTGACAGTGAGCACCGGTACCTCTATGTAAACCCTGTTGGTATAAAAGATGAGGAACTTAGAAAATGGATCATCGGAAAAAAGGATGAAGATTATGCGGCATATCGCAACAGGCCCCAATCGATTGTTGAAGG
Organism: Ferruginibacter sp.; assembly: GCA_044226725.1. Lineage (GTDB taxonomy): Bacteria > Bacteroidota > Bacteroidia > Chitinophagales > Chitinophagaceae > Ferruginibacter. The sequence goes on along the minus strand of JBGAGM010000004.1, from coordinate 497,005 downwards.
AAGAAGAAAAATCTTCAATAGTGTAAAAGAATCCAAAAAATTAAAATTTTGGGAAGAAGAGCTTAAACAGCCGGATGGTACATCCAGGTTTGTGATGCGCAACATGTTTCCTGTTTTGAACAACAATGGTGAACTGGACCTGGTGATTGGTTACGGAATGGATATCACGGAAATAAAAAATATACAGCGTGAGATCATCGAAAGCGAAAAAAGATATCGTGATGTAATTGATCATAGTATGGCTATTATCAGCACCCATGATATCGAAGGAAAATTCCTTACGGTAAACCCGGTTGTTGGCAGCATATATGGCTATTCAGACGAAGAAATGATTGGTCATTATCTTCATGAATTCGTACCCGAAGAGGACAAGCCCCTGTTTCAGGAAAATTATTTGAATAAAATTCTTGAAGAGAAAGTCTTTAGCGGCATCTTCAGGGTTAAAAGTAAACAGGGAGATATTATTTATACGCTTTACAATAATTTCCTGAAAGAAGAGGCTGGTAAAAAACCTTATGTAATTGCATTTGCGGTGGATATAACCGACCGGGTGAAGGCAGAGAAGGAGCTGAAGATCGCAAAAAAAGTTACCGAACAACTGGCTCAAACCAAGCAGACCTTCCTGGCTAACATGAGCCACGAGATCCGCACACCTATGAACGCCATCATGGGTATGAGCCGCCAGCTGGAGAAAACAAAACTGGATGGCACCCAGCAGGGCTATTTGGAAACCATTACAACTGCATCAGAAAACCTGCTCATCATAATAAATGACATACTTGATCTTTCCAAACTAGAGGCTGGCAAGTTGTCGTTGGAAAAAATTGGTTTTGAACCAAAGCTGCTTATGAGCCGGGTGATGCAGGTTATGATGCATAAGGCCGAGGAAAAGGGACTGATACTAAGTAATTCGCATTGTGATTCCCGGCTGAGCCCGATCCTGAAAGGGGACCCTTACCGGATCAACCAAATATTGCTGAACCTTGTTTCCAACTCAGTCAAGTTTACTGAAAAAGGAGGGGTGGATATATCCTGTAAGATAATAAGTGATACGGCAAAAACGCAGCAGGCAGAGATATGTGTGAGAGATACAGGGATTGGGATGGACCCTTCTTTTGTACAAAACCTCTTCCAAAAATTCAGCCAGGAAGACGAGTCCGTGGCAAGGCGTTTTGGCGGAACAGGACTCGGAATGAGCATTACCAAGCAACTGGTAGACCTGATGGGCGGGGAAATAAAGGTAATAAGCAGGAAGGGTGAAGGAACAGATATAAGGATAAGGCTCACTTTGGAAAAGGGAGATGAAAAAGACCTGCCGCAAAAGATCAAATCAAACTCGAATGCAGGCCTCCTGACGGGTAAAAAAATACTGGTGGTGGATGATAACGAAATGAACCGGCTGGTAGCTGAGACGATCTTAAAAGAATATGGTGTGCTGGTTACAGAAGCGGTTAATGGGGAAGAAGCCGTTGAGTTGCTGGGCACAGAAAACTTCGACCTGGTTTTGATGGATATTCAGATGCCGGTGATGAACGGGCTTGATGCTACGGTAGTCATTCGTAAAGAACTTAAATCTTCTGTTCCGGTAATAGCATTAACCGCAAATGCCATTCGGGGAGAAAATGAAAAATGTTTTGCAGCCGGCATGAACGATTACCTGTCGAAGCCATTTGAGGAAAATCAGCTGATACAAATTGTGGCACAATGGCTTGAGGAAAAGGATCCTGTATTGCCTAGGGCAGAAGAAATTGTCAAAAGCGAAAGCTCCTTGTTCACCCTCAGTAAACTAAGGGATATCGCAAAGGGTAACCAGGCTTTTATTGATAAGATGGTTCGGTTGTTTATTGAACAGGGGCCGGCAACAGTCAGTCAAATAAAGGAAGCTTATACAGCAGGCGATCTTGATAAAGTGAGATCAGCAGCGCATCGTATCAAACCATCTTTAGACAGTCTTGGCATACATTCTCTTAAAGAAGATATCCTTAACCTGGAAAAAAATGCGGCAGACCTGCATGCAAGCGGAAAACTAGAAGATATTATTTTAAGGCTTGATGATGTGATCAGCAAGATAATAGCTGATCTGGAAAAAGAAATACAATAGATTTGTGTTATGAAAAACGATACAAAGGCATTTGACTTGGCAAGAAATTTACTGGCAGAAAAAGACCTGGATATTGTTCAGCAGGATCTTTCACGCCCCTGGGGCGGTTTTTTTGTAATTGATGAAACCCAGGCAGCAGCCTTTGCCACGGAATTTTTTCCGGATGAAGATTTTGAAAAACTGAAGATTTCTGAAAAATTAAGCCCTAAGATTTTAATGGTGGCGCCGCAAAAAAGATTAAGCTGGCAATACCACCACCGCCGGGCAGAAATATGGAGATGTATAGCGGGAGAAGTGGCAGTAGCTACCAGCCATACCGATGAAGAGGAGCAAAAGCATATTTTAAAACGCGGCGATAAAATTAAATTGCAACAGGGCGAAAGGCACCGCCTGATAGGCCTGAGCGACTGGGGCATCGTGGCAGAGATCTGGCAGCATACGGATGCTGCTAATCCTTCTGATGAGGATGATATTGTAAGGTTGCAGGATGATTTTGGGAGGTAAGCCGGTGACGATTAACCAAATGTTAAACTATACTGAGGTTGTTTATAAAAGAATAAACTTGCAGTTCAATCAAAGTATTATGAAGCATAAAATATTTTTTCCGGTACTATTGGCTATAGCAGTTGCATTGACGCTTGCTTTTGCACCTGCCGGTAAAGAGAAATTCACCATAAAAACAGCAGCTACTGCTGCCGAACCTGGCATCCGGTTCATTGAAGCAGACTGGAACAAGGCTGTTGCCGAAGCCAAAAAGCAAAAGAAAATGATCTTTGTGGACGCTTACACCAGCTGGTGCGGGCCCTGCAGGATGCTGAAACAAAATACATTCACAGATAAAGCAGCCGGAGAATTTTTCAATAAAAACTTTATTAATATTGCGCTTGACATGGAAAAGGGTGATGGACTTGCATTTGCAGCAAAATACCAGATAGCTGCATACCCCACTTTACTGATCATGGATGCCGATCAAAAATCCGTTTCTGTGTCCGAGGGATATTTAGATGCAAAACAACTGATCGAATTCGGAAAATATGTGATCAGCAAATCAGGCAAAAAAAATTAAACATAAGTTGAACCTGATTGAGGCAGCAAACCATCACAGGCTTGCTGCTTTTTATTTGTATATGCGCTAACTTTAACCGGCTTTATCTCCTTCATTATCTAATATGGCAGAACCGAGAAAATATACGAACGACCTGGTGAATGAAAGCAGCCCGTACCTGCTGCAACATGCACACAATCCGGTAAACTGGTACCCCTGGGGCGACAGGGCATTGCAAAAAGCAAAGGCAGAAAATAAAATGCTCATCATCAGCATTGGCTATGCTGCCTGCCACTGGTGCCACGTGATGGAGCATGAAAGTTTTGAAGATGCAGAAGTTGCCGAATTAATGAACAAGCATTTCATCTGCATAAAGGTAGACCGTGAAGAAAGACCTGATGTGGACCAGGTATATATGGCCGCTGTGCAACTGATAACAGGCCGTGGAGGCTGGCCGCTCAATGCCATTGCCTTGCCTGATGGAAGGCCCTTTTATGCAGGCACTTATTTCCCCAAAGACAAGTGGATGAATATGCTGGCCTATTTTGCGGATATGCAGCAAACTAAACCGGAAGCGCTGCAACAAAGTGCTGCCCAGGTTACACAGGGTATTCATGTAACAGAGACCGTAACATTTAAGCAAAGCGAAAAAAAATTTTTACTGCAGGACCTCGGCAAATTGTTTGAAACCTGGAAACCCAATATTGATTTTGTGAGAGGGGGAGAGAACCGGGCCCCTAAATTCCCCATGCCATCGGCCTGGGCTTTTTTGTTGCATTATCATTACCTGGGCCATAATGAGGAGGCGCTGAAAGCATTGACCGCCACACTTGATAATATGGCCTTTGGAGGAATTTATGATCATTTACTGGGAGGCTTTGCACGTTACTCCACCGATGCAAACTGGCATGTGCCGCATTTTGAAAAAATGCTGTACGATAATGCGCAATTGGTTACGCTTTACAGCCAGGCTTACCAGACAACAAAAGACCCATTATATAAGAAAGTGGTTTTTGAAACACTTGATTTTGTGAAGCAGGAGCTGACGGCCCCCGAAGGTGCATTTTATGCATCGCTGGATGCGGATAGCGAAGGGGAGGAAGGAAAATTTTACATTTGGACAAAGGAGGAACTGGCCGAAGTACTGGGCAAGGATGCTGAATTGTTTTGTGTGTATTACAATATTACATCGGCAGGGAACTGGGAACATGGCAATAATATCCTGCTAAGAAACAAAACAGATGAAACGCTGGCAAGCCTGTTCCAAATACCAGTAGATGAGCTTAAACAAAAAATTGAAAGCTGCAAGGCGATATTGCTTAAAATAAGAAACACGCGTATTAAGCCCGGCCTTGATGATAAGATTTTGAGCAGCTGGAATGCCCTGATGATAACAGGTTATGCAAAAGCATACCGTGTATTTAATGAAAGCACTTTCCTGGAAGCTGCTGTTACCGCAGCCAGTTTTCTGTTGCAAAACATGATTACTGCAAGCGGGGAAATGATGCGGAATTATAAAAACGGCAAAGCTTCGATATATGCACTGCTGGATGATTATGCTTTTACCATTTCAGCTTTTATAGAATTGTACCAGGCCAGCTTTGAAGAAAAATGGTTAGTGGAAGCAGAGCGTCTTTTGAATTACTCCCTCGAACATTTTTTTGATGATGAAACCGGGATGTTCTTTTATACGCACAACCAATATGCCGACCTGATTGCCAGGAAGATGGAACTGGCAGATAATGTGATCCCCTCCTCCAACAGTGAAATGGCAAAGAACCTTTTCCTGCTGGGACATTTTTTAAGTAAGGACGAGTACATCGGCATGGCAAAACAAATGCTGGTAAATGTGGAAGCCGATGTGCAGCGCAATATCTATTTTTATGCAAACTGGGGTGTGCTCCAGGCTTTATTCTCAAGCCCGCTGTACGAAGTGGCAATATTGGGCGAAGACTGTAATAATAAGCGTCACCAGTTCGATAAGCATTACCTGCCCGATATTATTTTATCAGGAAGTAAGGCAGACAGTAACCTGCCATTGCTTGAAAACAAAAGTATAGCCGGGCAAACCACTATTTATGTATGCAGGGATAAAACCTGCGACCTTCCGGTAACAGAAACCGCCGAAGCATTACAGCAAATCAAAGGAGATCAGGAAGCAACAAACCGGTAGCCGATGCCTTTGATGGTAATGATCCCGATGGCAGGGTCTTCTTTAAGATAGCTGCGGAGTTTAGTGATGTACACATCCAGGTTTCGGCTGTTGAAGAACGAATCACTTCCCCAAAGCAGGTTCAGGATTTCTCTGCGGTCAATTATCTTGTCACGGTTTGTGCTTAGTAATTCCAATAGCTGGCTTTCCCTGAACGATAGTTTCCTTTCTTCTTTATTGATCGAAAGAATCTGCCTGTTAATTTGAAATGAATACTTTCCAATGTAGTGTATACTGCTGTCAGTTATATTTTCATTGGGTTTTAAACGAAGCAGGTTTTGAATACGAACAATCAGCTCTTCAATGCTGAAGGGCTTGCGTATATAATCATTGGCACCCAGTTTAAAACCTTTTACCACATCGTCGGTTTGTGTTTTAGCGGTCAAGAAAATGATGGGCACATCTTTATCCAGCTCCCTTATCTCATTGGCAATACTAAAGCCGTCTTTGTTGGGCATCATAATATCCAGTATACAGATATCGGGGTTATTTTCTTTGAAAAGGCTTATCACTTTATTGCCATCGGCTTCCATCACCACTTCATAGCCGCGGCTCTCCAGGCTTTCCTTTACGATCTTGCCCAGGAAAAGTTCATCTTCTGCATATAGTATTTTTATGGCACTCATGAAAGCTGTTTGGGTAAATGAATGATAAAGCTGGTGCCGCTGCCCGGCTGGCTTTGTACCCGGATGCTTCCCCGGTGTTTTTGAATGACCCGGGCCACATAACTGAGACCAAGCCCGTATCCTTTGGCATTGTGCGTGTTCCCGTGCGGCACCCGGAAGAATTTTTCAAATACCTTTTCCCGGTATTCCGGGGCTATGCCAATACCATTATCGTTTATGGTGAAAATAATTTCATCCCCGCTCTCAGCTATTTCAATATGAATAACAGGATTTGCTTTGCTATACTTCAGTGCATTATCCAGCAGATTGAAGATCACACTCTGTAAATGAAGCCTGTCGCCCTGAATGTGAACATTACCCTTTACATCCAGGCTTACAGTTGCCAGTTGTTTTTCAAACTGCAGCTTCAGCGAAAGCAGTACTTCATCTGTGATCTCCTTAAGATCTGTATCCTCATAATGAAGGTCCAATTCTTTATTCTCGAACATCGAAAGCTTTAGCACTTTATCTATCAGTAAGCTAAGCCGCTGCAGTTCGTTGGTTGAAATGTCAAGATACTCTTTGGTGCGTTCGGGGTCCTGCATGGCATTGAAGCTGCTTAATGCTTCGATGGCAACCCCTACCGTTGCAACAGGCGTTTTTAATTCGTGAGAGATATTACTGATGAATTCGTTCTTTATTTCGCCCAGCCTTTTTTGCCTGAGCAGGTTTTTATAGAACAGAACAAAGGCAAGTATCGTTATACCCAGTAACAGCAGGCAAAAAATAACCGGCATGGCAATTCGTCTTAACAGGTAAGGCTTTGTGTTACCCAGTTCCAGCCTGTAGCCTACAGGGCGGGCAAACCCGATGGTTATTGTATTGGGCGATGTTTCATTGATGGCGGCTTCTCCCCTAACCTCCCTGATAGAAAAGGGTATATCTGTTTTTTCCCTGATCATCTGTTTACGGAAGGATGAATCAATTTCACGAACACTTAATGAATCCTGCAGCGAATCTATATTGTACAGCAGCTGAATGAACCTGTCATCTTTCTTAAATTCTCTTTGTGTATTGAGCCGGGTACAGTCATTGGTAATGGTTGTTTCATTTATGGCGATCATAAAATGCGCAGAATCCTTTTTGACTGTGTTTTTTACCCTTCCCTGCGCCGCATTTATAATGGATACGATGCCCCTTTTTGAAGGCATTGATACAGTCATGGAGTCGTCTGTATTAAAATTCCTGATCACTTTTTTTATCTGGATACCCGGTAAGGCCGAATCCCTTAAAGCGCTGTTCAGTTTTAATTTAGTGGCCTGCAGTTGCTGAACAACGCTGGCATAGGAAGCCATTGTTTTTGTTCTCAGCGTTTTTTCTTCGCGGTTGTAGGTATCAGCCAGCCAGTAGAACATGAACAGGGCTATACCTATGATGGAAAGGATCATCAATGCCGGACCAGGTATGTGTCTGCGTTTCATCTGGCAACAAATGTAGGTAATCAGGATTGCTATTGAAAGCGCCTTTAACATTTATTAACCTAAAACAAAGGTGGCTTAACTTATATTGACAGTGCCTTCTTTTAGTTTTGAAAAAACATTAAACATGAAAAAGATAATTATTGCAGGATGCCTGTTGTTTACGGCAGGCATTACAAATGCACAACAGAAAGAAGGCAAAGTGGTTTATGAAAGGGTAAGCCAGATGGTGGCACGTTTTAACATTAACGGGGCAGACCAGGAAATGCCACAAACCCGGAAGGATAATTTTGAATTGATCTTCGGGCCCACCACATCCCTGTGGCGGGCTGTTGAAAAAGATGATGATAATGATATTGCCGGTGGTGATGGTGTACAGGTAAGGATGATCATTGCGGGCAGTAATGATGTGCTGTTCACCAATTTCGGTAATGGTAAGCGTACGGAAAAAAGGGAGTTTATGGATAAGACCTTTATTGTGGATGACAGTGTAAGCAAATTGAAATGGAAAATGACGGGTGAAACAAAAACCATTTTGAACCATACCTGTATGAAGGCTGTTGTTGAAAAGATATCAACCCAAATGCGGATGAACATTAACAATGGTGTTATGGAACGCAAGGAGATACAGGATACAGCAACGGTTATTGCCTGGTATGCAGTTGATATACCTGTACCGGCAGGCCCTGCAGAATACCAGGGGCAATTACCGGGCTTGATACTGGAGATGGATATCAATAATGGCAAACAAAGATTCACAGTTACTTCCCTTTCGGAAAAAGCAGATCTTGCAGAGATCAAAGAGCCCACCGGTAAAAAACATTATACGGCTGCTGAATTCAAAGCTGAGCGTGAAAAGTTAATGGCAGAGATGCAGAAGAATAACCAGGGTGGCAGAGGAAATATTCAGATCAGGGGAAATTAAATTATAACCATGAATTAAAATAGCCGCTGCAACCTGCAGCGGCTATTTTATTGCAGATAGTTTTTTTAGGCCCGGGAATCCCGGTTTTATTTATCAAGCTTTCATTTACTGCTTTACCCCTTCAGCCGGCGGGCTGCATACCTGCGAAGGCCCGCCATTTCTTTCTCCGGGAAAATGGCTGTGCATTTTCCACTACCTGCGATGCAGGGGCTAAACCCCACTAAATTGCCTTACTGGTATTTGCAGAAACAAATACAGCACGGTGCCAATACGTAGCAATTCGGCCTGAGCTCCTGATTATTGCATGTTTTGAAAGAAGGGAGCTTTGCGGGTATTTTTTTTGCGAACCAGTTTCGGCAAACCCGGATTGAAAATATTTGTCTGACAGGCTATTGACATGAATGTTTTTTTTGCGGATGCAAAATCATTTAAATGAAAGAGGTACTAAAAAAGCCACTGCAATGGCAATGGCTTTTCAGTTTTGCGGGATGACTGATCCGAACACTTATCTTGTAATCACCCTCATATTTCCTCCTCCGCCAGTATTATTTAATCCAACTTTGTTGAGGCTGTAAGTGAAGCTTAGTGTGAAGAAGCGGCGAAGCGTTAGCACCCTTGAATCTTCGATGTAATTGCTGTTGCTGCTGCGGCTGATGCCCAGGTTCTTGTCCAGCAGGTCTCGGGCGGATAATTTAAATTCGCCGCGGTTGAACTTCATTACCTGCTTGCTGATGGATGCATTCCACAACGGCAGTTTATAATTGAAGCCTGCTGAGCGCTGCGAGTTGATGGTATAGGAAAAATCAGTGCTGAAGAAGAAACGCTTTGGCAGTTCCCAGTCAACTGAAGCGCCATACTCCTGCGAAAGATATGTATTGTTCAGCGCCGGTTGCAGTGAATATGAGGCCCGGTTGCTGCTGAAACCTGCAGAAGCTGTGATGTTAACTTTTTTCAGCGGGTTCATATCCAGTCTTACTGCAGGGCCTATCGCAAATGTTCTTATGGTATTGGCGGCGGCATTAATGAATTGCTTTGTTTTGAACAATGAAATATTGCTGCTGAACTCAACGCTTCCTTTTAAAAAGCGCACCGGCCTGCTGTAGCTGATCTCGCTGTTGATATTATAAACCCCGTTCACGTTCACCGGCCTGCTGTGTTTTACCCCCAGCGTATCCAGCACATCATAACTGGTTATTTTATTTTGTGTGAACTGGGCATTCAGGAAGAAAAAGAGGTTCCTGTTCCTGAAGGGGTTTATCAGGTTCAAATGACCTGCCAGTGCATGGTTATATTCCTGCTTCAGATCCGGGTTTCCTTCGCGGATATTTAACGGGTCGCTGTTATCGGGTACGGGCTGCAACTGCGACATGCCGGGCTGGTTGGTGGAAGCGGTATAATTAAATGCCAGGTATTTGAACTTGCTGAAATTATACTGGAACTTGGCCGTAGGCAACAGGTTGGCAAAGGTTTTTTTCAGCAGCGAGTCGGCAGTGCCGCTGATGATCTTCCCTTTCAGGTTGGCCTGCTGAAAAGCAAGCCCCACTGCATAATTGTATTTTCTTTTTTGTGTACGAAACCTGAAGCCTGCATTGGTATAGGCATAAATATTCTCATAGTTGTTGCTGAGTAAATTGTTGTGCAGGTCGTACTTGCCGCTTTGTTTGTTATAATCCTGTGTGATCTTTTCGGAGCTGCTCTTTGTATAACTTTTCGAAATACTAAGCTCCAGCAGCGAGCGTTTGAAAAGCGGCTCGGTGTACACTGCCCTGCCGGTGTAACCCTGCAGGCTGGCGCCGGTAGTGTTTTGCTGGTTAAGTGTGTCTATTTTAACCAGGCTCCCGCTGCTGTTGTAGAAACTGTTGATGGAGGAGAGGTTGCCGCCGCCATCACTTTCATTCAGGCTGCTTTGAAATGACAATGAAAATGTTCTTCCCCTGCGTGCAAATTTTTTACGCCAGGTTATTTCATTCCTGAAACTGTAACCTTCATTTTTGTTTTGGTTATTGCTGTAGCCCTGATTGGTTATTAGCCCTGCGGCAGAAAGGGTTTTATAACCAGCCTGCGACCGGTTATTCTTTTGCTGGTAATTGAAGGAAGGTATGATGCGAATACTGTTGAATGAATCCACCAGGTACAGCAGGTTGGCATTGAGGCGGTTGCTGTTGCTCAGGTTATCGGCTGCCGCATCTTCCAGGTAATTATACGATGAGCCGGGCACCAGGTACAGCCTTTGTACATGGCTTTCTGTTTTGGGATTGAAGCGGCTGTAAAAATAATTGCTCTGCAGGTCCAGTTTGGTGCCGATGATATTATTATAATTAAAACCGCCGGCCCAGGCTGTTTTGATGCCGCTGTTCCTTCCTGTGTTCATGCCCATGGCGGCAGCATCATCGCTGTTCATGGAAAAGTTAATATTGCCGCCATTGTTGCGCATGCGGTTTAGCTCGCCGGTAAAGTTGAGTATGTCCATAAAGGAGAAGCCTTCTGCATTGGTATTATTGGCCATGCCAATGGCAGATAACTGCCTGGCGCCTTTGAAGGAATTCACATTGAACTTTCCCTCGTACCGGTCGCCGGTTCCGCCGCCTGCCATCACTTTACCAAACATGCCCTTCTTTTTATCTTTCTTCAGTTTCAGGTTGATGGTCTTTTCATAATTCCCATCTTCAAAGCCGGTAAGCTGTGCCTGGTCGCTTTGCTTGTCATATACCTGCACTTTGTCAATAGCATCGGCTGGCAGGTTTTGTGTGGCCACTTTGGGGTCGCTGCCAAAGAATTCCTTACCATCCACCAGTACTTTAGCTACTTTTTCGCCCTGTGCCTTGATGCTGCCATCCTTCTCTACTTTGATGCCCGGCATTTTTTTAAGCAGCTGCTCCACATTTGCGTTAGGCTGCACTTTAAAAGAGCCGGCATTGTACTGGATGGTATCGTTTATTAAAGTTACCGGTGGCGCTTCGGCGGTTACTTCCACTTCGCTCAGGGTTTTGGTAAGGTCGTTCATCACGATATTACCAAGCGCTGCATTTTTATCAGCAGCGCTGATGGTAAATATGCTGTTGCTGTTGTGATAATTGATATGGGTGATGAGCAGGCGGTAAGACCCCTCGGACAGGCCCTTTATTTCAAAGGTTCCGTCGCTGCCACTCATGCTGAAACTTACCAGCGAGGAATCTTTTTTATTCAGTACAGTGAGGGTGGCGCCGGCGATGGGTTTATTGGCCACTGTGTCGGTGAGTTTACCGCTTACGGTTCCGTTCCGTTGTGCCATGCCTGAATAAAATCCTGCTATGGCAATCATTAAAAAGTACAATTTTTTCATTCTGGCTAATTTTCTACGAAAGTATTCTTACGTAAAAAAGCAGCGGGTTAAAGGGGCTTGGTTTATTGTTAATGAAGGTTAAAGAATAAGTTTTTTACCCGCCCTTGAAAAGTTTAAGATGCAGCCGTTGGCAGGGAGGCCACAGGTGGCGTTTGTGGTTGGCTTGCGAATATTAATTACAAATGCCTTTGGCGGCAAAAAGCCCATCATGTATTCAGATTTGAAATAGCACCAGAAACTACAATACGGAGACTTAAGGCTGCATAAAGATTTGCAGCACAAGTGTGCGACGCCACTGCAGCTGCACAAAGCTTTGCTGCCCGGCCCACAAAAAAAAATCACACTTTAATGTAGATCTTCTTCCTGTCGAGCAGCCAGGCCAGGAACCACATCATGGAGATAAAGCAGAGCGCATAGATAAGCGAGCCAATGCGTGGGTCGTAAGAGAAGATGGGTTTGCAGAGTGTTTCGTAAAACCAGCCCAGGGGACTGAGGTATTTGGGCTTGCCGGCATCGGTTAAGCCATTGTGTATGCGTATGAGCCCGAGGGAGCGTGGTATCAGGGCGCTCATGGCGAAGATGAAGAGCGCATTCTTGCCAAACACATCGAAGAAGCGGCTCCAGGCGCCCTGTTTATTTTTAAAATCGAGCAGCCAGATCATCATGGATAAAATAAGGAGTGCCAGTCCGGTGGTGTAAATGGTATAACTGCTGGTCCATATTTTTTTGTTGATGGGAAACACCATATCCCAGCAAAAGCCGGCAAACACCAACACACAACCGGCAACAAAAAGGGCGCTGAGCATTTCGTAAGTCTTACCTTTCTGTAAAATATAATTGCCCACCAGGTAGCCAAGTATCACCTGTACGATGGCGGCAAAGCTGTTCATCAGTCCTTCGGGGTCGAAGGCAACACCCTCGCCATGGTACATATGTTTTTCTCCTAAAAAGGCTTTATCGATATTGGTGCCGAACCAGCCGCTTAAACTATAAGGATCGGATGGATTGGCAGCCACGCATAAGAACCAGTAGAACAACAGGATGAACATGCCCGCCACAAAGGAACCACGCACTTTACAATAATGTACGATGACGGATGCAAAGAAATAACTGACTGCAATGCGCTGCAGCACGCCAAAGATGCGGAGGGTTTCAAAAGGTTTGCCCACCAGCTTACCGGCATCATCATATTTGATGAAAGGGAACCAGTTTAAGAACATGCCGATACCAAATATGAGCAGGGAGCGTTTGATGACTTTTGTCCAGAATGCCCCGGGGCCCGCAGTTTCCAGCCTGGGCATCACAAATGCCATGGCATTGCCCACGGCAAAGAGGAAGAAGGGAAACACCAGGTCGGTGGGCGTGAGGCCGTGCCAGCTGGCATGCTCCAGCGGCGGAAATATATGGCCCCAGGAGCCGGGATTGTTTACCAGTATCATCAGCGCCACGGTGGCGCCACGAAAAACGTCGAGGGAGTAGAAGCGTTGGTTCATACAGCAGTTTTTTTGTACTTTTTTGCTTCCCGATGAATCGGGACAGGTGCTCCAGAAAGTACCAAAAAAGGAGCCCAGATTTGGCTTTTATACTACTGTAAACTGAGATTTTGTTCCCTGATGTTTAGCGCTCAAAAAACTTAAAACTCTTTTATCAGTTTAGCAGTGTGGAGTTGAAGTTACTCAAATTATTTCGCTTAATTCCAGCCAGCGCATTTCTTTTTCGTAGGGGAGAAGTGTGGGCTTATTTTTTAAAGTTAGCGGATTGTCAGGCTGAGCTTGTCGAAGCCGTTATCCGGGTGAAGCACCTTCGGCAGGCTCAGGCTGACAGTATTAAAATAAGGCGGTTTACAGTTTTGTAAAATTATTCCATCTTTTCACTGAGCTCGAGCCAGCGCATTTCTTTTTCGTCGAGAGATTGTACGATGTTGCTGATGCGTTCGGCGGCTTTTTGCAGTTCGTCGTAAGTCAGTTGCCCGCTGTTCATTCTTTCCTCCAGTTCGGTCTTCTCTTTTTGCAGCAGCGGAATTTCTTTTTCAAGTTGTTCAAATTCGAATTTTTCTTTAAAAGATAATTTCTGTTTCTCGTTTTTGGCTGGTTGTTTTTCGTTGTTCGTTTGTGTCTGACCGGCTGTTGGTTTATCGGACTGTTTTTCGGTTGACGATAAACGAGAAACAGTTGCTTCTTCCTTTTCTTTATAGGCACGATAAAGGGTATAATTGCCCGGAAAATCTTTGATGATGCCATCGCCTTCGAAAGCGAATAAATGATCAACCATACGGTCCATAAAATAACGGTCGTGGCTCACAATTAAAATGCAACCGGGGAAATCGAGCAGGAACTCTTCCAGGGTTCGCAGTGTCTGCAGGTCGAGGTCGTTGGTAGGTTCATCCAGTATTAAAAAATTGGGATTGCGAAAGAGGATACTTAATAAATGCAGCCTTCGTTTTTCGCCGCCGCTCAGTTTGCTTAAGGGTGTGTATTGCTGTTCGCCGCTGAAGCCAAATTTTTCCATGAACTGCGAGGCAGAAATTTTAGAGCCATCTGCTGTGGGAAAGAATTCGGCAAACTCCTTTACATATTCAATGGCACGTTTGTCTTCTTTGTATTGCAGGCCTTCCTGGTTGAAGTTGCCGAACACAACCGTATCACCGTGGTTGATCTTGCCGCTGTCGGGCGATTCCTGTTGCAGGGCAATTTTTAAAAAAGTTGATTTGCCGATGCCGTTCTTGCCCACAATACCAATGCGTTCGCCTCTTTTAAAAGTATAATCAAATGCTTTCAGTATCACTTTATCACCATAGTTCTTATACACTTTTTTCATCTCCAGCACTTTGCCGCCCAGCCTGGTCATTTTTACCTGCAGGCTTACCTCTGCTTCTTCTTTTCGCTGGCTCACTCTTTCCTCTATATCAGCAAAAGCATCCTGCCGCGATTTAGATTTGGTGGTACGGGCCTTGGGCTGTTTGCGCATCCACTCCAGTTCTTTTCTGTAAATATTTTTATCCTTTTGCAGCTCGCTGGCCTGTATCTCCTGGCGCAGGCTTTTCTGTTCAAGAAAGTAATCATAATCTCCCTTATACACATAAATGCGTTCATCATCCATTTCCAGTATCTCGTTGCATACGGCATCCAGGAAATACCGGTCGTGCGTAACGCACAGCAAGGTTACTTTTTGCGAGGATAAATAATCTTCCAGCCACTCGATCATCTGTACATCCAGGTGGTTAGTGGGTTCATCCAGTATCAGCAAACATTTTCCTTCGTGCAGCTGTGCTTCTATCAGTGCCTGCGCAAGGGCCACCCTTTTTCGCTGGCCGCCACTGAGGTTACGTACAGGCTCGTTCAGGTGGTGCAGGTTTAGTTTGCCGAGTATCTGTTTCAGTTCGCTTTCAAAATTCCAGGCATTCAGCTCATCCACTTTGGCCATCAGGGTGGTAAGCTTTTCAATATTATCAGCTTCTTCTTCCAGGCACATTTCATATTCCTTCACCGCCTTCACCACAGGGTTGTCCATCTTTAGCACATTATCCCAAATGCTTTTATGTTCTTCAAAAGCGGTATCCTGCTGCAGCATCACCACTTTAATATCCTTATGCACCCACACGGTGCCGCTGTCGGCGGTATCCAGCCCTGCAATGATCTTTAATAAGGTTGATTTGCCACTGCCATTGCGGGCCACCAGGGCTATTTTGTCCCCTTCTTCCACATAAAAAGAAATATTGCTGAAAAGCGTACGAATACCGAATGACTTGACTAAGTTTTCTATTGAAGCGTAATGCATAAGTTGCAAAGGTAATAGAGTAAATGCTATGCCGGGGATTGATTTTAGATTTGAACCACTATTTTTGAGGATGCTTTAAAATGATTGGCTGCAGATGGAGCACATTTGCACGAATGTGTGCGGTCAGCGGCTACATAATAAGCGAGTAAAAAATGTATTCATGAATTTTTCAGGGTTGATAAAAACAGAATCATATAAAAAAGGCATGTTGCTTTCTGTTTTATTCAACGGTATTTCCAAGGGAGTACTTTTTTTGCTTACGGTCATCATCGCCCGGTATTTTGGGAGTGATATAAAGACTGATATTTATTTTTATGTATTTGCCACCATGATCCTTTTCTCGGGGTTCATCAATAATATAGATACCGCTGTGCTTATACCAGAATCGATGCGCCTGCGCCGGCAGCAGGGCAATGAAACAGCTAATGCTTTTTTAAATTATTTCCTGGGGATCTATTTTTTAATCGGTATCCTGTTTACGGCAGTTATGTATTTCTGGGGCAATGGTATTTTCGGCCTGCTGTCCAGATTTTCTGAGGCGGATATCAATACCTACCATGATTATTTCTGGCTGGGCTCATTCTTTTTTATCTTTCATGTGCTTACCAATTACCTCAACAGTATCCTTACTTCTCTGAAATATTTTAGTCTGCCCCTGATCATCAGCAGCATTAAAAGCTGTATTGTGATCGTTTGCATCTTTTTGCTGAAAGCCCGGTATGATGTACTGAGTGTGATACTGGGCGGGCTGATATCCTATGGTATCAACCTGTTTGTTCAGCTGTATGTGCTGTATGCTGTTGCGGGATGGCAGTTCAGGTTTAAAAACCAGGCCATTAGCAGATCGACCTGGGGTAATGTATTTTATTCGCAATTAGGACAAATTACCACCGTAGCAAGCAGCATGCTGCCGCTGTATCTGTTAAGCGGTTTTGGCAGTGGCATTATCAGTCTTATGAATTATGGAAAGAACGTTGCAGATATTCCCAACACGCTGGTAACGGCTCAACTGGCCAATGTGAGCGGTATCAAACTAAATGAGGAAATGGCCCGCCGGGATATGGCCGGCATGAATGCAACTTTTTTGCATGCATCCAAATTGCTGATCCTTATCCTGGTGCCGCTTGGTTTCTTTATGTTCGTTTTGGCAGGGCCTCTTACTGCATTGCTTTACCAGCATGGCAGCTTCACGCAGCAGGAAGTAGCCGGCGCAGCAAGGTTCATGCAGTTATTGTCTGTCACCATTTTCAGTATTGGCATCAATGCCATGGTAACCCGTATCTTTATTGCCACACAGGCCATTAAGCAGGCTTTTGTGTACCAGGTGGTGCTGAATGTATTGCTGATAGGCGCCATTTGGTTGTTTACAAATATCTATGGACAGTATGGTTATCCCTATGCAGTGATCCTGGTGAATTGCATCAATTTTATGGGCATGTACCTTATTTGTAAAAAATATTTTAAGGTAATTGAGTATGGTAAACTGCTTGTTTATTCGGTAAAGATTATTTTGCTGAACCTGCTGCCCGCCATTGGACTATATTACCTGCTGCCAATGACCGGTTTTGGTTCTATATACAAGCTTTTAACCGGCGCTGCAATATATTTGCTGGTATTTGTTTTTATGCTGAAAACAAGCGCTGTTAATCAAGACGAGATCGCAGATGAAAAAGCATAACCCCGGTTTTTTTACCAATGCTTACTACTTTGTGCGTATAACAATCAAGTGGTTGTTTACCCAAAGAAAAGACCTGCGTTATTATGCGATGACACGATTGGGCAATATGTTCAACCGCGAGTTTCATTTTACAGAATACGGACAGGTGTGGAGAGAGGACAGGGAGTTTGAAAACTATTATGCGGCACTGGTTGGCGATGAGTTTCATTCCATCGACCGGAAATATACCCTTAACCAGTTTTTGAAGCTGGTCATAAAAGTAGATGGCGATACTGCAGAGTGCGGTGTTTACAAAGGGGCCACATCGTACCTGGTTTGTAAGTTCATTCAGCAGTACCAACTGGCCAAAACCCATCATGTATTTGATTCTTTTGAGGGTTTGAGCAAACCCGGTAACGAAGATGGTAATTACTGGACGGAAGGGAACCTGGCCACCAATGAAGATGTTTGCAGAAAGAACCTGGCAGCATTTGATTTTGTACAATATTATAAAGGCTGGATACCGGAAAGGTTTAAAGAAGTTGCCGGCAGGGATTTTTGCTTTGTGCATATTGATGCGGACCTGTATCAGCCAACGTATGATTCTGTTTCTTTTTTTTATGAGCGGATGAACAAAGGGGCAATTTTGATTTGTGATGACTATGGTTTTTCAACCTGCCCGGGTGCAAAAAAGGCAATGGATGATTTTTTTGCAGATAAAACAGAACCGGTGGTCATGCTTACCACCGGGCAGGCATTTATTATTAAGCAGTAAAGCAAACACACTATTTTGAATACGGTGCATAAAAAACCGCAAGACTGGACGGCTGAAAATATTGCAGCATTTTGGGACTGGCAGAGCAAACATGCTCACCTGCACCAGCAGTATTTCACAGCGGTTATGGCGCCCTCGCTGGTGCAATTCATTAAAGGCAAAGGATTGCTGAAGGGCAATGTGCTGGACTATGGCTGCGGCGCCGGGCATATGCTGGAGCAATTGGTTAAGCAACCCGGGGCAAATTTTTACGGGCTTGATTTTTCCGCAGACTCCATCAATGAAGCCAGAAAGAGAACCGATGGAAGTGCCAGCCTGAAAGAACTGGTGTTGGCGGAGCAACTGCCCACTGTTTTTAATGACGGACAATTTGATACCATTCTTTTTATAGAAACGATTGAACACCTGCAGGATGAAATGCTGCAGGATACCATGCAGGAACTGTTCAGGATATTAAAGCCCGGCGGTAAAATATTTATTACCACACCATGCAATGAAGACCTGGAACTGAACCTGAACTTTTGCCCGTTTTGCAAAAGCGAGTTTCACCAGATGCAGCATATGCAGTCATTTACTATTGAAAGCCTGTCGGCACTGGCAGCCCTGCATGGATTTAAGATTGATACATGCATTTGTATGGACATTGAAAAATTAAGGCTTGGCCCGGTAAAATATTTTATCAAGCAAATACTTAAAAAGCTTGCTGTTGCCGCAGGCCTTAAAGATGCAGTAAAAGAAAAGATACCCAACCTGGTTGCCCTGCTGGCCAAACCCTGATACATGAACTTACAAAAAGAAATACCGGTCAGGCTTTTGATCATCACGCCTTCTCTTGCATGCGGGGGGTCCGAAAAATTCGTATCGCTGCTTTGCAGGCATATTAATACCAGTAAGTTTTCGGTTTGCCTGGTGGTTGTTAATAATGCAAGGCCATTCTATGCCATTGATAACCCTGCAGTGAAGATCGTTGACCTGGGAAAGGAGAGGGTGTTATTCTCCCTGCCGGCTATAAAGAAAATAGTAAGAGAGTTTAAACCCGATATAATTTTTTCAACGGCCAGTCATCTTAACCTGTACCTGGCCATATTTAAAAATCAATTCAGCAAAAGCATACAATTCATTGCCAGGGAAGCAAGCATTGTGAGTATAAACAGCAGCCAGGCAAAAATGCCGTTGCTTTATAAGAAGCTGGTAAAAAAATTCTACAGGCGATTTGATCTCATCATTTGCCAGTCGGGCTATATGAAGCAGGACCTGGAAACAAATTATAACATTGGCGCCCGCAAAGCAGTGGTAATATATAATGCAACCGGGCAAGTTCCTGATGTGGCTATTAACCCGTTGCAAAAGACCGGCAAGGAGCGATACAAATTCCTTACAGTAGCCCGGCTTAGTGAAGAGAAAGGAATAGGGCGGCTAATTCATGCTGCAGGATTGCTTTCGCTTCCATTTGTTTACTATATCATTGGAGAAGGGCCGGAAAGAAAAAAGCTGGAGCAGCTGATAAGTGAATTGCAATTGGGAGATAAGATCATTTTGGCAGGACAGAAAGATGATCCTTTTTCGGGTATGGAAGATGCGGATCTTTTTTTGATGGGCTCTTATTACGAAGGCTTTCCCAATGCTATGCTGGAAGCCGGGGCCTGTGGCATACCAACCATTGCATTTAATGTGCCGGGTGGCATAGCAGAAATAACCAGGGCTAATGAGAATGGAATTTTGGTTGAAGACAATGATATTATCGGTTTTGCCCGGGAAATAAAGAATGCACTGGACATGCATTTCGACAGGGATAAAATTAGAAAGGACACCATGGATCGTTTTTCAGTAAGCAGGATGATGAATGAACTGGAAAATATCTTTTTAAAGTTTGCCCCAAATAAATAACAGATATTTGTGCCCTTGAAAACAGCAAAGCCATGAGAGCCACCAAGCCAAGGATACTGATTTTTATTAACACCTTACAGATCGGCGGGGCTGAAAGGGTGGTGTCTTTATTGCTGGATCATTTAAAAAACGACTTTGAGATCCACCTGGCACTGTACAGCAATTATGTTGATTACGCCATTCCGCAGGAAGTAAAGGTTTTTCAACTGGATCAGCCCTTGATGCAGAATAAAGTGCTCCGCTTTTTAAAACTGCCTCAGATATCCCTGAAAGTATTTCGCTATTGCAAAAAAAATAACATCAATACATCCGTTGCTTTTTTGTACCGCCCCTGTTATATCAATGCCATCATGAAGAGTTTTCTGGGATACCGGGGCAAGGTTATCATGTGTGAGGGAACGCATCAAACCACCATGCAGGAAAGTCATTCGGTTATCTATCGGATGTTCTCCAAGTTCATGGTGATGTATTCATATAAGCGTGCAGACCTGATACTGGCAAATTCATACGCCATTCAAACCGATCTGATAGAGAATTTTAAAATTAAAACACCGGTAAGGGTAATCTACAATCCCGTAGATCTGCAACTGATTAAATCCCATGCTGCAGAAGAGCCTGACTTTATTTTTGAGAAAGATATTTTTCATTTCATAACGGTAGGAAATCTTAGGAAAGAGAAGAACCAGCTTTTGCTGATACAGGCATTTTTCATTTTAAAGAACCTGCCCTGCAGGTTACTGATAGTGGGTGCCGGTGTGATGGAAGAAGTGCTAAAGCAAAAGGTGGCCGAACTCGGACTTACTGAGAAAGTGGTTTTCTGCGGGTTTGACAAGAATCCATTTAAATATGTAAAGCGCAGCGATTGTTTTGTACTTAGTTCCGATGTGGAAGGTTTTCCCAATGTGCTGATAGAAGCACTTGCCTGTGGCAAACCTGTTATATCAACTGATTGCAGCAGCGGTCCAAGGGAATTGCTGGCACCTGATACCGACCTGCACCACCGGGCGCTCAATAATTATGAAATTGGCCATTATGGAATATTAACGCCCGTTAAAGATGTGATCTCAATGGCTAACGCTATGAAGAAAATGATGGAAGATGAAGCGCTGAGGCAGCAGTTCTTAAGCCGGGCAGCTAAAAGGGCCGAGCAGTTTGATGTGAATGAGATCAAACAATATTTTCATGTAGCTTTTGCCGGATTGTAGGCGGTGTTCCTGCCTTAATGGTTTAACAGTATCATGGCTTTTCATTTTCCTGCCGCAAAAAATTAATGATTATTTTTGCCCGGCTAAATTTAATTTACACGATGCATACGATCTTACTTACCGGGGGCGCCGGTTTTATTGGTTCACATTTAACGAGACTGTTTGTAACAAAATACCCGGACTACAAAATTGTAAACCTGGATAAATTAACGTACGCCGGTAACCTGGAGAATTTGAGGGATATCGAAAATGCACCGAATTATCAGTTTATAAAAGGAGATATTACCGACCTGTCCTTGTTGCGGAAGCTTTTTGAAGAACACCGTTTTACAGCAGTTTTGCATTGTGCTGCTGAAAGTCATGTGGACAGGTCTATCAATGAACCACTGGCATTCATTACCACCAATGTACTGGGTACGGCTTCCCTGTTGCAGGCTGCCAAAGAATCCTGGTCGGGCAATATGGAAGGCAAGGTTTTCTATCATATCTCAACAGATGAAGTATATGGTTCGCTCGGAGAAACCGGCTACTTTACTGAAGAAACAGCCTACGATCCCCGCAGCCCGTATTCAGCTTCCAAAGCATCTTCCGATCATATTGTGCGGGCCTTCTATCATACATACAAGCTGCCTGTAAAGATCAGTAACTGCAGTAATAACTATGGTCCGTTTCATTTTCCTGAAAAACTGATCCCGCTTTGTATTCACAATATCATCAACAACAAACCATTGCCCATTTATGGCAAAGGAGAAAATGTGCGTGACTGGTTATTTGTGGAGGATCATGTTAGGGCTATTGATGTGATCTTTCATACCGGAGAGGTTGGCCAAACCTATAATATTGGCGGGCATAATGAATGGACCAACATAAACCTGGTAAAGGAACTTTGCCGGCAAATGGATGAGAAACTGGGCAGGGAAAATGGTACATCCGAAAAACTGATCACTTATGTAACAGACCGTGCAGGTCATGATCTGCGCTATGCCATTGATGCAACCAAACTGAAAGAAGAACTGGGATGGCTGCCCTCTTTGCAATTTGAAGAAGGTATCAGCAAAACGATAGACTGGTATTTGGCAAACGGGGAATGGCTGAATCATGTTACCAGCGGGGATTATCAGAAATACTATAACGAACAGTATAATAAATGATAACTGCATGAAAGGAATAATTTTAGCGGGAGGCTCCGGCACCAGGCTTTATCCCATTACAAAAGGTATCAGCAAACAGTTAATGCCTGTATATGATAAACCGATGATCTATTATCCGCTTAGTACACTGATGCTGGCGGGGATAAAGGAGATTCTGGTGATCACCACACCGGAAGACCAGGACCAGTTCAAAAGATTGCTGGGAGATGGAAGCCAGTGGGGATGCAGCATTGATTATGCGAAGCAGGAAGTGCCCAATGGACTGGCGCAGGCATTTGTAATAGGAGAAAAATTTATTGGTAAGGATAGTGTGGCGCTTGTTTTGGGCGATAATATTTTTTACGGAAGCGGTTTCAGTAAATTATTGCAGCAAAGTGTTGACCCTGACGGAGCAGTTATCTTTGCTTACCCGGTAAGTGATCCGGAACGCTACGGTGTAGTTGAATTTGATGCTGAGAAGAATGCTGTTAGTATTGAAGAAAAACCTGTTTCACCCAAAAGTAATTATGCAGTACCCGGTTTGTATTTCTATGATAATACGGTTGTTGAAATTGCAAAAACGATCAGGCCAAGTGCAAGGGGCGAATATGAGATCACTACAGTTAATGATCATTATCTGCAACAAAAGAAATTAAAAGTAGGTGTGCTCGACCGCGGTTTTGCCTGGCTGGATACAGGAACGTTTGAAAGCCTGGGTGATGCGGCTGAATATGTAAGGGTAATAGAAAAAAGACAGGGGTTAAAGATTGGTTGCCCCGAGGAAATAGCCTGGCGTATGGGCTTTATAAGCAGGGAGGAATTATTAAATCAGGCCAAAGAACTGGAGAAAAGTGGCTATGGAGATTATTTAAAGAAAATAGCTAATTAAAGGTTAGGGAAGTTTAGAAAGTCCAGGCTGGCAATAATCTGAGGTCCTCGTCCAAACCCACTAAACATGCTTAACAATCTAAACTTCCTATATCACATAAACTCATTAATCTACTTATCATGAATTACTATGTACATCCCAGTTCAATAGTCGACGACAATTGTGTGATTGGCGAAGGAACCAAGATCTGGCATTTCTCTCATATCATGTCGGGCTCGGTGATCGGCAATAATTGCAACCTGGGTCAGAATGTGGTGGTGTCGCCCAAAGTGGTGCTGGGCAATAATGTTAGGGTGCAAAACAATGTAAGTATTTACGAAGGGGTTATTTGTGAAGATGATGTTTTTCTGGGGCCCAGCGCCGTACTTACCAATGTGATCAACCCCCGGAGTGCTGTAAGCCGCAAATCGGAATACAAGACCACACTGATAAAAAAGGGAGCCAGTATTGGTGCCAATGCAACCATTGTTTGCGGCCATACTATTGGAGAATTTGCCTTTATTGGTGCAGGTGCAGTAGTAACGAAGGATGTGCCGGCTTATGCTTTAATAGTTGGTAACCCGGGTAGGCAGGTGGGCTGGATGAGCGAAAATGGCCAAAAGCTGCATTTTGACAGCGAGGGCAATGCCACCTGCAGTGAAAGTGGAATTTCATATCAGTTAAAGGACGGGGTTGTTTTTCGTAACAACAAAGGGTAGTTTATTTTTAATCCCTCACAACTTTTTTCTATAAAATGCCGTCTTAGGCTTGTATACTAGCTCAAAACTTTTTAATTTTGAGTAGTTTTTTTACTCAATCTTAATGATAGAAGCACTCATTTCCTCAAAAACACGCATTAAGTTGCTGCTTAAGTTCTTTTTAAACAGCAGCAACAGGGCCTACTTACGCGGCCTGGAGGAAGAGTTTGGCGAAAGCTCCAATGCAATACGGCTGGAACTAAACAAGCTGGAAAAGGCCGGTATGGTGAGCAGTGATGTGCAGGGAAATAAGAAATACTTTACCGCCAACGTAAAACACCCCCTGTTTTTTGATCTGAACAGCATTATCCGCAAATATGTGGGCATTGATACCATTATAGAGAATGTTATTAAACAACTGGGCGAAGTGGAAAGGGTTTATTTATCCGGCGATTTTGCAAAAGGCCGGGATAATAATGTAATAGACCTGGAGTTGGTGGGTACTGTAAATACAAACTACCTGGCCGATCTTATTCAAAAAGCGGAACCAATGGTAAAAAGAAAGATCAGGTATGTCATATATTCGGCGGAAGAGTTTGCGGCATTAAAAGAAACAAAAAATATAAACGAAAAACTGCTGATCTGGAGCAGGTAACTAATAAAAATAAGTAAGTGAAAAATTTTGCAATCATCGGAGCAGGCGGGTACATAGCACCCAGGCATATGAAAGCCATAAAAGATACGGGCAATACACTTATTGCCGCCTTGGACAAACATGATTCGGTTGGTATTATGGACAGTTATTTTCCCGAAGCAGATTTTTTTACAGAGTTTGAGCGCTTCGACCGCCACCTGGAAAAATTGAAGAGGCAGGGTAATAAAACTGACTTTGTTTCGGTGTGCAGCCCTAATTATTTACACGATGCCCATATCCGATTTGGCCTGCGCATTGGTGCCAGCGTGATCTGCGAAAAACCCGTGGTGCTTAATCCCTGGAATATAGATGCCCTGATGGAAATTGAAAAAGAAACAGGAGGTGAAGTGTTTACCATTTTGCAACTGCGTCTTCACCCCGCCATTATTGCTTTGAAGGAAAAGATTGCTGCCGGACCCGCTGATAAGAAATACAACATTAACCTGCAATATATTACTTCAAGGGGGCATTGGTATCATACCAGCTGGAAAGGGGATATTGAGAAAAGCGGAGGCATTGCCACTAATATCGGGGTTCATTTTTTTGATATGCTGCTGTGGGTTTTTGGCGCTGTAAAAGAAAGCAGGGTAACCGAGCATACTGCACAAACGGCATCCGGCGTGCTGGAGCTGGAAAGGGCTGATATTAACTGGATGCTGAGCATTGATGCAAACACATTGCCGGATGAAGCAAAAGCAGCAGGAAAAAGAACTTTCCGAACACTTACGATCGATGGCGAAGGTTTCGAATTCAGCGATGGCTTTACAGAACTGCATACAAAAAGCTATGAGGAAATATTGAAAGGAAATGGTTTCAGGATCAAAGAGACTAAAGCAGCCATTGAACTGGTGCACGATATACGGAATAAAAAAATATAACTGGCTGCGGAATGCGGGCCTTTTTTAAACAGGTAAATATTGTAAGATGGTAAATTACTATGAAAAGATAA
The DNA here is from genome assembly GCA_044226725.1 of Ferruginibacter sp. Taxonomy (GTDB): domain Bacteria; phylum Bacteroidota; class Bacteroidia; order Chitinophagales; family Chitinophagaceae; genus Ferruginibacter. The sequence goes on along the minus strand of JBGAGM010000004.1, from coordinate 471,677 downwards.
GGGGCGAAAAAGTGCTGGTAACAGGTGGTCTGGGCTTTGTGGGCCACAACCTGGTGAAAACACTTTTAAACGAGTATGAGTGCAAAGTGGTGCTGGTAGATAACTGTATCAACAGCTCAGAAGCGGTACTGGGGGAGGATATCAACCGGGTTGAATTTCATAAGATATCGGTGCTTGACCAGGAAAGGATGTTTCCCCTGTTAAAGGATGTAAGCTATATCTTTCACCTGGCCTGTAAGCAGATCTCCACATCCGGCGCCGATCCGGTGGATGATATGCGGGTGAATGCAGAGAGTACACTGCTGATGCTTGATTTTTTAAGGCACAACAACCTGCCGTTGTTTAAATGTTTTGTGTATACATCTTCCTGCTCTGTTTATGGCAGCTCAACACGGCTGCCTGTTAGTGAGCAGGATGCCACATATGTACTGAGCAATTATGCGGCAACCAAATTGCTTGGCGAAAATTATACGATGATCTACAATAAGAACTATGATGTTCCCACAAGCAGTGTGAGGTATTCCAATGTATATGGCTACGGCCAGTCGCCCCGCAACCCTTACTGCGGTGTGCTGGGAAAATTTGTACACAACGCACTTACCGGAGAAAAACTGTCAGTATTTGGCGATGGGGAACAAACCAGGGATTATACCTTTATTACTGATGCGGTGAACGCCACTATCCTGGCTGCTGTTCATCCTAAAGCCATCGGGGATGTTTTTAATGTGGGCACAGGAGTGGAAACATCGGTTAACCAGCTGGCCGAACTGATAAGTCAGCACACGGGCCAGGTTGAAATTGAAAATGTTGCAGAAAGGGATATCGATAATATACGGAGGCGCTCAATCGATATCGAAAAAATTCATCAACGGCTGGGATGGTCGCCCAAGGTAACCATACAAAAGGGAATCAAATTAACTACAGACTGGTATAAAACCACTCTTTGATTTTTTAAAAGAAAAGCTATTATGAAAATTTGCAGCAGGTGCATATATAATGAGCGTATTGCCGGTATTTCCTTTAATGAAGACGGTGTGTGTAATTATTGTATCCAGACAGACGAACTCAATAAACAATACCAGCCCGGCACGCCCGAGGCAGAAGCCAGGCTTTTTGAGATATTTGATAAAATTAAAAAGGAGGGTGCAGGAAAAAAATATGATTGCATCATTGGTATCAGCGGAGGAACCGATTCCAGTTACATGCTTTGTAAAGCCATCGAATGGGGTTTGAGGCCCCTGGCAGTGCATTATGACAATACCTGGAATACGGCCATTTCCAACGAAAATATCCGTAAGATCACCAAATACTGCAATGTTGATCTCTGGACTTATGTAATAGACAATAAAGAGGCTGATGATATTTTTCGATCATCCTTCCTGGCTTGTGTTCCTGAATTTGATGCTTCTACCGACCTTGGCTTTGCCCAGGTACTGCGTGATGCCTGCGCCAAATACAAAATAAAATACGTGCTGGAAGGCCATTCTTACCAGGCAGAAGGTTTGTCCCCTCAGGGAACCAATTACTTCGATGGTAAGTACATTGAAGATATTCATAAAAAGTACGGAACGGTTAAAATGAAAACCTACCCCCTGATGACCTTCACTAAATTCTTGAAATCGATCTTTTTTCATAAGGTGAATTTTATCCGCCCGCTGTGGTACCTGAACTACAGCAAGGCAGAAGCACAGCAATGGTTGCAGGAAAATGTGGGCTGGGAGTATTATGGTGGACATCACCTGGAGAACAGATCCACCGCATTTTTGCATACCGTTTACAACCCGCAGAAATTCAATATTGATAACCGCAGCTGGAGCCTGGCGGCAGCAGTTCGCTCGGGAAAAATGACAAGGGATGAGGCGCTTGTGATTTATCAAACGCCCGTTGTTCCCGACCCGGAGATTGTTGCTTATGTGCAAAAAAGAATGTCGCTTACCAATGAGGAGTATGAAAGCATTATGAAAAACGGGATCAAACGAAACTGGCGTGATTTTAAAACTTATAAAAAAAGGTTTGAAAGGTGGAGGCCGCTATTCTACCTCATGGCAAAAAATCACCGGGTAACCATGAGTTTTTATTTGAAGTATTGCTTTCCAATGCCCGAATCAAAATAACGGTACATGATAACAATTATAGATTATGGTTTGGGTAACCTTGGTTCGGTGAAGAACATGCTGAAGAAGGTTGGTGTGGAATCAGAAATCTCAAAAGACCTGGATACGGTTAAAAGGGCAAAAAAGATCATCCTGCCAGGCGTGGGAGCTTTTGACCCGGCTATGGAAAGACTTACCAACAACGCATTGCGTGATGTACTGGATGAAAAGGCTCTGCAGGAAAAAGTACCCATCCTGGGCATATGCCTGGGCATGCAACTGCTTACAAACGGCAGCGAGGAGGGCCAATTGCCCGGACTGGGCTGGATACCTGCAAGGGCATATAAATTTTCCGCAGAAAATTTCCCCGGCCTCAAAATACCACACATGGGCTGGAACTTTGTTGTAAAAACAAATAACCATTTACTTACTAAAGGGTTCACTGAAGATTATCGCTTTTACTTTGTGCATTCCTATTATGTAAAAGTGCAGGAACCGCAATACTCCATTCTTTCAGCTGCTTACGGAGTGGTATTTGATGCAGCCATTCAACATGCCAATATTATGGGGGCCCAGTTTCATGCGGAAAAAAGCCATAAATACGGAATGAAACTGTTCCAAAACTTTGCAACCATTCAATAATGCTACAAACACGTGTAATACCCTGTCTTCAGTTGCGTGGCGAAAGCCTTGTAAAGACCATACAGTTCAATAAGTTTGGATACATTGGCGATCCCATCAATACGGTGAAGATATTTAATGACTTGTACGTTGATGAGCTTGCTTTCGTGGATATTACTGCAACCGTGGAAAAGCGGGAGCCTAATTACCGGATATTAAGTGAAATTGCCGATGAGTGCTTTATGCCCCTTAGCTATGGTGGTGGTATCGATAGTTTGGAAAAGGCTGAACAGGTATTTAAAATCGGTTTCGAAAAAATGATCCTGAACTCAGCGCCTTTTTATAATCTTTCAGTGATTTCAGATATCGCAAAGATTTACGGTAGCCAGGCAGTGGTGGTGGCAGTGGATGTAAAAAAGAATTTTTGGGGCAAATATGAAGTGTATAGTAATTCAGGAAAAATAAATCAGAAAAAGAACCCCGCCGAGTGGGTGAAGATGGCTGAAGATGCCGGAGCCGGCGAAATATTATTAACCAATATCGATAGAGAAGGCACCTGGAAAGGATTTGATAACCACCTGATCAAACAGGTGACGGAGGCAACACAATTACCGGTAATAGCAAACGGGGGCGCCAATACTGTTGAAAATATTTCAAGTGCAGTTAAGGATGCGGGGGCTTCCGCAGTGGCTTTGGGAAGTATGGTGCTTTACCAGGGGAAAGACCTTGGTGTATTGGTAAATTTCCCCGACAGGGAAAAATTAGAAAATGCGCTACGATGAAAATTTTTATTGGAACCGAAGAGATTGCGTCGCTGCTGTCAGGCGTTGCAGATGGGTTTAAAGAGCTTGGTCATGAAGTGACAACCTACACCACTGCTAAAAATAAATTTTATACCACGTATAAATATGATGTGGTGCGTGGTACAGTGGTCAATGATCTTATCCGTTACTATGACTGGAAGTTCCTGCCAAAAAGATTAAAGGATTATTGCAACAGGATTGATACTGTCCTGAGTATACCTTATTTAAAATGGAAAAATAAAGAACTGATAAACAACCACGACCTTTTTATTTTTATCTGGAGGCCCTGGTTGCCCGAGTCATATCTTTTTCCGCTCCTGAAAAAAAAAGGTAAGAAGATCATCTGCCTGCATGTGGGCACTGACGTAAGACATGTGTCGGCTTTTCAGCAGCAATATCATATCGATACAGCCGGATGGGGCGATTATTTTAACAACGATAACCTGGAGCGGAAGATCAGGAAGATCAGGTACCAGGAACTGTATGCCGACCTGTTCTATTCCCTGCCCGACCAGGCCGGTTTATACCTGAGAGGATATAAACATTTAAGCCTTGCATTAAGTAAGGAAAAGAAAATCGTCTTCAACATACCGGCACGTAAAATACCCCTGGTTGTACATGCCCCTTCCCGTTCGGGCATAAAGGGTACTTCTATCATTAATGCAACTATGGAGAGACTGAAAAATGATGGGCTGGCTTTTGAATATAAGCTGATCGAAAACATGCCTAATGAGGAACTGTTGCAGCTGCTTACAGAAGCAGATATCTTGTGCGACGAACTGTTCCTGCATGGTCCGGGTGTATTGAGCGCCGAAGCCATGGCTGCCGGTTGCGTTGCTGCTACCCGTTGCTTTAATGTGCCTCCTTTTCAACCCCCTGTATGTGCCATTACGCCGGAAAATGTTTATGACAAGATCAGGCAGCTTATTACCGACCTGGACTACCGGGTGAAGCTGGCAACGGATGCTAAAAAATTTGTTGACGAGTTCAACAGCCCGGTGAAGATTGCTGCCAGGATACTGAATGACCTGAATAATAACCCGGTAAATGATTATGATTCTGGTTTCTTCATAAAGGAATTTCAGTTGCCCGCTGGAATAAATCTTACCTCAAAAACAAAACGACTAACCAAACAGGTTATAGAAAAATTCAGATTACAGGAGGATGCTAATAAATACGAACTTGAAAAAAGGGGATTGATATAATGGATTTCAAGCAACACGGAAAAAAAATACTGGGCGATAGCTTTATATACGGACTGTCCGGTATTATTACCTCTTTTATCGGGGTGTTCCTGATTCCCTTATACACTAAAGTTTTTCTTCCGTCTGATTATGGTATCATAGCACTGATGGGCAGTATGCAGTCTATTGTAACGATTTTTATCATCTTCGGCATGGACAATAGTTTCTCAGTATGGTATTGGGATAAACCTGCGGACGAAGGTAGAAGTATGGCTGTTAGTAACTGGTTCTTTTTTTCATTAACGCTGGGTTTGGCTATTTCGTTGTTATTAGCAGCAGGGTCCTATCTGATTGCATCATATATACTTGGGGATGGCCGGCTGTACCCGGTCGTAATTCTGTTTGCCATCAATATTTTTTTAGCAAGTACCCAAAAACTGCTTAACCTTTGGTTCAGGGTACGGCGTAAACCATTACAGGCAGTTGCTTTCAATCTTTCGGTTTCATTGCTGACAGTGGCGCTTAATATCTGGTTTGTACTAATCAGGAAGATTGGTATACCAGGTATTTACTACTCGGCCTGCATTACTTCTTTTCTGGCTTTGGCAGTCACCATTATCATATTGCGCAAATACATTGCTTTTCGGTTTTTCAATTATGATGAACTGCGAAAAATGATACGCTTTTCTTTACCCCTGGTGCCAACGGGTCTCATTTTTTGGGTAATGGGCGCAGCATCGCCATATTTCATTAATTTTTTGATTCACGATAAAACTGAAATTGGCCTTTACCAGATCGGGTCTAATGCAGCCAGCATTCTGGGCCTCGGTACATTTGCTTTCTTCCAGGCTTTCACCGCTTATGCATTGTCCATTTCAAAAGAGGAACATGCACAACGCATTTATGCCAGGATCCTGGAATACTACGTATATATCGGAATGACCTGTGCCCTGCTGCTGGGCTTACTGGCAAAATTCATTTTACACCTGTTTACCAATGAAAAATATATTTCGGCCTATGTGGTAATTGGCATACTGGCTTTTAATGTGGTCATATCCGGGGCCATACAGGTGGTGTCTATTGCCAACCTGCTGGCTAAAGACAATAAGCCCATTGCCAGGTCTGCTTTTTTTTCTGTTATGATAACTATAGCAGGGTATTTCACACTAATCCCCCTGTTGGGCAAGGAAGGTGCGGCGATTGCCGTAGCGGCAGGCAACCTGGCGTCTACTATTTATGTTACTGTAAAGGCGCAACAGTTATATTTTGTACCTTATAATTTTATACGCATAATATCATTTTCGGTAATAGTAGCCGGTATTTACCTGTTGTACGTTGCCTTGTTTTAAAAAAAAATCAATGCAAAGAGTAGCTTTAATTACATACCTGTATGGCGAAAAAAGCAATTCAGTATCGGGCCTGCGAACCGAAAGCTGGGCAAAGGGCCTGGCGGCTGCAGGATTTGAAGTAGTGGTTTTTACCAGGGCCTGGGAATACATTAAGGATATTAAAGCAGGTGAACATATGGATTCCACAGATTATGCAGGCCGCAGCACGGAAGGATCCGGTAACCTGCAGATCGTTTATCTGCCATTCAAAAAATCCTGGGAACCCGGTTCCGTACTATTGAAAAAAATATACAACAGCTTTCTTGCGTTAACAGGCAGGTATAGCGCAGAGGCTGACATCACGCAGTGGTATAGTGCTATAGCTGATGAACATGCACGCAATCCTTTCACGCATTTTATTACTTCAAGCCATCCTTTCAGCAGTCTTATACTCATGCATCGTATCAAAAAACAGTTTAGCGATTGTATAACACTGGCTGATTTCCGGGACTATATCAATATCAACCTGCTTAACCCTTCCAAACAATTCAGTTTGTTCTCAAAACTGATTATAAGCGGGCAACAGAAGTGGATTACTCATTATGCAGGTAATATTGATTTGATCACCACCGCAAGCGAATCCATTTCGGAAAAGTTTGTTCAGGTGCATAAATGCCGGCGCGTAATAACCATTTGCAATGGATTTGAAAAAGATCTTTTTAAAGATGTGCAAGTAACAGATACAGGCAAGGTGTTCAGCATATCACTGGTAGGTACACTTTACAGTTACCAGGATATTGATTTCATGCTTACGGGCATTACCGGTTTTTTAAATGAACAGGCTGGTGCCAGCGATATCATGTTCAATTTTATAGGAGTAGATTATTATCCCCTGGTGGCAAAACAGATCAGGGATACACTGGAACCCTATAAAGGCCGCTTTACAATTACCGAACGTATTCAAAGAGATGAAGCCATTACCGTAATGAAAAACAGCTCCATACTATTTTATGTGGGCTGGAAAGGGTGGAAGGGGATTTACTCAGGTAAAATATTTGAGTATCTTGGTGCCGGAAAAAATATTTTAATAGCACCCAATGACGGGGATGTGCTGGAGAAGCTGATTAATTATACACGTACAGGAAAACTTGCCAATACACCCGGTGAAATGGTTTCGATATTGAACGATTGGTATGAACAGTGGAAAATTAATGAACTGGCATATTTCGGTATTGGCGAAAGAATAAACGAATATACCCGTGAAGCGCAGGCAGAAAAACTGATACAGTTTATAACTACTGCAAACAGAGATACAATATGAGCAAAGCAATTGATAAGGAATACACAGCGGAGAACAGCAATTACCTGCAAACCAATCCCACCTGGCACGTGCAGGACTCGCCATGGAAAGCAACGCAGATATTGAAAATGCTGGAAAGGAACAAACTGCAGCCGGCATCGGTGGTGGAGATAGGATGCGGAGCAGGCGAGATACTGAACCAGCTTCAGCAGAGGATGGATGATAAGAGTATTCAGTTTTCAGGGTATGAAATTGCACCCGATGCATTTAAGCTGGCGCAAACAAGACAAAGATCAAACCTTACTTATTATTGTGAGGACCTGTTGCAGAACAACAATACATATGATCTGCTTTTAATGATCGATGTTTTTGAGCATGTGGATGATTATCTCGGTTTTATAAAAAAAACCAGCGATAAGGCACAATATAAAATATACCATATCCCCCTGGATATATCCCTTTGGTCGGTACTTACCAATTACCCGATGGATGCCCGCAAAAGGGTGGGGCACCTGCATTATTTTATGAAGGATACCGCACTGGCAACTTTAGAATATGCCGGCGAAGAGGTGATAGACTGGTTTTATACTGCTGGCGTAATGGAACTTTATAAAAAGGATATGAATTTTACGGGCAGGATCATCAATGGCCTGAGGCGTTTTCTTTACTGGCTGAAGCCCGATTGGGGCGTAAAGGCCTTTGGCGGATTTTCTATTTTGGCATTAACCAGGAAGGCATGAAAAAAAGAGTATTGCATGTCATCAATTCATTAACCATCGGGGGTGCAGAAATGCTGCTGGTAAATTCACTTACATCCGGCGGGTTGAATGAGCATACCGAAAACTACCTGGCATATTTTATAAAGGGAAGCGACCACTTATCTTCAATGGTTGATAAGGGGGTAAAACAAATCTTTCTTGATTACAAGGGAGGTTCTGATATTTTCAGGTTACTGCGTGATTTAAAAAAAACAATCATTAACAACAGGATAGATATCATTCATACGCACCTGAACCCTTCCAGTTTTTATGTAAACCTTGTCCGTCCCAAAAATATCCCGCAGGTACATACCCTGCATATTGCGTACAGCACTGATAAAGAAACCAGGGGTACTCTCAAATTCCTGGAGAAGAGCCTGTATTTTAAGAGGCCCGGGTGCAACCTGATTTTTCTTTCTGAATTTAATAAAAAGGACTTTCTGGATCATGTACAGTTCGGTGGCAGGTCCTTTGTGCTGCCTAATTTTGTTGATGATAAGTTTTTTGATTATCAGCCTAAAAATTTTACTGGCGGGCATGGCAAACCACTCAGGCTGTTAGCAATTGGAAATTTCAGGGCGCAGAAAAACTATTTTTATCTGTTAGAAATTTTCAAAGCCCTGAAGGGTCATCCGGTTTACCTGGATATTTATGGTGGTGGCAATCTTGAAAGCTATCAAAAATATATCGATGAGCAGCAGCTTCATGTTACATTAAAAGGACAGGTTACCAATCTGAACGAACTAATTGCCGCCTACGATCTTTTTATCATGTCCTCAACCAACGAGGGCTTCCCTTTGGCGGTTTTTGAAGCTATGGCTGCCGGGGTACCTGTAATGCTCACCGATATTGCACCGCTTACAGAAATTGTTAAGGACAATGCAGTTTATTTCAAATTAAATGATGCTGAGGCTGCAGCTGAAAAATTGCTGGCTGTACAACAGGGCAGGACGGAAATTACTGCCATGGCAGTGAAGGCTAAAGCATATGCAGAGCAAACTGTACGCAGACATATTTATATAAAGACCTTGCTGGCTATCTATAAGGAATTGGAAAACTGATCAAAACTAAGCGGCCTACATTTTTTATGTCACAAAAAATATATTTTAAAGACCTCGATGCGATAAGGACCATTGCTGCCATGATGGTTTTTTGCACACATGCAACAAAACTGGGCAGCATTAAGAATGATAACCAATATCTTCGTAATCTGCTGGGTACTTTTTTCGACGGGGCAACCGGCGTGCTGATATTCTTTGTGCTGAGCGGTTTTTTAATTACTTACCTGATCTTGTCTGAAGTGAAGCAAAAAGGAAGTTTTGATCTCAGGAACTTTTACCTGAGGCGTATCCTTCGCATCTGGCCTTTATATTTTTCATTGCTAATCTTCGCTTATTTTATTTACCTGCCAGTACTGGGGCACTACAGCAATATTGATGTTGCGGGTATCCGGTCTCATGCAGGTTATTATTTTTGTATGCTGAGCAATTTTGATCTTTTAAGAAGCACTACAGGAGACTTCATTCCCGTGGGCATTACCTGGTCTGTAGCCATCGAAGAGCAATTTTACCTGGTATGGCCCCTGCTGTTTTTCTTTGTTCCGGTTAAAAAATACCAGTATATATTTTATGCCTCTCTGTTAGTAAGCCTGGTATTTAAGATATATAATTATGACAGGCACCTGGTACTTTACTATCATTCACTGGGAGTTGTTCCCTATTTAGCGATCGGTGGCCTGGCCGCTTATTACTCACTGAACAGTGAAAGGTTCAGGAACTGGTTTTCTAATGGCAGCAAATGGTTTATTTACGCAGGAGGCTTTCTGTTTTTATACCTGCGCAATTTTTTCGACATCAACCCCATCATCATAACATTAATTGAAGCCTTGTTCTTTGCCTGGGTAATTGTGGATCAGTCGCATAACAAGCAATCGCCGATAAAATTTTCAAAACTGGCTATCCTGACCAGGTGGGGTAAGTATACGTATGGAATTTATATGTTGCATCAAACCGTATTATTCTCCATTCTTGCCTTACTGAATTACCTGGGCAAAAATGATCTGACGACAAACATCGCAATTAATTATCTCATTGGCCTTCCGCTTACGCTGATACTGGCTTATGCCAGTTATCATTTATTGGAGAAAAGGTTTTTGATATTGAAGAGCCGACTGGAATATATAAAAACAACGACTGTTGAGAACGTTCCTGAGGAATTGAAACTTACCAAAGACTAAGTGGCAGAATCGCTTACATTTGCAAAAAAAATACACCCTTAATAAGGAATCAAATCAAGAATATGTTTCCAGATTTTTTTAACAGGAAAAGTGGCCGGTTTTATAAAAGGAATGGCAATCAGTATATCTGTGAAGGCGCCACTGCAGAGGTTATCAATGATATTCCCCGCTTTGTGGACAGTGGCTCTTATGCTTCTTTGTTTGGTGATCAATGGAAAGAATATAAGAAAACGCAACTGGATTCGTATTCCGGTTCACCGATAACAGAAACCAGGCTTGACCGCTGCCTGGGAACAGAGCTTAAAAACAACCTGGCAGGCAAACTGGTGCTGGAGGCGGGATGCGGTGCAGGCAGGTTTACGGAAGTGCTGCTGAAAAAGGGCGCTATACTTGTTTCCTCCGATCTTAGTTCGGCTGTGGAGGTAAACGCAGAAAATTTTCCTGTTTCAGACAAGCACATGGTTGTACAGGCTGATATTAATAACATGCCTTTTGCTGACGAAAGTTTTGATGTGGTTATCTGTCTGGGTGTTATACAACATACACCCGACACGGAAAAGACAATTGAAGATTTATACAAGCTTGTCAGGAAAGGGGGTACCCTGGTGATTGATCATTACTCATTTGACCGGTCTAATTATTTGCGACTGGCCCGTTTATACAGGATGTTTTTACGAAAAAAACCATCTTCCTATACCATTCCCTACACGCAGAAATTGGTAAAAAGATATTTGCCATGGCATAAGCGATTTGCAAAGAGCAAATTGCTCTCCGTTTTATTGAACCGCATTTCTCCGGTAATATCTTATTACAATGTATTTCCGCAGTTTAATGAAAAGCAACAGCAGGAATGGGCTTTGCTTGATACCCACGATTCTTTAACTGACTGGCATAAAAGATTCAGAAGTGTAAAACAAATTACCCAAACACTTACCAATATTGGTGCAACAGATATCCATTGTGCGTATGGGGGTAATGGTGTTGAAGCAATTTGTAAAAAGCCATAAGCAATCATGAAGATCCTTCATATAGCGTATAGCGGGTTAGGTGGTCATGGCAATGTTTTCTTTTCCATGACAGATGCTGACACAGCCAAACAAAATGAATACGAAGTGATTTTTTATGGTACCGAGGAAGTGCGTGCAGGGTATAAGGAAAAAGCTATACAACAGGGTATCCCCTGGTTTTATGTACCTAAGAAGCCCGGGCTTGATTTGAATGCGTACAAACATATTGGAAGGATAATTAAAGAGCGGCAACCCGATGTGGTTTTCCTGCATAGTAGTTCCTACATACTCCCCGTTAAAAGAGCAACGCTGTTCTCTTCCTTAAAGTTTAAGCTGATTGTAAGAGAAACACAAGCCAATCATTTAAAAACAAAAGCCAACTGGCTGGGCTTATGTATTTCATTAATAGTTGCTGATAAGGTGGTTTTTCTGAGCACGGAATACCGGGATGAGGTCAAGAAAAAACTGTCATTGTTTTTTTCCGATAAACGAACATCGGTAATACCCAATGGTGTTGATCTAGATGTATATAAGCCAGCAAAAACAATAAAATCAGCAACCATACAGATTGGTATGCAAAGCAGGTTGTCTGACAATAAGGATCATCCGACACTGATTAATGCATTCGCACAGCTTATAAAGAAAGAAACCACAAATCAGCTAAAACTCCTCATTGCCGGAGATGGAGCCTGCAGACTACAACTGGAAAAGCAAGTGCATGACCTTGGTATAAGCAATTCAGTTATGTTTATGGGCATGCTGGAAGAGAAGGATCTGCCTTCATTCATTAATTCGCTGGATATTTATGTACATGCTACTTTTGGAGAAACTATGAGCACGGCAATCATGCAGGTGATGGCCTGCCGCAAACCTATTATTGCCTCGGATGTATTGGGGGTCGATAATATGATCAGGGATAAAGAAAATGGTTTACTGGTACCGGTAAAAAATACAGGTGCACTTACAGAGGCAATGCAGCGATTGATCAACGACCCTGAACTGGCAAATAAACTGGCAGACCGTGCTTATGACTTTGCCAGGAACAACTACAGTAATAAAATCATGCTGGAACGATATAACAAAATCTTTAGTGCTTGAAGATAGCTCATCTCATATATTCAGAACAGGTTGCAGGTGCGGAAAAATACCTGCTTGATTTGTTGCCCGGATTAAGAGACCATGGCATAGAGTGCCACCTGCTTTGTATTACACCGGAAAAAGATGCGTTTAAATTCACGGACTTATGTGCAGAACTGAATAATAAAGGAGTGAAAGCCACAATGCTTAACGGAACTGTAAAAAATTTCCTGGCCCTGGCACGCAGTGTAAACAAGTATCTTGCTGACAATTCAATCAGTTGCCTGCATGCGCACCTATTTAAATCTGATCTGCTGGCAGTAATGGTAAAGAAATTATTCAACCGTAAAGTAATACTGTTAAGCACCAGGCATGGATATGAAGAAAAGTATTGCAGTAATTATCACCGCCACCAGGGAAAGATAGTATACAACCTGTATTACTTTATCTCGAAATACCTGCTGCTAAATATCGACAGGCATGTGGCTGTTTCAAAAGCCATGTCTGATCTTTACTATCAGCTAAAGCTTACCCGGGAAAGATTGCCATTTATACATCACGGTATCAAAATAAATAAATTGCCCGTGGCAGTTGCTAATGAACAATACCGCTTTAGTGAACAGCAACTGATTATACTGGGCAGGATCGAAGAAGTAAAAGGACACACCTATTTACTTGATGCATTACCTTATGTTGTAAAAGTTTTTCCGGATGTAAAATTGCTCGTGATTGGCAACGGCACCCGGCGGCCTGCATTGGAAGACAAAGCTGCTTTGCTTGGAATAGAAAGGAATATTTCTTTTTTGGGATTCCGGGCCAATCCTTATCCATTCATGGAAAATTCAGATATACTGGTTTCTCCATCATTGTACGAATCATTTGGACTGGTATTTATAGAAGCATTTGCCATCCAGCTGCCCGTTATTGCTTTTGATGCACCGGCTGCCAATGAGCTTATTAACAATGGAAGCAACGGCTTACTGGTACCTGTTTACAACAGCAAAGCATTGGCAGAAAAAATTATTTTCTTATTGCAAAACAGAGAGGAAAGAAAGCGCCTGGCAGATGCAGGGTATGAGAAATACACCAGTTATTTCAACACAGCCAGGATGGTAAACGAAACTGCTGCCTGGTATCGTTCGATAATTTCCTGATGAATTTATTTTTAGCCAAAGAAATACTGCCATAGGGTTGGCTGGTAATACATTTTACCTTTCTCATTATTGGGTACAGTCTGGTAAGTTCCGGCAATCACAGCTGGCAGCACTTCCTGCAGTGCTTCTATACCAATGGCTGTTTGCAATACAGGGTACGTTGCAAAATTATCCCGCTTATCAGGCCTGATAAAAGCCTGTTTTAGCACAGCCCCGCTGTCAATGCCTGCATCTACCAGGTGAATGGTAGTGCCAAAATGATCTAAGTCGTTATTTTTTACAGCCCAATATCCGCCGTGGCTCCCCCGGTACCAGGGTGTGATGCCCACATGCATATTAATAAAAACGGCCTGTGTGCTTTGCAATATCTTTTTGCTGATTATCCGTGTGCCATTCACAATAACAATATCAGGCTGCAATGATTGCATTGCATACAGGCAAGCTTCATCATTTACGGAAGTTACATGTACAATATTATTCTCATTGTACAAATCGCTGCTCAAATGATATTGCTTTACAAGCTCAGCCCTGCGCTTTTTGGACCTGTATTTTAAAAACGGGGCTGCAATTGCAGAAAATAAAATTTGCCCCGATACCGGGATTATGCCAATCTTCTTTATCCTTCTCCCGGCCAATTCTTTCTTACTAACGGGCTGTTCCAGAATTACTGCTTCAAAAGCAATTGTCTTTTTCAGGGCATTGTATACCCAGCGAGATGATTCACAATCTGAAGCCAGAAAAACAATCTTTTTTTGTTGCATGTATTGCAGGCCTTGTTAATTCAGTAAGAGCAATTTAAAAACCGGCAGCTTCTTTCATAGTAAGGTTGGTAAAACCATATTTGGTATGCAGGAATTGATAATGCTTTAACAGGGTAACCAGGTTTCCCATATTCTCCTGAATATTAACTCCAAAATTATGAGGATGCCACCACAAGTGATAGGTACTATTGGTTCTGGCTGCATGGGTCATTTCGCTCATTATTCTTTTTAGTTTCAGTTTTTCGAGCCAGGCAAGTTTTTTGTTATAGGGTTTTAAAAAGCGGCTGGCTGGTACATTAACCGGTAACGTTGTATTCCTGTCTACGGAAAACGTGTTGTATCCGGAAACAGGAAAATAGGTATCCAGCAAACGGCAGAGCCTGACGAACGGGATTTCAGCTGAGAATTTCCTGGGTTTATATATCCAGGAAACAGGATTTCCGCGATATACTTTGATGCCATTATTTGCAAGTACAGGCAAATAAGTTTCATTGATCTGGTTCCGTGGAAATACGAGGCTGGTTAATTGTATTTTTTTTTCTTCAGCAATTTTCACTGCAGCTTTTATATCAGCATCAAATTCGTCTTCAGACTGCCCCTCTTCCAGGCAATAATAGTGGCTGAAAGTATGAGTGGCAATTTCATGATGGCTTTGCCTGATCATTTCAAAAAGAGAATAACCAAAGTGATACGGGTCATCATTTTCGCATTGCCCTATCGTTGCAAACTCTTTCAAATAAACATTATAATCAGGATTGCTGTAAGCAGGTTTTTTTTCAGGTATAAAACCCGCCAAACCTTCCCTGTTCTCCGAAAATAAAATTCCAACTGTTGCAAAAGTTGCTTTAATATTATAATCTTCAAAAGTTTTCAGTAATGCAGGAATTACGTTTTTAACACCCCTGATATGATCGCCATACTTCTCTTTAGTGGTAACATCCCAAACTCCCCATAATAATTCATAATCGAGCGAAATAACAAAGGCTCCTTTATGATCAGTATGATTGCTCATCAGTTATTAAATATTAAACGCCGGTAAAATTAGTCGATTTAGCCCAAACAGGTTGAATATGAAGTTTAAAACACTAAATAATCAGGCAAAGTCTTTTTTTCTGCTGTTATAAACGCTGTACAACCCTACCAAAGCATATGCATAAAAGGGAATTAAAACTATTTTATAACGGGCCATCGTGCCAAAATTATAGGTAGTGAATCCAATGATAACGGCAAAGAACAGGGCAATAATAAGAGAAGTAAAAATGAAAGGGTTATTGAACATCTCTCTGAAAAAGCCCAGAAACCTGAGTTTGAACATAACATACAGGGTAGATAGCAGCAGCAGCATGGATTCTAGCGAACTGAAAAGAATAAAAACACTTCTGGATTCCCAGATGAATGGCCTGTACAAACAGGTAAAAACTTTAACAGGACTGTTGAGCAGCATTCCGCCGAGCGACAGATCCATGTCTTTCATTTCAAGCCCTCCTCTGCTGGTTTCTTCCTCATTTTGCACGGCTTCGTAGTTGCGCTTAAAAGCATCTACCTGAACCATCGATTCTTCTGCAAGTAACTGAAGCTGGTCAGTAAAGTTGGTCATATAAGTTACAGCCAATACTGCAAATAAAAACAGCATGATGATAAATCCCCGGATAACAATATTCTTGAATGGAGTAATGAACTTGTAAAATATAAATACAACAAGCCCCACAACAAGGGCAATGATGATGTAGCTTTTTATAATTAAAACCATGTATCCTACTGCTATCAATCCGGCCAGGCTCTTGATGGAAACTATTTTTTGTATAAATAATTTATGGAGAAAATAGATGATAAAACCTACACCGCCAATACAAATTGAATCTTTCATTAGTCCGCTGCCCCAGAACCAAACAGAGGGAACAAATAGAATTGCCCACGCCAAAACTTTAACTTCCCTGTCTTCATTTATTTCTTTAAAAACAAGGAAAAGCCGCCACAATCCTGAAAAAGAAAAGAAACCGAAAAATAATGTGATAATCAGATATTTATTGAAGGAAACAAGCGCAAGCAAAGCCGATATTTTCATTATGAACAAATTGGAAGCGATACCAAAATAACCGGCGTAACTGAGATCGCCAACCTCCATGTCAAACCAGCTTTTTACTTCAGCGGCAGACTTAAAAAAGTACTTTATATTATTGGGGTCCTGTACTAATTGTGAGTTTAGAAAATTACCGCCATAATAAAACACAAAAGAATCGCCATAGCCATAATAGTACTGAACCATTAAGGCATAAGCCACGGCGCCAAACATGTGCAGGTAAAAGGATATTAAAAAGTACTTCCTTAGTTCGGAGTCGGTATATTTTACAGATATCTTCCTTACTATTATATAAAACAGGGAAAGATAAACCGGCAGCAGGAGATAATCGAAAATGGTTATATTCTTCATTGCCGGAAGCGGTTAAGTTACTAATAGGTTTATGGGAAAAAATTACTAACGCAATATACTCATTGTTTTAGTGACAGGCTGATTAACGGGGGGCAAAAGATAAAATGAAAGACAAATCGACATTAAATCTGCAATATTGCCCTCCTGAAATCTTATTATCATTATTTTTACAACTATATGGTTACCATTTTAGTTACCGGTTGTGCCGGTTTTATAGGAAGTCATGTTTGCCCGCTATTGCTGGATAAAGGGTACAGGGTTATTGGGGTGGATAATTTTGACCCATTCTACGACCGTTCCGTAAAAGAACAAAACCTGGCAAAATTTAAAATGCATCCTGCATTTAGTTTTTATGAAATTGATATTGCTGAGGGATTGAATGCCATTGCCGAAAATAAAATTGATGCAGTGATTCACCTGGCTGCAAAAGCTGGCGTAAGGCCTTCAATCGACGATCCCGGGGGCTATATAAGAGTCAATATCACCGGTACACAAAAAGTACATGAATTCATGAATGAGAAGGCTATCAATAAACTTGTGTTTGCATCTTCCTCATCGGTATATGGCAATAATAAAAAAATGCCTTTCAGCGAAACAGATAGTGTGGATAATCCGATATCCCCTTATGCTTATACAAAGAAAGCAGGCGAACTGATGAATTTTACCCAGCATCATTTATACAAAACCGATATTATAAACCTGCGGTTTTTTACTGTATATGGCCCTGGCCAGCGGCCCGACCTGGCTATACATAAATTTGTAAAACAAATTGACCGCAACCAGCCAATTGTACTGTTTGGTAATGGCGACACAGCCAGGGATTATACCTATGTGGATGATACCGTAGCCGGCATTTTTAGTGCCTTACAATATTGCCTGCACAATACAGGTGTGTACTCTACCATGAACCTGGGCAATAACAAACCGGTTAAACTGGCCCAATTGGTTGATATTATCTACGACGCCATGGGGAAGCAGAAGAATGTGCTACACGAACCCATGCAGCCGGGAGATGTTGATATTACCTATGCTGATATATCAAAAGCAGCTGAATTACTTAATTACAGGCCCGAAACTACCATGGAGCAGGGAATAGCAAAGTTTATAGCCTGGTATAACACCACTAATACGGCATAAGACAATATAAAGCAGCATAATACGTTTTAAACCTGCTTTTTGTGAGCATTTTCATTAAAAGCAGACAATATCCAAACATGAATCAAAACATTAACCTGCGTAACCCCTTTACGCAAGCCCCCTTGCAGGAACAGGCCGAAGGCCTTACAGAAAACGGAAAAGTTGTTTTCCCTTATAAAAATGGAGCTTACCGTTTGGTGGAAGATGACAACTACACACAAAACTTCGGTTATCAATGGAATAAATTTGCAGCTACTCAAATAGACCAGGCTCAAAAAAACCAGCAATTAAGTTCAAGGCGTGTGTTTGCAGTTACCGGCTGGGACAAAGAAGACCTTCAGGATAAAAATATACTGGAAGTTGGCAGTGGCGCCGGCCGTTTTTCACAGGTGATACTTGATCAAACAAAGGCAACTTTGTACAGTGTTGACTACAGCAATGCCGTGGAAGCCAATTATAAGAACAATGGTCATCACAAAGACCGGTTTCATTTATACCAGGCAAGTGTATATGATATGCCATTTGCACCGGGTCAGTTTGATAAAGTGTTTTGCTTTGGCGTAATACAGCATACTCCGGATGTACAAAAAACGGTTCAGTCGCTTATAAGCATGGCCAGGCCGGGTGGCGAAGTAATTGTTGACTTTTACTGTGTGAATGGCTGGTGGACAAAAGTGCAGGCTAAATATATCTTCAGGCCCATTACCAAAAAATGGAGCAACGAAAAACTGCTGGCTAAAATTGAAAAGAATGTTGACTGGATGATTGCCGCCACCACATTTTTCAATAAGATCGGAATTGGCAGGTTTGTAAACCGTTTTATTCCCATATGCGATATTAAAGGCACCCTGCCACAAGGGCTCAGCAAGCAGGAACTTCGTGAATGGTGCATCCTGGACACGTTTGATATGTTCAGTCCTGAGTATGACCAGCCTCAAAAAGTGAGTACCGTAAAGAAATGGTTCGAGGAAAATGGCATGGAGCAGGTTTGGGGAGGTACCATTCACTTTGATAACAGTACAGCTTATGTGGTAAAAGGAATCAAAAAATAAACCGGTTTTTATTAGCCCGCAAACTACGCTGAAGCCGCAGATTTGATTTTGTTTTTCTGTGTATTCTGCGATATCAGCGGGAGGCTTTTCTGGCAAATGAGCGTTCAGCATGCAAAAAAAGATCATCCATTTTATTTTCAATCTTAGCCGGGGTGGCGCCGAAACCATGCTGGTCAGGGTTATTAAGGAACTGCCGGAATACGAACATGTGGTTGTTACCCTTTTTCCGGGGAATAATTTTGGTGCAGAACTTCAGTGCAAAAAATGGATATGCCTGAATATTAACTCCCTGCTTGCATTACCACTGGCTTTTTTTAAATTCAGAAAACTGGTTAAAAACGAAAATCCCGATATTGTTCACACACATTTATTCTGGCCAACCTTTGTTGCCAGGTTTTCGGTGCCAAAGAAAATCCCCTTAATTACAACCATTCATGCATTTATTGCCACTTCTGGCGAATATAAACACTGGTACATTGGTTTTTTAGACAAGCTTAGTTATAAGTTCAGGAAAAACATCCTCATCGTGGTTGCCCGGGGCGCCCTGGACGAATATTTTTCCTTCCTGAAATTAAAACCATACAAGGCTTATGCCCTTTACACTTTCGTGGATATAGAACGGTTTAATGTGAACAATCTTCCGGCAAAAGAAAACAACGGGGTGTTTAAGCTGGTTGCAGTAGGTGCCTTGCGCCTGCAAAAAAATTATCCTTATATCATCGAAGCCATGGCATTGATAAAAGATAAGCCCGTGGAGCTGCACATTTACGGAACAGGTATTTTACAAGAGGAGTTGCAACAACAGATTGACAGGACCGGAGCAAGGGTTTTTCTTAAAGGCGAAGTGAAGAATATTGAGAACCTGGTACCACAATATGACCTCTTTGTAATGTCATCCACCTACGAAGGATTTTCATTAGGGGTACTGGAAGCCATGGCCATGCGTATGCCTTTGCTGCTGAGCGATATCGCATCTTTTAAAGAACAGTGTGAGGACAACGCCTGGTATTTTTCACTGACAGACGCTTCTGATGCGTCCGGAAAAATTGTTCAGTTGAGTGAAACAGATAAGAAGATTTTATTTGACAGGGCAGAGGCCGGAAGGCAACGGGCTGTAAACAATTTCACGTTGCCGCATCATATAGCGGGATTGCGCAAAATATATGATGAGGCACTCAACAATAATGATTAACAAAACAGGTATCGTAACTTTACTTATAAACAGATCAATATGTGCGGCATTTCGGGCTTTATAGATTTTAATAAGAAGACCAATATTGGAATATTGGAAAAAATGAACCGCATCATGGCTCACAGGGGCCCGGATGGTGAAGGCTATGGTATGTATGAGACTTCAAATGCGAAGGTTGGTCTTGGTCACAGGAGGTTGAGCATTATCGATCTGACAGCCGGAGGAAGCCAGCCTAAAACATTTGGCAATCTGCACATTACTTTCAATGGAGAAATCTATAATTACGCTGAAATAAAAAAGGAACTGGAACTAAAAGGCCATCAGTTCGACAGCCATAGTGATACGGAAGTTATTTTACATGCCTACCAGGAGTGGGGGGCTGATGCTTTGCAAAAATTCATCGGAATGTTTGCCTTTGCCATTTATGACGAAGCTGCGCAAAAGATCTTTGCATGCCGCGACAGGGCCGGGGTAAAACCATTCTTTTACTATTACAAGGATGGCTTGTTCCTTTTTGCATCTGAATTGAAAGCCCTGGTACAACACCCGGCTTTTGAAAAGCAAATTAATACGGATGCTGTAGGAGCATTTTTACAATTCGGATACGTGCCCACACCGCATTGCATATTCAACCATGCCTATAAATTAAAACCAGGGCATTTTCTGGATTTTGATATCAAACAACAACAGTTTAAAGAGCAGCAATACTGGAATGTATATGATGCATACAATAAACCAGTATTGGATATAAGTTTGCCGGAAGCCATTGAAGAAACTGAAAAGTTGCTCACCAGCGCCTTCCAGTATCGTATGGTAAGTGATGTGCCGGTTGGAGTTTTCTTAAGCGGTGGGTACGACAGTAGCTGTGTTACCGCCATCCTGCAAAATAACAATACCGAAAAAATTAAAACATTCACTATCGGTGTGCCCGATGCCGGCATGAATGAAGCGCCATTCGCCAAAGAAATTGCGGCGCATTTGGGTACAGATCATACAGAATATTATTGTACCGAAAAAGAAGCGCTGGATATTGTGCCGCAGCTCCCGTTCTTTTACGATGAACCTTTTGCCGACAGCAGCGCCATACCCACCACGCTGGTAAGCCGCATCGCCAGGGAAAAAGTAACGGTGGCACTTTCGGCTGATGCTGGCGACGAGATTTTTGCAGGCTATAACCGGTATGATTTTATGGCAAAATATGGCGGCTCCATAAAAAAAATACCAGGGGTGCTGCGTAAAAGTGCCGCTGCCATGATGGAACTGATCCCGGCTGATAAAATCCCCGTGTTTAATAAGAAATACCTTTTTCATAGCCGGTACGAAAAAGTGAAATCGCTTTTAAAAGAGCCCTCTGCCCGCAATGTGCTGATGAGTATGACACAGCAGATGAACATGAAAGACCTGGCGGAACTGTTCAAAGACAGCGTTAAGCAAATGCCTTCTTATTTTGACAGCAAGGACCTGCATCCGGATAATTATTCAGTGCTTTCGTATATGATGGCGGTGGATTATCAAACCTATTTGCTGGATGATATTCTGCAAAAGGTTGACAGGGCCGGTATGAGCGTAAGCCTGGAAGGAAGAGAGCCCTTTCTTGACCAGCGAATTATAGAATGGGCTGCACAATTACCGCTTGAGTATAAATACAATAAAGGAAACAAGAAATTCATCCTTAAGCAGATCGTTCATAAATACATCCCGCAGCAAATGATGGACAGGCCTAAGATGGGCTTCGGTATACCGGTGGCTGCCTGGCTGCAAAACGACCTGAAACCCTTTGTGGACTTATATTTTGATGAACAATTCATTGAAAAGCAGAATATTTTCAATAATAACATAATACAAAAGATCAAAAACTCGTTTTATCATGGCAAGATTGAGCGGGCAGAAAAAGTGTGGTACATTCTCATGTTCCAGATGTGGTACGATAAGTGGATCAACAATAATTAAGTTTTTCCTGCGTTCTAACAAACCAATATTCCGTCCCCTTTAAAAACTGCAAAGTAAATTTAGGCTTATATTTACCTTACAAACCCCCTAATGACGGAATACGAAATAAAAGCGAAGAATAAATTCTCGTTTGGCCTTACAGAATTGATCCAATACCGGGAACTGTTTTATTTTTTCACCTGGCGTGATGTGAAGGTGAAATACAAACAGGCTGCCCTGGGTATCCTCTGGGCCATCCTGCAGCCATTGATCATGATGCTGATGTTTACCCTCATCTTCAGCAAGGCGCTTAAAGTGAGCAGTGATGGTATCCCTTATCCCGTTTTTGCCATCAGTGGCCTGCTGATCTGGAATATTTTCAGCAACGGGCTGATGAACAGTGCAAACAGCATGGTGAATAATGCCAACATCATCAAAAAAATATATTTTCCAAGGCTCATCATTCCTATGAGTGCCATCCTTACGGCACTGGTTGATTTTTTATTTGCACTTACTATTTATGTTGGCATCCTTATCTATTATCACCAGGGAGTTGATTTTGCAAAGCTTTTGATATACCTGCCTTTAAGTTTATTGCTGACTGTGGTTACCACTTTTGGGCTGGGTACTTTTTTAGCCGCCTTGAATGTAAAGTACAGGGATTTTCAGTACCTGTTGCCTTTTATGATACAGTTTCTGTTGTTTGCCAACCCGGTGTTATACTCGGCAAAAGCATTTACAAACCCTGTAATCAACAGCATTATGAAGGCCAACCCGATAGCATCGGCCATACAGCTTTGCCGCAGCGTGTTTACCGGCCAGGAGGTTGACTGGCAGGGCGTGGCAACGGGAAGTGCAGTTGCTATTATTTTGTTTTTCATTGGTATTTACACTTTCAGAAAAACCGAATCTTACTTCGCCGATCTAGCATAAACACATGAAATGAGCAAGAAAAAAAATTATTATAAAGTAGAAATTGTAACAGGCGAATTCCATGTGGCTAAAGCCAATATTAGAAACACATGAAACCAATACTAGAAGTACAGCATATAACCAAGGAGTTTAAGATTGGGGCAAAACAGGAGCGATACCTGTCGCTGAGAGATGTGCTGGCCAATCCCTTTAAGAAAAAAGAAACAGAAGCTGAAGCCAATACATTCCGTGCGCTGGATGATGTGAATTTTGAAGTAATGCCGGGTGAGAGTATCGGTATTATTGGAAGAAATGGGGCCGGTAAAAGCACGCTGCTAAAAATATTAAGCAAAATAACTCCTCCTTCATCCGGCAAAATAATTTGCCGTGGACGGGTTGCCAGTCTGCTGGAAGTGGGAACCGGCTTCCATCCTGAACTAAGCGGCCGGGAAAATATTTTCATGAACGGAAGTATTTTGGGCATGCGCAAATTTGAGATCGACAAACACTTTGATTCGATCGTGGACTTTAGTGGTGTTGAAAAATTCTTAGATACACCTTTAAAGCGTTACAGCAGCGGCATGCAGCTTCGCCTGGCTTTTGCTGTAGCAGCTTTTTTAGAACCGGAGATACTGATCATTGATGAGGTGCTGGCGGTAGGTGATGCAGAATTTCAGAAAAAATGCCTGGGCAAGATGGATGAAGTGAGTAAGAGCGGCAGAACTGTTTTGTTTGTTAGTCACGACCTGAGCGCTGTATCAACCCTTACCAAAAAATCCATCTTTCTTGATAAAGGAAAAGTAAAGCAGTTTGATGCCACGCCTGCCGTGATACAGGCTTATTCATCCAACTTTACGCAAACCAATGTTCATCAACAGCCTGCCATTGAAGGCAAGCCCTGCATCACCCGGGTGGAAGTGGTTACATCAGAAGGGGGCGTTTTGCAGGGCAATGAGAAGCCATTAACGGTAAATTTTGAAGCGCAGCTTCCATACGATGTAAATGGTTTTGCATTGTCGCTCCAGATATTCAATCATCTCAATCAGCCAATTGTATATAACTGGTTTTTTGATGAAGCGGATAAAGAGCCCAGGAAAAAAGGCATACATAATTTCTCTGTCTGCTTTGATAAACTCAAGCTTTACCAGGGCAACTATTTTGTGCGGGTGCACCTGGCTGAAACAGTGACCAAAACCAAGTTTCAGCAATTTGACTGCTGCCCTTTTGAGGTGGCCATGCTGGATAAAAAAGCGCCTGAATGGGGCTGGCAAAATAACGTTTGCCAATATACAGAAGAAGGAAACTGGACCGCTAATTTTTAATATTATGACACCCAAGACATACGAGGATAATTTTTTCGGCTTTCATTCTGATGATTCCTTTAATTCGGCAAAGGAAGTAATACCGGTTATTTTACAGTTTATTAAACCTGCATCGGTGATTGATATCGGTTGCGGCGCCGGCAACTGGCTGTACAACTGGAAAGAATTGGGAGTCACCGATTTTTTAGGTGTGGATGGGGATTATGTTAAAGCCGACGACCTGATCATTGATAAAAATAATTTTGTACCAGCCAACCTCGACAATGGGTTCAGTATGGACAGAAAATTTGACCTGGTGACTTCCCTGGAAGTGGCTGAGCATATCAGGCCTGCAAATGCAGACAAGTTTATTGCCTCTCTTTGCAACCTGGGTGATGTTATTCTTTTCTCCGCCGCAATCCCTGGCCAGGACGGAACATTGCATTACAACGAACAATATCCTGACTACTGGATAGAAAAGTTTGCCAAACATAATTTTAAACCATACGATTGTGTGAGGGAGCTTATCTGGAACAACGAAAAGGTTTCTGCCTGGTACAGGCAGAATGTACTGTTCTTTGTAAACGAAAGTGTGAAAGACCAGCATACGGCTATCACCAGCAATACCAGGAAAATACTGCCGCTGGTGCATCCCGAAATTTACAGATCGAGGGTTAGGGATGCGGCTTATAGCAAGAGTATTATCAAAAGCCCTTATACTGCGTTCCGGTATTTTGCAGCTAAATTTTTAAAAAGAAAAAAATAAGCAATGAGGATCGAAAATGGTTCGAGGTTTGAGGATTATAAAAAGATCACCAGGTCGGATTTTAATTACCTGGTGTATGCACCCCTTATACGTGACCTGGAATCATCCATAAAACAATATGCCCGGGGAAGAGTGATCGATATTGGCTGTGGTAACAAACCCTACGAAAAAATTTTCCAGGATATTACTACCGAATATGTGGGCTGCGATATTGCACAATCTGATCTTCAAAAAGCGGATGTTTTATGCCCCGCTAATAATATTCCATTACCCGACAATAGCTTTGATACTGCTTTTTCCACTCAAACCATCGAGCATGTGGAAGATCACCAGGGTTTGGTGAATGAGGCATTCCGCCTGGTAAAACCGGGTGGTTATTTCATTGTATCAGGCCCCATGTACTGGCACCTGCATGAAGAGCCATATGATTTTTTCCGCTTTACCAAATACGGGTTTAAATATGTTTTGGAAAAAGCGGGGTTTGAAATGGTGGAAACCAAAGCCAATGGGGGAACCTGGTCTGTTACCGGTCAAACTATCATTCATTCATTCCGCTACAGCAAAAGCAAAAATTTCCTGATCCGCATCAAACGGGCCGCTTTTTTTAAATTGAGGATCTATTGGCTGGTGAATGCTTTCTTTTCCTGGCTCGATAAAAAAGACCATAACCCGGTTAATACCATGAACTATGTTGTAATTGGCAGAAAGCCATTAAATGTTTAAAGCAAATGAATCCAAGAATATCCATCATAATTCCCTGCTATAATCATGGCCAGTATATTCGGGAGGCCCTGCAAAGTGTGGAGCAATGCCCCGATAAAAATTTATATGAAATAATTATTGTGAACGACGGATCGAAGGATCAGTTCACCATAGATATGATGGACACACTTGCTAAAGAAGGGTACCATGTGGTAAACCAGGTTAACCAGGGCCTTGGGCGTACCCGCAATAATGGCATTAAACTGGCAAAAGGCGATTACATACTGCCCCTCGACAGCGATAACCGGATCAGGCCTGCCTATATTTACGAAAGCATTAAAATTTTAGACGCCCATCCTGAAATTGCCATGGTTTATGGCGATGCGCAATTTTTTGGAGATAAGGACAAGCGCCATGTAGTGGGAGAATTCAACCTGCAGAATATGATGGTGGAAAACAGGATCGATGCCTGCGCTGTTTATCGCAAGTCAGTTTGGGAAGCTGTTGGCGGGTACGATGAAAACATGCCCATCATGGGTTACGAAGACTGGGATATGTGGATGAATATGACCTTCAATAATTACAAATTTCATTACGTGCCCGAAATATTGTTTGACTATCGGGTGCTGGGCAACTCGATGTTGCGTTCCATTAGTATCAGTAATAAAAAGAAACTGTTCAGGTATATGGACGAGAAGTATAAAAACTACCTTAACATGGACCACCTGAACCAGGAGCTGATGAAACTGACCGGAAGAAATAAAAAGGTGGCACTAAAACTTGTATTTGCAGTATACTTTCCCGGCCTGCTGAAATTTTTGGTTAAAAGAAACATCATTAAAGACCCGGATATTTTCTAGTATATAAAATGAAAATTACGATCTGCGCTTTTGATGCTCCTAATAACCTGGATGGCCCCACCACCTGGATCAAACGCCTGTTGCCTTATTTAAGGGAAAAGAATATTCAATCAAGGATCATATTCCTTGCGGCACACGATAAAGACCTGCCGGCTTATAATTATTTTATTAGTGAAGGTTTTGAATGCAAACTCATTTACTGGGAGCTGTTCAATGATGAAAAAGTAAAAGCAATACTGGAGGATGTTAAACAATATCCCCCCGATATTTTCATCACCAATTACTTTGCGATCCCGCTGGAAGCCGGCAAATGGATAAAAAGGGCAGGCATACCAACTGTAATGGTTTTGCACAACGACAACAAATACCATTACGACCTGGTTAAAAAATATGCAGCTAATAATGATGAAAATGATGTATCTGCTGTGGTGTGTGTATCAAACCTGATAAAGGAGATCAGCCGGCAAACAGCCCCCTTGCATAAATGTATCAAATACATTCCTATTGGCGCTCCTGTACCTGATGCAGTTGCTCATCCTGAAGCAAACGGAGAACTTAAGGTTGTGTATGCCGGGCGCATCGATGAAAAGCAAAAACGGATTTCAGAGGTGGCACAGGCTTTTTGCCTGGCTGCTAAAGAAGTACCCGGCACCAGCTACACGATATACGGCGATGGCCCGGCGGTGCCTTCTGTGCAGGAAATTCTGAATACCGAAGGCAAGGATCTGCCTGTACAGTTTAAGGGCAAATTAAAATCAACCGATGTGCAGGCTCATTTACTGCAAAACCAGGTTTTTGTATTGCTGTCCGAATTTGAAGGGCTTCCAATAACCCTGATGGAAGCCATGGGCTGCGGGTTGGTTTCTATTTGTACAAACATGCGCAGCGGCATATCAGATGTTGTTACCAATAATATAGAAGGTTTTTTGATTGATGACCGTAAGCATGAGTTTGTTGAGGCAATAAAGAAATTAAAGAACGACCGTGCTTTGTGGCATCAAATGTCGCAAGCGGCAAAACAAAAAATAATGTCATCTTATTCAATCGGAGCTTGCAGCGACCAATGGATAGATTTGCTGAGGCAACTTGTGGCTGATGCAGGTAAGCAATCTGAATTGGTCATTCCTTCTTTCAAAGAATTAAAAAAGATAAGGCTGGACGAGGAGTTTAAAAGACAAAATAACCCCCGGCCTGCAGAAATACTGGTTCCGCTGTATAAAATAAAATACAGGCTGGGCCGTTTAAAGCGAAATTTATCCAAATCCAAATAACAGACCATGCGATCATTGGCTCCCATTGTTTTTTTTGCATACAACCGGCCTGAGCATACCAGGCTTGTGCTGGAATCACTTCGTAATAACCGGCTGGCCGATGAATCGAAATTGTTTATTTATATAGACGGGCCAAAACCAGGCGCCAGTGAAGAAACACTAAAAGCCATTGATGAAGTTAAGAAGGTGGTAAGGGAAAAACAATGGTGCAAAGAAGTAAACATTATTGAAGCAACAGAAAATAAAGGATTGATCAAATCGAATGTGGAAGGAGTAACCAGGATGGTGAACGAATTTGGTAAAGTAATAGCGATGGAAGATGATGGCTTGCTTTCCCCCGGTTTTTTAACCTATATGAATGATGCACTGGATTTTTACGAGAACAATCCCAGAGTAATGCATATTGCTGCTTACCGCAGGCCTGAATTTGACCCGGTGGAAGTAAAAGAATCAACTTATTTCTTTTATCACACCACCACCTGGGGATGGGCCACCTGGAAGCGGGCCTGGGATCATTTTAAGTTAGACCCGTTGGCCGTGCATGAAGCTG
Organism: Ferruginibacter sp.; assembly: GCA_044226725.1. GTDB lineage: Bacteria > Bacteroidota > Bacteroidia > Chitinophagales > Chitinophagaceae > Ferruginibacter. Next base: position 443,252 of record JBGAGM010000004.1, on the reverse strand, counting down.
CAAAGAAAAAAGGCAACATCAAAAGGCTGAACATGGATGGAACTTTCGAATTTTTCTGGGGCCTGAAAGCGGTGGCCAAAGGAAAACTGCGGAGCTGGAACGCTATCTGGCATTCAACTGTATTTTTGAATGATGGCATGTGCCTCTATCCTCAAAAATCGCTTGTATCCAATATTGGTCACGATGGCAGTGGCACCAATTGTGTACCGGATGACCGTTTTCAGATTGCAAGTGAAGCGCTGGCTGATTCCATACCTGTCACAGAAATTCCGCTGAAAGAACATGAAGGAATAAAAAAGCACTATATAGCTATGCATTCATTTAGCTATAAATTTATTTTCGCTTTAAAACACTACCTGCGGTACCTGGTGAGATACTAAAACAACTCATGAGCAAACAAAAAAAAGTACTGTTTATTTCCTACGATGGCATGACCGACCCACTGGGCCAAAGCCAGGTAATACCATACTTACAGGGGTTAAGTAAAGCCGGCTATAAAGTTTTTTTGCTTAGCTGTGAGAAGGAGCAGGTATTTCATCAAAATAAAGAAGGTATTCAGCAACTGCTGAACAAAAGCAATATCAGCTGGGTGCCGCTAAACTATACTAAAAATCCCCCGGTGCTTTCTACTTTGCTGGATGTAATAAAGATGCGCAGGGCTGCAAAAAAAATACACCGTGAACAAGGTATTGATATGGTGCATACCCGTGCCGGCGTGCCTGCCCTGGTCGGGTTATGGATGAAGAAAAAAACGGGTGTTAAATTCCTGCATGATATCCGGGAGTTTTATGCCGATAGCAGGGTGGAAGGCGGAATGTGGAATAAGAAAAACCTGCTTTACAGAACCATCTATAATTTTTTTGCAAAGCAGGAATCTGAGCAGGTAAAAAAATGCGATGGAATTGTGTGCCTTACCTATGCCGCCGAAAAGATCATTAAAGCATGGCCGGAATATAAAGGGGCAACACCTTTGGAAGTAATTCCCTGCAGCGCCGACCTGGAACTTTTTGATTATTCAAAAACAAATGAGGAGGAAAGAAAATCCTTTCAGGCCGAACTGGGTATTCAGCCAAATGATTTTGTGATCAGCTACCTTGGCTCAATTGGGGGCTGGTATCTTACTGCAGAAATGCTTCAGTTTTGCAAGCTGCTTAGCAAACGCATGCCCGCCGCTAAATTTTTATTTATTTCTCCGCACAGGCATGAAGAGATAAAGGCTATTGCAGCACAATATGATATTGCGGCAGATAAAGTGCTGGTAAAAAAAGCATCCAGGGTGCAGGTGCCGGCGTTACTTTCGTTGAGCAGTTATTCTATATTTTTTATTAAGCCCTGTTACTCCAAACAGTCATCTTCGCCCACTAAACATGGTGAGATCATGGCGATGGGAATACCGGTAATAACCAACGGGGGCGTGGGTGATGTTGAGGAAATCGTATCAACCACCAGCTCGGGTATTGTGATTAATGAATTTACAGATGATGTATATGAGAAAGCCATCACTGAGATTGAGCAAAAGCAGGATTATGATAAAGCCGCAATAAGGGCGGGTGCGCAAAAATGGTACGCATTGGATAATGCTATCGAAAAATATACACGTATTTATAAAGCTATATTAGGCTAATCGGTTATTTTGCAAAATAAATCAGAGCTACATGCAGCAACGTTTTCTAATTGTGGGGGCGGGATTTTCAGGAGCAGTACTGGCTAATCAGCTGGCTGCAAACCTGGATTGTGTAATAGAGCTGTGGGACGAACGTGACCATGTAGCAGGTAATTGCCATACCCAAAGAGATGCGGATACCAATGTGATGGTGCATGAATACGGGCCGCATATTTTTAATACCGATAAAAAAGAAGTCTGGGATTTTGTGAACAGTTTCGTGGAATTTAAACCATTCATTAACCGGGTGAAGGCAAATTACAATGGCAATATTTACTCCCTGCCGGTCAACCTGCATACCATCAACCAATTCTTCAATAAAACTTTTGGCCCCGGGGAAGCTAAAGCATTCATCGAAAGCCTCGGCGATAAGACAATCACAGAACCCAAATCATTCGAAGAGCAGGCGCTTAAATTCCTGGGCAGGGACTTGTACCAGGCTTTTTTTTACGGGTATACAAAAAAACAATGGGGCTGCGAACCATCTGAACTTCCGGCTTCCATACTAAAAAGGTTACCGGTCAGGTTCAATTATAATGACAATTATTACAATAATCCTTACCAGGGGATCCCGGTAAACGGGTATACAGAACTGGTGGAAAAACTGATCAGCAGCCCTAAAATACGTGTCACGCTCAATAAAAAATTCAGGTTCAGCAGTGATTTGCTTTCAACCTATGACCATATTTTTTACACCGGCCCGATCGATGCCTTTTTTGATCATAAATACGGAAAACTTGGGTACCGTACCGTTACTTTTGAGAAATATACCGCCGATGGCGATTACCAGGGTAATGCTGTAATTAACTATTGTGACCCGGCTGTACCTTATACCCGTGTGCATGAGCACAAGCATTTTGCACCCTGGGAAACACACGAAAAAACGGTCTATTTCAGGGAATTCAGTAAAGAAACCGCCGCCGGGGACGTACCTTATTACCCCAAAAGGCTGGAAAAGGATAAAAAAATGCTGGATGCCTACCGCCAGGAGGCTCAGCAATCAACCGGCATCTCCTTCCTGGGCCGCCTGGCCACTTACCGCTATATGGATATGCACCATGTAATAGGCGAAGCCCTGGATTTTTCGCAGATTTTCCTGCAATCCATCACTGCCGGCACTAAGCCCCCGGTATTCCCCAATACAGAGAAATAAAGAAAAATTCTCCTTTACACAATAAGCAGTCTTTCACTGCGTTATACCATTGTCCAATTTATTCTATTTAAAAACCTAAACCAGTTTCCATGGAAAAGGTAATTGCTGTGGTTGTTACATATAACCGTTTGACCCTTCTATCTGATTGCATTTCTGCTCTCCGCAATCAAACACGTCCCCTGGATGGCATTTTAGTTATCAATAATGGAAGTACAGATGGAACAGAAGCCTGGCTAAAGGCCCAGAGCGATATTACTTATTTTACTCAAAGTAATTTAGGTGGTGCCGGTGGTTTTAGTACTGCTATTAAAATGGGATACGAACTGGGTTACGAATGGATATGGTGTATGGATGACGATGGCATGCCTAAAGAAGATGCCCTGGAAAATCTGCTGAAAGCACAACCTGAGGAACTTAGCCTCATGAACTGTGCAGTAATTGATAATAAAGACAGAAAATCTTTTGTTTGGAACACCGGCGGTTTTAAAACCCTGGATGAAGTACCGGGAAATATCATTGAGGGAATCGGGCACCCCTTTAACGGAACTTTTATTAACAGGCGTATTGTGGCAAGGGTGGGTGTGCCAAAAGCCAGCTTCTTCCTGTGGGGAGATGAAACAGAATACTACTACCGTATCGTTAAACGTAACAAAATTCCGGTTTGTACTGTTGCCAGCAGTATCCATTATCACCCGGCAACTGCTTTTTCAGTTAAAAAGGACTGGGATTATGCTTCTGGCTGGAAGATGTATTACTATATAAGAAACCGCTTTCATATTCATAAAACCAAGTTCAACAATAAGGCTCTGGCATTGCTGCATTACAGCTGTTTCCTGGTGGCTTTTGCAGGTATTACCCTGCTGTTTCAAAAGACAGACAAGTTCAGGAAACTGAGTTTTATTATGTGGCCTGCTGCTGATGCCATCAGCAACAATTTTGAAGCATTGCCCCCGGTAATTTTAACAAGACTGAAATCTGCTGAAAGACCTTCTTTGGCCACCTCATTGAATAATTACTTTAAAAACACCTGGACAAGTATATTGGCTCCTTTTACTTCGGCAAGGGCCGGAAGAGCTGCAAACGCATAATGGTTATAGAGATAACCCCCTTTGAAATCACATAGTCCCGCTGAGTGCGGGACTTTTTTTATATTGTTTTGACCAATCCTGTATCAAAAAAATGGCGATGATGTAAAAAGGCATGCAGGGAATTTTATAACGAACCAGTGTACCAAAGTTGGCTGTAGTGGCGCCTACGAACAGGGCGAAAAGCAAAGCGAATAATATGCAATACAGTACTGTTGCATCCCGGAAAATGCATCGAATGAAATTTAATGGCCTGGCCTTGTAAAACACAGAGAGTGTAAAAAACATGATCACCATACTTTCAAGGGAGGATAGAAGGGTCGATATTTTTTTGGACTCCCAGATGAACGGACGGTACAAAGTGGCAATGATAGCCGCCGGGGCAATTTTTAGGAGGCTTGAAACAGAGCCATCATATTCCACACCCAGCGAAAACGAGGAGCCAACATCTTCCTGCTCAGCATAGGCTTTTTGATAGATACTGATGTTCTTGGTTACATCGCTGCCGCCATAAGCACCCAGGGTACCTGCCAGTTGCTGCATCACGGTGGTAAACATACCCATGGCCAGTACGATGAAACCCACAACAAAAGCAACCCTCCAAAACCTGCTCTTAATGAGGTTAACATTTTTCAGTATAAGGAACAGGAAGAAGAACGGCACATAGGATATAAGAATGTATACTTTGATAACATAAAGCAAATAACCTGCACAAAAAATGATAAAAGCATTTTTGAGAAGATCCTTCTTTTTATAAAAGGACTCATACAGTGCATAGGTAAGCCAGCCCAGTGAACCAGTGCAGATCGGATCCTTTAAAATTCCGGAACTCCAGAAAACGAAAGTGGGCAAATACAGTATTGCAATGGCCATTTGTTTGTGTAAATGCGGATATTGCTCATAGAAAAAGCGATATAAACGCCACACTCCCGAAAAAGATAGCATGGAAAAAAACAGGTTTAAGATCAGGTATTTCTGGAAGGAAAAAAAGGAGAGGATGGCAGTGATCCTGACGATCATATAATTGTTCTCACCTTTCAGATAGCCCATATTGGCAGGGTTTTTCAACAGGGTTTGGTCATAATCGATACTGGGAAGGTAAAGCCATTTAATTTGTGAAGCATCCTTTAGTATCATATGGCACATATGGCTTCCCTCGGTAAAGAACAGTAAAAAGGAATCTCCCACCGAGATCATGGTATTGAAAAAAGTAAATGCGATAACAGCGATGATCTTTATCCAAAAGCCCTGTTTGTGATAGTACCTGAGAATCGGATCAGAATAGTTTTTTCTGCGGGCACTGAAAATAAAATAGAAGAGTAAAACATAAAAAGGGAATAATATGAAATCAAGATAGTTCATTACTTTTCATGTTTTAAGGGACAAGATTTCCCAAAAGTTACCGTTTATGTTTATACATTCAAATGTATCATAAAAATTGTAACCATGTTTTAATAATATGAACCTATTTTTGAAACACAAATACTAAAACCCCGTAATCAATCAATTTCATTGGCCGTTAATAAGCAGCATATCAAACTAATTCGCATAACCACAGTGCCCATGGCGTTGCGTTATTTGTTGCCCGGTCAAATGAATTTTATGGCCGGCAACGGATTTGATGTACTTATGATAAGCGCTGATGGCAAAGAGCTGGCAGAAGTTATAGAGAAGGAGCAATGCAGGCATATAGTGGTGCCCATGACAAGAAAAATAACCCCGGTCCGGGACCTGAAATGCCTTTTAAAATTAATTGGCATATTCAGAAAGGAAAAGCCTGATATAGTGCATACACATACACCCAAAGCAGGTTTACTGGGGATGCTGGCTGCCAGGGTCTGCGGTGTAAAAGTCAGGATACATACCGTAGCCGGATTGCCGCTGATGGTAGAAAAGGGGTTTAAGTACCAGTTATTGAAATTCATTGAAAAGCTTACCTACGCAGCTGCTGGGCATGTTTGGCCAAACAGTAATTCTCTGATGCAGTTCATTGTTAATAATAAATTATGCAAGCCAGGCAAGCTTAATATAATTGCGAAAGGCTCCACCAACGGCATACAGGTGGAGCGCTTTGACAGCAGGAACCTGGATCCTGTAATCCTGGAGGAAATAAAAACACAAATAAATTATTCGAAACAAAACAGGTATCTGCTCAGTATTGGCAGATTGGTTGTGGATAAAGGAATTGCAGAACTGGTAAAGGTGTTTGCCCGGCTTCAGAAAACCAATGAAGACCTGGTACTGGTACTCGTTGGAGAATATGAGAATACATTGGATCCATTGCCGGAAGAAACCATTCGTGAAATTGAAATTAACCCCTCGATCATTCATATAAACTGGTCACCGCAGGTAGAGTATTATATGAGCCTGGCCAATTTTTTTGTTTTTCCTTCGCATCGGGAAGGTTTTCCGAATGTACTGTTACAGGCCGGTGCTATAGGGTTGCCCGTTATTTGCAGCCATATCACAGGTAATATTGATATTGTAACCAATAATGAAACAGGTTTGATTTTTGAAAGTGGCAATGAAGAACAAATGCTAAAGCTCCTGCAATATGCTTTGTTGCACCCGCAGCACATGCAAACCATGGCTGGTAAACTGCAGCAGGATATAAGGAAAAATTATCCCCGTGAAAATATATGGAAAAACATGCTGGAGGCTTATAAAAGCTTGGTAAATTAGAGAATTAATAAAACTAACAATGATACTAATCGGATATAGCGGGCACGGGTTTGTGGCATATGGGATATTAAATGCTGCCGGTAAAAAAGTTAAAGGGTACTGCGATGTTTCGGAAAAGGAAGTTAATCCTTTTAACCTGATTTACATTGGTTCTGAAAATGAAGAAGCAGCAATACCTGCACTCCGGCAGGAAGGTTTTTTTATTGCCGTTGGCGATAACGGTTTGCGGAAAAGAATATACGAGGCACTTGCAATAAAGAATTTATTTCCTTCAAATGCAATTCACCCATCAGCGATAATCGACAGCTCTGCAACGATTGATTCCCGGGGGGTGATGATTGCAGCAAATGTTTCTGTCAACCCTTTGGCTTCTATAGGAACAGGAGCGATATGCAATACGGGGTGCATTATAGAACACGAATGTGAAGTTGGGGCATTTGCCCATATAGCTCCGGGAGCAGTTTTATGCGGTAATGTAAAAATTGGAACAGGCAGTTTTGTAGGTGCTAACGCTGTTATAAGGCAGGGAATAACAGTAGGCAGGAATGTTATGATTGGTGCAGGTGCAGTAGTGGTTAAAGATGTTGCAGACGGCGCTGCTGTAATGGGAGTTCCTGCAAAATAAAATAATTGATATCCTTTACCTATAAAGAATAAACGCCGGTCAAAAAACGTTTAATCCTTATCTTTGTTTAGCAAAATAATCAGCAATTATGAAAGTATTAGTTACAGGCGGAGCAGGCTACATAGGCTCGGTTTTAGTAAGGCAATTATTAAATAAGGGCTACCAGGTGAGGGCGCTGGACTCGTTGAAATTTGGAGGCGATGCATTGTATGATGTAATGCTGAACCCCGATTTCGAATTTATGAAAGGCGATGTGCGCAATGCCGATGATGTGGACAAAGCCCTTGCTGGTGTTGACGCCGTGGCTCACCTGGCAGCTATTGTGGGCGACCCTGCCTGCAAAAAGTTCAGCATTGAAGCTAATGAAACGAACTGGGACGGCGCTTTACTTTTATTTAATAAAGCCGAAGCAGCCGGTATTAAACGTTTTGTATTTTCCAGCACCTGCAGCAATTACGGAAAGATGAGCGACCCGAATTCTTTTGTGGTTGAAACTTCGGAACTGAACCCGGTTTCTTTATATGCAGAATTAAAAGTGAAATTCGAAAAATATTTGCTGGAAGAAAAGAAAGATAGTCCTATGTGCAGCACATCGCTGCGTTTTAGTACTGTGTATGGTTTTTCTCCCCGTATACGTTTTGATCTTACTGTTAATGAATTCACCCGCAATGCAGCTGTACACGGCGAACAGGAGATCTGGGGCCAGCAGTTCTGGCGACCCTACTGCCATGTGGATGACCTGGCAAGGGCTGTGGTGCTGGTATTGGAAAGCCCTGTAGAAAAAGTGAGGGCGAATGTATTTAATGTTGGAAGCACCGAGGAAAATTACACCAAGGGAATGATCATCAAGGAAGTTTGTAACGTAGTGCCTGATGTAAATGTTATTTATGTAGACAGTAGCGAAGACCCCAGGGATTACCGGGTGAATTTTGATAAGATAAAAAATGAACTTGGATTCACCATCACCAAAACGGTGCCTGATGGTGTGAAGGAAATCTATACGCTGTTAAAAACAGGTATCGTTACAGACCCTTTTGCTGAAAAATTCAGGAATATATAGTGCGTTACGATATTTGTTTTGTTTAAATAGATTAAAAAAGAGTGGTTGAAGAACCACTCTTTTTTTACCGGATTCTATGCTCCCAATTTTGTCTACTTTTGACAAATAATTATGCAACAGCTTTGAAAAAGATACTGATAATAGACGATGAAGAAAAACTACGCAGCCTGCTTACCCGTATAATCAAGCTGGAGGGTTTTTCGGTGACAGAAGCCGGTACCTTAAAAGCCGGAACCAAACTGCTCGAAAAAGATAGTTTCGATATTATCTTATGTGATGTAAAACTTCCTGATGGCAGTGGTGTTGATTTTGTGAAGGAGATAAAGCCCAAATTCCCATCTGTTGAAATTATTTTACTTACTGCTTATGGTAATATTTCCGACAGTGTGCAGGCGATGAAGAACGGCGCCTTTGATTATATAACCAAGGGCGATGACAATGATAAAATTATTCCCCTGCTTAACAGGGCAATTGAAATGGTGCAACTGCAAAAGCGTGTAAAGCAGCTGGAAAAGCAGGTAGGTAAGCAATATGGATTTGAAAGTATACTGGGCGAATCTGCAGCAATTAAGGAAGCTGTTTCTATTGCTAAAAAAGTGGCGCTTACCGATACCAATGTTTTACTATTGGGCGAAACAGGAACCGGAAAAGAAGTATTTGCCCAGGCAATACACCAAGGCAGCGACCGTAAAACCAGGAACTTTGTTGCGCTTAACTGCAGCACCTTCAGCAAAGACATTCTTGAAAGCGAATTATTCGGCCATAAACAAGGTGCCTTTACTGGCGCCGTTGCAGATCAAAAAGGATTGATTGAAGAAGCCAATGGCGGCACTTTATTTTTGGATGAGATTGGTGAAATGCCTTTAGAACTTCAGGCAAAACTGCTTCGCATCCTGGAAACCGGTGAATTTACGAGGCTGGGCGATACTAAACCCACCCGTTCTGATTTCAGGCTCATCGCCGCTACCAACAAAGATCTTCAGAAGGAAAGTGATGAACAACGTTTCCGGCCCGATCTTTTTTACCGTCTGAATGTTTTTCAAATTAAATTACCGGCACTTAGGGAAAGAGTAAAGGATATTGAAACACTTGCCCGGCATTTTGTAAATCAATACGCGGCCAAAATAAATAAACCAGCCCTAACGATGGAAGCCGGTTTTTTACAAAAGCTTGAGCAATACAAATGGCCGGGCAATATCAGGGAGTTGAAAAATATCATTGAACGAACCGTGATTTTGTCCGATGGCGAAAACCTCAAAGCATCCCTATTGCCTTTTGATATGCAGCAGCCGGTAAGCAGTGCATCCGGCGAAGCTATGTCAGCCTTTTCTATGGCCAGCATGGAAAAACTGCAGATATTAAAAGTATTGAACTATACCAAAGGAAATAAGGCAGAGGCTGCCCGCCTGCTGGAAATTGGCCTGACCACACTCTACCGCAAGCTGGAAGAATACAATATTTCTTAATTACATTACCAAAATGACAACCAACCCTTCCAAAACGGAAGGGTTTTCCTTTTTCAAAGAACCATGCTTCATGTCGAATATTTCTATGAAAGCCTTGCCTGTACTGCAAAATGCCCTCTGCCCATAAAAATAATTTATTCAATGGTATGTACTTTGAAATAAGGCTGACTGATGAAACGAATTAGTATTAGTTCAAAGTGGTCATCAAAACCAGGTTACTAGCTGGTAAGATTAATAACGTTAATAAATCAAATTATATGCTTAACACCATACTTCTTATTCTGGCGATGCTTATCTGCTTTGTCTTGTTTTTTAAAACCATTGATTTCTTCGAAAAAATGTAAAAATTATGATAACAACTCTTTTCATAATCTCCATCCTGGTTTTTATATACCTCCTGTATGTACTGATAAAACCTGAGAAATTTTAACCTTTTAAAGCGCAAGCAATGAACACAGAATTAACCGGTGTGATCGTGACCTTTCTAATGACCGTACTGTTGGCTTACCCGCTGGGTATATACATAGCCAAAGTATTTGCAGCAGAAAAGACCTTCACTAATTTTTTGAACCCCGTTGAGCGGTTTATTTACCGCATTGGCGGCATCGACCCCAACAAGCCGATGAACTGGAAAGAATTTTTAAAAGCCATGTTAGCCATTAACATGCTCTGGCTTTTTTATGCATTTTTCTTGTTGCTCAACCAGGGGCATCTTCCGCTAAACCCGGATGGCAATCCCAACATGACACCAGACCTGAGTTTTAATACTGCTATCAGTTTTTTGGTGAACTGTAACCTGCAACATTATTCGGGAGAAAGCGGCCTTACTTACCTTACTCAATTATTTGTAATCACATTTTTACAGTTTGTGAGTGCAGCTACCGGTATCGCCGGCGCTGTGGCTTTGTTCAACGGGTTAAAAAACAAGACAACTGATAATCTCGGCAACTTCTGGAGCATTTTTACAAAGTCAATCACCAGGATCTTATTACCGCTATGTATCGTTATGGCAATCATTATGGCTTTTAACGGATCGCCGGCAAGTTTTGATGGAAAAGACACGATCACCACTTTGCAGGGTGATACGGTGCAGGTATCACGTGGTCCAGCTGCAGGTATGATCGCCATCAAACACCTGGGAACAAATGGAGGCGGCTGGTTCGGCGCCAACTCGGCACACCCGCTTGAAAATCCAAACTATTTTACCGGGATGGTGGAACTGATCGCCCAAATGATCATACCCATTGCCATGTTGTTTGCACTAGGTTTCTACATTAAAAGGAAAAAACTGGCTTATGTGATTCTTGGCATTATGACGGTAGGCATGCTCTTCCTGATTATCCCGACAATGCATTGGGAAATGCAGGGCAGTCCTGCCATTGCCAGGTTAGGTATCATACAGGTCACAGGAGCTATGGAAGGTAAAGAAGTGCGCTTTGGACCGGCAGCGTCGGGTTACTGGAGTATTGTAACCACTATTATTTCAACAGGTTCAGTAAACAGTATGCATGATAGTTCCATGCCATTATCAGGCATGATGCAGATGCTGGGAATGCTGATCAATGCGTTTTATGGCGGATGTGGCGTGGGAATACTTAATTATTTTATTTACATCATCATAGCTGTGTTTATCGGCGGATTAATGGTGGGACGAACTCCTGAATTTTTAGGACATAAAGTGGAGGCCAGGGAAGTAAAGATTGCGGCACTGGTGACTTTGTTATCGGCATTCTTGATCAAAGGAGGAACAGCTTTGGCAGCCTACTATTTTGTAAAGCATGGTAATGCAGACTGGGCCGTTCAGCCAGCAAACTGGCTAAACAATCCAGGCAATCATGGTTTCTCCGAAATGTTTTACGAGTTCACTTCGGCCAATGCCAATAACGGCAGTGGTTTTGAAGGCCTGGGAGATAACAATATCTTCTGGAACGTATCAACGGGATTTGTATTGTTACTGGGCAGGTTTCTTCCCATTATCGGTCCCATCGCCATTATTGGATTGCTGGCAAAGAAGAAATACATACCTGAAACATCAGGCACATTAAAAGTAGATTCACTCACTTTTGGTTTGCTCACTTTTGCCATTATCATCATTGTTACTGCATTGTCTTATTTCCCGCCACTGGTGTTGGGGCCCATTGCAGAGTTTTTAGGAATGTAAAATATCAGTTGAAAAAAATAATACCATGTCAAATCAAAATAAAAAAGGCAGCAAATTGTTTGAAGGCGCCCTGGTTTCAACTGCGCTGAAACAGTCTTTTGTAAAACTTAACCCATGGGTTATGCTTAAGAACCCGGTGATGTTTACTGTGTACATAGGCACAATCATCATGATGGGCGTCTGCGCCTGGATAGCCACTGGCGAAGCATCACAAGGCTCGCTTGCTTACAATATTACCATAACATCAATTTTGCTTGTAACCTTGCTTTTTGCCAATTTTGCTGAAGCAATTGCTGAGGCAAGAGGTAAGGCACAGGCTGATAGTCTGCGTAAGACAAGAGAAGATACACCCGCCAAAAAAATATCCATTGTTGGTGAGATGTACCTGAATGAAGTTAATATTGTTCCATCGTCACAACTTAGAAAAGGCGACCTGTTTCTTTGCGAAGCAGGAGATACCATACCCATGGACGGAGAAATTGTGGAAGGTATTGCCACTATTGATGAAAGTGCCATCACCGGCGAAAGTGCCCCGGTGATCAGGGAAAGCGGCGGCGATAAATCTTCTGTAACCGGCGGTACCAAAGTGCTGAGCGATAAAATCAAAGTTAGGGTAACTACAGAACCAGGCGAAAGTTTTTTGGATAAGATGATCGCCCTGGTAGAAGGGGCATCTCGCCAGAAAACACCCAATGAGATTGCGCTTACCATTTTGCTGGCAAGTTTTACCATTATCTTTTTGATTGTGGTGGTAACGCTTAAACCATTTGCCGATTATGCCAATACGCCTATAACCATTGCCGCCTTTGTATCATTATATGTATGCTTAATACCTACAACTATCGGTGGATTATTAAGTGCCATTGGTATTGCCGGTATGGACAGGGCATTGAGGGCAAATGTGATCACCAAAAGCGGTAAGGCTGTTGAAACAGCCGGCGACCTGGATACGCTGTTACTTGATAAAACCGGAACGATCACCATCGGAAACCGTAAGGCAACCAACTTTTACCCGGCAAAAGGTGTGGAAGCAGCAACCTTCACTGAAGCCTGTGCCTTATCCTCTTTGGCCGACCATACTCCAGAAGGAAAATCAATAATTGAACTGGCTAAATTAGATGTGAACGGTTTCAACACGAACGGGGCAAAATTTGTTGAATTCACCGCCGAAACCAGGAGCAGCGGTATCGACTTACCCAACGGCATCAAAATACGTAAAGGCGCTTTTGATTCAATACGTACGATGGTAACAAAGGCAGGTAATAATTTTCCGGCTGATACGGAAGAAGAAGTAAAAAAAATATCTTCAAACGGGGGAACACCACTGGTTGTATGCCAGAACAATGTAGCGCTTGGTGTAATAGAACTGCAGGATATCATAAAACCAGGCATACAGGAAAGGTTTGAGCGCCTGCGTAAAATGGGCGTTAAGACTGTGATGGTTACCGGTGATAACCCGCTTACCGCCAAATTCATTGCTGAGAGAGCTGGTGTGGACGACTTTATTGCAGAGGCAAAGCCCGAAGACAAAATGAATTACATTAAAAAGGAACAGCAGGGCGGTAAACTGGTTGCCATGATGGGCGATGGTACTAATGATGCACCGGCGCTGGCACAGGCCGATGTGGGCGTGGCTATGAACAGTGGTACAGCAGCTGCCAAAGAAGCAGGTAATATGGTCGATCTGGATAATGATCCTACGAAACTGATCGAGGTTGTGGAAATAGGAAAACAATTACTGATGACCAGGGGAACGCTCACAACCTTCTCCATTGCAAATGATGTGGCAAAATATTTCGCTATTGTTCCGGCATTGTTCATTGGGTCAATCCCAGCACTGCAGGCTTTGAATATTATGCATTTGCACAGCCCTGAAAGTGCCATTCTTTCTGCTGTAATCTTCAATGCCATTATCATTCCAATGCTGATACCACTGGCTTTAAAGGGTGTAGCCTACAAGCCCATTGGTGCCAGTGCATTGCTGCGCAGGAATTTATTTATCTATGGCCTGGGAGGCGTAATTGTACCCTTTATCGGCATAAAATTGATTGACCTGCTTGTTGCCTTGTTTGTTTAATAAATAAAAAAAATGATCATGAAAAAATATGTTTGGCCGTCTTTAAAACTCACACTCGTTTTTATTGTTTTGTGTTCTGTAGTATATCCATTGCTCATTGCTGGTATTGCGAAATTCAGCAAAGGCGGCGGCGGCGGCGAAAAAATTGAGGTGAATGGAAAGGTTGTTGGTTACGCCAATATTGGGCAAAAATTTACAGAAGATAAATATTTCTGGAGCCGCCCTTCGGCTGTTGATTACAATGCTGCGGGTTCTGCAGGATCAAACAAAGGACCCTCCAATCCCGATTATTTAAAGCTGGTGCAGGATAGGATTGACAGTTTTTTGGTGCATAATCCCGGTGTAAAGAAAGAAGAGATACCTGCAGAACTGGTAACGGCTTCCGGCAGCGGCCTTGATCCCGACCTATCACCCTACGGAGCTAAAATACAGGTAAAACGTATTGCAGCAGTCCGTAAATTAGATGAAGCAACCATCATCAGCCTTGTAGACAAACAAACTGAAAAGCCTTTGCTTGGCTTTATGGGCCCGGCAAAAGTGAATGTGTTGAAATTAAATATTGAACTGGATAAGCTAAAGTAACATCAGAAAAATAACTACAATGAAAAGGATCTTATTGGGCGCCATGCTTATGGCAGGCTCAAATTTATTTGCACAGGATTCGGCTAAAACAGAAACTCCAAAGCCAAACCCATTCAGCTTTAGCGGGTATGCTGAAGTTTACTTTCAATATGATTTAAACAAGCCTAAAGACAATAACCGTCCCGGATTTATTTACAGCCATAACCGGCACAACGAATTTAACCTGAACCTGGGCTTTTTAAAAGGAAGTTATAATTCGGAAAGGGTGAGGGCAAATCTTGCTATAGCTGCGGGTACTTACATGAATGCAAACTATGCTGCAGAAACCGGGGTGTTAAAAAATATTTTAGAGGCCAATGCAGGCTTAAAAATTTCTAAAAAGAAGAACCTTTGGATAGATGCCGGTATCTTCTCCTCACATATTGGTTTTGAAAGTGCGGTATCAAAAGATTGCTGGACATTAACAAGAAGTATGCTTGCAGAAAATTCGCCTTACTTTGAAAGCGGTGCCAAAATTACCTATACAAGTGCCAATAACAAATGGCTGATAAGTGGCCTGGTTTTAAACGGCTGGCAACGCATTAAAAGAGTAGATGCCAACTCCCTGATGAGCTATGGTACGCAATTGCAATACAAACCTAATTCAAACATTACATTAAATTACAGCACATTTATGGGTACAGATAAACCCGATAGTGCAAGGCTTTGGCGTTACTTTCATGATTTGTATGGATCGTTTAATGTCACATCAAAGTTTGGTGTTATAGCAGGACTTGATATTGGTTCCGAACAGAAAGCTAAAGGCAACAGCAGTTTTAATAGCTGGTATTCACCCGTGCTGATCTTAAGATACGCTATCAGTCCAAAATGGGCAATTGCCGCAAGAGGCGAATATTATGATGATAAATACGGTGTGATCATCGCCAGCGGCACACCCAATGGATTTAAAACCGCAGGCTATTCTGTAAATGTAGATTACGCACCTATACCCAATGCAGTAATAAGACTGGAGCTAAGATCGCTGAACAGTAAAGACAATGTTTTTACAAAGGGTAGCGGTGCGGCAACCAATAACAATACTTTTTTTACGTCGTCCATTGCAGTAAGTTTTTAACTATGCAGGAGCAGGAAAAAAATGCGGAACAATTTTTAGACCTTATCCGCAAAAGCCGGCGGGGCAAGTTTAAAATATACATTGGCATGAGTGCCGGTGTAGGCAAGACATTTCGTATGCTGCAGGAAGCGCAGACCTTGCTGCGCAATGGAATTGATGTGAAGATCGGTTATATTGAAACGCATGGTCGAAGGGAAACACATGCGTTGATGGAAGGGCTTCCTGTAATTCCCCGCAGAAAATTATTTTATAAAGGAAAAGAACTGGAAGAGTTTGATGTGCAGGCTGTAATAAATCTGCATCCGGAAGTGGTCGTTGTAGATGAACTGGCACACAGCAATATTGAAGGCAGCAAAAATGAAAAGCGCTGGCAGGATGTGATGGATATTTTAGACGCCGGAATAAATGTGATCAGCGCAGTAAATATCCAGCACATTGAAAGCTTATACCAGGATGTAAAGGAAATAACCGGAATTGATGTTACCGAGCGCATACCGGATATTGTTTTGCGGCAGGCAGATGAAGTGGTGAATATTGACCTTACTGCCGATGAGCTGGTGTCCCGGCTGAAGGAAGGAAAGATATACACACCCGATAAGATAGAAAAAGCCCTGCAGAATTTTTTCCAGAGCGAAAAGATATTGCAGCTTCGTGAACTTGCTTTAAAAGAAGTGGCATCGCAGGTGGAGCGAAAGATTGAAACGGAACTGCCACGCAATGCTCATCTTAAAACAGAAAGGTTCCTGGCCTGTATCAGTAGTAACCACGAAATTGCCCGAAAGGTGATCCGTAAAACCGCCAGGCTGGCATCTTATTACAACAGCAAATGGTTTTTATTATATGTACAAACGCCAAAAGAAGAAGGTGACAAAATAGGGCTGGCAGCACAGCGCCACCTGATCAACAATTTTAAACTGGCAACCGAACTGGGAGCTGAAATAATCCGCATCAAAAGTAAAAATATTGCCAGGGGTATATTTGAAGCAACTACCCAAAAAGCTATCACGACCATCTGCATTGGCAAACCACACCTGAACCTTTTTAATGTGATAATGAATACGGCGGTGTTTAACCAGTTGCTTAACAAATTATCAGCGGCTGATATTGATATTGTAATTTTATCATGACATGAAACTGAAAACAAAATTATCGCTGGGTCTTTCCTTTTTGTTTACCGTAATACTTGTATTTGGAGTACTGGGATTCTTTTACATTAACCGGCTCAGTAATGATGCGGAAAAGGTGCTAAAAAACAATCACGAGTCATTGGTGTTTTGTAATAATATGCTGAAGGATTTGGAAGAGATTCCACATAGTGAGAAAGCAAAGAATGACTTTAACGAAAATCTTAAAAAACAGGAAGCTAATATAACTGAGCCTGGTGAACAGGAAGCTACAAAAGAAGTACGATCGAATTTTATAGAGTTACTGGCTGCGCCGGCAGATTCATCCAACTATCCGCAGATAAGAATGGGTTTGCAGATCATCAATGATCTTAACCAAAATGCAATACTCAAAAAAAACAAGGTGGTTCAAAAAACAGCCAGTGATGCCAAGCTCTGGTTAACCATTATTTTTACCATATTATTCCTTATCACGCTTACGTTCATAATTAATTTTCCGGCCATTCTGTCCAACCCTATTACTAAACTAACTGAAGGTATTGTTGAGATTGCCGGAAAGAATTACCGAAAGCGTATTTACCTGAAGCAGCAGGATGAATTTGGCGAACTGGCCAATGCGTTTAACAGTATGGCTGAAAAGCTTGATGAGTATGAAAGTAGTAACCTGGCCCAGCTGCGTTTTGAAAAAAGCCGCATTGAAACCATAATAAACCAGATGAAAGACGGGATCATCGGGTTTGACGGAAAACGCAAAATACTCTTCCTGAACAAAGTGGCAGAAAAGCTGCTTGGTGTAAAAGAAGCTGATGTGCTGGGTAAATACTCCGCTGATGTGGCCGTACACAATGACCTGATGAGAAGTCTACTCCAGGACGAATCAAAAAAGGAATTGAAAATCTATGCAGATAATAAAGAAAGCTATTTTAACAAAGATGTTTTGAATGTGATTAATAGCAATGAGGTAATCGGACAGGTAATTGTATTGAAGAACATCACTCCGTTCCATGAACTAAATGAAGCAAAAACAAATTTCATTGCAACAGTATCTCACGAACTAAAAACACCGATTTCCTCCATTAAAATGAGCGCACAACTACTCAGTGATAACAGGGTAGGTAATTTAAATAAAGAGCAGCATGAACTTATCAAAAGTATTTCTGATGATTCGGAAAGGCTGCTGAAGATAACCAGTGAACTGCTGAATATGAGCCAGGTTGAAACCGGTAATATACAATTGAAGCTGCAGCGGGTGCAGCCTTTGGCCATCGTGCAGCAGGCTATTGAAGCAGTGCAATTTAAGGCGCAGCAAAAACAGGTAACCTTAAAAGTTACTGCAGATAGTAATTTACCCATGGTAAACGCCGACCAGGAGAAAACAGCCTGGGTGCTGATCAATTTTCTTACCAACGCCATAAAATACTCACCGGATAACGGTGTGGTAGAAATAAATGCAGAACGCCAAAGTAATACAGTGGCTTTTACTGTTAAGGATACCGGTAAGGGTATTGAAGAAAAATACCTGCCTAAAATATTTGACCGTTATTTCAAAGTTCCCGGCAGCAGCAAAACCGGCACCGGACTTGGACTGGCTATCTCCAGAGAGTTTATTGAGGCTCAGGGCGGAACGATTGGTGTGCAAAGTGAGATTGGATCAGGCAGCCGTTTTTATTTTTCATTGAATATCGCCGGGTAAATGTATTTTCTCATATTGTTTATTCGCTTCTGTCTTTAGGCAGAAGCGATTTTTTTGTCTAGGTTTGCACAGCAATACTAAACGGAATACATTATCCGTTTAGTAAAAAACCCGAAGAATATGCTATTACTCAGTGGCCCGAACATGGGCGGTAACGAATGGAAATACGTTAAGGATTGTTTAGACACCGGCTGGGTTAGCAGCGTGGGCGCTTATGTGGATCAGTTTGAAAAAATGAGCGCCGAATTTGCCGGTACCAAATATGCAGTTGCTACCAGCAGCGGTACCACGGCCCTGCACATTTGCCTTATATTGATGGGCGTAAACAGCAATGACTATGTGATTGCGCCCAATATCACTTTTATTGCCACCTGCAATTCTATAAAATATACCGGTGCCGATCCGATATTAATTGATACAGACCCGGGCAGCTGGCAAATGGACCTTGACCTGCTGGAACAATTTTTTGCCGAAGAAACCGAACAGCGTAACGGGGTTTGTTATCATAAAAAGGATGGCAGAAGAATACCGGTGCTGATGCCCGTGCATGTGCTGGGCAATATTTGCGATATGGACAGGCTGATGGAACTGGCAGCTAAAAATAATGTAACTGTTATAGAAGACAGTACCGAAGCATTAGGTTCTTATTACAAAGGAAAGCATGCCGGCAGTTTTGGCTTAATGGGAACTTTTAGTTACAACGGTAATAAAATAATCACTACCGGCGGTGGTGGCATGATTGTTACCAACAATGAGGCGCTTGCAAAGAAAGCCAAGCATCTTACCACACAGGCTAAAAGCGACCCTTTTGAATATGTACATGATGAAATTGGCTACAATTACCGCCTGGTAAACGTTGCGGCTGCTATGGGCGTGGCCCAGATGGAACAATTGCCCGGATTTATTAAACGCAAGCACGAAGTGACCGAATTATATAAAAGTGAATTGCAGGGGGTGGGTGATATCAGGTTTCAGCAGGTAAGTGCCGATGTGAATGCCAATTGCTGGCTGCCTACTATCATGACGGACAAGCAAAAAGATGTGCTGAAAATATTGAACGATAACAAAATGCAGAGCCGCCCGTTTTGGGTTCCTATGAATCAATTGCGTATGTTTACAGATAATATTTTTTACAACAAAACCAATCAGTCTGATTTCGTATATCAGCGTTGTTTAAGCATCCCTTGTTCAACCAATATTGCCAATGAAGATGTGAAGGCTGTTTGCGATAAAATAAAAGAAGTGTATTAAAGGTTGATGATTGGGCGTTGTTACTGGTCATGGGCATAGTATGACCCAGGTGCCTGGCAACGAACAACCGGTATAGAACAACAAAGCATCATGTACAAACTAATAAAGCGGCTTACCGACATTATAATAGCAACCATTGCTTTGGTTTTGTTGTCTCCATTACTCATTCCTTCCATGATCATTTTGTTGCTGACGGGCGAGCATGAGGTTTTTTATTTTCAAAAAAGAATGGGTTATAAAAACAGCAGTTTCAATATCTGGAAATTTGCCACCATGCTGAAGAACAGTCCCAACATGGGTACCGGCGAAATAACCCTGAGAAACGACCCCCGGGTTACAAGCTTTGGTAAAATATTGCGGATTACCAAAATAAACGAGCTGCCACAGATCATCAACGTGTTTACCGGCGATATGAGCATTGTAGGGCCCAGGCCGCTGATGGAAGTGAGCTTTAAACAATACCCCGAAGAGGTGCAGCAGAAAATATACAACTGCAAACCGGGTATGACAGGTATCGGGTCGCTTATTTTCAGGGATGAGGAAAAACTGGTATCTGAAGCCCCCGACCCCAAGGCTATGTACAGGAATATTTACCTCTATAAGGGCCGGGTAGAGCTGTGGTACCAGCAGCATGCATCTTTGTACACCGATTTTATGATCATATTCCTGACGGCCTGGTCAATCCTGTTTCCTCAAAACAAACTTACTGACAGGGTTTTTCCGACCCTTCCTCCCCGTGATTTTTAAGCAAAAACCTAAATTTGTTTGCTGTACTGTAAACAATTTTGAAATACGGTTGTAATAAGAAAAAAACAGTCAAATGCATTCGTATACTATCAAGGACCTTGAAAATCTGTCGGGAATTAAAGCCCACACCATCCGTATATGGGAGCAGCGTTATAACTTTCTGAAACCAAACCGTACCGGCACCAATATCAGGTTTTATAATAATGATGAACTGAAGAAATTACTGAATGTGGCCCTGCTCAATAAATTCGGGTTCAAGATATCGCATATAGATAAAATGAACCAGGAAGAGATCAGCGATAAGATATTGTCATTGAACCAGCAGGAGGCTTTGCAGGAAAGGATCGTGAATACGCTCATTCAAAACATGATTGACCTGGATATGGATGCTTTTGAAGATGAACTGGACGATTTCATTACTGCAAGGGGCATCGATAAAACCATCCCCCAGATCATATTCCCATTCCTCGAAAAGATCGGGATCCTGTGGCTCACCAACCACATTAACCCCGCCCAGGAACACCTGGTAACCAATATAATTCGGCAAAAGCTGATTGCCGGTATCGAGAACATAAAAAGCACAGTAAAAATAAATAAAGTGGTATTATTGTTTCTTCCCGAAACCGAATATCATGAACTTGGCCTGCTGTTTATGAACTATATGCTCAAAAGCAAAGGCGTTACCACTATTTACCTTGGCAGCAGTATACCATTAAGGGATGTTGAATACCTTTCCCGTCTTAAAAACCCCGATTATATTTATACCCATCTTACCACGGTTGGGCAAAAGTTCAATTTTGATAAATTCATAACCAATCTGAGTAAAAGCTTTCCCCAAACACCGGTCATCATCTCGGGACAGCTCACAAATACGTACGAAAAAAAGATACTTCCCCCCATCCACTTTAAAAAATCCTATGCTGAAGTGATGGAATTTCTGGCAGGGTTCTAAAATTAATAACTTGTATAATATTTATAGCGCACAGTAAGAGTGCGCTATTTTTGTTTAAGAATTTTAAAAATAAAGTGAACAAAAACGATTGACTTTTGAACCATTTTGTTTAATTTTATGTTTAATTAGTTAAACAAGATACCATGTCAACGCTAGAATTCAATCAATCGCTTGTAAATAATACAGAATACCTGAGGCCTTTTGCCATGACTTTGACAAGGGATATGGAAGCGGCCAAGGATCTTATACAGGAAACTTTGTACAGGGCGCTTGCCAACCGTGAAAAATATAATACCGGCACCAATATTAAAGCATGGATGTACACCATCATGCGTAATATCTTCATCAATAATTACAGGCGCAATGCCAGGCAGCATACCATTTTTGACAGCACACCTAATGATTTTCTGCTGGATTACAACCAGTATACAACTGCCAATGCTGCAGAAGCCAACCTGTCTGTGAAAGAAATAAAGGAAGCGGTGCATAGTTTGCCCGAGATATTCAAAAACCCTTTTGAACTGTACTTTGAGGGCTATAAGTACCACGAGATAGCAGAAGTGCTTCAGGAGCCGCTGGGAACTATTAAAAGCAGGATACATTTTGCCAGAAAATTATTGAAGCAGCAGCTGTCCAGGGCTTAATTTGCAAATAATACCCACTGGTACTGTTTTCTATTAAATTCAATACCTTATTTTCGCACCATTGAAAAAAGCAATTGTTATAGGAAGTGGCTTTGCAGGCCTTTCGGCAGCCTGTTTTATGGCCAAATCGGGTTGGAAAGTAACTGTACTTGAAAAGCGTAAAATACCCGGCGGCCGTGCAGGCCGTTTACAGGAGGATGGCTTTACATTTGATACCGGCCCAAGCTGGTACTGGATGCCGGATGTTTTTGAGCGTTTTTTCGCCTGCTTTGGTAAAAAAGTGTCTGATTACTATACGCTTGAAAGACTTGACCCGTCTTACCGCATTTATTGGAATGACGGGCCGATGGATATACCGGCCGACTATGAGGAGCTTAAAAAGGTATTTGAAAGCATAGAACCGGGCAGTGCATCCAGGCTGGATAGTTTTTTAAAGGAAGCAGTTTATAAATACGAAATAGGTATCAATAAGCTGGTACATAACCCCGGCCAGTCGTACACTGAGTTTTTGGATTGGGATTTGGTAAAAGGTGTCTTTAAGCTGGATGTGTTTACTTCCATGAGAAAGCATATCAGCAGGCATTTTAAAAATCCCAAGCTGCAGCAACTGCTTGAATTTCCGGTATTGTTTTTAGGTGCATTGCCCGAAAATACACCGGCTTTATACAGCCTGATGAACTATGCTGATATCAAGCTGGGAACCTGGTATCCGCAGCAGGGCATGTATAAAGTTGTGGAAGGTATGTGCAGCCTGGCAAAAGAGCTGGGAGTGGAATTTGTTTTTGATAGTAATGTTACTGAAATAAAGGTGGAGAAAGGGAAGGCCAGGCAGGTAATTGTGAACAACGAGATTGCCTATGATGCTGATGTGGTGATTGGTGGTGCTGATTATAATTTTATTGAAACCCGGTTGTTGCCGCAGGCTTACAGGAGCTATAGTGATGCTTACTGGGAAAAAAGAATAATGGCGCCCAGTTGCCTCATTTATTATGTGGGCCTGAACAAGAAACTGAATGATGTATTGCACCATTGCCTGTTTTTTGATACTGATTTTGAAAAGCACGGGAAAGAGATCTATACAACAATGGAATGGCCCGGTGAGCCATTGTTTTATGTTTCAATTCCTTCGGCCACGGACAAAACAGTGGCGCCGGAAGGATGTGAAAATATCTTTTTTCTGATACCGGTTGCAGCAGGTTTGCAGGGAGATGATGCCGGCCTGAGAGAAAGGTATTTTGAAATGATACTGACCCGGTTTGAAAAGCACCTGGGGCAAAATGTCAGGGATTCCATCATTTATAAAAAAACCTACTCAGTAAGTAATTTCGTAAATGATTATAATTCCTTCAAGGGAAATGCTTACGGACTGGCAAACACTTTACTGCAAACGGCTAATTTGAGGCCATCATGCAGAAGCAGTAAAGTAAAAAACCTGTTTTACACCGGTCAGTTAACAGTTCCCGGGCCAGGGGTGCCGCCCTGCCTTATTAGCGGGGAAGTGGTGGCAAAGCAGGCAACAAAATATTTTGGATAATATTTTGGTTTAAGTTTGGTTAACGGAAACAACAGTAAATACCAATAAAATTAAAATCTGTACTTTAGTAATTCCTATCCTGTAAAAAAAGATATTTTTTAAACTGAAAACAAAACTAATTAAAGGAAATGATTCAGCTTTTCCATGATGTAAGTCAACAATGCAGTAAGTCTGTAACTGAAAAGTACAGCACATCGTTCAGCAGCGCTATCAGGCTGCTGCACCCGGACCTGCGTGTGCCTATATACAACATTTATGGTTTTGTTCGCTTTGCAGATGAGATCGTGGATACTTTTCATGAATACCAAAAGGAAGAATTGCTTACCGAGTTCAGGAAAGAAACTTATGCGGCCATTGAAAGGGGTATCAGCTTAAACCCTATCCTGCATAGCTTCCAGATAACAGTCAGGGAATTCAATATTTCTCACGACCTGATAGAGGCTTTTTTCAACAGCATGGAAATGGACCTGAGCAAGACAGAGTACAACAGCAATGGTTATAAAGATTACATTTATGGCAGTGCCGAAGTGGTGGGGCTGATGTGCCTGTATGTTTTTTGTGAAGGGGATAAAAAAATGTACGAGGAACTAAAACCCTCGGCACAGGCATTGGGAGCAGCTTTTCAAAAAGTGAATTTTTTACGGGATGTAAAAGCCGATTACGAACAACTGAACCGCTCTTATTTTCCGGAAGTGGATTTCACCAACTTTACCCCCCGCATGAAAAAGGAAATTGAAGATGATATAGCACAGGATTTTGAAAATGCGTACGAAGGCATTTTGAAATTACCGGCAAAAGCCAGGTTCGGTGTTTATGTGGCCTATAAATATTACCTCTCTCTCTTCAAAAAAATAAAACGTACCACGCCGGCTTCTATTATGGAACAACGGATTCGAATTCCAAATTACGGTAAGGCATACATTGTTGCCAAGGCGGGCCTGAGAAGCCAGTTCAATCTATATTAATCAAGCACTGATGGAAGTTATACTGGTAGATGAGCAGGATGTGCCAATTGGCACTATGGAGAAACTGGAAGTGCACCAAAAAGCCCTGCTGCACAGGGCTTTCAGCATTTTTATTTTTAACGGAAAAGGAGAGATGCTGCTGCACAAAAGGGCAGAAAAGAAATACCACAGCGGGGGCTTATGGACCAATGCCTGCTGCAGCCATCCCAGGCCCGGTGAAGAAACGGCAACTGCGGCAGCTGTACGCCTGCAGGAGGAAATGGGTTTTAATACCAAACTGAAAAAAGCATTCGATTTTATTTACAGGGCCCCTTTTGATAACGGGCTGACAGAGTATGAATTTGACCATGTTTTTATCGGCACTTATGAAGGGGCAATAAACCCCAACCCGGACGAAGTGAGTGATTATTGCTATAAAACTATTGAAGAAATTAAAAGTTCTGTTCAATCCCATCCTCAAAAATATACCGAGTGGTTCAAGATTGCCTTTCCAAAGATGGAAGCGTACCTGGAAACACTTGTTAAATAATTTTACCAGGATCAAAAATTACCGGTGACCAACGCTTTTACCAAATTTGAAATTGCCACTGCCATAGCCATCTTGTTTCATACAATTGGCCTGGTGGGGTTGTTGTTCTTTGATCAAACTTTTTTCCTGGCTGCAACCCCTTTTAACCTTTTACTGTCATTAGGTTTGTTGCTATGGACACAAACCGGAAAGAACCTGGCGTTTATTGTTTTTTTTCTGATCTGTTTTATACTGGGAATTTTGGTGGAAATAACCGGCGTTAATACCGGGCTGCTGTTTGGTGAATACAGATATGGAACCGTATTGGGGCCTGCCATCAAAGGGGTGCCGGTTCTTATTGGAGTCAACTGGTTTTTGATCATTTACTGCTGTGGTATTGGTATACACACCCTGCTGATGAAAGCCATTCAACGTGTTGCAGCAGATACAGGAAAGCAACCAATGGCTTTAAAGGCATTGTCGGTGATCATTGACGGCGCCACGCTGGCTGTTTTTTTTGATTGGCTGATGGAACCTGTGGCTATTAAACTCGGGTATTGGGAGTGGAAGGGAGATGGCTCAGTACCCATGCTGAATTACATTTGCTGGTTTGCAGTAAGTTTACTGTTGCTGGCAGTATTTCATTTTGCAAATTTCAATAAACAAAACAAATTCGCTGTAAATTTGTTGCTTATACAAATGATGTTTTTCCTGTTGTTAAGAACATTTTTGAAATAAACCTTTCATGAGCTGGTTACTGATCATAGCAATTACATTTGGCACATTCATTTTAATGGAAGGACTTACCTGGTGCATTCACCGGTACATCATGCATGGATTTTTATGGGTGTTGCACAAAGATCACCATCAAAAGTCCCCGGGGGTTTTTGAAAAAAACGACGCCTTCTTCCTCATCTTTGCCATACCCAGCTGGCTGTTCATCATGCTCGGCGTTATGTACCAGGCCTGGTGGTCAGTTGCTGTGGGGTCGGGGCTTACCCTCTATGGTATTGCTTATTTCCTGGTACATGAAGTTATCATTCACCAGCGTATCAAGTGGTTTACCAGGAGCAATAACACCTATATACGCACTATCCGCTGGGCACATAAAATGCACCACAAACATCTTGATAAAGAACATGGAGAAAGCTTTGGCTTTTTATGGGTGGCCAAAAAATACTGGGATAAAGTAAAGGACGATAAAAAAAGAAATATTAAAGAACCGGAAAACCCAGAAACTTTGCCTGCATAGATGCTGCGGCTCATTAGCTTTTCTGCGGCAGCCGGATAAACAGGCCAATGGCATAACTATTGAATTCCCATTATACATATTTCCTGATACTGGCGGCTTCGCTTGCGGGCCCGTTGTTGCTGAGCTTTGATAAAAAAGTGGCCTTTTATAAAAGCTGGAAATATGTTTTCAGGGCAATGATCATCCCTGCGTTGCTGTATATTTTATGGGATGTGTATTTTACCAAACAGGGTGTCTGGAGTTTTAACGAGGCTTATATCACCGGTATAAAATTGTATAACCTGCCACTGGAGGAAGTCTTGTTCTTTTTTGTGGTGCCTTATTGCTGTACATTTATTTATGCCTGTATCAGGGCTTATTTTCCACGTTTAGTAAATAAAAGATGGGGCGACCTGTTTTTGATTATTGCGGGGGTACTTTTATTTGCTGCCGGGGTATTGTATGCCGGCAGGTATTACACCAGCTGGACATTCATCTTTACAGGAGGCTTCATTATGCTGCTCTTCAGCACCCGTAAGAATTTCAAAAGTTTCGATGCTGCTTCATTCATCGTTTCCTACGCTGTTTGCCTGATCCCTTTTTTGATCGTGAACGGTTTTTTAACGGCCATTCCTGTGGTACTGTACAATAATGCCGAAAACCTGGGCATCCGCATTTATACTATTCCTTTTGAAGATGCATTTTATGGAATGCTGCTGGTGATGATGAATATTGTGTTGTATGAAAAGCTGAAGCGTACAGAATGACAGCCTTCCACTAAACTGCCTGCGCACCTGACAATTAACAGATAACTATTAACGTTCAGTACTAATGCCGTTGCAACTTCCCGCTTCCCGTCATCGGTAAAGATGCAACGATCTTCAGGCGTTGCGGGGCTTTAAATGCAGAGAGCCTTTTTTTACAAAAGCTCAGCACCTCTTCTGTATCAATGGAAGCGCCTTCCTGTAAAACAACTTCGGCTTCTATGATCTGACCCAGTAACGGGTGCGGACTGCTGCCCACCCTGGCAAGCTTAATTTCAGGAATCAATTCCAGCACGGCTTCCACTTCTTCCGGGAAAACCTTTAAGCCCGAAATATTGATCACCGATTTGGAACGGCCTTCCACTTTTATTAATCCATCAGCTGTTTTGGAAGCATAATCAGCCGTTATAAAATAACCATTTTTCAGAACGTCCTTACTCAATGTGGGTGGCAGCAGGTAGGCATCAAACATGCCGGGCCCTTTAATACCCAGGTATCCGGTCTGCCCGTCGGGCAATGGGTTGAAATGCTCATCCAGGATGTCGGCCGCATAACCGGGCAGGGCGTATCCAACCGCCTCGGGATGTTCGGCTGATTTGGTATAATTTAAAATAGGCAGACCAATTTCAATGATACCATATGCCTGGCTTACATCCGTTTTAAAGCGTTGTTTAAAAGCCCTGCAAACATCCGGGCCGATGGCAGCCGATGTGGAGATCACCTTTTGCAGGGAAGGCATTTGTTCCGTTCCGCTGTCACTGGCCAGCAACCTTATCTGTACAGGCGATGCATACAACAAGGTTCCGTTGTGCTTATTGGTGATGCCGATGATATTCTTTGCCAGGAAGTCCTGGGCCACAGCAATAGCAGCTCCAAACTTTACATACAGGATCACGGATACCATAAAGTGATAGGCCATTGGTAATACCCAAATAACGGTATCGCCTGGCCCAAGCTTTAGCCCTGCATTGGCTCCATTCACCCTTTCAATTACTGATTGATGGGAAACGATAACCCCTTTTGACTTGCCGGTGGTACCCGATGTGAAACGAATGAAAGCAGGCTGGTGAACAAAAGGCGCAAATGGAATATGGGAATCCACAGCAGTATGTGCAAAGCGAAAAGCGCCCTGCTTCAGGGGGATGATCGCTTCAACCTTTGGCAGGGGTTGCATTGCAGACTGATCGTCGATGATGGCATGCAGTTTTGCAGATTCAAGTATATCCTCAATTTCGGCAGCTTTTAATTGCGGGCTCATAGGCATTACGGCAGCCCCTGTGCCAACTGCTGCAAAAATGCCAATGATAAAATTGCGGCCGTTGGCAGCCATTACACCAATACCCATACCCTCTTTAATGCCGAGCTCCAGTAATTTCCGGCGCAATGCTTCGGCCTCTGTAAAAAGTTGTTGAAAACTTATCGTTCCATATTCATCATGAACGGCTGGATTGCCGGGCCATGTAAGTGCAGCTTCTTTCAGTATCTCATAAACCGGCCATCTGTTCATCCTGTAAAAATAATTATAATTGCTCGTTTTGTATCTGCCTGATGGTGTCGTTGATGGACTGGTTCAAAGCCGTAGCCGCAGCGAGACAGCCGGCTGCATAACCTGTTTGCAAACAAATGCCCATTACACGGGCACTGGCAATGGCTCCATCCGTGGCAGAAATATTTCTTCCTGCAAAGAACAGGTTGTTTAAAATGTTTGATTGCAGGCAGTCGGCGGGTATCTGATAATGATCATCCAGGTTGAAGTACTTCATTTTAACCCTTTTGTTCTGCTCCCATATTTCTATGGGCCAGCTGCCGTTGGCAACAGCATTCTCAAATTTTTTGCAGTTCAGTACGTCCTCTTCCATGAGTATATATTTACCCGTACTGCGCTGTCCAACCCGTATACCCACTTCGGGGGCTATCCGTTGTATATGTGCATTCCTGAAGGCTTCCACATGGGTGATGAGGTATTGGGCCAGGTTAACCACAAGACTATGTGCCACCGTTTTTAACTCTTCCAGATTCCCGGGGGCATAGGTAACGGCAATTGGTATACCTATCTTTAAACTCACACAATTGTCTTTAAGGGACCCCTGCACCACGTACACCCGGTCATAAAAGTCGCCGAGTATTTCCTTGTCAATTGCAGACCGCAATGCTTTCATCAAAATAATGCCCAGTTTAAATTCACTTTTTTCGGTAACCCCTTCCATGGTAATCACCTGGGCTGCGGCCTGGTAATGTTCGCTTTTTATAAGGGGTAAATTAGCGGCCTGGCTTATAATACTGTCGCCCGAACAGTCGATCAATGCCTTTAAACCAATGGTGATGGGCACACCATTGGCAATAATGGAAACAGACTTTAAAGTGTGTTGTTCAAGCAGCACATCCTTCAGTACGGCATTGTATTGCACTTTCACTTTATGCATACGCATCAGTTCGGCGCAAATATTTTTAAAAGCATCGATTTTGTAAGGCAGGTAATGCATGCCTTCGGGTGCATGCAGGGGATCTGTCCCTGATTCGGCCTGCAGGGTTTCGGCAAATTCTTTTGCAAAACCGTTTACTATATAAGCGGCTTCTTCATTTTTGCTGAACTGGTAAAGCCCGCAAACGGTACCTACTTCCGAGGCCGTTGCCTTTCCGCCTAAAAAAGAATTTCGTTCCACAATAACCACTTTCAATCCCTTTCGGGCAGCAGCCACAGCAGCCGCCACGCCGGCAGAACCTCCGCCTAAAACAACCACATCGGTATATTGTACAGCTTCCATTAATATTGAGCCAGTAAAGTTTGTTTTAATTTTTCTTCGATTATTTGCAGTTCCTCATCGCTGATCACATCCGGTGAGTAAGCAATGTTTATGTTAAGCTCGTTGAAATGTTTTAAAAAAACAAAAGTAAGTCCCGGAGGAAAAGTAAGTGCCGGTATCATGTTCAGGTCTCTCAGGGATTCACCAAAAAGAGAGCCTAATTCGTTAAAATTGTCACCGGTGGAAGTATACAGGAAACTGGCAAAAACGCCCCTCCCTGTTTTGCTTACCAAAAAATAATACAGCCATAAAGGAATGTGGCGCATCATATTTAAGAACATGGTGTAACGCTGCGGAATACGGCCGGCAATCTGTGATTTCATTTGATTGGCCAGGCAGTTTACTGTTTTTGGCACATTGTCCAGCGCTTCCTCCGGTATGCGGTAAAATAAAAAAGAAACACAGTTGGATATCAGTGGCCCTGCAGCGCCTTTTAATCTTCCGTCGTAAGGTATAGGCAGCCAAAGATCACCTGCTTTGTTTTTTCGTTTATTGATCTCGTGAATTACCTGAGAACAGCAGGCAATGAAATACAGTGTGGGGCCAAAGCGTGAACCTGTTTTGATGGCATTAGCAGCTATCCTGGAAGTTTCCTCACTGTTAAAAATAACGGTCCTGTTTACAATTTCGTCTTCGCCATGTTTGTTTTTGGCTGTGCACACAGAGCTTACCGGTGGCCTGGAACTTTTTTGCACAAAGCTTTTGACCTTGTACATGTTTCTGATATAGGTTACAATATTTGTTTTGCATTCTTTGGCCGGAAAAAATATATCGAACTGCTGGGCCTTATTTTCGGA
Organism: Ferruginibacter sp.; assembly: GCA_044226725.1. GTDB lineage: Bacteria > Bacteroidota > Bacteroidia > Chitinophagales > Chitinophagaceae > Ferruginibacter. The sequence goes on along the minus strand of JBGAGM010000004.1, from coordinate 412,570 downwards.
AAGGTGATTTAAATGTTCAAATAGCAGGGTGGTGCCCTTTGCATCCAGCAGGATATGGTTCCAGGATAAAACAAAAGCACTGCTGCCGGATGGATAATAAATGACATCTGCCTCGATAAACCGCTCCGACTCAACAGTAATATCCCTGTTTATGATGCTGGCCGGTATTTCATTTTCTGTTAAAGACTGATGTTTTCTTACAATGATCTCATTGCCTTTGTCGGTGAACTTCCAATACGGCAGCCTGAAGAAGGGGGGCTGGGCAAGTTTAATATTACAGAGCCAGTAAATTACCGGCGAACTTTTCAGGATGGTTTCCACTTTTTCAAAAGATACACTGCTGGAGAAATAAAATATCTTACGCATCACATTGCCGCCGGCGCCATGTTTTTTTGCATGTTTGTCCAAAACCAGGTGAAAGCAATCTGCGCCACTCAGTATCACTTTACGCGGAAGCAATGTTTTATCAAAAGAATTCATGCGCTTGGTCTTTACAATACTTTAGGCATCAGTTCCAGCACAATGGCAGCAAGGGCATTCAGCGTGCGGAAGTTGTCGGGCACCAGCTTTTCATCCGGTATGGACACACCAAACCTGCGTTCTATAAAAAGAATGATCTCCACCGTGGAGAAAGAATCAATACCAGCCTGCTTGAGATCGGTATTGGCATCAATCTTTACCCCTTCGGCAAGAATATTCTTTTCGATATAGTTTTTTATTTCGGCAATGATAGTAGTTGTATCCATAATCTACACGGTTCTTTTTTTGCGGTTAAAGAAATAAGAGATTGCCATTGTGGCAAAGAAGAATATGATCAGCTTAACAGCATCCGGTAAAATATCCTGCATATGGCCCCCTCTTAAAAATAATTTGTAAAAACCTTCCAGCGACCAGTTCAGGGGCGACCATGCACTGATGGCACGCATTACTTCGGGCATTACATAACTGGGCACCCATATGCCCCCAAGCGCTGATAATAACAATATGGAAAGGGAACCCATGATGGCCGCCTGGTGTTCGGTGCTGGCAAGTGTTCCCACCATCACACCATATCCGGTTGCGGCAAATGCGGTAGCCAGGGTTAGTACAAAAATACCCGGCAGGCTGTTGCCCAGTACCAGTGCCGGCAGCCCCAGCATAGGCAGAAAGACCTGGCCTACAGAAAGCATCAGCATGAACTGGATCAGGCAAACCAGCACATACACCATCACCTTGCCCGCAACCAGTAAAAGATAGGGCGTGGGCATGGTGTTGAGACGAAAAACGCTGCCTTCATTCTTTTCTTTTAAGATGCTGCCCGAAAGCGGGATGGCTATAAAGAACATGGCAAAGATGGTCCAGGCCGGCACATTATGCTGTACCGCATTGGGAACGATCTTGTCCTCGGATCGGGAAGCATATACTTCCCGGTATTTTATAATCTGTGACTTAGCGTAAGAATCTTTCGGTGTGTTCTTTTTATCAGGTATCACTTCAGCTATCTGTTCGGAAAAAGACTGGAACATGATCTTGGTCTTTACTTCCGAAATAAATTCGTGCAGGTTGCTGGTAACTGATGTTAAAAAGGATTTTTTGGCAACCGGATCTATCAGGATGCTGATCTCAACAGAATCCCCGAGGCTGTTTAATTTTTGCATGGCGCTGTCGCTGCCGTTTAATGTTTCACTAACCAGCTGACTTACATTTTTACGAATAGCCCGGGTGGCCCCGGCCGGTATGATGATGCCTACCAGGAATTTGCCTTCACCAACGGCCTTTAGCGCAAGCTCCGGCGTGGCAGGTTTTCCGTCAATGCTGTCGTAAAAATCGCAAAGCTGGTTGTTGCGCAGGCCGGCCCCGATCTGTATGCCCAATGAATCCTTATCGTTGTTTACAAAAACGATGGGTATGCCTTTTTCGTTCATGGTTCTAAAGGCCGAGTCCTGGATCAGGGTCATTACAAAAATGAGTGCCATCGGCATCAGGAAAAGAATGGAAAGCCCCACCCTGTCACGCAGCAGCAGCAGTATTTCTTTTTTAACCGTAGCCAGTAATTTGTTTATCATCAGTCTCTCAGTTTACGGTTGGTGAGGTTCAGAAAAACATTTTCAAGGTTGGTGGATCCGGCATTGGCTTTTATCAGTTCGGAGGGGGTTCCTTCCGTGATGATGGTGCCGTTATCGATTATAGAAACACGGGTGCAAAAATGCTCTGCCTCTTCCATGTGATGTGATGTGTAGATGATGGTGGTGCCGGCTGCGTTGATCTCTTTTAAATGCTGTATGATCACATTGCGGCTGTGTACATCCACCCCTACGGTGGGCTCGTCTAAAAATAAAATTTTGGGATCGTGAAGGATGCCTGCTATCAGGTTCACCCGCCTTTTCATACCACCCGAAAAGCTGGAAACCCTTTTCCGGGAGGCATTGATAAGGCCCAGCTTTTCCATCCAGCTTTCTATCTTATCTTTTAATAATTTGCCATGCAGGCCATACATGCTGCCATAAAATTCCAGGTTTTCCCTGGCCGTTAGTGTGGGGTACAGTGCAATATCCTGCGGTACTATGCCCACCATATTCTTAATGGAATCCAGTTCAGTGTTCAGGTCTTTTCCATCTACGGTTACCTTGCCGGAACTTTGCGGAAACAACCCGCATAAGATGGAGATCGTGGTCGTTTTGCCTGCACCGTTGGGCCCCAGCAGCCCAAAAACCTCGTTTCGGTTTATGGAAAAGGAAATGTCTTTAACGGCCGGTTCGGTGGCGTGTTTAAAGGTCTTTGTCAGGTTTTTAATATCTATAATAACCGGATTGTTCATGTTTATATCCCCTCTTACCCAATGCGATTTAAAGAAATACCATTAGCGGTACTGTACCGAAAAAAAGCAGTTGTTCCCTTTTTAGCAATTTAGCGTGCAAACTTAGGCTAAAATCGGCTGCTGTCCTAATGTTTACTCAATTAAGCCGGTTGTGATCTTGGCCGATAAAAGGCATAAAGGAATGCTGGGGCCGGGGTGTACGCTTCCGCCGCAGAAATATAAGTTTTTAATATCTTTTGAAAAGTTAGCGTGGCGCAAAAAGGCGGCAAACTTGTTGTTGCTGCTGTTGCCATAAATAGCGCCAAATGCACTGGATGTTCGGTTTTCTATCACCCTTGGGTCAAATACCATTTCACTCTCAATAAGTGGCCTGATATCTGTTTTTAAGATGCGGTTCACCTTACGGATCATATTTTCCCTGGCTTCGTTGATGAAAACATCCCAGTCCTGCCCCTGGTTGTTGGGTACATTAATAAAGGCAAACCAGTTCTCACAGCCCGGAGGAGCGTCTGTGGGGGTATGTTTGCTGGTGATATTTACATAAATGGTGGGGTCGTGGTAAATTGCTTTTTTGCTGAAGATGGTATCAAATTCCTCCTCATAGTTTTCAGCAAAAAGAATATTGTGCAATCCCAGTTCTTTAAATTCCTTTTTGATGCCCCAGTAAAAAATGATGCCGGAACTTGATTTGGGTTGGTCAAGTGTTTTGGCGGGGCGCTTTACAGACGGCATTAATTTTTTGTAACTGTTGTACACATCCATATTGCTGATCACCACATCAAAACGCTCGCTTCCGTTATCTGTGCGAACGCCTTTTACTTTTTTATTTTCGATCAATATCTCACGAACAGGGGTGGAATAGCTGAATTGCACACCAATATCCTTTGCCAGTTTTTCCAGGGCTTTGGTGATGCCCACCATGCCTCCTTCGGGATAGAAGGCGCCTTTTACAATTTCCACATGTGCAATTACATTGAGCGTAGCAGGCGACAGGTAGGGGCTTGAGCCGTTGTACGTGGAATACCGGTTGAATATCTGTACCAGCCGGCTGTCTTTAAAAGATTTGCGGTTGGCCCCGTTCATGGTATCAAAGGCCCCGATCTTTCCAAAATTCAGGATACCCCTCAGCACAGGCCAGGTGAAGAAATTTTTCAAACGGTGCAGGGAATTTTGCAGGAATACCTCGTCCGTGAGTTCGTAGATCCTTTCTGTTCTGTTCAGGTATTTGAGGATGTCTTCTTTTGAATCTTTACTGCGGGCAGCCATGGCTTCGGCAAATTTTTCCTTGCCATGGAAAGACTCCAGGCTGGTACCATCTTCAAAAAAATATTTATAAACGGGGTCCAGTTGTTCGTACCGGAAATGTTCTGCCGGGTTTTTGCCGGAAAGTTCAAACAGTTCGTTCACATACTGGGGCATGGTAAATACAGAGGGGCCCATGTCGAAACGATAGCCATCTTTAGATTCGGAAGATAATTTGCCGCCGGGGAAGGAGTTGGCTTCAAATACAGTTACTTTATAACCCTTGTTGCGCATGCGTATGGCAGCGCCCAGTCCCGATACACCGGCGCCTATTACAGCGCAGGTCTTGTTATTTTCTGTGATCATACATTTTGCTGCGGCTTTTAACCAGCGGCGCAAAATTAAATGATTTCGGGGTTAGAATATATGAAAATCAGCGGGGCATGATGCAAATCATGCCGGCGATATAAGGCCTGCTGACAGGGGATTTACCTTGCTTCAGGCACCGGGCTTTTAAGCAGATACGCCCACATCCAAAATGCCTTCTCCCAGGTCTTCCTCTGTGTAGATATACCTTGGTTTTTTAGCTGCTTCAAATGGGTTGTTGCTGAACTTTAGTTCGTCTGGTTGGTTAAATAAGTTTTTCATTTTTTTTCAGTTTAATAAAACTATGGCCTTTAAAACCGTGCCAAAATGGATATTGGTTACTTTATTAACGTAATACGACCGAAATTATTATATCGGCTTTAACAGGCTGAAAAAAGACGGAGAATAATAAAAACGGGGTATTTTTAAATATAAATCAGTTAAGTATGGATTTTGGACGTGTTCCGGAAGCTGCGCTGGATACAGTTGATTTTATACTGAAATCCGAGCCGGCTTTTAACAGTAAGATTCTGAAAGGCAAGCCGGTAAAGCATCCGAAAGTTTATATTGGCTGTGCCAAATGGGGCCGTACGGAGTGGGTGGGAAAAATATATCCCCCCAAAGCAAAAGAAAAGGATTTCCTGGAACATTATGTTCAGCATTACAACAGCATTGAACTGAATGCCACTCATTATAAAGTGTATGGTGAAGCTGGCATCAAAAAATGGACTGAAAAAGCAAGGGGCAAGGACTTTAAATTTTGCCCCAAAATGTACCAGGGCGTTACGCATCGCGGAAGTTTAAAAGGCAAGGACTTTATTATGAATGAATTCTTCCGGGGTATTGTGGCTTTTGAAGAATTCCTGGGCCCTGTCTTTATACAGGTGAGCGAAACATTTTCTCCCAAAAGAAAAGAAGAATTGTTTGATTTTCTGCAATCGCTGCCCAAAGACCTGCAGTTCTTTATGGAAGTGCGGCACCGGGACTGGTTTGCAAACCCTGATATTTCAGAAGAACTTTTTACAAAGCTGGCCTCCATGAATATCGGTGCTGTTATTACCGATACGGCAGGCAGGAGGGATTGTGCCCATATGCATCTTACGCTTCCCAAAACTTTTATCCGCTATGTGGGTAATAGCCTGCATTCAAGCGATTATACCAGGATTGACGAATGGGTTAACCGCATGAAATACTGGCTGAACAAGGGTATGGAGGAGTTGTATTTTTTCATGCACATGCATGATGAAGCCACATCGCCTGAACTGACTGTTTATTTGGTGGATAAGATGAATAAAGAACTGGGTTTAAATCTTATCAAACCAACATTTATTGAAAAGCAAAAAAGCTTGTTCGATTAATGCACTTCATACAACTCATGCCACCTGGTGGTGTATCTTGGGCTACGCATCTCCATGCGCATCTTCCAGTTTCTTTTTGTGCCGGAGGCGGCAAATTTGATGATATCGTCACGCATGGCAAAATTCACATTGTCCACCATACTCATCAATAAGCGCTTACCGTTTTGTTTTTCTTCGGCAAATAAATTTCCCTGTATGGTTTCATCTGGTACCAAGCCGCTCAGCATTACGCCCGCTTTTTTATAGATCTTTCCGGGTTCAAATAAGCGGTCAACCAGTTTTACTGCCGGCTTTATCAATTCATGTGTTGCCGATGTGGCAATGGGTAATGTAATATGGCTGCTGATGGTGGGGCCATGCCTGAAATAGCCATCATGGCTATGCTCTTTGGGTACTACAAAAACACTGACGGTACCGGCAGCGCTTCCTTGCCTGCGCAACTTTTCTGCTGCCCGGGATGTGTAGGTGGCAACAGCTTCTTTAATGTCATCAATTTTATTTACCGGGCTGCCAAACATCCGGGTGGTGGCAATCATTTTCTTTAGCACCAGTTCGTCTTTCATTTCATTGGCAGGCTGTCCTTTCAACTCTTTAATAAGCCGTACGCCCACCACACCGCCTAAATTTCTCTGAGCCCAGGCTTCATTTTTTTGTGTAAGATCGTAAGCTGTAAAAACAGCATTCATTTCCATAAGTTTTTGTGCGTACTGCCTCCCCACGCCCCAAACCTCGCCGATGGGAGTGGCTTGTAAGGCCCTGTTTATTTTTTCTTTGGTATCCAGCACCACCACGCATTGCGTTGCTTCTTTATTTTTTTTAGCAAGGTGATTGGCTACTTTCGATAGCACTTTGGTAGGGGCAATCCCCACTGATACTTTAATGCCTGTCCATGTTTCAACCGTTTCCCTGATATGTAAGCCAACCTGCTGCAGGTCTTCTGCTTCAAACTCATCTAAATCCAGGAATGCTTCATCCACGGAATACACTTCCACATTTTCTTCTCCCAGCAGCAGGCGCAGGGTTTCCATTACACGCCAGCTCAGATCGCCGTATAAATTATAGTTGGATGAAAAAGTTGCCACTTCATATTTTTCGATCAATGGTTTTGCTTTAAAATAAGGGCCGGCCATTTCCACCCCCAACTTTTTTGCCTCATCGCTCCTGGAGATGATGCAGCCGTCATTATTGCTCAATACCACTACCGGCCGCTTATCCAGGTGCGGCAAAAACAGGCGCTCGCAGGAGCAATAAAAACTGTTACAATCTACTATGGCTTTCATACTGTGGGCTAAAGCCCTGTTGAGTTAATCATTATTATCCCCGGCCTGAAGGCCGAGGCAATGCAGCCTGAAGGCCGGGGCAATGCATAAACAAGTGCTGCTATTCCATATATGCCAGTGCTGCTTGCTGTTGCAAATTTTTGTATGGTATTTTTCTTTTCAGCTTACCAGGCTTTTCAGCATTACGCTTCTCTTAATGCGTCCCCCCCTCTTGTGTATTGCCTCGGCCTTCATGTATTGCCCCGGCCTTCAGGCCGGGGAATTATGGATAGATAGAATCTGCCCGGGCTTTAGCCCCCTGTATACTATATAGCCTCAAATCTGTATTTCTCCATGAACTCATCATACTCCTGCCCAAAGCTTTTCCTGGCATGGTGCTCTTCCTGCCTTTTTATATAATCTCTTACCTGGTTAACACCCGATTCGCTTATTGAAACAGCAAAGTAGTCGGTCTGCCATTCAAACTTTTCTTTACACAGATTATTTTTGTTGATCCAGTATGCACTTTCTCCTTTTAATAACTGTACTGTTTTGGCAATGGTTTGCTCCTGGTTTAATGCAATGAGGCAATGAACATGGTCGGAATATCCATTTATAAAATCAACATAAATATTTTTTCCTTTTGCATTTTCCCGGATATGGCTAAAAACTTTTTGACGGATATCATTGTCCAGTAACGGTTTCCTGTTTTTTGTGGCCCAAACCAGGTGAATCCAAATTTTTACAAGTGGCATATATGGCAGATTTAAAAATGATCGACCGGCGTTCTTTACACATTCCTTATTACATAACTCACCACCCCCCAGATCTTAAAATCCATAAACTCGCTTACATCAATAGGCGATAATTTATTCGTTTCGGGTACCAGCCGCAGGCTGTTCATTGTTTTTTCGTAACGCCGGATCAGCATTTCGCCATCTATTACAGCAATCACAATTTTTCCGTTCTGCGGTTTCAGGCTCCGGTCCACGATCACAATATCGCCGTCGAAAATGCCGGCATTTACCATGCTGCTGCCACTAACCCGCATAAAAAAGGTAGCGGGCTTGTTGCGGATCAGTTGTTCATTCAGGTCGATGCCCCGTTCCATATAATCATCGGCAGCAGCGCCAAATCCCGTGGCGTTAGCAGTTTTTACCCGGTGCTGCGTGAAATCCTTACTGCCGCTGTAACTGCTGCCAAAATATTTTTCCACTTCCATGATATTTTAATTTTGTTTACCAAATTATTTAGTAAATTTATGCTAAAATAATTAGCTAACAAATTTAGCAACTATAAATTTTACAGATATGGAAAAAAATATCACACAGCTGCCTGGCTACAAGGTATATGAATACCTGCTGGTGCTTAGTCCGCACGAAGAATTGCGCAATAAGATAATGACTGAAAAAAATGAGTTTTACGAAAAGTATAAATCGGAACATGCCCGCTGGGGAAAACCGCATATTACCCTGGTTAATTTTTTACAGTATCAGCTGATGGAAGACCGGATCATTAACAGGCTTCATCACCTGGCTATGGGCTTTAATCCCATTAAAATTGAATTAAAGGATTATGGCAGTTTTCCATCCCACACCATTTATATCAACATCACTTCCAAACTGCCCGTTCAGTTGCTGGTAAAAACCATCCGCACCGAAACCCAGCGGCTGATGAAATTTGATGAGGATCATAAACCACATTTTATTTTAGAACCGCACCTTACTATTGCCCGAAAACTAAAACCCTGGCAATACGAGCAGGGCTGGCTGGAGTACAGCCACAAACATTTTACCGGAAGGTTTATTGCCGACGGTATGTTATTATTAAAACGACCGCCGGACGAAATGAAATACGAAATAGCCCGGCGTTTTGAATTTCAGAATTTACCGGTGGCAACCAAACAGGGAGAGTTGTTTGTCTGAACATGGGTTTGAGCTGATTAAATGTTTACAGGTATATTCTCTTCTCCGCATACTCTACGAGCAGAATTGATTTTTGTAGATCCGGCCTGCCAGTGAGAGATCCAATTCTTGTAATTCGTGCCTTCAATTAGTATAATAAAAAATAAATAAAGTGGATAACAAAAACCTAAAGCAGGACCATCATAAAGTAACCGCAGCCAGCCAGGAAGAAAAAGTGCAATACCGAACCGGCCGCGGCGCCCAGTTCAATACCAGGAACCGTTTTTTAAAAGATGAGATAACGCAGGAACATACAGAAGGCATTGACGATTGGGAAGCTTCCAATATACCCACGCAGTATATTGAAATGCAATCAAAGACCATTGTGAACAAGGTAGAAAGCAAGGATGTGGGTATGAGCTACAGCATGAACCCCTATGCCGGCTGCGAACATGGCTGCATTTACTGCTATGCCCGTAATGTGCATGAATACTGGGGTTACAGCGCCGGGCTGGATTTTGAGCAGAAGATACTGGTGAAAAAAAATGCACCGCAATTGCTGCGAAAATTCCTGATGCACCCCAGGTGGGATGCCACCCCCATCATGCTGAGTGGTAACACGGATTGCTACCAGCCGGCAGAACAAAAGTACCGGCTTACCAGGGGGATGCTGGAAGTATGCAACGAGTTCAACCAGCCTGTGGGCATACTTACCAAGAACAGCTGGATACTGAAGGATAAGGATGTGCTGCAGGAAATGGGCAAAAAGAATATTGTATCGGCCATGGTGTCCATCACTTCTTTTAATGAAGACCTGCGCCGTGCCATGGAGCCACGCACCACCACCGCCAAACAAAAATTAAAAGTGATCAACGAACTCAGCAGCGCCGGTGTGCGTATGGGTATTATGATGGGCCCCATGATACCGGGATTGAATGAGCATGAGATGCAGCGTATCATGAAAGCCGCAGCAGATAACGGCGCCACATTTACAGCCTATACTTTCATCCGGCTGAATGGCGCAATCAAATTTTTATTTCACGACTGGTTGTATAAGAATTTTCCTAACCATGCCGATAAGGTCTGGCACCTGATAGAACAAAGCCACGATGGTAAAGTGAACGATACCCGCTGGGGTGTGCGTATGCGTGGCGAGGGAAGCATTGCGGAGATGGTGGCGCAGCAGTATAAAAAATACGGCAGGTTGTATAAGATGAATGCAGAGGAATGGAGTTTGGATACAAGTAAATTCAGGGTGCCGGGCGCACAGGGGAAGTTGTTCTGATTTTTTATTGCCTGAAACTATTACTGATATTGCGTTTCAGCTGATGTTAATTTAACGCCCCAAAAAAAATTTTTTAAAAATCTTTCACAAAAATTTGGCGATATCAAAAAAATAAATTCATCTTTGCAACGCAAATAAAATTTAAAACAACAAACATGTTACGCATACAACTACATAATGAAGCGGTGATTTGTTTTAGTCCCAAAGGGGAGTATAGCAAATGCGGGGCATGTTATGCTGCATCATAAGTTTTACCAAAACCAACTGATTCAACAAAGGCCCCGACAAAAAATCGGGGCTTTTTTATGCAGTTGATTTAAACAATGCATCTAAACAGGCAAATGCAACCATTACAACATATACGATTTACCCCGGTACTGCCAGGCAGCAGGCAGCGGAATGCCCTGTCATCACAGCTGCAGGCAAATACAGGGGCGCAGTGGGTGAAGCGTAATGTGATAAACAACAAAATGAGTAAAGATTATACAAACCGGCCGTGGAAGGAACGATAAAGTACAGCTGTACTTGCGTGAAAGCCCGGTCAACAAAAAAATGACCGGGTTTTTTTATGCCCGAAAAAGGAGGTTCATATGCAACTGATAATAGCAGTGCTGCTGGTAAGGTTCATCATCAGCCTGGTTGAAAAAGATAAAATCGAACAAGCAAATCAAAGCAAGATCAGCAACAGGGTGGTGCACCCGGCTGAATTTGAAATAAGGTAAGGCATTACGAAAGGAGGAAGATAGCTGTCCCTTGTGAGATGCAACAAGGGCAGCTTTTTCTAAAAGTTCTTTGACCATGTACACAGGAGTATTTCAATGGGTAGAATCCGTGATCTGGAATCATGAGGTTGTCAGTTCGAGCCTGGCCTCCTGTACAAACCCTTGAGAACATAGTTGCAGCATACCTGTTGCAGCTATACCGGTTCGTTGGTGTAACGGTTAACATCACAGATTGTCGATCTGTTGAAATGGGTTCAACTCCCGTACGAACCGCAGCTTGTTGAGTGGTGCAATGGCAGCATGCCTGACTCTGAATCAGGTGATGACAGTTCGAGTCTGTCCTCAATAACAAATGTTGGCTTTAGCTTATCCGGTAAAGTGTTGCACTGTGAATGCAAAGAACAGGGTTCTCCCGATAGCCATCGGGACGGAGTCGAAAAATAATGCGGTTTGGTGTATCGGTAACATAAGCAGCCTCCTCTCTTTCTGAGAGGTAAACATAGGTTGCTCGTATCCGGTTCGAACCCGGAAGCCGCACAACAATAGCAGGTAGCCCAACGGCAGAGGCGATAGTTTTAGAAACTATACAGTGTGAGTTCTCCCGATAGCTATCGGGATCACCCGGCTAACAAAGAATGACCTGTAGCTCAATGGTGAGAGCAGTTACCTTATACGTAAAAGGTTATTGGTTCAAATCCAATCAGGTCAACGAAAAGAAAAGTATTGGCTTATAGTTCAACGGATAAGAATACTACGCTACGAACGTAGAGATAAAAGTTCGAAATGGAGCGAAGCGGAATTCACGAACACAAAAAGCAAAAATAAAAGTGTAGTGAGTAATCTTTTTGAGCCAACAGAAAATAAAATTGCGGTTTGGAGTAATGGTTAACTCAGAAGTCTTCCCGAAAAATCGGGACAGGCGCCAGCTTCAGATACCAGTTCGAATCTGATAACCGCAACCAAAGCAGATGACTTAACTCAACTGGCAGCGTGCTATCCTGATACGATAGCGGTTAAAGGTTCAAGTCCTTTAGTCATCACAACAAAATTGGTTCGTAACTCAATTGGATTAAGAGTACCAGTTTTTTACACTGGGAGTTGTGAGTTCGAGTCTCACCGGGCCAACTTTAGGATGAATAGCTCAACGGCAGAGCGTCCCGTTGTTAGCGGGAGGAGTTGAAAGTTCTCCCAATAGCTATCGGGAAACTGTTTGAAACGGGTGAATTCGATGCTGAGGAAACAGGAATCAATCAAAATGCCCGGGACAAACAAACGGATAAATAACTCAATGGTAGAGTGCCAGTCTGAAGCGCTGGTAGTGCAGGTTCGAATCCTGCTTTATCCACAACCCTGCCGGTACCGATAGCTATCGGGATAAATCCCGGCAGCGATTAAAGAATTATACATGAAAAACAAAAGTTTATTTAAAACTAAAACAATGGAACAGCAAAGGCAATGGAGAACATTAAGCGGACGGTGGATCAAATCATCCATCAAAGATGAAGTAATGAAGGTACTGGCAACAGAAACTGCTGCGGGCAACCAGTTAAAGGTTTGTATTGGTACCGATAGCCAGGTGAAAGCATGCGCTGATCGAAGCATCGGAGGCAGGGAAACGGAATTTGCTACCGTGATCGTTTTTGTGCGCAAAGGTAAGGGCGGCTTTATGTACATCCATAACGAAACAACCACACAACGGATGAGCATCAAAGAAAGGATGCTGGCCGAAGTGGCAAAAAGTATCGAAGTAGCGTATGAGTTGTGCAATATCTTCAGCCGGTATGGTGTGGATATGGAAGTGCATGCCGACATCAATACCAACCCAAACTTCAAAAGCAACGATGCTTTGAAAGAAGCGATGGGGTACATCATGGGTATGGGATTCTGTTTTAAAGCCAAACCGGAAGCTTTTGCCAGCTCCTGCTGCGCCAATAAAGTGGTGCAATAGAATTTTAAAAAGAAAATCAAAAAGCAATGAAAAATATTTTTAAACGAACGGCGGACCTTGCAAACCAAAAGATCATTAATGCAAATAATGTGTTTAACGACAGGTTCCTGGAAACAAAGACACTGTACTTGTACTGGTTCAATATTTTGCCCTGCCTGAATTTTGTGAATAACGTGGATGGGGAAAAGGCATTTGCAGTGTTTAAAGAAAGATACCAGTCACTCATTGAGCATGTGCATCGTTACAGGTGGTACAAGCGTAAGGCAAAAAAATATCAGTTTGACAAAACGGTGATCCTGATGAAGAATAATTGCCTGGTTGAATTTGATGATGACTACTGCGAAATTTTACACGATGGCAAACAGGATGCTTTCGTGGAAGAGTTAACAGCACTGGTAAATCAGTTCAAAGAAAAACAAAGACGACAGCCATTGGAGATAAACCTGATCGTACGCAACGGCAGGGGCCTCGACCTGAAAGCGATGGAGATCAAAAGAACAAGGCTGGACCTGGATCTTTTTTATGAAGATGATTTTAAGGAAACAGATGAAGTGATACGGAAACGCCTGAATACAGCCAAAGACAAAGGTATTGTACTGCTGCATGGGTTGCCGGGTACGGGCAAAACAACCTACCTGCGTTACCTGGTAGGCAAGATCAAAAAGCGGGTATTATTTCTGTCGCCAACAGTGGCCGATAACCTGATGAACCCCGAGTTTGTAGAGTTGCTGATCGATAACCCGAACACAGTGCTCATCATTGAAGATGCAGAGAATATCATCATGGACAGGAGGTACAGCAGCGGCTCATCGGTATCGAACCTGCTGAATATTTCAGACGGGTTGCTGGCAGATTTTCTGAATGTGCAGCTGATATGCACTTTCAATAACTCCTTAACCCTGGTTGATCATGCTTTGATGCGTAAAGGCAGATTGATTGCCAAATACGAGTTTGGAAAGCTGGGTGTTGAAAAAGCACAACGCTTATCAGACCACCTTGGGTTTAAGAACGAGATCATGAAACCGATGACAATTGCAGAAATAGCCAATCCCGGGGAAAAAGAAAATACACCGCAAAGAGCCGAAGTGTTCGGTTTCAGGCGACAGGAAGAGGTAATAATGAATTAAAATATTGCTGATGCTGCAGCATCAGCAGAAGAGTTCCGCCAACGCGGAAAAGGGTATTAGCCAATGTTGACGGTAAACCAGGCTGGTGTTTTAAAAAAGGCACCGCAGTGCAGACGTAGTAACTATCTGTATGCTGTTACAGCAATATGCAATGCCCACCACTCATGTTGTGAATGAAGGTTCGACTCCTTCTCCCGGCCAATCCGGGATAGTTTAACGGATAAACAACAACTCCAATGACGCAGGTTCGACTCCTGTTCCGGCTCAAAATCGGATAGCTCAGCGGTAGAGCACTACATCAGGGATGTAGCATTATGAAGTCCACCGCTTCTCAAATGGTGACAACATTAAAAAGTTGCTGCATGAGCTGGTTTGTATGTTATGCCTGTGGCCCCATACAAACAACCGGGCAAATGCCAGCAGGCAGAAGTAAACACAATGCGGGTGATTGCACTTCGGTACTGATAAGTTTTGTATGCGTACAAAGCCCGGGCATTACCAAACTGCAGTTAACAGGTGTTGTTGAATTCAGCTTCCGTGTTTGCCCGGTGGCGAAGCAGCAGCTTTTTTAAAAGCAAAATTATAACCCCGCTAGTTCGTGCAATTCGTGTAATTCGCCTGATTAGTGACAAAAAGAATTAAAAATGAAAAAAGTAAAAGTTTACGCCTACCAGGTGGCCCTGGTTTATAAAAACGGCGAATACAAAAAAATGCTGCAGCCGGGTGTTTACTGGTTCTGGGGCGGTGAAAAGGTTTACATCTATGATGTGACTGTTCAGTTCAATTCCTTCACCGACCTGAATATCCTGATGCAGGATGCTGAGCTGGCCAATGCGCTCACAGTGATCGATGTGGCCGATAATGAAATTGTACTGCAGTACCGGGATGGCCTGCTGAAGCAGGTGCTTACTGCCGGCCGTTACGCTTTCTGGAACAATGCGGTTAACAACTACGGTTTTATCAAAGCCGATATCAGCAAGGTGGAGATCACCGAACCGGTAAGCCGTACTGTGCTGCAGAATAAACTGGTGGCGCCTTATGTGCGCAGCTACACAGTAGAGAACTATGAAAAAGCAGTGCTGTTCATCGATGGTAAGTACGCACAGACCCTGCCAGCCGGCGTTTACTACTGGTGGAAGAACAGCATTACCATTGTGGTAGGCAAAGCTGATACCCGTAAGCAGCAGCTGGAGATCAACGGGCAGGAAATTCTTACCAAAGACAAAGCTGCCCTGCGTATCAACGGCTATGCACAGTACCAGGTACTGGATGTGGAGAAGGCGATCCTGCAGAATAAGGATTATGAGAAACAGCTGTATGCGGCTTTTCAGCTGGCACTGCGTACCTATGTGGGCGCACTGGGTTTTGATGAACTGCTGGAGAAGAAGGACAGCATCGCTGATTTCATCCTGGATGCGGTGAAGGCAGCAGCCGAAGGCCTGGGTGTTGAAGTGATCAACTTTGGTATCCGCGATATCATCCTGCCCGGCGATGTGCGTGACATTATGAACAAAGTGCTGGTGGCTGAAAAGAATGCACAGGCCAACAGCATCATGCGCAGGGAAGAAACCGCCAGTACCCGCAGCCTGCTGAACACTGCCAAACTAATGGAAGACAATACCATGCTGTGGAAGCTGAAGGAGATGGAATATGTGTCAACAATCGCCGACAAGATCGGGGAGATCACTGTAAATGGTAATGGCAACCTGGTGGAGCAGCTGAAGCAGATACTGACCAAGTAATAATAACATCCGGTATCATTCCGGTGCCGGATGTTTTTTATTTTTTGTACTTAGCTTTAGTGCTGCTACCTGCATGCCGGCAGGCAGGTTTGGCTTCGGTGGCGCCGCACACTTGTACACTATTAGCTTTTTAAACTTTTATCGAAGTAAAACAATGATTAGTAATGTCATTAACAGCATTCATAACGAAGCCGAAATGGTATTCGATGAAGTAGATACATGGTTCAATGAACCAGAATCTATCCTTAATTATCGACCTGAAAGTGGTGGCTGGAGTATCGGAGAAATATTGGAGCATATATCATTAACCAATTATTTTTTGTTGATACTGATAAAGAAAGCAACAGCCAAAGCCCTGGAAAAACCCAAGCCGGATAATTACAAGGAACTTTTAAATACTTACGAATTGGATTGGATAAAATTAAAGCAGGTGGGCGAACATAAATTGTTTTATTGGAACAGGCCCGGGCATATGGAGCCAGGTGGTACAGCCGATTTGAATGAAGTAAAAGATAAAATCCAAATGCAGGTTGCGGAGTGTTTGAATTGCCTGCAACAGCTAAGTAACGGCGAAGGCATTTTGTATAAAATAACCATGTCGGTAAACAACTTTGGAAAAATTGATGTGTATCATTACATCAGCTTCCTGGTACAGCATGCAAAGCGGCATCTAACACAAATGGAAAACAACAAAAAGGAAATTGAACGAAATAAAACTTAGGGCTGTGACAACGAAAAGATATTAGGCATCATAAGATCTGGCAGAAAATTTAAGGTGGAAGAATAGAGCGATTATACAAATTAAAAATCGGGAATTTAAAAAACAAACTAGTGAATAATAATGAGTTATACCCGGAATTGGCAGACTACATCTATAATTATTGTGGTAAGTATTTCTGGGAAAAAGAAAAATTAGCTGATCGGCACCTGAGAACACTGGCGAAATCGGATGCTGCAAACACTGCTATGTATAAGCTGCTTATGCAGCACCAATGGATTTCCAGCGACCCGGTGGTTTTGGAACTCGCAAAAAACGGATTTGAAGAATATAAACGAAAAGTTACCGAAAGGATATTTAATGAACACAAACACGAGCTTGAGTTAAATCTTTGTGCGAAATGCGGAAAAATTGCAAGAACGCCAATGGCAAAGCAATGCAGGTTTTGTCATTATGACTGGCATTAAAATCAAAAACAATGAGCAAATTAAAAATAACAGGAAAAGAATTAAGGGCCATTGGCTTACCGGAAGGACCGGTGATTAGCGTGGCCATGCGGGTGATGGAGAAACATTACAAACATCAAACAAAAGAAGCGGCGTTCGACATTTTGAAAGCCATATTAAATGCGCCCGAAAATTATCTGGGCGATGAGATTTTAAAACCCATCGCAGAAAAACTGGTGCCGGATCCGGAGCCAGATGGTGTAAGCATTTCACTTAACCAAAGCGGAATTCAATTTAACGTGTTTGGACAAGAGCATATTGAAGAAGGCGCCATGCACCAAATGTACCAGGCAGCTAAGCTGCCCGTAAGTGTGGCCGGTGCTTTAATGCCCGATGCACACAGCGGTTATGGCCTGCCTATCGGTGGCGTGCTGGCAACCAACAGTGCAGTGATACCCTACGGTGTTGGCGTGGATATTGGTTGCCGGATGTGCCTGAGCATTTTTGATATCGACCCGAAACAACTGGTGGATAAGGAAAATTATTTTGCCCGTGAGATCAATGAAGCAACCTTATTTGGAAGCGGCGCCCAGTTTGACCGTGCTGCCGATCATGAAGTGATGGAAAACGAATTGTTTTATGAGCTTCCGTTGCTGAAGCCATTACACGGCCGTGTTTGGAAACAGCTCGGCTCTTCCGGTAGCGGTAATCACTTTGCAGAATTTGGTTTGATAGAGATTGCTGAGAAAGATGCAGTGCTGGGTGTAGCGCCGGGTAAATATGTTGGCTTTCTTACACATTCCGGTTCAAGGGCGCTGGGTGCCAATATTGCTAACCATTATACCAAACTTGCCATCAGCAAAAGGCGTTTGCCGCAGGAAGCAAAAAACCTGGCCTGGCTAAACCTGGATGAAGCTGAAGGCATTGAATACTGGAATGCCATGAACCTGGCCGGGGATTATGCAAGCGCCTGTCACCATGTTATTCATGCAAAAATTGCCAAGCAATTAAAGGAAAGGCCGATGACAATGGTGGAGAACCACCACAACTTTGCCTGGAAGGAGAAATGGAATGGCAAAGACGTCATCGTTCACCGCAAAGGTGCCACACCGGCCGGCAAAGATGTGCTGGGTATTATTCCGGGAAGCATGACGGCTCCGGGCTTCATTGTAAAAGGTAAAGGCGAGGAAGCTGCTGTTAACTCCGCTTCGCACGGTGCAGGCAGAAAGATGAGCCGTACCAAAGCCATGCAATCGGTAACCGATAAAGAATTCAAAGAAGTGTTGAAAAAACATGGAGTAAAATTGCTAGGCGGCGGATTGGATGAATCGCCTTTTGCCTATAAGGATATTGAAGTGGTGATGCAGAGCCAGCAGGCGCTGGTGGATGTGTTAGGTAAGTTCACCCCTAAAATTGTGAAAATGGATGGAGCCAAGCATAAAATGTGGCGAAAAGGAAAGCAGGAAGATGTGATGGGTGAATAATCCGGATTTAACATTGTGGTAATATGGCCGTTGTACTTTTGTGTAAGATGAATAAAGATTTAGAGAGAAGAATAAAAGACGTACGAAAATACCTGTATGAACAATTTGAAGAAAGGCCGGCAAAATGGTGGCAAACAAAAACAGAATGGTATTTTCCTTTAAAGGATTTTGACAGCGGAAGATTCTTTCATCCGCAAATTCCGGAAGAAACAACCATAAGATTTAATTATAAAAGAGCGCTGATTTCCAGCGCTCTTTTTCTTTTACTGCCTTCTGTATTCTTCCTGCTGAACGGCGAGCTTTTGACAATGCTGGCTGATCCTGGAACCTGGCTGTTTTATTTTATAGCGGTTCTGCTCCTTTCTGTGTTCCTCCTCGATAAAAGAAAAAGGGGAGTGCTGATGATATTTAATGAGCATAGATTTCGCATAGGAGATATGCCGGAGCTTATTTGCTGGCAACACCTGGTTGCTGCCTATATTTTGTCACATAAAGCGGAAGAAGCGCCCGCTTATTTCCTGCTGGTTTATTATTATGAAGTTGCAAAAGATGAATTCAAAGAAATTGAAATTAGCTTAAACGGACTGGACATGAGCAAAGAAGATATCGCATCGCAAATTGAATATTATCGCAAAACGGTTGTGTAAAATTTTCTCTTTCTGCATCCTGTAAAAAAATTGTTTATGCAGAAATTATTCCTACCCCTGCTGCTGGCAATGTTATGTGCATCACAAACCAAAGCCCAAAACAGATTGTTTGACCAGGCAGTACAATTGAAAACTTGCAACATTTCCATTAATGCCAATGCTTTTATAGCCACTACCGAAGTGGAAATGGAGTTCTATAACCCGAGAGACCAGGAAGTGGAGGGACTGCATACCTTTCAGCTCAACCGCGGACAAGTGGTCACCGATTTTCAGCTTGAGCTAAATGGGAAGTACCGGGAGGGAAGTATCGAGGAACGCTGGAAAGCAAGACAGGCATATAGTAAAATAGTTGGCAAAAGAATTGATCCCGCTTTATTGCAAATGGACTGGGACAATCACTACCGGATCAATATCTATCCCATTGCAGCCAAAAGCAGCCGTAAAATAAAATTCACGGTCACGCAAATGATGGAGGAGGATCATTTAAAATTATCATACACACTTCCTCTTGACATTAAAAGCACGACTGAAAACTTTAACCTGCAAATAAGGATAGAGAAACCGGCTTCCATCCCTTATGCTAACAAAGGCTTGCTTGAGCAATTGCTGTTTAATATGCAGGGCGAAGAAGCCTCTTTGCAACAACATGCAGGCAATATTGTTTTAGACAAGCCCATTTCATTTTCCATCAGCCAGTTTGCAAACAAGCCACTGGTTTGCGTTAGCAATAACAATGGCACTCCGCATTTTATTATGCGCTATTTTCCCGATGTACCCAGGTATTATCAAAGCAAACCTAAAAATATCAATGTGTATTGGGATGTTTCCTTGTCGGGCAGGGAAAGGAATTTGAGCAGGGAGCTGGATTTTCTGGAGCATTATATTGCTGATAATAACATTTCCAGAACCAATATTTTCTTATTTAATAATCAAATGCAGGGCATCATTCAATATGAGCGTGGTAAAGACAACTTTAATTCTATCCGCAATTACCTGATCAGTTACAAATATACCGGAGCGACAGAGCTGGGCATTCTTAATTTCAGTAATGTGCTGGCCGATGCGGTTTTGCTTTTTTCGGATGCTGTTAATACTATAGGGAATGGCCAGCCAAAAACCGGGGCAGTGCCGGTCAATTTGATTTTATCCGGTTATCATTACTACTACTATTATTACGATAATTATTATCAGCCATACAGGCAAATTATTGGTAATACAGGAGGTTCGGTAATAGATCTGTATAATAACGATAAGTATCCGCAAAAAAACCGGATTGATACAGCAGAAAATTTTTTGTTCAGGTACAATGCCGGTAATATTTATGTCAATGAACAGTTACCGGTAAAACTCGGAAGCAGCATCCTCCTAAGCGGAACCATTAAAGGACCGGATAACCTGGAGCTGATCTATGGTAATAACAGTGTGATCAATAGATCAGAAAACTATTTTATAGCGGCAGATCAGTACTGTGATAGTAATACGTATAAAAAATTAAGGATGCTGAAAGCATATGACTCACTGGCGTACGGAGAAAATAAAAGGTATTGGAACTGGCAGGACATGATCGTGTTTGGCCTTACGGAAAGAGTTGTAACACCGCAAACTTCTTTCCTGGTACTGGAACGCCTTGAAGATTACATCAATTATAAAATAGCTCCGCCCAAAGATCTGGAACAGAAGTGTACAGAAATGAACTACGTTTATAAGTCGGAGTACAAGATCAAAGCCCTTAAAGCCTTTACGGAACAGGATGCATTGGAACAGGTGGTGAAAGATTATAACAACCGTGTAAAATGGTGGAGTATAACAGAGCCATTAATTGACCTGAACCGCATTGAACCAGAAACAAATACAGATGTTGCCAAAGCTGAACAGCCGGTTCCAGGAAAAGCTGCGGGAGTAAATATCATGAATGGAATGAGCCCCGGTTCCAGAAATGAAATGACTGAGGTGGTGGTAACCAGCGCTTTTGGTATTAAACGATCAGCGAGAAGTGTTTCTTCAAGTGTACAGAACCTTACATCCGAGCAGGTAAATATCATCAGGCAAACAAATATTAATAATGCGCTGGCAGGTAAGGTTGCCGGAGCACAGGTAAGAAGCCAGTCGCTGGCAAAACTGGGAGCCGAAACTACCATCAGGCTAAGGGGAGAGAATGGTTTTGGCGCAGGTACAGGAGCTCTGTATGTAGTTGATGGAAATATAATGCCGGCATCAGAAATCAATCAGGATGATATAGAAGATTATACCATTTTACAGGGCCCGGCAGCTACTGCATTATTTGGACCCGACGGAGCCAATGGTGCAGTTGTAATGACCAGTAAAAAAGCAAAAAAAGGGTATTCAAACAGATGGTACACATGGAGTGCTTATAAACTAAGTGAATGCAAGGATGAAGATTATGTGCAGGAGATGAAAACTGCAGAAAATTATGAACGCTGGAATACTTTTCTGGAACTGGAAAAGGAACATAAAACAGACCCTGGCTTTTACTTTGAAATGGCAAACTTCTTTTTTGAAAAAGGTAAAACAGAACATGTTCAGGAGCTGATGGACAATGCTATTGAGCTGAGCCGGGGCCGTATGGAGGGGCTGCGGCTTGCCGGTTACCTGTATGAGCAATGGAAATGGTTTGATAAAGCCATTGAAGTATACCGGGGCATATTATCAAACAATGCAAATAACCTGCTTGTGAAAAGAGACCTGGCCTTAGCATACTTCCAGAAGAATGATTTTGACAAGGCTGTAAAAACATATTATTCTATAGTAACTGCGGCAGACGCCAGTTATGAATATAAAAGAATCCAGGAACAGGCACTGGCAGAGATGAATGCCATAATTGCCATGCATAAAAATGAACTGGATATTTCTTATATCAATCGAAACCTGATTAAAATACTTCCCGGTGACCTGCGGATCACTGTGGAAAGTAATAACGGATATACCAGGGCGCTACGGGTTATTGAGCCGGGTAATTCATATTGCAACGCTGCTAAACCGCTTTCGGTAAATAATGGCCGCTTTACAGGCGATAACTATTATTCATACGGTATCAATGAGTATATCATTAAAAAGGCTCCGTCCGGTAAATACAGGATAACGGTAAATGCATATGACAATTACTCCTATCCCGGTTCAATCCCTGAGTTTATCAGGGTTATTTCATTCAAAAATTTCCAGCAGGCAAATATGAAAATGGAAATAAAACTATTTGATTTGGATAACCAGTATGGCGAAGTGGAACTGGACGAGATTTATTGGTGATCAAATTTCCCTGTGAGCATGAAGCCCCGCTTTTGAGCGGGGTTTTTTATATCGGCACCATGCTGTGGTGTAACATAATTGATATAATTTTACCCGGAATAAACATGTTTAATGAACTCAACCACCGGGAAAATAAAAGATCTGTTTAAAGTTTTTTCAACTGAACCTGTAACAGCAATTGATAAATTGCCGCAGGCCGGCAGCGAACGCCATTATTTCCGCATTCATACAGCAAATAAAAGTTTTATTGCCACCCATGGTGCTAATTTAAAGGAAAACGAATCTTTTATTTATTTCTCCGGTCATTTTAAAAAGAAAGACCTGGCTGTACCGCAGATACTCTGTATCAATGAACAAAGGGATATTTATTTGCAGGAAGATTTTGGAGATGTTTCGCTGCTGAACAGGCTCGAGGAAAATGGGTTTACGCCGGAAGTGTATGCTCTTTATAAAAAAAGTTTACAGCAGCTGGCACTTCTGCAGGTAAAAGGACATGAGGGACTTGATTACAAAAAATGCCTTACCAACAGCAGCTTTGGTAAGCAGGCAATCATGGCTGATCTGCTTTATTTCAAGTATTATTTTTTGGATGCATTGCGCCAGCCGTATGATAAACAAAAACTGATCGATGATTTTGAGGCACTGAGCAATTACCTCAGTCATACTGAATACAAGTATTTTATGTTCCGGGATTTTCAGAGCCGCAACATCATGGTAACGCCGGATAATGAAGTTCATTTTATAGATTACCAGGGAGGCATGAAGGGGGCTCCGCAATATGATGTTGCTTCTTTGCTCTGGCAGGCAAAGGCAAACCTTCCTGATGAATGGAAGCAGCGGCTGCTGGAAGATTATATTGATGCGTTTGAACAGGTGGTGGGCGAGCCTATTGATAAAGATGTTTTCCGCAGCCAGTACAACGGATATGTACTGATACGACTGCTGCAGGTGCTGGGCGCCTATGGGTTCCGGGGACTGTTTGAACGAAAGGCACATTTCTTAACAAGCATACCACTGGCTTTGCAAAATTTAAAATGGTTTATACAAAACCAGAGTATTGGCATTGCCGTTCCGGAGTTTAAAAAAGTACTGGAGATCTGCATCAGCGATAGTGTGATACAGGAATTTACACCCATTCAGGCAACAGAAGATACCCCGCTACTGGTTACCATCAACAGTTTTTCATTTATTAAAACCGGTTATCCTAAAGACGAAACAACGAATGGCGGCGGATTTGTTTTTGATATGCGGGGAATATTGAACCCGGGCAGGTTTGATGCCTATAAACATTTAAGCGGCCTGGATAAACCGGTAAAGGATTTTTTGGAACAGCAAACCCGCATGCCGGAATTTTTGAACAGCGTGTATAGTATCATTGATATATCCGTTGAGGATTACATCAAACGGGGTTTCGAAAACCTGTCAGTAAATTTTGGCTGCACCGGCGGCCAGCACCGCAGCGTATATGCTGCTGAAGCATTGGCAAGGCACCTCAGAAATAAATTCAAAGTGAAAATTAACCTGAACCATAATAATAAAGACAATTGGAAAACGGAACCCGTGCAATAATTTTTTCAGCAGGATTGGGCACACGCTTTAAACCCTGGACAGATTCACATCCTAAAGCACTGGCCATAGTAAATGGCAAATCATTGCTGCAAAGAAATATTGAATACCTGCAGCAATATGGTATTAAAGATGTGGTTGTAAATGTCCATCATTTTCCGCAACAGATCACAGAGGCAGTCAGGCAAAACCATGGCTGGGGAAGTAATATTGTTATCAGCGATGAAAGTGAGCAAGTGCTGGAAACCGGTGGTGGCCTTCTCAACGCAAAACAGTTGCTTGACAATGGTAAACCTTTTATCTCTCTGAATGTGGATATACTGACAGACCTGGACCTTAATAAGCTAATGGCCTTTCACCTGATGCATAAACCCCTGGTGTCTTTCGGAGTAACCAACAGAAAATCTTCCAGGGTGCTTTTGATGGATGAAGATAACCGGCTCTGTGGCTGGCGCAACCTCAGTTCGGGCGAAGAAAAAATATCCATCAGCAAACCAGGGCTTGTTGAAAAGGCATACAGTTGCGTGGTTGTGTTTCAGCCGGAAATATTTTCACTCATTCGTCAGCAGGGAAAATTCTCTATCATGGATAGCTACCTGGACCTGGCTGCTGAACATCTCATACTCGGATACGATCACAGTGGCGATAAACTGGTGGATGTGGGCAAGCCTGAAAGTGTGGCGGTTGCGGAAAAACTGTTTAGTTAGCATCCGAAGGAGCCTCGAAGGATTTCTTATTTTCCTCCCTGGGTTTAATGCCAAAATTGTAACGGAAGGTGAGCCCGATCCTGCGGGTATCATTCACCCGGTTGCCCGTTGCCTGAACACTGCCCTGCTGCAGGCTAAAGGATACCTGGTTGGTTCGCAGCAGGTCGTTTACAGAGAGGATGATATTCGCTTTTTTCTTCAAAATACTTTTATTGGCTGAAATGAATAAACCCCCAAAGGTATTCAGTTCATACAGGTTTTGCAATCCCTTCGAGCGCAAAAATCCCTGTGTGTTGAATGTCAGGGTTTTTGTAATCTTCAGTTCCTGGAACATGAAGAAGGTCCAGCTGCCCCGTTTGTAATCCAGTGGCAGCCCTTCATATAGCCCTGAATAATGATTGTAGTTATACAGGGCGCCTACATAAAAAAAGTATCTGCCGCCCGGCGGTATACCACCGATCACTTTTGCATAAAACTCTTTGTTCTTTCCAAGATTGTCCCAGGTACGGTAAGCTATTTTGGTATTATTATCCTGGTAGGTCACATTACTGAAAATGTCTTTTGTATTATTGATGCCAAAGGCCAATACGGGTATATTGTTGTAGCTCACATTCAGTTCATAGTTGGTGGTAAACTGCGGTTTCAGGTTTGGGTTGCCGGCATCATACAGGTACTGGTCAATATACCTGGGGTATGGGTTGAGTACTTCGTAATATGGGCGCTTGATGCTTTTTCTGAAAATAGCATTACCTATCAGCTCCGTACCGAACAGTTTAAAGAGGTTGTGCTTGATAAAAAGATACGGAAACAGATCCGTACGTTTAATTGATAAGGTTGTATCCCTGGGTACCAGCTGCCTTCCGTTTATATCGGTTGTTTCAAGTCGCAGCCCCGGCTTAATGGTGAAGCCGGCAAATGTTTTTGAAACCTGCAGGTAGGCAGCAATAATGTTCTCATGATAGCGGAAAGTATTTGTCTGGTAAGTATCAACAAATGCTGCGTGATTGCCGGTATCCTTTGTATAATAAGATTTGTTCTTACTGTTGCTGATGGTTGCTTTTAACCCGGCTTCAATTGTCAAAGCTCCGGGAAGTTTCAGCGCCAGGTCGGTTTGCAGTAAAAAAATATTCTTATCGCTGTTATTGGTGCCATCACCACTTATGGCAGGCCGTACAGGCAGGTAGTAATTATTTTGGTAGAGCTGGGTATTGCGGTTTCCATAATAGTTGTAATCAAACTGTGCAGTCCATTCGCTGCCCAGTGTATCAATTTTATATTTGGTTGAAATATTGCTTCCCAGGCTGGTGGTCTGGTTGTTATTATCAATGTCTGAAACATTATTGCCGATAACAGCAGGGGATGGATATTTGCTGATATTGATGCCGTTCAAAGCAAAACTTTTTCCTTTGGTATAGCTTAGCCGCAGATCGTAAGCTGCGCTGAATTTGCTTGTAAACTGAATATCAGTTCCGCCGTTCAGGTAATTATTGGTGGTGGGATAAGTGGTGTAAGCCTGCTGGACAATCAGCGATGAATCCTTCCTGATGAGCCTGTCAGAATTCACTTCTTCAAAATTATTCCTGTTGGTAAACTGGTAATTGAGGTAGCTGTTTACTTTGTCTGTGCCTTTATTGATATTGAACCCGGCCGTTTTGGTGGCATACACACCCTGGAAATACGCTGCGTTTACAGTACCATTTGTTCCCAGTTTTACCCCCTTTTTCAAAACAATATTTACCATGCCGCCACTGCCTGATGCATCATATTTTGCAGATGGGTTTCTCAGTATCTCTACCTTGCTTACGCTGCCGGCGGGTAAGCTTTTAAGCAGGGAAGCAATGTCGGCGCTGCTGAGTTTCATTTCCCTTCCGTTTATTAAAATGGTGGCCGGGGTGGTACTGCTCAGGTACACATTTCCATCCTGGTCCACAATGGCGCCGGGTGTTTTCTCCAGCACCTCGTAAGCATTGGTGCTGCTGTTGGCCAGCACTTCAGCATCCACAACGGTTTTATCATCATCCTGCCTGATCAAAGGTTTTTTTGCCACCACCACCACATTTCCCATGGCAGTACTTTTTTGCTTTAGCGGAACCAGGATGCTCACCGGCTTGTCTGCCACGGAAACAACTCTTTCTGTGCTTTCAAAAGAAACACTACTAAATCTCACCAGGTATTTCGAAAAAGCAGTAACAGTGAAGCTGAGATCCTTGCTGCCTGCAGCCCTGCTGCTTACTGCAACAGTATCGGGCAACAGGTAAAGCTGAACTGTAACATTGGAAGAGGATGTGTCTGCTTTGGGTAAAGCAAGCGTTACTTTAAGAGTGGTTGTTTTTTGACAAAATAAAAAACTGCCCGACAGTAATAAGCTGCTTAACAGCAATACAGTTTTTTTGACCATTAAGATCCTGTTGATTTTGTACGGATAATAAATAACCCGCTATGATGATTCGGTAAAACTTGTACGGTGCAACATATTGATTGCTAAAACAGGTCTTTCTTATCCACCACTTTCACCTGCTTGCCGGCTTTTAGTGTTTTGCTCACTACATCATAAGGCCCGGTAACCACCTGGTCGCCTTCTTTCAACCCCTCTGTAATTTCAATATTGTTTATGTCCTGTATATCGGTCTTAACTTTTACCTTGCTTACTTTCCCTGTTTTGTCAATCACAAAGCAAACAACCTCCAGGTCATCCTCCAGTGAAGTGTTTGACTTTACATTGGACTCGTCTGCTTTTTTAACACCTGTCTTGGTGCTGTCATTCTTATCACGGGTAGTTACCGCATTAATGGGTACGCTCAGAACATTTACATGCGTCTTCGTTTGTATATCGGCGCTGGCGCTCATGCCCGGCCTGAAGGGAAAACTGCCCTTGCCTAAGAGATCAGCATAGCTTTCCGGAAGTATGCGAATGTAAACTTTATATTGTGTCACATCACTGCTTGCAGAAGACAAAGCGCTTTGCGTGGCAGCGCCGTTATTGCTGCTGGCAATTTGAGTAACAAGGCCCTTGAATTTGCGGTCGCTGTAAGCATCCACAGAAACAATAGCGCTGTCGCCCAGTTTCACTTTCGGAATATCATTTTCTCCCACATCCACCCTTACTTCAATCTTACTCATATCAGCGATCCTCAAAATTTCAGTACCTACTGTAAAACTATTGCCCGATACGCTCTCGCCTTTTTTTACATTCAGCAAACTAACCACACCATCACGGGGAGCCACTATCGCAGTTCTGCTCAGGTCTTTATTGGCCCTTTGCAGGCTGGCCTGTGCTGTTTGCACATTCGCTTTGGCGCTTTGCACATTGGCCTGTGTGCTCCGTATTCCCTGCACGGCCGCATTGTAATTGGCTTTGGCTGCTTTCAGTGATGTCTCGGCTGCATCCATTTCGCTGCGGCTGATTACTTTATCGTCGAATAATTTTTTATTGCGGTCATAAGATTTTTGCGCCTGCTCCATCTGAGCATCCAGGGCAGCCAATGCAGCCTGTGCATTGCTTACCTGCGCCTGTACGCTGCTTACCTGGGCCTGCGATTGCGCCACGCCACTGGCAGCCTGGCTGCGCTGAATATTGTACACATCAGCATCAATACGTGCCAGCAACTGGCCTTTCTTTACCGTATCTCCTTCCTGTACTGTCAGGTCAGTAATAACGCCGCTGATATCGGGGCTTACTTTTACCTCATCCTCGGGGTAAATTTTACCGCTGGCATTTACAATTTCCGTAATGGTGCGGCGCTGCACTTTTTCGGCAGTTACCTTCAAGCCCTCTTCTTTTCCAAATGCTCCCGCCTGTGATAATATTACCAGCAGTACTACCAATGCCCCAACTCCAATTAAGGTCCATTTAAGTGATTTACTCATTTTTTATTTCTTTTTTTTGAGCCCGGCCAAATAGCTTTGTTCAGCTTCATTGGCGTCGCACTCTTGTACAGTATATCTTTATTCAGCTTTAATTATGTTTTATAAATTCCCTTAAGTTCTCCTATAAATCCTGTAAAGCATCCCGGGTTTTAATGCCCCGGGTACCTCAGTGAAAAGAAGGGCCGTTCTTTAAAACTTCAACCCCTGGCCTTTATAAAACTCCAGCACTTTCATTTTAAATACATAATCAAACTGGTTAAGCGCATTTTGAAGTTTTACAGTAAACAAATTATTCTGGTTTGTGATCAGCTCAAAAGTTGAGGTCATACCCACTTCGTATCTTTTTTGTGCATAGTAATAACTGCGGTCGGCAGTCTCCACAGCTTTTTTACCGGCAGTGTATTTTTCCAAAGCAACCAGGGCTGCATTATAAGCCTGGTAAATATCCTGTTTTAGCTTTTGCTGGTCAGCTTCTTTTTGCAGTTGCTGGCTTTTTATACCAATCCGGCTTTTTTCATAATTAGTACGGGCATTCAATCCGTTAAAGATGGGAACGCTTAAGCTTAAACCAACCGACTGGCTGAAATTCTGGTTCAGTTGTGTAAAAAACGGCGTACTCTGTTTGCCCACAAGTGTATATTCTGCTGTGCTTACCTTATAAGTGGTGCCATTTACAATAACCTGCGGGCTTAAGATGTTGCTGCTGTAAACACCGGTAGGTGCATATACCGGTTGTTTTGAGTTGATATAACGGCTGGATAATCCACCAAAGGCCGAGATGGTAGGAAACATGGCACCCTTTGCGGCAGCAGCTGATTTTTCTGCAGCCTTTATTTTGTAATCGTTGAATTTTTGCTGGGGCATATTGGCAACTGCAGAGGCATACACCGCATCCGGCTGCAGGTCGGCGATTTTTTCCACTGGTATCTTCTCCACCGGCGGGGTTTCAATTTCAAAAGGGGCAGCTGCATCCATGGCCATTAATGATTTTAAAGACAGGATACCCTGCGTAACGGCTCCTTGTGCGCTGATAACATTCGAACTGTCACGGGCTACCTGTGCTTCCAGTTCTGCCGCATTCAGCTCCGGCAGGGTACCGGCATCCACCAGCCTCCGGGTATTTTTGTATTGCGCTTTTGATTGTTGCAGTTGAACACCTGCTATCTTCTCCTGCTCCATGGCCAGTAATATTTGCAAATATGCGTTTGCCACTGAAAGCGCAATGTCATTTTTTAGTTTATCGGTATTGGCCTGAGCAGCTTTTAATTCCCACTCATTGGCTAATATCATATTGCGTTTGCTAAACCAGTTAAAAATTTCAGCGCTGCTTTGTAGTTGAACGTTGGCCGACAAATAACTTTGTGTGCTTAAGGTATAGGTAGTGGGGTCCTGCGTACGACCGCTGTTAAATGCTGGCCCGCCGCTAAAACTCAGGCTGGGAAGCTGGCCATACCTGCTTTGCTTTAATGTAAGGCCTGCTATTTTACTTTGAAGGTCGGTTTGCTTAATGGAAATATTATTGGCCATGGCATACTCAATGCACTTGAGCAAACCCCATTTTTCCTGGGCTTTTGCAATATGGGAGATAACCAATAAAACAATAAGGGTCAAGAATTTGTAGCGCATACTACAAAAATAATCTATCTGCGGATAAAACGTATAAAACAATTATACAAACGGTAAACCATCTGCCGCAACAATAAAACGCTTACTGCACAGGCTTTTTAACAAATGCCCTTGCCAGGAAATACAGCGCAATAAACACTGCCATTACCGAAAGACCAACCAGGGCGGCATTGTCGTTGTTTTTATAATCAACAGCAATACTGATGGCCACAAAAGTGTAAGCAGCAATAAATATTACCGGAAGCAGGGGGTACAGCTTCATTTTGTAAATACCGGTATCATCCAGGTGCCTGGTTCGCTTGCGCAAAACAAAAATGGTGGCGGCCGACAAAGCCATACCAAAACAATCCAGGAAAATGGTAAAACTTAAGATAGTGTCAAATTCCTTGGCCCAGAAAACGATGAGGGCGCATAATGCTGCAAACACGCTGAGAGAAATAGTAAGCACATCTGTTTTACTATTTCGCTGTTTAAAAACAGGCGGCAATATTTTGTCCTCACTCATAGCGTACATTACCCGGGGGTTACTCATCAGTAACACATTCACATAGGCCAGTACGCTCAGGAACAGGAAGCCCGACAAAACCCTTTCAGCATTGATGCCGAAAATTTTGGAAGCCATGATGGCCGCTATATTCTTGCTTTGTTTGATCTCTTCAAAACCAATCACTTTTATGTAGGCATAGTTAATTGTCAGGTACAGGGCAATGATGATGAAAATGCCAAAAAAGATCCCCCTGGGAATATTTTTGGTGGGCTTATCAACCTCGGCGCCAAAATTGATTGTTTGCTGGTAACCGCCATAGGTAAAGCTTACAGCCACCAGCCCGATGCCAAAGGCTTTCAGGTACTCCATAAAGCCGGGACTAATTGCAGCCGGCGCAACGGATGAACTGGCTGCCGGGCCTGCAAAAAAGATGGGTGTTATCAGTAAAAGGATCAGTATTATTTTGATGACAGTTAAAACGTTCTGGGTTTTTGCGCTCATTTTCAGGCCCAGCAGGTTTATGCCATAGAAAATCACAATGGCCGAAATGGCAATGGATATCTGAATGGTTTGAATGTAGTTTGCATTGGAAGCAATGTCCATCCATTGGGGGTTTTGTGATAATGGGATGAACAGCCCGGTGATATATTCGCCCCCAACCAGTGCCACCCCGGCCAGCGAAGCGGCATTAGAAACCAGTATCACGCAGTTAATGGCAAATGCAATAGAGGGATGATAGGCATACGAAAAAATTTTGTAGTACCCGCCTGTAACCGGAAGCCTGCTTCCTATTTCAGCATAAGTAAGGGCACCGCATAATGCAACCAGTCCTCCTGCGATCCAGGCCGTAAAAAACAAAAAGATATCGGGCGAAGCCTTTGCTACATTCAGTGGTGTGCGAAAAATGCCCATACCAATTACCAGGCTCACCACGATCATGGTAAAATCGAAGAGGTTAAGTTTTGATTTTGTTTGCATGCTGAAAAGATACTTAAAGCCATTTAATACTTGCTGTTTTTTGATAAAAAAATCAGTTTATTATGATTTCGCTCATACATGGTTTTACGAAAGCCTTTATCTTTGCAGCCATGTTCAAAAAGATTACAGCAACAATTTTACTGCTGGCGTTTGTTTCTCAAACATTTGCCGGGCCGTTTGTGATGCTGGATTATTACCTGAACACGGCTGCCTATGCCAAAAACTGTATAAACAAAGCCAGGCTCAAAATGCACTGTAACGGTAAGTGCCAGGCCATGAAAAAAATTCAGGAAGAAGAAAAAAAGCAGCAGCAGGATGCCGAACGCAAGGCAGAAGGCAAGATGCAGCAGGTACTTTCTTCCAAATCATTCTTTTTTCAGTTTAATCCAATGATAATTCCGGTGGCTAAAGCCACGGCATCTGAAATAATATATCCGCTCACGGATATGTCTTATTCTTTTTTTCATCCGCCCAGGCCCCTTATTTTTTCATAAGATAATTCTATTGCATAATTCGCAATCAGCTGCAGCGAAGGGTTCAGCGTGCTGTCCCTATACTGATATGCTTAGTTTATCGTAACAATACTCATTAAAAAGTAACAATTCTCTTCAGGGCAAATGCTATTGGCTGTTGGTATGTATACCTCAGAGGCGTTGCCAATTTTTAAAAAACATCAAAATGAAAAAAATAGTAATCATGGCTTTATCGGCCGGTATCATTCTTAGTTCATGTAAAAAGGATTCAACTCCTGAATACAACCCCAATATAAAAGCTGACCTATCGGTTGAATTTGACAATATTGCCGGCTCAGCAGATCTTCAGCTGAATACGGGCACATATACCAATGCATCTTCTGAAAGCTTTAATGTAACCAAGCTCAAATATTATGTGAGCAATTTTAAGTTCACCAATGTAGATGGAAATGTATATACAGTTCCGCAGAACGAAAGTTATTTTTTAATAGATGAAAGCGATCCCGCCACACATGAACCAGAATTCAGTGTACCTGAAGGGGAATATAAGTCTGTGAGTTTTGTGTTGGGGGTAGACAGCTTAAGAAATACCAAAGACGTAAGCCAGCGCACCGGTGTGTTGGATGTTACAGGTGTTGGTGCGGATATGTACTGGACATGGAACAGCGGATATATTTTCTTTAAAATGGAAGGAAATTCTCCGGCTTCTCCTATGGGTTATATGTACCATATCGGTGGTTTTGGAGGTTATACTTCCCCAACTATCAACAATTTAAAGACTATTACGCTTGATCTGATTACAAGAGGTACTCCTAAAGTGAAGGAAGGAAAAAGCACCAATATTCACCTGATGGTTGATATTTTGAAAGCTTTTACCGGAACGGCCAATGTTAGTATTGCGGCGCATTCCATGGTGATGTTTGATCCTTACAGTACTACTATTGCCAATAACTATGCATCCATGTTCCGCCACGATCATACTGAAAATTGATTGATATGAGGCGCAATCATTTAATTATTCTCCTTCTCTTCGTTGCCGGCATTTATGCCTGCAACAAAGAGATGGTGGAAACAGAACAACCCTTTACAGGATTTGTAAAACCTGCAAATTTTCCGGCACCTGTATATAATTTTTCGAATAATGCAGTAACAAAAGAAGGTTTTGAATTGGGCAGAAAATTATTTTACGAACCCATGCTTTCTGCCAACAACACTATCAGCTGCGGGAACTGTCATATTCAAACATCGGCATTTACCCAGCACGGCCACAGTGTAAGCCATGGTATTTTCGACAGGCTTGGTACCCGTAATTCACCGCCTATCATGAACCTGGCATGGAGCACCACTTTCATGTGGGACGGAGGGATTTTTGATCTTGACCTTCAGCCGCTGGCTCCCATTGCCAATCATGTGGAAATGGACGAGGATATAAATAATGTGCTGAACAAACTGCGCAGCTCTGCAATATATCCCGGCCTTTTCAACAAGGCATATGGCACCACCGAAATTAATTCAACCCGCTTCCTGAAAGCGATTTCCCAATTTATGGTAATGTGCGTAAGCAGTAATTCAAAATACGACAGTGTAATGCGGAACCAGGGTGTTTCTTTTACTGCCGAAGAAGAGCAGGGGTATGTGTTGTTTAAACAAAAATGCAACAGCTGTCATGCCGAGCCTTTGTTTACTGATTACTCATTTCGCAACAATGGCCTTGGTATAAGCATGGTTAATGATATGGGCCGGTATCTTGTAACGCTCAACAACAACGATCGCTACAAATTCAAAGTGCCTGGCCTGCGAAACCTTACCTATTCTGCACCTTATATGCACGATGGCCGGTTGCTTAGCCTGGATGCAGTGTTTGATCACTACACATCGCAGGTGCAAAATACCCCTAACCTCGATCCGCTGCTTCAGCAAAATGCCACTCCCGGTATAGCATTAACAACTACGGAAAGGGAAAAAATAAAGGCATTTTTAAACACATTAAACGACAGAAACTTTTTGCTTGATAAACGTTTTTCGGAACAATAAATCATCACCATGAAAAAGCTACTTATTTCCATTACATTTATTACTTTACTCGTACAATCAAATGCTTGTGATATTTGCGGATGCGGGGTTGGCGGATATTATATTGGCATCCTGCCCGAATTCCACAAGCATGTTTTTGGGTTAAGATATAGGTTTAGTTCCCTGAAAACACATATCGGGGCCGGGGGTGCCACCACTTACCTTACCAGTGCAGAGAGGTACAATACAGCAGAGCTCTGGGGTGCATGGACCATTGGGAAAAAATTCAGGGTAATGGCGACTATTCCTTACGCATTTAATGAAAGAAGTAACCAGGGTTCAGTTAGAACCAAACAAGGCATCGGCGATATATCAGTAACCGGGTATTACCGTTTGCTGAATAGGAAGTCGGTTGTGTTTTCAAAAAAATTACTGGTACAATCCCTCTGGATCGGTGGCGGAATTAAACTGGCTACCGGTAAATATATTGCTGCTGATAAGCAAAGCACTTCTCAAAACACCAACCTGTTTCAGCTGGGAACAGCCAGTTATGATTTTATGGTACAAGCCATGTACGACCTGCGCCTGCAAGATGCCGGGCTGAATGTTGCGGCCAGTTACAAAATGAATACTTCTAACCGATACGATTACAATTATGGAAATAAATTAAGTACCACCGCACAGTTGTATTATAAATGGCGGTTGAAAAACAAGTTCACCATTGCCCCCAGCCTGGGTATGGCGTACGAGAATGCAAAAATGGATATTGACAATCAAATATTAGTTGATATTTCCGGAGGTAAACTCCTGCTTGGAACTGCCGGGCTTGAAACCACTTTTAAAAAGGTAGCTGTTGGTGCAAGTTGGCAATTACCCGTTTCTCAAAACCTTGCCAATGGTTTTGTAAAGGCAAATAACAGGCTGATGATGCATATTGCCATCATGCTTTAATATTTAAAAAAAAGAAAGTACAATGAAGTTTAATCAAATAAGGAACTGGTATTGCTACCAGGAACTGAAAGACCTTGGATTTGCTGCCATGTTGCTGGCTGTTTTGTGGTTACTGATGAATTTTGGAGAAACTGTATTGCGGAGATTATCTACCGGATCCGGAAAGTTGTATACCTTGCTATTAATGGCCGGATTGGTGATTGCCATCTCTGTGGAAATGTATTTCAGGGTGAAGCATATGACGGAACCGGAAGCAAATAATCCATCGGAAAATAATACTAAAACAAAATAAATAACACAATGAAAAACACAATTGCAATTTTAATGTTGCTTTCCTGTTTTGCATGCAACCGGAAAAAGGAGGCAAAGGAAGCACCCAAAGCAGAAACAATGACGATAAAAGATTCTGCAAAAAGCGAACTGAAGCAGCTTTCATTTGCTGTACAAAAAGACCTAGTTTGTGGAATGCCCATATCGGCCGGAGTGCACGATACCGTTACTTACAAAGGAAAATTGTACGGCTTTTGTGCAGCAGAATGTAAAGACGAGTTCTTAAAATCACCGGGAGAATTTTTAACTACTAAATAAACAACCAATGAAAAAGATCAAAATACTGGCAATTGCCATGCTGGCAACCTGCTCAATAGCTTTTGCACAAAAGGAAAAAAGCAAATGGCCCGAAATGAAGGCATTTCACAGCTTTATGTCTGCCACTTTTCACCCTGCCGAGGAAGGCAATTTCAGTCCTTTAAAGACAAAGGCCGACAGCCTGCTCCTGAGCGCCAAATCATGGCATGCATCGGCAATACCATCTGATTTTAAACCTGCCGAAACAAAAGCTGCACTTGTAAAACTGGTGGCCAAATGCCAGGCAATTCAAAAAGCAGTTGCTTCCGGGCAGCCTGACGAAAAACTGAAGACGCTCATCACAGAAGCGCATGATATATTTCATACCATAGTTGGTGAGTGCAGAAAGGCAGATGAATAATTTTTTGCCTGTGCTTTTAAAAATGCCGCTTATAAAAGCGGCATTTTTATTTCTCCACAATGGCTGAATAATTTCCTGATAATGCCTCCGGATCTTTACCTACTTTTACAATGAATTTGGTTCCCGATGTCAAATCGGGATTAAAAGGGAATCCCGTTAAAGTCGGGAGCTATCCCCGTAGCTGTAAGCGATACCCCGCCAGAAGGGGCAACATCTCAAACTTCACAACCACTGTTGATAAAACGGGAAGGTTTATTGAAATGTGTCGCAAGCCAGAAGACCTGCCAGGTTCATCAACAATCATTCAAAGCTTTCGGGTGAAAGGCAGGAAATGTAACAGCTCAACGGCTTTTATATCTCTACACGCCGTGGTTGGTGCCCACACCAAACACATTCCAGGAAGCAGTCACAACAAAAATTTTTTCAAAACATGAAAAAGAAAATTTTTATTGCGGCTGCTGTTTTTTTCAGCAGCAATCTTTCGGCACAAACCGATAGTACAAAAAATTTAGATGAGGTTGTCATGACGGCAACCAAAACTGCGGTAAAGCAATCGCAAACCGGAAAGGTAATTACTGTTATTGGTAAAGAACAAATTGAAAGAAGCGCTGGCAAAACCGTGGCCCAGGTTTTAACAGAACAGGCTGCTGTAACTATCAACGGGGCTTACAATGCGGCCGGCAGTGTGCAAACCGTTTTTGTAAGGGGGGCTTCATCGGGCCGCACGGTAATTTTGCTGGATGGCATTCCCGTCAATGACCCTTCCATGATCAACAATGAATTTGACCTCAATCTTTTTTCCATCAATGATGTGGAAAGAATAGAAATATGCAGGGGAGCCCAATCCACGTTATATGGCAGCGATGCTATTGGTGGCGTGATCAATATCATCACGGTGAAAAAAGATATTGGCAAGCCGGTAAATGTAAAAGCAACTGCAGCTTATGGCAGTAAAAATACATTTCGTGGCAACCTTCAGCTTTATGGCAGAGTGGCCAACCTTACCTACACAGCACGCTATGCTAAATTGAATACAAAGGGTTTCTCGTCTGCATGGGACAGTACCGGCAATAATAATTTTGACAGGGATGGGTACAATGGCGACGTGGCAAGTGCATCCCTGCTGTACCAGGTCATTCCGGCATTGCAGGTAAGAACCTTTGTTCAATACAGTCATTACCGTTCCGATGTGGATGCTGCTGTTTTTGCCGATGAAAAAGATTACAGCATCAATAACAGCAACCTTAGTTCCGGCCTGGGACTGAACTTTAAAAAAGGAATTGTACAAATAACCGGTAACTATCAATATGGTGAATTGCAGAGAAAATACCTGAACGACAGTGCCGACAAGCCCGGTTTTACAACTTATGAAGACAATAAGTATAAAGCACGCACACAATATGCAGAGCTGTATGCAAATATTGCTGCTGCAAAATGGCTGACGGTACTAGCCGGTTTTGATTACCGCCGTGCCACCATGCACCAAAAATACTATTCTGAAAGTATGTTTGGGCCCTATGACCCGCCTGCATTTGACAGTTCATTGCACCAAACTTCTTTTTATGCATCTGTTTTCTTCAGTGGATTGAAAAAGAAATTGAATATCGAAATAGGAGGAAGAACAAATAACCATTCCAGGTATGGAAGCAACAGCACTTTTACGTTCAACCCGTCATTCAGTTTCAATAAAAATTTCAGGGTATTTGGCAGCATAGCTTCCGGCTTTAAGGCGCCCAGTATTTATCAGTTGTTCGATCAGTATAGCGGAAACCCGGACCTGCAGCCTGAAAGGTCCACTAATTACGAATTGGGTGTGCAGCAGGTGCATGATAAAATAAGCAGCCGCATAGTGTATTTTCACCGCGATATAAAAAACGGGATCGACTACGACTATGTTAACTACAAATACTTCAACTTCGTAAAACAAAATATGGATGGTGTAGAACTGGAAATGACCCTCAGGCCCATAAAAGCACTAAGCCTCACTGCTAATTACACATACATGGGCGGGAGTGAAACAACCCAGAGCCGCAAAAGCACCAACGACACCACATACCATTATTTTTTACGCAGGCCTAAAAGCAGTTTTAACCTGAATGCCGGCTACCAGGTAAGCAAGGCCTTATTCGTGTCCTTAAGCGCTAAAGCAGTAAGCAACCGGTATGATGTGGGCGGATACCAGAAAGACGATGTGCTGTTAAAAAACTATTTTTTACTGGGCGCTTATGCTGAATACAGGCTGAAGGGTTATCTGAAGTTTTTTGCAGATGCACAAAATATCACCAATAAAAAATTCTTCGACCTGCGTGGGTATAATGCCATACCTTTTATGCTGAATGCAGGCCTTACTTTTAACTGGTAAAAAATGTGCAGGCACGAAGAAAAAAAATGTTCACGTTGCAAAAGCGTTTTTGAATGTAAAAGCGGCAGCATTACGCAGTGCCAGTGCAACGGCATACAATTATCAGAAGAAGAGAGAATCTATATTGAAGCAAAGTATGAAGATTGCCTGTGCATTGAATGCCTGTATTATCTGCAGAGGGAATATGTGCAGTTTAAAGAGAAGCATATTTATAAATGACCGAACTTTAGCACTAAGCCCGGAGGGCCGCAACTTTCGGGTAAAATGCAAACTTTGTTTTTAGCTGACTATCTTTGCAGGAATTAAACTGCAACTATGAATTTCGGAAATCTCTCCATCAACGAGATCATTACCATCAGCTTCACATTGTTTGCGGTGATAGATATGGTGGGCAATGTACCGGTGCTTGCATCGCTGCGGGCTAAAATGGGCGGAGATATCAGGTCGTTTCAGGCTACAATGGCATCAGGCGGACTAATGATCCTGTTCCTGTTCATCGGACAGCAGTTTCTGC
Organism: Ferruginibacter sp.; assembly: GCA_044226725.1. Classification (GTDB taxonomy): domain Bacteria; phylum Bacteroidota; class Bacteroidia; order Chitinophagales; family Chitinophagaceae; genus Ferruginibacter. Next base: position 373,729 of record JBGAGM010000004.1, on the reverse strand, counting down.
ACATTCTCGGACTGGATGTACAGTCCTTTGCCGTGGCAGGCAGTATCGTTATTTTTGTTATAGGTTTGGAAATGGTACTGGGCATCGAGTTCTTTAAGCAGGATGGCAACCCTAAAAGTGGCAGCGTGGTACCGATTGCATTTCCGCTGATAGCAGGTTCGGGCACACTTACCACTATTATGAGTTTAAAGGCAAACTATGATGATGTGAACATACTCATCGGTATTTTGATCAACTGTATCGTAATATACCTGGTGCTGAAATCACTGAAGTGGATTGAAAAATTTTTAGGGCCCAATGGTATGACTGTTATCAGAAAATTTTTTGGCGTAATATTGCTGGCCATTGCGGTAAAAATATTCGGCAGTAATTTTTCGCATTTGGGAAAATAAACGTTAATTGGTAAGGCAGTTTGGAAAAGCTGCAATTTTTAAATAAGTCAGGCACGCACCAATTAACGAATAAATGAATAAACGTTTCAACAAATAAGGGCCTCGTAGTACAATGGATAGTATAAGAGTTTCCGAAGCTCCAGATCCAGGTTCGATTCCTGGCGAGGCCACCATCATTTCCTGTTTTTAGATTAATGTAACCTTTGTAACCTCCTTTTAATTTTATTATCCGCATCTTTGTTGCTCTAAAATGCTATATGGAGTTTCTCGGTTATTTCCTGGCTGCATTGGTGGGCATTTCGCTTGGCCTTATAGGCAGCGGGGGATCCATTCTGATGGTGCCCATCCTGGTTTATATTTTTTCTTATAACCCTGTGATGGCAACATCGTATTCCCTGTTTATTGTGGGCTCCACATCATTGGTGGGGGCATTCAACAATTACCGTAAAGGAATGGTGAGCATTCAAACGGCACTGCTGTTTGGTATTTCATCTGTTACTACGGTCTTCATCACCCGGCATTTCATTATGCCACGTATACCGGAAGTTCTTTTTACGATTGGCGGTTTTCCGGTAAAGCACGACCTGGCCACGATGGTTTTCTTTGCCATCCTGATGTTGCTGGCTTCTGTTGCCATGATAAAGGACGGAAAAAGAAATGCTGTGGTTGATATCAATACATCATCATCAGATAAGGTAAAGCTGTTACTATTTGGAATACTGGTAGGTTTTACAACCGGCTTTCTGGGTGCCGGCGGCGGCTTTCTTATCATTCCTGCGCTGGTGCTCATCTTAAAAACTCCTATGAAAAAAGCAGTTGGCACTTCGCTGCTGATCATTGCATTGAACTCACTGATCGGCTTCACGGGAGACCTTGCGCATATTGATATCAACTGGTGGTTTTTGCTGAGTGTCACAGCTATTGCCATAGCCGGTATTTTTATCGGGGGTGCCTTTACAAAAAAAATAGAAAGCAGTAAATTGAAAAAAGCTTTTGGCTGGTTTGTTTTAGTCATGGGGATTTATATCATAATGAAAGAATTATTTTTTACGTGAAAAAAAATTATAAATGGAACAGAAAGCCGATCAAACACTCGATGGTAATTACTGGAACAACCGTTATATAACCAGCACATCCGGCTGGGACCTGGGCATGGTATCCCCGCCACTGCAGCAATACATCGATCAGCTGACAAATAAAAACATAGGCATATTGATACCCGGCTGTGGTAATACGTACGAAGCCGACTATTTGCTGGCAAAGGGGTTTACCAATATCACGGTTATAGATATTGCATCCATATTGGTTGACCAGCTAAAGGATAAATATGCAGGCAATTCCAATATCCGTATTATCCTGGGAAACTTTTTTGACCTGAACGATCAATTTGACCTGGTACTGGAACAAACCTTTTTTTGCGCCCTGGACCCTGTATTGCGTGAGGATTATGTAAATAAGATGCATGGGATTTTAAAGCCCGGGGGAAAGCTGGCTGGCCTTTTGTTTAACCGCCTGTTTGAAGAACAGGGACCTCCGTTTGGTGGCACCAAAGCTGAATATGAAAAACTGTTTTCCGGAAAGTTTGTTTTTAAAACATTTGAACCTGCTTATAATTCTTTCATTAAAAGAATAGACACTGAGCTTTTCATCATCCTGCAAAAAAAAGCTGACTAATATCATCCTGTTTTGTTACTAATGTTACCGCCATTCATGATTTTGATGTGCAATTTTGTGCTGTAAAATTAAAACAGCTAAATCATGAAGATTGAACAGATCTATACAGGCTGCCTGGCACATGGCGCCTATTACATTACATCCAATGGCGAAGCCGCCATCGTTGACCCGCTGCGTGAAACTGAACCCTATATGCAACGTCTTCAAAAGGACAACGTAAAACTCAAATACATTTTTGAAACACATTTTCATGCTGATTTTGTAAGCGGGCATGTTGACCTTCGGGACAAAACAGGAGCGGATATTGTATATGGCCCGGGTGCAGCCTGCAGTTTTGGCTGTATTGCTGCGGAAGACGGACAACAGTTTAAAGTAGGTGATATCACTATACAGGTATTACATACGCCGGGTCATACTATGGAAAGTGCAACTTTTTTGCTGAAGGATGAAACCGGAAAAGATCATTGCATTTTTAGCGGAGATACTCTGTTCCTGGGAGATGTGGGCAGGCCCGACCTGGCTCAAAAAGCTGCCAACAAAACTATGGATGAACTAGCCGGATTGTTGTATGATAGTTTGATGAACAAGATAATGCCTTTAAGTGATGATGTGATCGTGTATCCGGGACATGGTGCAGGCAGTGCCTGTGGTAAAAACATGATGAAGGAAACTGTGGACACACTGGGAAATCAGAAGAAAGTGAATTATGCTTTGAACCAGCCGGATAAAGCTGCTTTTATAAAAGCTGTTACCGACGGACTGGAAACGCCCCCGGGATACTTTGGTATGAATGTGGCCATGAATAAACAGGGCTATACACACTTTGAAACAGTTTTACACAATGGGATGAAAGCCTTAACACCGGATGAATTTGAACTGACCGCAGAAACCAATGACGCATTGATACTGGACACAAGAAATGATATGGCTTTTTATAAAGGATTTATTCCGCAATCCATCAATATTGGTTTGAACGGAGATTTTGCTCCCTGGGTCGGCGCTTTAATAGTAGATGTAAAGCAACCAATCCTGCTGGTAACCGATGAAGGCAAAGAGGAAGAATCAGTAACACGCTTAAGCCGTGTGGGATTCGATAATGTACTGGGTCATTTGAAGGGAGGTTTTGCTGCGTGGCTTACAGCCGGCAAACAGGCAGATGTGGTTGACAGAATAACTGCAGAGGAGTTTGCCAGGGAAGTAAAGATCGGCGAAGATAAGATTGTGGATGTGCGTAAAGCATCAGAATATGCTGCTGAACATGTGGAACAGACAGTTAACAGCCCGCTGGCTTTTATTAACGACTGGATAAAGGATATAAACCCCGATGAGCATTTTTACCTGCATTGCGCTGGCGGTTACAGGAGCATGATAGCAGCTTCCATACTGCAGGCCCGTGGCTTCAGAAATTTTACGGAAGTGGAAGGCGGCTTTACAGCTATCAGCAAAACAAACATTCCTAAAACTGTATTCGTTTGCCAGGCAAAAACAACTTCAACTATTTAGCAAACCCCGTTTTATAATTAAATACAGAAAGGTGAATGAACAGACCCCCTGCCGCTAAGCAGGGGTTTTGTTTTTACTGAGCCACAGCAGGCAGGTATATGACAAGGATCAGTAAAATGAAGCGCAGAAAGTAACATAAGATACCAACACTCCCTATGGCCATTTTTACCTTTGAGTTATGAAATTCAAACCATTACTGTATTAATTATTTAACCAAAAAAACTATTTATTATGAAAAAGAACATGGGAAACGCCGACCGCCTTGTAAGAATTTTACTGGCCGTAGTATTTGCAGTATTGTATTTTACAAAAACTGTGGAAGGAACATTTGGAATTGTATTACTGGTTCTGGGTGCTGTGTTTTTACTCACCAGCCTTATAAGTTTTTGCCCGCTTTACACTTTGATCGGTATCAATACATGCCCGGTAAAAAAGCAATAAGCAGGGAATATCCTGATCAGACTTTAAATTAAATTTTATGGAAAACGTACATCATTACGAAGTAAAAGTAAACTGGGAATCAGACAGAAAAGGTATGCTGAGTTCCCCGGTATTAAATTCAACCCTGGAAGTGGCAACGCCGCCCGAGTTTGCTAAAGGCATGCCGGGTATCTGGTCGCCTGAGCATTTGCTGGTGGCCGCTGTAAACAGTTGCCTGATGACTACCTTCCTGGCTATTGCTGAAAACTTCAAATTTGATTTTATACATTTTGAAAGCAATGCCATTGGAAAACTGGAAAGGGTGGATGGGAAATACATGATCACAGAAGTGGAATTGTTCCCTGTGTTAACTATTGCTCCTGAAGCCGATAGGGAAAAGGCTCTCCGCATCCTGGAAAAATCTGAAGCGGCATGCCTGATATCGAACTCTGTTAAAGCTAGAATTATTTTTAAGCCCACGCTGCATGTTGCAGAAGCTGTGGTTTCACACTAAAAATGGCAGGTATGAAAAATATAGTTATACTGGGCGCCGGTACCGCAGGTACTATGATGGCAAATCACCTGCACCACCAGTTAAAGCATCCTGACTGGAACATAACCATCATCGATGAACGGGAGGAACATCATTATCAGCCCGGGTATCTTTTTCTTCCTTTTGATATTTACACGCCCGAAGATATTGTAAAGAGAATTGAAGAGTTTATTCCCAAAGACGTTACACTCATAAAAAAGCAGATCAGCAAAATTCTTCCCGGTGAAAACAAAATTCAGCTGGCAGAAGGACCGGAACTGCCATACGATATATTGATCATTGCAACCGGGGCCAAAATTGCCCCTGAGGAAACCGAAGGCATGAAAGGCAGTGAATGGCAAAAATCTGTCTTTGATTTTTACACATTTGAAGGCTCCCTGGCTTTAAGGGACAAGCTGAGAGAATGGAAAGGAGGAAAGCTGGTGGTGCATATCACAGAAATGCCAATCAAATGCCCGGTGGCGCCACTGGAGTTTGCCTTCCTGGCCGATTCCTTCTTCAAGCATAAGCATATGCGTGACAAAGTGGAGATCACGTATGTAACACCATTGAGCGGTGCTTTTACCAAACCAAAAGCAACCGAAGCTTTGGAACACCTGCTTCATGAAAAGAATATTATGATTGAGCCAGACTTTGCAATTGAGCGTGTGGATAATGATAAGAAAGAAATTGTTGACTATGGCGGCAGGGCAATTCCTTTTGACCTGCTGGTAACTGTACCCACAAACAAAGGAGATGAACTGATGGAAAGATCGGGTATGGGGGATGACCTCAATTATGTGCCCACACACAAAGCAACCCTGCAATCCGTCAACTACCAAAATGTTTTTGTACTGGGGGACGCCAGTAATATACCAGCTTCCAAAGCAGGTTCGGTTGCACATTTTGAAGCAGAGATCCTGACAGAGAATATTCTCCGTTTTGTACACGGCGAACCTTTACAGGAGGAGTTTGACGGACACGCAAACTGTTTTATAGAAACGGGTAACGGAAAGGCGCTGCTGATAGATTTTAATTATACACATGAACCGGTTGAAGGCAGCTTTCCCTTTGCCGGCATAGGGCCGCTTAGGCTTTTAAAGGAAAGCAGGATGAACCACATGGGTAAGCTTGCGTTCAGGTGGATATACTGGAATGTACTGCTGAAAGGCACACATATCCCGTTCGTATCAGCAACCATGAGCGAAAAAGGCAAGCATTACGCATAATTACTAAACCAATAAAACAGCCAATCATGGAAAAGATGATAGCCGGTAACAACATTACCGTAAACGAAGAAGGATATCTAACAGATTTTAATCAATGGAATGAAAAAATTGGCGAAGCACTGGCAGCTGAGGCCAATATTCCTTTAAGTCCCCGGCACTGGGAAATATTGAAATATCTCCAGGATGAACATAAGAACCAGGTGGCACTCAGCATCAGGCGAATTGGCAAAAGTGGCGTAACAGATATCAAGGAGTTTTACCAGTTATTTCCTAATGCGCCTTTAAAAACCGCAACAAAAATTGCAGGTATACCCAAACCGGCAAGTTGTATCTAACCAATAAAACCTGAGAATCATGAGCGAAAATAACGGAGCGATCAAAAAGATGATGATCATCTTATCGAAAGGCACACTGGAAAATGTATATGCAGCATTCGTTTTGGCCAACGGGGCCAGGATGGAAGGGATTGATGCTGAAATATTCTTTACCTTTTTTGGACTGGAGGCAGTGCATAAAAAGAAACTGGAGCATTTGCACATTGCAACTGTTGGCAACCCGGCCATGCATATGCCAACCATGCTGGGCGGATTGCCGGGCATGGAGGCCCTCGCAACCAGTATGATGAAAAAGGAAATGGAAAAAATTGATATGCCCGATGTGCATGAGTTTTTGGATATCATGACAGCTTCCGGGGTGAGGCTATGGGCATGCAAACTGGCAATGGATATGTTTCACTACAAAAAGGAAGATCTTTATGAAGGCGTGGAAGACGTGATCACGGTGGGGGATTTTTACAAGCAAAGCCAGGGTGAAGGTGTTCATATGTTATTTGTATAAACGGACTTCTTCATTGTAAGCAGATTGAATTTTTTCAGTAACAGGAGAAACAGCGGAAAACGAATTTTGATTTGTAACCTTTGTTACGTAATTAGAAGCTGCCAGCAATTAAATTTGCAGCATAAAATGCAATTGATGAGAAAAATGATCTTTTCAAACTGGACAATCATCCGTTTCCTGAGACTTGCAATGGGAATCGCAATTATTGTACAGGCTTTCATGGCAAGGGATATGCTGTTTGGCTTTTTAGGATTTCTTTTAACAGCTATGCCCCTTTTTAATATGGGGTGCTGCAGTACACAGGGCTGCTATATGCCGGCTTCGAAAGACACAAAAAAAACAGAGGAAATCATTTATGAAGAAGTGGTATAAAAATAACCGGCTGTATATTATTGGTGCCTTTGCCGGTGCCGTTGCCGGCTATTTTTACTGGCAACAGGTTGGTTGTTCATCAGGCACCTGCATGATCACATCCAAACCGCTCAACAGCACATTATATGGTGCATTGATGGGTTCTTTGCTGCTGGGTATTTTTAAAAAAGATAAAAAAGAGATCATAAAGAACGGAGAGAAAAATGATGACATTCAATGAGATCATAAACAGCGATAAACCTGTACTGGTTGACTTTTTTGCCGAATGGTGCGGCCCCTGTAAAATGATGGCGCCCATTTTAAAGGACGTAAAAAGTGAGCTGGGAGATGCTGTGTCTATCATCAAGGTGGATGTGGATCAAAGCCCGCAGGCTGCACAGGCCTACCAGGTGCAGGGCGTGCCCACGCTGATACTATTTAAAAACGGTAAAGCATTATGGAGGCAAAGTGGCGTGGTTCCCAAGGCAGGCCTCGTTAACATAATTAAAAAATTCACAAACTAAATAACAGAACAATGGGTTTATTTCAAAAACTATTCGGCGGGGCACCCGCTGTTGATCTTAAAGCAATTATTGATGAGGGCGCTTTCCTGGTAGATGTAAGAACCCCGGGCGAATTTAACTCGGGTCATGTAAAGGGATCGGTAAATATTCCTTTAGACAGCATACCCAACCAGTTGAATAAATTCAAAAACAAAAAGAACATTGTTGTGTTTTGCCGAAGCGGCATGCGCAGCAGCCAGGCAAAAAATATTTTAAAGCAAAATGGTTTTACCAATGTAATTAACGGCGGTACCTGGGATGCTGTACAGCGTTATGTTTCATAGTTTCGATTGCTGATTTCTCCTTCAAAGCTGAATGTTTTATAAAAGAGCATTCAGCTTTTTTTGTTTCCACATTACAGCATTGTCGTGCGTTACAAATGTTACCGTAATAAAAAAATACTGCATTTAGTTTTGCGTCAAATACAAATTGATGACAAATAAAAACGTACGCTTCTCCCGAATTATCATTACTGCAAGCTTAATTTTCTGCGAAGTAAATTCTTTTGCGCAGGCCAATACAAAACATTTGAGCCTGGATGAGGCTGTTGCGGCAACACTTAAAAATAACAAGACCATGCAACTGGCAGCAATCGATGGAAAAACGGCAGCGGCAAACTACAAGGAAACTGATGCCATTTTTTTACCGCAGGTGACCTTTTCTTATTCAGCGCTGGGTACCAACAATCCGTTAAATGCATTTGGCTTTAAGCTGCAGCAAAAATCAATTACGCAAAATGATTTCGATCCGGCAAAACTTAATAATCCTTCGGCCACTTCTGACTTTACAACCAGGCTTGAGTTGCAGCAGCCTTTAATAAACTTTGACCTGCAGTATAAAAGAAAAGCAGCAGCTAAACAAATCGATCTGTATAAGTATAAAACACAGCGCACAAAGGAATACCTGGAGCTTGAGGTGCATAAGGCATATTTACAACTTCAGCTGGCTTATGATGCTGCCGATGTGCTGGATGATGCCATTAAAACAGCGAACGCAGTTTATACATTCACAGACAATCATTATAAACAGGGACTTATCCAAAAATCAGACCTGCTGAACGTAAAGCTGCGTGTTACCACCATTGAAACAAATATTGCTAAAGCAAAGAGCAATATTCAAAACGCATCAGATTATCTGAGCCTGCTTATGGGTGAAGATGCTGCAATTGTGTATGTGGTTGACAGAGACCAGCATGGATATGCTGCTTCGGAAAACCAACCTGAACGGAACATACCATATAACCGGGCCGACTTTGCCGCCATGCAAAAGGCGATTGAAACATCTGACCTGATGATACAGGCTGCAAAGAAAAGCTACCTGCCCAGGCTCAATGCATTTGGAAGCTATCAGCTAAATGATGCTCATCCGCTTGGTTTTAGTGCCGGTGCCTGGATGACTGGTTTGCAGCTTAGCTGGGATATTTTTAAAGGCAACAAAACCAAAAATAATATCAGTACCCAAAAGCTGGAACGGGACAAATTAAAAGAACAACTGGAGCAGCAAAAAGAGCAGAGCCAGCTGGAATTAAATAAAGCATACAGAGATCTTTCAGATGCACAGTTTGATGCCAGGCAACAAAAGGCAGCTATTGAACAGGCCTCGGAAGCATTACAAATTTTACAGAACAGGTACCAGCAGGGTTTGGTAAATACAACAGATGTACTGATGGCCGCTACACAAGTATCACAACAAAAATTTGCACTGGCACAAGCCTTATATGCTGCCAATATTGCCCGGGCTTATATCCGTTTTTTAACTGCTACTAATAAACAATAAAAACCACTTACAATATGCATAGAACATTCTTTATTAAACAAACATTACCATTGCTTGGAGCTGCAGGACTGCTGATGCTGGGTTCATGCTCGTCCGGGCATGAAAAGAAGGATAAACCACAAACGGAAAATGCAATAACTGTTGTACTCTCTGCCCCGGTAGCAAATAATGCACAGGGGCTCAACATCAGCGGCCAGGTGGAGGCATCACAAACTGCCAATATCAGCACACGTGTAATGGGATATATAACCATGCTGAAGGTAAAAGTTGGCGACCGTGTAAGTAAGGGACAGCTGCTTGCAACTATCAGCAACCAGGACCTGCTGGCAAAGCGTGGGCAAACAGAGGCTATGATCGCTGAGGCGGAAGCTAATGTAAAAAGTGCCAAAAAAGATTTTGACCGTTTCACCGTATTATACAACCAACAGAGCGCTACTGCAAAGGAAGTGGATAATGTAACACTGCAATACAGCGCTGCAAAAGCAAGGTTGGATGGCGCCCGGCAAATGCGAAACGAAATAAATGCACAGCTTGGATATACCAGCTTAACTGCACCCTTCTCAGGTATTGTAACACAAAAACTGGCCGATGCCGGGAGCATTGCTAATCCGGGTATGCCTATTTTAACCATTGAACAAAGTGGCAGTTACCAGGTAAGTGCTTCGGTACCGGAAAACATGATAAGTACACTTAAAACAGGAGCAGCTGCATCAATAACCATCGCTGCCATTAACAAAACCATACAGGGCACTGTATCGCAGATCAATGAATCCTCTCAGTTCACCGGAGGGCAATACATCATAAAAATAAGTATCGCTGATAAGGATAAACCGGGGTTATACGCAGGTATGTATGCGAATGTTTCAATACCCTTAACTGCAGAAGCGGAAGTTAAACCAGCAGATAACGCCATGGTGATGGTGCCCCAGCAAAGTATTGAAAGAAGAGAACAGCTGACCGGCATATATACAATAAGCAGTAACAAAACGGCCTTGCTTCGCTGGGTTAGACTGGGCAAGACATACGGCAGCCAGGTGGAAGTGCTAAGCGGCCTGGATAAGAATGAGCAGTTTATTGTAAGTGCCGAAGGAAAATTATATAACGGGGCACCGGTAAAAACCAGGTAAAAAGGCACCCTCATACTATTACCGTTGCGGAAATTATAGCAACCATTACAAATAAATTAATTCAGGAAAATGAAGAACGGATTTTCAGGAAATATAGCAAAAGCATTTTTGCAGTCGAAGTTAACCATTCTGCTGATGATCGCTTTTTTACTGATAGGTGCATATAGTACTTATCTGATACCAAGGGAAGAAGAGCCGCAAATAAAAGTTCCAATGGCCGATATTTTCATCGGCTACCCCGGTGCAGAGCCTAAAGATGTGGAAACAAAAGTGGCTGCGCCGCTTGAAAAGATGATCTCTAATGTAAAGGGGGTAGAATATGTGTATTCAACTTCTATGAAGGGCCAGGCAATGATCATTGTTCAGTTTTATGTTGGGGAAGACATTGAACGCTCGCTGGTAAAACTTTACAGCGAGGTAATGAAGAATATGGACAAAATGCCACAGGGCGTCACTTTGCCGCTGATTAAAACAAGGGCTATTGATGATGTGCCTGTGCTGGGGTTAACCTTATGGAGTGATCATTATGATGACTACCGCTTGAAACAGATTGGCCAGGTGTTGACGAATGAGATCAAGAAGATACCCAACGTTTCGGATATTAATATTTTGGGAGGCCGGAGCCGCGAAGTAAAAGTGCTGCTTGATAAAAACAGAATGTCTCAAAACAATATTGACTTTTTATCCATAGCAAAACAGATACAGGGGAGTAATATACAAATGCAAAGCGGCAACCTTCTGCAGCGTGACACGAGTTTTTCGGTAGAGACCGGCAATTTTTTAACCACAGCGGAAGATGTGGCTAACCTGGTAGTGGGGGTTAACCAGCAACAGCCCGTTTATCTGAAACAGGTAGCCACTGTTGATGACGGACCTGAAACGGCCGGCCAGTATGTATTGTTCGGGTATGGGCAATCTGATACGGCAGGTTTAAATAAATACCGCTCCAATTATCCGGCAGTTACTTTGTCAATAGCCAAAAAACGCGGGGCAGATGCAATGAAATTATCAGAGCAGATACTGGATAAGGTGGAGCATCTGAAAAAGGAGCTGCTGCCAAACGAAGTACAGTTGACTGTTTCCCGTAACTATGGGGAAACTGCTTCCGATAAAGTATCCGAGTTGCTCTTTCACTTGTTCATTGCCATAGTGGTTGTAACCCTGTTTGTAATGCTTGCAATGGGTTGGCGTGGTGGATTGGTGGTATTCCTGTCGGTACCGGTAACTTTTGCCTTAACCCTGTTCAGCTATTATTTTATGGATTATACCTTGAACAGGATCACGCTTTTTGCATTGGTTTTTATCACGGGTATTGTAGTGGATGATTCCATTATTATTGCGGAGAATATGCACCGGCATTTTAAGATGAAAAAACTGCCGCCGTTGCAGGCAGCCATTTATGCAATCAATGAAGTGGGCAATCCTACCATACTGGCCACACTAACTGTGGTGGCTGCTGTGCTGCCTATGGCTTTTGTGTCGGGCATGATGGGTCCGTATATGAGCCCCATGCCAATAGGCGCATCCATTGCCATGATGCTTTCGCTGGTGGTTGCATTAACTCTTACTCCTTACCTGGGCTATATCTTTCTTCGTGAAAAAGAAAAGAGAGGAATGAAACATAAAGAAAGCAAACCGCATGTGCTGGAAGAAAGCCGCATCTATAAAATCTACCGGTCATCCATTCATCCTTTGCTGGAAAGCCGCTGGAAGCGCTGGGCATTCATCATGGGTATTGTGGCGATATTGATCGGTTCGATGCTACTGTTCTATACCAAATCAGTTGCATTAAAAATGCTGCCTTTTGATAACAAAAATGAGTTCCAGGTAGTAATAGATATGCCCGAAGGAACCACACTTGAAAAAACACAGGCAGTTACCAGGGATATTGCAGATTATGTATCCCGTCAGCCATTTGTAGAAAACTACCAGGCGTATATTGGCACATCAGCACCGATCAGTTTTAATGGCCTTGTAAGGCATTATGATTTAAGAAGGGGAGAAAATGTAGCCGATATCCAGGTGAACCTGGTTGATAAAAGTAAGAGAAGCATCCAGAGCCATGGTATTGCCAAACAAATGCGCCAGCCAATACAGGCCATCGCAAAAAAATACAATGCCAATGTAAAGATCGTGGAAGTGCCACCGGGCCCGCCGGTTTTGTCAACCCTCGTAGCAGAAGTATATGGGCCTGATTATAACGAACAGATAAAAATAGCGGGCCAGGTAAAGAAATTGTTCAACAAAACAACCGGGGTGGTGGATGCTGACTGGATGGTGGAAGCAGATCAGCCTGAATTTCACATTGAAGCAGATAAGGAAAAAGCGATGCGTTATGGTGTGGCTACTGCCCAAATAGCAGCAACAATCAATGCTGCGTTGTCTGGTATGCCGGCTGGTAATATATATCAGCCTTCATCATTCAGCCAAACAATGATAAAACTTCAACTAAGTGATGCAGACAAGGCCGGCATGGACGATATACTGGATTTAAAAATAGCAGGCATGCAGGGAAATATGGTGCCGGTGCGTGACCTGGTAAAAGTAACCAGCCAGATCAGGCAAAAGAATATATATCGTAAAAATCAAAAAGAAGTGGTGTATGTGCTGGCTGATATGTCCGGAGAACTTGAAAGTCCGTCATATGCCATTGCGGATATTTCCGATAACTTGAAAAGTATACATATACCTAAAGGCTTTTCCATAAAAGAAGAATATACGCACCAGCCCGAAATGGAAGATAATTTTACTTTGAAATGGGATGGCGAATGGCAAATAACTTTTGAAGTGTTCCGGGATTTGGGAATTGCCTTCGGAGTTGTTATCCTGCTTATTTATATTTTGATCGTGGGATGGTTTCAAAACTTTACCGTGCCGCTCATAATGCTTGCCGCTATACCATTATCACTGGTGGGTATCATTTTAGGGCATTGGGTCTTAGGTGCCTATTTTACCGCCACTTCTATGATAGGTTTTATTGCTCTGGCAGGGGTAATGGTCAGAAATTCGGTACTGCTCATCGATTTTATTAATATCCGCTTAAGGGAGGGGATCCCGCTAAAACAGTCAATCATTGAAGCAGGTGCTGTAAGAACCACACCAATTTTGTTAACAGCCGGAGCTGTTGCACTGGGTGCTGTTATCATTTTGTTCGACCCTATCTTTCAGGGACTTGCTATTTCGCTGATGGGCGGAACGATCACATCCACCTTTCTTACGCTGATCGTGGTACCCTTGCTGTATTTTAAAATGATGAGAAAAAAATACCCATTAAAAAATAAAATGTGATGAAACTATTTATTGCAACCTGCCTCAAGGAATATCATGAGGATATGCTGAAAATATTCAAACAGGCACAAATAACAGTCTTTAGTATTACAGATGTAACCGGTTTTAAAAACGACAAGGCAGAAGATTTGCTGGATGACTGGTTTGCCAGCGGGGATGAAAAATTTGATTCGCAGGTACTATTCAGCTTTACAAATGATAAAAATGCAGAAGCAGCATTGCAACTGGTAGCCAATTTTAATAAGGAGAATGAAACAGCATTTCCGCTGCGTGGGTTTATTGTTCCGGTTGAAAAGTCAAATTTATAAAGCATTGTTATGAAAGAAAGAATAATCAGGGCTGTGGCTGGAACACTGGTATTGACAAGTGTTGCACTGGCTTTTTTTGTAAATATAAACTGGTTGTTGCTGGGAATCTTTGTCGGGCTCAACCTCTTGCAGTCTGCATTTACCAGGTTTTGCCCTTTGGAAAAAATACTGGATGCCATTGGTATAAAAAACTGACCGGTGTGCAGGTGTGTGAATTTTTGAAACATCAGGTATAGTTTAAATTTGCTACATTTAACTTTGCTATACTGATCGTAAAGAAAATAAATGAGCAAGCTGATGGATTTGGAAAAACTAGCCGGGGTATTTGAGCCGGCATTGATAAAGGAGATACAGCAGTTTGGTACGCTGCAGCATTTCAAAGAAGGCGACCTGATCATGGATTACGGAAAGTATATCCGCATGATGCCCATCATTTTAAGCGGTACAGTAAAGGTTTTACGTATGGATGATGAAGGGAATGAGATACTGCTGTATTATTTATCCAGTAATGAAAGTTGCTCCATGGCCTACAGTTGCTGTATTGAAGCAAAAAAAAGTGTGGTGAAGGCAATTGCGGAAGACGATGTTGAGCTGATCGGTATCCCTCATATCAAACTGGATGAATGGCTTTGCACATACCCGGGATGGAAGAACTACATTATGCGCAGTTTCAACGACCGTTTCATAGAATTACTGAAATCCATTGAAAGTATTGCCTTTCATAAGCTTGACGAAAGACTGATAGATTACCTTAAAGATAAGCAGCGCATTTCCGGCTCCAGTGTTGTAAAAGCATCTCATCACCAGATTGCCGATGAACTGGCAACGTCAAGGGTGGTGATTTCAAGGTTGCTGAAGCAACTTGAGAATAGTAAGAAGATAATTTTATACCGCAATGAAATAAAATTATTACCAGCGCTGGACAATTAAATAGTAAAAGCAACAAAGACTAAAACTCCCTGCCAAAAACAGGGAGTTTTTATTGAACTTACTTTTTGATGATCATTTTTTGTAAACGATTTACATCATTCTGCACCAGCAATACATAGGCACCTGCCGTTATTGAGGGCTTTAAGAAAACA
The DNA here is from genome assembly GCA_044226725.1 of Ferruginibacter sp. Classification (GTDB taxonomy): domain Bacteria; phylum Bacteroidota; class Bacteroidia; order Chitinophagales; family Chitinophagaceae; genus Ferruginibacter. The sequence goes on along the minus strand of JBGAGM010000004.1, from coordinate 358,647 downwards.
GAGTAAATCCCAGCAGTTTTTATGTCGAGCGTTCCTGATTGCATGAGCTGGCCGGCTATGTTTGTTATGCTGTAATTATACAAGCCTTTAACTCCGGCACTTGCGTACAGGCTGATGCTTGCATCAACCGGGTTCGTTATTACATACAGCAGCTTGTCATTGCCATTCAGCGATACGGCTACAATATGAGAGTAATTAATCTGTGTGCTTAGTTCGGTTATTTTCAACCGGTAAAAAACAGTTCCATTCAGAATTTTCCTGTCATCATAACTATAAAGCTCTGTTCCATTCCGGTTGAAGGGTACCTGCGTGGTAATTGTATAAAAATTAATGCCGTCATCACTGCGCTGCAGTTCGTAATGGTCTACTGTTAACTCGTTTCCGATTGTCCAGTTTAATTTTGTGTAATCATTTATACGGGTAGCAATAAAGCTGATGATTTTAGCGGGCAGTGTGTAAGCAAGGCTGCCAAATGTAAAATTTCGATTGAATGCAGAAACGCCGGGGGAAGTGATATTGCCGGTTGTCAAAGCACTTCCGGTTGCTGTGCCGCCTATACTTCTCCAGAATGTTCCGTCATAATTAGCAACTCTTATATCCGAAATCATCAGGTTTGGGAAACGGATTTTGCTGTTGTCCCAATTCATGGCAATCTGTGCCGACCCGCCACTTATTTTATTGATGGTCCAGTATTCAGATGTATCAACATATACAAGCGGATTGTATAGCGAAAGCCTGTTGGGTGTAACAGCTGGGTTATGGCGTACATTGAATTCACCCGAAGCAGAAAGATTGATCAGCGAAATTGTTCTTTGATAAGCTGTGGTGCCAACGGGGAAGATAAAATCTGTACTGCCGATTTTTTTCACCCAGCCATTTACATGCCTGCTGTCGTTACTGCCGCTATACGACGAGCCAGCTTCATAGATCATATAGTTTGGGGTGGCTGCAGTTGTTATCATGCCGGCAGTATAAGTATGGGCCCCGCTCACACTCAGGTTATTGTTTAGAGTAATGCCGGAGCCATTGTTGGTAACAAGATTATATGTTTTAAAAGTTTGAGTGCCATTAACTGCCTGGGCACTGCTGCCGTTCAAATAAAGGGTACCAGTACCGGCAGCCATAGAGGCCTGGGCATTGCTGATATCGCCTTTAACATAAAGAACGCCGTTGTTGGTAAATGCGGCCCCGGTTGAATTGGTAAATGCAGCTGCAATAAAAAATGTGTCAGAGGGAGAAGCAATGTATAATGTCCCGGTGTTTTGAATATTAACCTGTCCCGGTAAAATATAATGACAAAGCAGGATAAAACTGGTTGTTGCAATTGTTTTCATAATACAGGTATTGAAACCGGATGATTTTAGTTCTTGGAAATTATATACCAGCTTGTTCCGTCGCATTGTATCATTACAGATTCATACTGTAAAGTAAGCAGCCTGGTACTGGCTCCATCAATGGTTTCTGAACTATTGGGGTCAATTGTTACATTGTTCAATGCTGCAGATATTTTTTTGATCACATAAACACGACCGGTTGCACCGCTTGCGGCCGGCAGGTTAATAGTAATAGCGCCGCTGTTATTGCATATAATGGTATAATCGTTTGCGGTTGCTGTGTAATTGGCTGTTTTGGTTGTAACAGAATAAGCGGTTGAACCTGTTACAGTAAGTGTTGAAGTAGGATTGTTATTCCCGATACCAACCAGCCCCGATCCATTGATACGCATTCTTTCATTGCTGCTTTGGGTGGTGCCGCCCGTCATAAAGATCAGCGATTTTGCCGCCGTGCCGGTTCCTATCAGTAAGTTTTGACCAACATTATATAAATAGCCATCATTAGATGCCCCCATGATGCCGCTGGTATTACCGCCACCGTTAATTCCCATATCAATGAAATTGGTGGTTTCACTTCCGTTATTGGCTGTAGCTACCACATCTGAAGATGCGTTTGCACCAGCTGAATTATTTTGTATGTTCAGTTGCAGGTAATTGTCTATAGAACCTTTGCCTACAATTGCATTTACTGAAGTGGTTGTTCCTGCATCCACAACCAGCTTTTCGGGGTGTGTGGCATTGAAGGAGGAAGTACCGATAGCTAAATTTCCGCTGCTGGAAATTCTCATTCTTTCAGTGTTATTGGTAATAAAAGGAAGGTCATAAGCATTGGTGGTTCCTATTGTTCTGGTACTTGCCATGCTGTTACCATTCAGGAGCCAGGCATAGGCCGATCCGTCAGACCATGTTGGTGAAGAACCCGCTCCTGCGGAAATTAAAAATTGTCCGGCTGTACCTGCCGACCCGCCGGGCATAAATGCACCAGTCAATTTAAAATTACCGGTCACATCCAGTTTCTGAGCAGGGTTGTTGATACCAATGCCCACATTTCCGCTTCCGTCTATTCGCATTCTCTCGTTGGTACCTTGTGAGGTGCCGCCAGTCAAAAACACTAGCGATTTTGAAGCGGTGCCGGTTCCTATCAATAAGTTTTGACCTACATTGTATAAGTATCCGTCATTGGCAGCGCCCATTATACCACTTGTATTCCCGCTTCCGTTAATACCCATATCAATGAAGTTGGTGGTTTCACTTCCGTTATTGGCAGTAGCCACCACATCCGAGGATGCGTTTGTACCGGCTGAATTATTTTGAATATTCAGTTGCAGGTAATTATCGATAGATCCTTTGCCTACAATGGCATTTACCGAAGAGGTAGTGCCTGCATCCACCAATAATTTTTCAGGATTGGTTGCATTGAATGTTTGCGTTCCTACACCAAATGTTCCTGTATTGGTAAGTACCAGGCCGTTATTCCAGGTTATGGCACTGCCCTGCGTATTATTGCTGCCGTATTGTAAAACAAATTTTCCGACTTCTTTACCCATCACAAAATTTCCACCACTGCTGGTGCCGCTTTTCCAGGAGCCATCAAAATAGGCATCATAGGCATTGTAAACATAATCGTGTGCCCAGTTTAAATTTTGCAATACCGGATAATTATCTGCCGACGTGGTGTATTGTACATGCGGACCGCTAAGAGAGGCGGTTGTTCCGTCAATAGCAAGCCTGGCAGCACCTACAGAAGCTTTCGGGATAGTGCTGGTACCAATACCCACATCTCCGGTTCCGTCAATGCGCATTCTTTCGTTGGTACTTTGTGTGGTACCCCCGGTCATGAAAACCAGTGATTTCGCTGCCGTTCCGGTCCCTATCAACAGGTTTTGCCCGATGTTATAGAGATAAGCATCATTGGCAGCTCCCATTATACCACTGGTGTTGCCGCCGCTGTTGATACCCATATCCACAAAGTTGGTGGTTTCACTTCCGTTATTGGCAGTGGCTACCACATCCGAGGAAGCATTTGCACCGCCTGAATTATTTTGAATATTCAATTGAAGGTAATTGTCGATTGATCCTTTGCCAACAATAGCATTTACAGAAGTGGTGGTGCCTGCATCCACCACTAATTTTTCGGGATGTGTTGCATTAAAGGTGCTGGTGCCTATACCCAAGTTACCGGTACTGCTTAGCCTCATCCTTTCTGTATTGTTGGTGATAAAAGGAAGCGAAAAATTGTTTATGGTGCCAATGGATTTTTGCGAAGCTACTGAATTACCATTCTGGCTCCAGCTAACCCCGGAACCTCCCGGCAAACTTTGAGCAGAGATATTCCAGTTTGTGCCATTGCTAATTACGGTTACTGTTTCATAGGCTGAACTAAGTGTCCATGAAGCAGCGCCATCTATTGTTTGGGATGCGGTGGTGGCAATGGTTAATACCGGTGTTGGACCGGTAGTGCTGGAATTTTTGATCATGTAAGTTCTCCCGTCGCAGCCTACAGCGGTTGGCAGTGTGATGGTGGCGGCAGTGGTGCCTGTAAATACCAACAGGTTATCGGTACCTGCAGCTGTGGTGTTAGCAGTAAAAGCCCGGTAGCTTGTGGCAATAGAACCCCTTACATCCAGGGTGGAATTGGGGCTTGTGGTACCAATGCCCACCTGTGCATAAGATAAAATTGTAAAAGCTGTAGCTGCAAGTGTAAAAAATAATTTTTTCATGTATCGGATTTAAAGTTCAGTTATTTGATATGCCGCATCCGGCAATTTTTTAAACAGGGTTATTGTAGTTGTTTGTTCTTACCATTCAATGTTTATTCCCACAATAAAGTTTCTTCGCCTGCTAAACGGGCTGAAAACATAGACAGGGACGGTTAATTTTTTTATATTAAAACCAACAAGTGTCCCATATTCGGTTACAGCTGCTTCTTTATGAATTTTTGTTAGTTGGGTGCTTATGCCGGCAAAAATCCAGTCAGCCGGCTGGTATCCTGCTTCTGCCCAGTAATAAAAGAAATTCTGACTTGCTCCATCCTTACCTGCGGTGTACTGCATTTGTAATGACGCAAAGAATTTCCTGTAATCAGCATCAGCATTTACAGCAGCTGATGCGCCATTGAATTCTCCAAAAACCCAGCCCAGCATGGGGGTTACAGAGTAACTCAGGTTGCTGTCCCTGCGGAAGTTTTGGCCAACATATACTGAGGCTGTTTTTCTTTCCTCATAGTTATACCTTACTTCGGTATGGAACCCTTTTTTGCCGGTCCTGTGTATGATGGGCATCCATAAATAGGCCTCGTCATTACCTTTCAGGTTGTAATTTTCGATGCCTGTCTTGGTTTGTGCATATACATCAGGCTGCATCAAAATGCTCCATATGATAATTAATAAGTTCTTCTTCACTATCAACAATTTTTACTTCTGCGTTTTGAATTTTATCGTACAACAATATTTCTTTTAAAAATGGATTCCAGTAAAAGATCAGGCGCTCAATTGGCTTCCAAAGTATAACCCAGCTAAAAACATCTACTGCATTGCTGAACATGGAGTGAATGCGGTGATCGGCATTTAAAACCAGCGGCAACAAACCCTGACAAAACATTACAACCATAATGCTGAATAATAACAGGATATAATTTTTCTTTTTGAATTTTCTGAATTCGGCTTCTTTCTGCAGTTTCCGGATCTGAAAATGCCTTCTGATGGTTTTTATCAGCGGATCCACCATGAAGCGCATGGAGCCGGACTCGCAGCAAAAAACCTTAAAGTCAATGGTAGAAAGCCGGCCTGCATTGGCCACTGAAGTGTCAAGGTAATTTTTGAACTCCTGGCCAAGCTGCCGCCTGTCCAGACGGGCAGGGTCGTGCGGGTTAAAATAATTATTGATACTGTTTGAGTCTATTCTCAAATAGATTGTTATTTTATGGATAGGGGATCGCGACATAACCTGGTTTTGGATATTATAACAATGACAACGGAATCAAACAAAAACGGAAATGATTAAATAAAAGTGTTACAGCTTTTATAGAATTATCTTTAGATTTTTTGTAGAACAGTATCTATACCGGCGTTTGCCATAATGAGGTAGTTTTGCATGAGGCTTTTAAATCAATAGCCTTTTTGTCGCTATAAAGTTGTAACTTAAAGTTTTAAGACTCTCTGCAGCAACGAATTACCGATAACACCTCAAAGCATGTCAGGAAAAACCACCTTGGAAAATACGCAGCCGGCAAAACAGGCTGAAAAAAAGCATACTCCCTTTTCTATCTTTAATAAACCTATATTATTAAGCAGCCTGGTTTTTATACTTCTTGCTGCATTGTTCACTGTATTGATTTATGAGCGCTATCAGCTGGCAAGGGAAAATAAAGAAAAGGAAGCCATGGAGGTTATTCACCAGGCAAAGGACAGGTTACAGGGAGCGCTGACGCAAAGCTTATCTGCCACCAAGATCCTGGCTTTTTTGATAGATAAGAACGGAGAGATAAACAATTTTGATTCCATTGCAGTTCAGATTATGGAATCTGCCAGGGGAATCGATGTGCTTCAGCTGGTACCGGACGGAGTGATCAAATATGTATATCCGCTCAGGGGTAATGCCGGTGTGATAGGATATAATATTTTAAAGGATACCTTAAGGAATAAAGAAGCTTACAAGGCCATAGAGCAAAAGAAACTCTTTTTTGCAGGTCCATTTAATTTAAAGCAGGGAGGTATGGGGGTGGTAGGCAGGCTTCCTGTTTTCCGGCAAAATAAATTTTGGGGATTTTCGGCCGTGGTGATAAAAATGGAAACGCTTTACAAAACTGTTGGGATAGATAGTTTTGAAAAAAAGGGCTATTATTTTCAATTGTCTAAAATTAACCCGGAAAATAATCAGGAGGAATTCTTTTTGCCTGAGTACAAAGGATTGTCCGGCACAAGATCTGTTTCGGTTTATGTTCCGGATGGAGAATGGAAATTGTCCGTAACAAACGCTCCGTCTAACAGTATATTCAGGGATGTGTATATGCTGGCTTTACTGGGTCTTGTATTATCTGTTTTGGTAGCCATATTTACCTATCGCATTGCTGTCAGGCCTAAAAAATTAAATGAACTGGTATTGAGCCGAACCAGTGAATTGAAAGATAGTGAGAACAACTATCGGTCTCTTGTGGAAAGGGTTTCCGATGCATTTGTGGCGCTGGATAATAACTGGCGATATACCTATGTTAATGAAAAAGCAGGCGAATTATTGGGAAGGGAGCCGAAGAACCTCATTGGAAAAAATATCTGGAAAGAATTTCCTGAAGCCGTGGACCAGCCCTTTTATCTTGTTTATCACAGGGCAATGGAAACGCAGGAATACCAGTATTTTGAAGAATACTATGCCCTTTTTGATAAATGGCTTGAGAGCGATATATACCCTTCGAAGGATGGGCTTACTGTTTTTTTTAAAGATGTAACAGAGATAAAGCAAATATCCCTGGCCTTAAAGAACAATGAAGAAAAATACCGCAACCTTATTGAACAGGCATCCGACGGGATTGTAATAACAGATATGGAGGGCATTATCCTGGAAGTTAACAACAGTATGCAGCAAATGACAGGGTTGGGTGAAGAGGATCTGATTGGATTTCCACTGACCAGTGTTTTGCCCGATGATGAGAAGAATACCAATCCACTGAGGATACATGAACTTATGCAGGGGAAAAGTTTACTTTATGAAAGAAAACTAAAAGGGAGAAACGGATCTGTTATGGACGTGGAGATCAATTCTAAAATGGCCAGCTCCCATACGCTGATTGGTTTTATCAGAGACATTACTGAGCGGAATAAAATTAAAGAACGGCTCATTTACCAGGCCAGTTTGCTGGAGAGTGTTTCCGATGCAGTCACATCGCTGGATATGAACAGGAATATTGTTAGCTGGAACAATGCCTGTGAAGAATTATATGGTTTTACTGCAGAAGAAGTTATCGGGAGAAGAGTTCCCGATCTGATCACATTCGAATATCCGAATACTAATAATGAAGAAGTGTTTAAACAGGTTTTTGCAGAGGGCAAGTGGAAAGGGGAATTCAATTTTATACATCCGAAATCAAAAGAAAAAATTAACCTGCTTAGCAATATTAACCTTCTTAAAGATAATAAGGGGCAGGGTTGTGGTTTTATTATTACCAGTAAAAATATTACTGACAGGATAAAGGCCGAGGAGGAAATAAGAAAGTCAAATGAACGGTTTGAGCTGATAGCCCGGGCAACAAATGATGCTGTGTGGGATCATGATTTTACAAAAAATGAAACCTGGGGTAATGCAAAACTGTACAAGATATACGGACTGGAGCCCGGCAGTAGAAAAATTGACATGGAAATGTTTATGGAACATGTTCATCCGGAAGAAAGGAATGGTATTGAAATGAGGATGAAAGAAGCCCTTGATAAAAAGGCTGAAACACTTTCAGAAGTATTCAGGTTTAAAACAGCCGGTAGCGGATACAGGACGTTTTATGACAGGTCTAATATCAGGTACGACGAAGCAGGCAAACCGGTGAGGATACTTGGCGCCATGCAGGATATTACAGAAAGGGAGGAAGCACAGCAGGCGATACTGAAAAGTGAGGCAAAATACCGGACTATTATCGAGCAGGCAGCGGATGGTATTTTCATTGCAGATGAAAATACCAATTTACTGGATGTGAACAGCGCAGGTTGCAGCATGAGCGGCTATACAAAGGCAGAATTACAGCAAATGAAGTTCATTGATTTCATTCCTCCGGAAGACCTGGTTACCAATCCGCTCCGGATCATAAAATTGCAGAAAGGCCAATCGGTTACTAACGAAAGAAGGTTGATCCATAAAGATGGAACTATAGTGGAAGTGGAAATAAGTGCACAAAAATTATTAGACGGGCGTTTCCAGTTATTTGTTAGAAATATTGATGAAAGAAAAAAGGCCGAGGAAATCCTGGAAGAGAGTGAACGGTTTTTAAAAGAGACCCAGCTCATTGCCAGTTTGGGCACCTATACCCTGGATATTACTTCCGGGAAGTGGGAAAGTTCGGACATATTAAACGAGATTTTTGGCATAGATCATACATATAATAAAACTGTGGAGAGCTGGGAAAATATTGTTCATCCCGAATGGAAAGAAACAATGAGGAGCTATTTCATGGAGGAGGTAATTGGAAAAAAACAGAAATTTGATAAGGAATACAAAATAATAAGGAAAAATGATGAGGCTGAAAGATGGGTGCATGGATTAGGAACTTTAAAATTCAATGAGGCCGGAGTGCCGGTCACAATGGTTGGTACTATCCGTGATATAACGACCGGCAAACAGGCTGCCGAAGAACTGCTGCATTCCGAACAAAAATACCGCCTGCTGTTTTACGATAACCCGTTACCAATGTGGATGACCACTATTCCGGAGCTCGATTTTATTGATGTAAATGAATCGGCAATAAAGCAATATGGATACAGCAGGGAGGAGTTTTTAAAAATGAATATCAGAGACCTCCGGCTGGCAGAAGACTTGCCTGATTTTATGAAAGAACTGGAAAATATGAAGCCGGGTGAAATTAATGCCAAGGCCTGCAGGCACAAAAAAAAGAACGGAACAATTATCCATGCAGAAACCTATTCTCATCAGATTATTTATGAAGGGAAACCCGTATGGCTTTCGCTTGCCAACGATGTTACAGATAAAAACAAAGCCGAGGAAAAACTGCAAAAATCATATCAGGATATCAGGCAGCTGGCATTTAATTTACAGAATATCCGGGAACAGGAGAGGACCAATATAGCAAGAGAAATACATGATGAACTTGGCCAGCAGCTAACGGGGCTTAAGATGGATATTTACTGGCTGTCACGAAAGATAGATACAGCAGATACCGAAATAACCAATAAGCTCAGGGAAAGTTTAGAACTGATTAACGCAACAGTGGCATCGGTAAGAAAGATCGCAACAGACCTTCGGCCAAGTATCCTGGATGACCTTGGATTGATAGCTGCACTGGAATGGCAGGGCGAGGAATTTGAAAAGAGATCGGGGACGCAGGTTGAATTTATTAATGAAGCCGGGGATTTTGAACTAAAACCGGAATCGGTAACCGCTGTATTCCGCATTTTCCAGGAGCTGTTAACCAACGTGGCCCGGCATGCAAATGCAACTTTGGTAAAAGTACTGTTGAAAAAAACGAATGACAGCCTTTTTTTCAGCTTAACCGATAATGGGGTTGGATTTGATCCGGAAAGTATAAGTAAAAAGAAAACGCTGGGATTATTAGGCATTAAAGAGCGTACATTGCTTTTAGGCGGAACATATGAATTTAAAAGTAAAGCAGGTGAAGGCTCTGAAACAATTATTTCAATACCACTGGTACAATAGTATAATCTTTATAAACCTATGTTATGTTAAGAATATTAATTGCCGACGATCACACTGTGGTCAGAAAAGGGCTGAAACAAATCCTGCTTGATGAATTTCCGGGATCCCTGATTGAAGAAGTGGCAGATGGCGGAGAGCTGATAAAAAAAGTAATGGGGGGCAAATGGGATGTGGTGGTAAGTGATCTGTCAATGCCCGGGCGCAGCGGCCTGGAAGCATTGCAGCAGATAAAACTTACCCATCCCGAACTGCCTGTATTGATATTAAGTATACATCCTGAAGAGCAATATGCCCTGAGGGCACTAAAATCCGGGGCTTCGGGCTATTTAAGCAAGGATACAGCTCCTGATGAACTGGTAAAAGCAGTTCAGAAAGTTTTGCTGGGAAAAAAATATATCTCACAGGCAATATCCGAGAAACTGGCCAATACATTCTCCTCAGATTTTTCCGCATTGCCACATGAAAGCCTCAGCGACAGGGAATTTGATGTAATGAAGTACCTGGCCAAAGGAAAATCGGTTTCAGAAATTGCAGACAGCCTTTCCCTGAGTGTTACAACAGTTAGTACTTATCGTGCAAGGATCATGACAAAGATGAACCTTAAGTCCAACTCGGACCTTACAAAATATGCTATTGAGCATAACCTGCTCTGATAATTTTACTAACACCCGGAGCTTGTAGTAAAAACTCTACAAAGGCAATTCCATACTACTACAAAGTAAAGCTGTTAATGTATTTATTTTTAGGGTATTATATTTTATGCCTCAAACCAACAAGCTTTCAAAATGTTTACTGATAATTGATAACTCGGTTTTTATAACTGAGCGCCTGATCAATATGCTGGAAGATGTGGAACACATCAGTGGCATAATTTCGGCATCAAATTATGACGAAGCGCTTGAGATCCTTTACGCACAGCAGGTAGATATTGTTTTGCTGGATATTCAAATGCCCGGTAAAAACGGGATAGATCTTCTCAAACATATTGCCTATCATTTTCCTGAAATCAGGATAATAGTTTTGAGCAACCTGGTGAGTGAGTATTATCAAAAATTATGTATCTCAGAAGGTGCATCTTATTTTGTTGATAAAACAGGCGACTTTGAGAAAATACCGACAATAATAAGAACGTTGTAAAAGCTTTAAATGTAACAGAAACGATATTAATACTATGACTAACCATGTATTAAATCAGGACAGGGATACTTATTGAAAAATCGACTTACAAGAACCAACCCTTTAAAAGCAATTGTCGTTCAGGCACAAAACAATTGATCGGCCGGAAATCCGCGGAACAATTCTCTCTGTGGATTTCCGGCTTTCAATTAACTATAGATACGGTCGTATGCCGCTTTGTATTTTTCCATGATCACTTTCCGCTTAAGCTTTAGTGTAGGTGTAAGTTCACCGCTTTCGATAGTCCATTCGTGCGGCAGCAATTCAAATTTTTTAATCTGCTCCACGTGGTTGAAGAACTTGTTAAAGGAATCTATCAATTCCCTGTAAAGATCCAGCACTTTTGGATTGTGAATGGCATCTTCTATTGTTGTGAATGGTATTTCCTTGTGCAGCATCCATTCCTTTAAATTGTTGATAGCAGGAACAATTAAAGCCCCGACAAATTTCTGCTCGGCCCCCACCACCATCATCTGTTCTACAAATGGTGATTCCTTCATTTTGTTTTCTATTGGCTGAGGGGCCACATATTTACCGCCACTTGTTTTGAACAACTCTTTTTTCCGGTCAGTGATTTTTAAATATTTACCATCTTCAAAAATACCAATGTCGCCGGTATGAAGCCATCCATCAACAATGGTTTCGGCTGTGAGGTCTGGTCTTTTGTAATAGCCCATCATTACACTGGGCCCCTTCACACAAATCTCGCCATCGGCCTCCAGTTTTACTTCCTGCCCTTCTATCACCAAACCAACTGTGCCAAATTTAGTGCCGTCCTTTTTTCTGCAGTTAACACTAATTACAGGACTGTTCTCTGTTGGGCCATATCCTTCGTAAATAGGTATTCCTGCAGCTGTAAATATCCTTATGAGCCTTACCTGGCAGGCAGCGCCACCGGTAACTATAAATTTAACGTTACCGCCAAGGCCTTCTTTCCATTTACTAAAAACCAGTTTTCTTGCAATGGCAAGCTGGATATTATACCAAATACCTTTTGTTTTAATGTTGTCATAATCATTAGCCAGATCAACCGACCAGTAAAACAGTTTTTTCTTTAGTCCGGTAAGCTCTGCCCCTTTGGCCATGATCTTTTCATAAGTTTTCTCAAGCAACCTCGGAACTGTGGCAAATAAAGCCGGTTTTACTTCTTTCAAATTCTCAGCAATAGTATCCAGGCTTTCTGCATAATAAATAGAAGTGCCGCTGCTGATATAAATGAAGGAAACCATTCTTTCAAAAATATGATTGAGGGGCAAAAAGCTAAGCGCCCTAGCACTTTCATCATCCGAAAATGGAAAACTGTTTTTAGAATTGATAACATTGGTAACAATATTACGATGGCTAAGCATTACTCCTTTGGGTGTGCCGGTTGTGCCTGATGTGTATATGATGGTTGCGCAATGCTCAGCTTTGATTGTTGCTTTTATAGCTTCCATCCGTTCAATATCTGCACTGGTAATATCAGTTAAAATCGTTTTCCAGAATTCAACGCCCGGAAGCTTATCGAAGCTATAGGTGTTTAACAGGCTGGGCACATTGCCTTTTATGATGTTTACCTTGTCTAAGATTTCCTGGCCGCTTACGAAAGCATATTTAATAGTGGCATCATTAAAGATAAATTCCAGTTCGCTTACATTGGTGGTTGGATAAATGGGGCATAGCGCCACACCAATTTGCTGGCATGCCATATCCAGCATCAGCCACTCAGGCCGGTTCTTTGAAATAAGCGCTATCTTATCCTGGTTCTCAATTTTCATATCGTGGCCACTCACACCCAGTTTTAATAAACCGGCGCTTAGCTCATTCACAATTTTCTTTACCTCAGCTGTGCTGTAGTTTATCCATGAACCATTTTCTTTTCCGCAGAACATATCTGCCTTGGGAAACTTGTTCAGCTGAAAATCGATGTAATCAAATAGCCTGGAGTTCTCATTCATATATGCAATCGTTCGTTTGTTCTGAAAATTTATTTACCCTGCTTCTTTAGTTTTTCATATTCCCTTTCCGCAATCGTTTCTGTATTGGTTTTGTAAGCCTTCATAAATTTAAAAACCAGGCCAATGCCGAGGCCCAGCATTACCCACAAAGGCCAGGGTGTACCATGAAAGCCGGTGTGCCTGCCACTGGTAAAATACCATACGATCCAGCAGATTCCGGTAGTAAATACAAAGCCAATAAGGCTGTTCTGAAAATCGGCACGGCGTTTAGCAAGCTTCCATAATTTTTCATCACGTTGCTCTTCCATAAACAAATGGTTTTAGCAACAAGTTAATAAAAATTAGTCATTCGCCCGTAGTACAAAAGTTTATTTATGGTAATACTGGCCGGCCGGCACTTTGAAAATTCGGCCCTCTAAAAAGCGGCTAAATGCGTTGTATTCCTTGCTGTGAGCAGTTGTCCAGTTCTGGTATGCAGGCAGGTTTTCAGCTGTGGCAAATACCCATTGGTTATAGGCATCAAACAGCCCTTCCTGGATATATTGTTTTTGCATTTGAAATAGTTTGTAAGGAAATTTCGCTGCACTGCCATTGGCATCCCATTCTAAAATAAAACGTGTCCTTATCATGCTCAGCGTTTCGGTGTTTATACCGCTATTGGCCAGTGCGCTCTGCTTATTCATGGTTTTAAGATACGCAAGGGTGAACGGGCTTTTATCTTTATTGTTTTTTTCAAGATTAGCTTCTGCAAACAATTTTTTATAACCCTCCAGTAAGATCTTTTTTATTTCAGGGGTATTGGTGCCTTTCGGGTCAATATTGATAAATATCTCGCCATACAAGAGGCTCCAAACCTTGTCCATGGTGAAATAATAATACTTGCTGGCATTGTAGTAGTTGCCTGCAAAACCGGGATCACTCTCAATTCCCTTTTCCCATTCCCTGATGGCAGTATAATCACCTTTTGTCCAAAGTACTTTACCCAGTTCATTGTACAGGGGCCCGCTGGCTGGTAATTTTTTTATTCCCTTCCTGTAAATTTCTTCAGCTCCTTTGGAATCTTCCATGGCCCAGTATGCGTCCCCGGCAATCTGAAAACACTGGTCATCCACATCATTCCTGTCAAACAAAGATTTTAATACTTCAATACACTTTGTATAATCTTTTGAATAATAGTAGTTAAGACCCAGGTCTTTCGCTATTTCAATATTAGATGGGTCTATGGCAAGGGCCCTGTTCAGTATCAGGATAGCATTGGGATAATCCCCTTTGTGCATAAAATCCCGGGCGTTATCATGCAGTTGCTTGCTGTCCTGGGCAAATAAAACAGTTTGACAAAAAACTGTTATCAGTATTAAAAATATTTTTTTCATCAAATTAAAGATACAATGAAATGAAATAAAACCTTACCGAACAATAAAGATTAACCTTGTTTACGCTTCTGTGTCAGCTATCAGGTGAGTTAGCAGCCCGTCACGCAACTTGGGCTCAAACCAGGTGCTTTTGGGGGGCATTACATTGCCACTGTCTGCAATATTGAACAACTGCTGAATTGTTACCGGGTGCAGGCTGAATGCCAGGGCCATATCCCCGCTGTTCACCCTTTTTTCCAGTTCGCCCAGCCCCCTGATGCCGCCAACAAAGTCTATTCTTTTATCCGTGCGCTGGTCTTTGATACCCAGGATTGGATCCAGCAAGTTGTTTTGCAGGATAGACACATCCAGAATGCCAATTGGGTCATCACTGAAGCTGCCTTCACGGGCAGTTAATTTGTACCATTGGTTGCCCAGGTACATGCCAAATTCGTGCAATTTGGCCGGGAAAAAAGCTTTATCAGCTTTTTCAACAGAGAATTTGGTTTGCAGTGCAGATAAAAAATCATCATCACTTAATCCGTTGAGGTCTTTAACCACCCGGTTATAGTCCATAATGTGAAGCTGGTTGGCAGGAAACAAGGTGGTTAAAAAAATACCTGCACCACCCGGGGCATCTTTGCCCAGCGCCACCCTTACTTTGGCAGCTGATGCTGCACGGTGGTGCCCATCGGCAATATAGGTAGCAGGCACTTTTTCTTTAAACAGGTTCGATATGTTTTCGATCGTTTCATCATCATTCACGATCCAGACAGTGTGCTGAATGTTATCGTCAGCAATAAAATTATAAACCGGGCTTTTTTCTTTCCACTTATTGATCAGCGCATCAATTTCATCCACATTTCGGTAAGCTAAAAACACATTGCCTGTTTGGGCGCCTGTTGTTTTTATATGATTGATCCTGTCAAGTTCCTTATCGGGCCGGGTGAATTCATGCTTCTTGACCAGGCCGTTCTCATAATCGTCAACCGAGCTGCCACACACCAGGCCGGTTTGGCTTTTGCCATTCATTACCAGTTCGTAAATATAATAGCAGGCTTTGTTTTCTCTGAACAAAATGTTCCGGCTTAAGAAAGCATCCAGGTTTTCTTTGGCTTTTTCGTATACCTCAGCTGCATGTATATCGGTTGTTTCGGGCAGGTCAATTTCGCTTTTGGTGATATGCAGAAAGCTCACATTATTTCCCTGTGCTTCTGTTTTTGCTTCTTTGCTGTTCAGTACATCATAGGGCCGTGATGCTACCTGTTTTGCCAGTTCTGCTGCGGGCCTCAGTGCTTTGAAAGGGGATATAGTTACCATAAAATAAAAGTTAAAACGACTGTAAAAATAGCCAGTTTATGTGTAATGAAATAAAGAATTAATTGAGTTGCGATGCAAAGAAATTATTCCAGTTGTCCTGTGCAGACTGGTTTATACTGTGGTTGGTCTCCGCATCGTATTTCAATCCCAGCTGGTGGTATTTTTCCAGTGTGGAAGAAAAAATGTTTTGTATTTTCTGCTGAAAATCAGTTTTGAAAAAAACAGCATTGTTTAGTTGCTGAATGATTTCACGCTGACAAATTAAACCCAGGTTAAAATGCCCCTGCTCATGCTTCAATAAAAGGTCTGTTTGTTTTCCGGGTTTTACCCAGGATTGATTTTCATCAAACTCAAGCTTTATAAGAAACTTGCCAATTTTAACTGTATCTTCTTTTAAACTGATACCGCTTAGGCTATATGTAATGTTCCATACAGTAAATGCATGATGACCCGAAGTGGCATCCGGGCTTCCTTTAAAATCACTCCAAGTTAAAGGCCTGTTTTTATTGATGCCGCCAATAAAAATATCCTGTGCAAAAACCAGGGTATTTAAAACCAGTAACAGCGCAATGCAAAAATATTTTTTCATAAGGA
The DNA here is from genome assembly GCA_044226725.1 of Ferruginibacter sp. Taxonomy (GTDB): domain Bacteria; phylum Bacteroidota; class Bacteroidia; order Chitinophagales; family Chitinophagaceae; genus Ferruginibacter. The sequence continues at coordinate 342,564 of JBGAGM010000004.1, read as the reverse complement.
ACCCTTCATTTAATACCAGGGTTTAGAAATTTTTAATAAGATCAGCCAGTATTTTCACACTGCTTATGGGCAAAGCATTGTACAATGATGCCCTGAAACCACCAACCAGCCTGTGCCCTTTAATGCCCACAATGCCATGTTCTTTTGTATGGTTCAGGAACTCTTCTTCTCGGCTGTTATCTTTCATAACAAAGCAAACATTCATTTTACTCCTGTCTTCTTTATTGGCTGTGCCGATAAACTGATTGCTTTCATCAATGGCTGCATACAATAAAGCAGCTTTTTCATCATTCAGCTTTTCAATGGCAGCCACACCGCCCTGTGCTTTCAGCCACCTGAGTGTAAGCAGGCAAACATAAATGGCAAATACCGGAGGTGTATTAAGCATGCTGCCTTCTTTTATGTGATTCCGGTAATCCAAAATAGTAGGGATGGCACGTTTAACCTTGCCCAGTATATTACGGTTAACCACTACCAGGTTTACGCCGGCCGGCCCCATGTTCTTTTGTGCGCCGGCATATATCAGGTCAAAACTATTGAAGTCTAAAACACGGCTTAAAATATCACTGCTCATATCGGCTACCAGGCTGTTGCTGGTTTTGGGGATCTTTTGCCATTGCGTACCATAAATGGTGTTATTGGTAGTTATGTGCAGGTATTTGCAATCGTTTGGTACTGCAAAATCTTTTGGTATATAACAAAAATTACTTTCCTTACTGCTGCAAACCACTTCCACTTTTCCAAAAAGTTTGGCTTCCTTAATCGCTTTTGTACTCCACACACCTGTATCTGTAAAGGCGGCTGTTTCTTTTTCATCCAGCAAATTGTAGGGCACCTGCATAAACTGGGTGGAAGCGCCGCCATGGAGAAACAGCACATCATGTTCATCATCCAGTTGCATCAGTTCTTTTACCAGTGCCCTGGCTTCATCCATTACTTCCTGGAAAAGCGATGTACGATGGCCGATCTCCAAAATGGACAGGCCTGTATTATTGAAATCTAAAACAGCTTTCGAAGCTTCCTCAAAGACCGACCTGGGTAAAACAGAAGGGCCTGCATTAAAATTGTGAACCACTGGCATTTGATAATTGATTATTGGGTTGCAAAAATACCCAAATCGAATCACTTTAACTCTTATTGTTCTTCCCGGCCAATCATGGTGGCCCCGGAGGCCCATTGTTTATCAAGTTCTTCAAATTCTTTAATGTCATTTTCAGAGAATTTCTTTCCGGCCATTTCTTTCAGATCAGGCTGACCGGCATTTACCCATGCTGTATACCAAAAAGATGCAATGGCAAAAATCGACTGCCGCATCCTGCGCTCTATCATGCCATCCAGCATTTTATTGTAAGCGACGGTAAAGGCTTCGGAATATTGGCGGATGGTTTTGCCGTTCCTGTTCTCAAACGCATATTTTTTGTCATCGGCAAATTTTTTGGTTAGTTCACGCTCGTATGCCAGCACGGTATCTGCTGCGGCAGCGCTTTCCAAAACTCTTTTCCAGATGAACGCTGACGGACTCTGTATGTATTCGGCCCGGCCAATAAAAAAATCAAATTCTTTTTTGGCCAGCAGCTCCGGCACCCTGCTTTCCCAAAATGCATGTATTCCTTTTTGATTGGTGAGCTGCCCGTTGTGGTTGCTGCTGGCATGCAGCGGAACATGTGCATCTGAAATATAGTGCCCCAGGTCGGCACTGTATTTCATTATCCGGCTGTAATCTTTTTGTTTGAATGCATCAGTAAGCCGATACAGCATGGTTTGTATATGCCAGGGAACAATCCCGTGCAGCAGTAAGGAATCCTTCCCAAATTTTTCCACAGCCTCTTCCCATTTCCTTGGTAAAGCTGTAAAAGGAAAAGTACCATAGTGATCAATGTCTATAAAATGCCGGGGTCCTTCTTCGGGCACTGCATAGCGCCTTTTATCCGGGTCGGTGGCATGTTCGCTTAAAAAAATAATGTTTGGTTTATACAAAACCATCATTTCGGGCGGAAGCAAAAAAACAGCATGGTAATTTATTTGCTGATGGGCATAAAAACCCCAGCAAAAAACATCCTGGGTATGCAATAGCAAAACGGCAAGAAGTAAGGATTGGGCAGCTTTTTTCATGGGGTAATAATTTAAGCTGCTTAAATATACAGCTTATTTATTTTTTGGTTTCATCATCATCGATATCGGTAACACCACCGCTTACAGCAAATTTCATGGTTTGAGAGGCACTGATATTGTCGATTAACTTAACCCTCTTTTTCGGGATAACATATACATTGCCCGCAATAGAGTACGCCATGGGCACATATACGGTTACATACTCTTTTAAACCAAAATCTTCCATGTCTTCCCGGGTTATAAACCCAAACCGCCACACATCATTATCATCCACATTGGCCAGTACATGTTTGGTAAATTTCTTGTTCTCGCCTGCAAATGCCTCAAAAAAGTCACGGGTAGTGCCGTAAATATGCTTAATGCCCGGTGTTTTCTCGAGCAGTTTATCAAAAAAACTCACAATGCGGCTTGTAATGAAGAAAGAGCTGAAATACCCGATCAGTATAAGGAAGCCAAGGATAATGATAAACCCGATGCCGTAATTTCTAACATGTACCACTCCCTGTGTGTCGGTATAGGAAAAAATGGGTATCAGGCTGTCGATGGAGGAGAAAACCTGGTAAAGTACATATCCCGTAATAGTTACGGGCCCCAGTATAAGTAATCCCTGTAACAGGTACTGCAGTATTTTTCTGTAGTTGAAAGGCTTGTTCATGAGCATCTGTTTTAACCCGGTAAAGATAGTTGTTTATGCAGGTATGGGGTTTATTGCCGCCGGTAAGCGTATGCCGCCGCCTGTTAAATAATTATTACGAATTGTAAAAAAACACAACGGAAACTTTGGTTACATAAAAAGTTTCCATAGTTTTGCGCCCGACTATGGCAGAAATGGATACAAAACAAAGGATTCAAAAAGCGGCACATGAGCTGGTGATGCGCTATGGCATACGCAGTGTAAGCATGGATGATATTGCTGCTAACCTGGGTATGAGCAAAAAAACCATCTACCAGTACTTTAAAGACAAAGATGAGCTGGTGGAAGCAGTGGTGGATGAAGTGATAGAAACCAACCAGTGTGCCTGCAGGGAAGATATCGCAGTATCGGAAAATGCAGTGCATGAAATATTCCTGGTAATGGATATGATGGCAGAAATGCTGAAAACGATGAACCCTTCCATATTGCATGATATGCAGAAATATCACCCTGCTGCCTTTGCCAAATTCAAAAAGCATAAAAACGAGTTTCTGTATAATGTATGCCGGCAAAACCTGGAACGGGGTGTAAAGGAAGAGCTGTACAGGCCCGAGATAGCAGTTGATATTTTATGCAGGTACCGGGTGGAAACTATGTTCATCCCCTTTAGTCCCGACTTTCAGCAAAGTTTAAAACACAGTCTTGCCAAAATAGAAGAAGAGATACTGGTACACTTTCTTTTTGGGCTGGTATCACAAAAAGGCTACAGGTTTATCATTAAATACAGAGAACAAAAATTGAAACTGGAGAAAAAATAAAGAAATAAAAACTGTGATGAAAAAAATAAGAGTTTATAGTTTATTGGGTATGTGCCTGTTGTTTGCAGGTACCCTGGCTAATGCACAAACGGTAAATTCATTTACTGTGCAGCAGGCAACCGACTATGCACGTAAGAATGCCGTGCAGGTGAAGAATTCATTATTGGATGTACTGATTCAAAAGCAAACCAACCGGGATGTTACTTCAATTGCCTTGCCGCAAATTTCAGGCTCGGCTTCGCTTACCGATTATCTGCAAATACCAACCACACTTTTGCCAGGGCAAATCGTGGGGCAGCCGGCAGGGACCTATGTGCCGGTAAAATTTGGGACCAAATGGAATGCCAATACAGGTGTTTCGTTGAGCCAGATCGTTTTTGACGGCCAGGTGTTTATTGCACTCAAGGCACGCAATGGTACTGTTAGTTATATGGAACAGATACAAAAGCTTACAGAGGAAAATATTATTGCCAATGTGCAGAAAGTATATTACCAGCTGGTAACCGGTAAGATCCAGATCGAATTGCTGGATGCCAATATAGCCAGGCTGGAAAAGCTGAAACATGATGTGCAGGTGATGTATGATAACGGTTTTACTGAAAAAGTGGATATTGATAAGCTGGCAGTGCAGCTTGCCAACCTGCAAACAGAAAAACTGAAAGCCAGCAATATGATAACAAATGGATACGCTGGTTTAAAAGTGCTGATGGGCATGCCAATGAAAGACAGCCTGGTACTTACCGACACGCTGGATGACAATAAGATCAGGGAAGGGGTTCTGGAAGCCAGCCAGTATAAATACACAGATCGTAAGGATTTCCAGATAAGTGAAACTGCCAATAAACTGAATGCACTGAATGTAAGAAGATACAAGCTTAGCCAGCTGCCTTCTTTTAACCTGGTGGGCAACTATGCGCTGCAGGCCCAGCGCAGCAAATTCGATTTTTTTGGTAAAGGGGACTGGTTCAGTACATCGTATATCGGTCTGCAAATGCATGTGCCTATTTTCAACGGCTTTGCGTTAAAAGCCAGGACTCAAAAGGCCAGGCTCGAACTGCAAAAATCGAAGAACCAAACAGAGGCACTGAAAATAAACATCGATTATGAAGTGGAGCAGGCCAAGAACAATTTCATAACAGCCGTTGCTTCCATGGATTTTCAGAAAAAGAACATGGCACTGGCAGAAAAAGTATATGGCCAGACAAAAAAGAAATATGAAATAGGAACCGGCTCTGCCACTGAGATCAATACGGCACAGCTCGATCTTAAAACGGCTCAAACCAATTATATCACGGCATTATCAGAAGCGATCATTGCAAAGATTGATTATCTGAAAGCCACGGGTAAATTATAATTAATATGACTAACTATAAAATGATGAAAAAGATAACACAAATTTCGATCGCTTTTTTTACCATGGCCCTGATTGCATCCTGCGGCAACAGCAGCAAAGACGGTGCGGCTGGCATCAATGATAAAAAAGCAGCCCTTGAAAAATTAAAAACGCAAAAAGCAAAGGATGAGGCTGAAATAGCCAGGCTGCAGGCCGAGCTTGAGAAGATTGACAGTGCTACTGCCAATGCAGCCAAGATCAAACTGGTGAGTGTGGCACCGGTAGCCACGCAGGATTTTAAGCACTATATTGACCTGATGGGAAAAGTGGATGCCGATAATATCTCCTACATTTCTCCACGCATGGGCCCTGCCCAGGTAAAGGCTGTTTATGTAACACAGGGGCAGGCAGTAAAGAAAGGGCAGTTGCTGTTAAAGCTGGATGATGCCATTTTGCGCCAGAGTGTAACTGCAGCCACTCAGCAGCTTGAAGGGATCAAAACACAACTGGGATATGCAAAAAACCTGTATCAGCGCCAGCAAAATCTCTGGAAGGAAGGTATTGGAACAGAAGTGCAGCTTATCACTGCAAAAACAAATGTAACAAGCCTGGAGAACCAGCTGGCTGCAGCCCAGGAGAATATAAAAACATTGCAGGAGCAGTTGAAGACGGCCAATGTATATAGTGATGTATCGGGTATTGCGGATGTGGTGGCAATCAGGGTGGGAGAAACATTTTCGGGAATGGGTGCAACAGGACCTCAAATAAAGATCGTAAACACTTCTTCTTTAAAAGCAGTGGTTAATGTACCTGAAAATTATTTGACCAGGATGCGCAAGGGATCCCCGGTGATCATCAGCATACCGGATGCGGGTAAAACGATCAACTCATCACTTTCTTTGATCAGCCAGGCTATCGATCCTACGCAACGCGGATTTATTGCCGAAGCAAAAATTCCTTATGACCCAATCTTAAAACCAAGCCAGTCTGCCGTTGTGAAGATTCTTGATTATGCAGCCGCTAATGCTGTTGTAATCCCGGTTAATGTGGTGCAAAGCGATGAAACAGGTAAATATGTTTTTGTTCTAAGCAAGAGCAGTAACGGAAAAACAACTGCACATCGTATAACAGTGACTATCGGGGAAGTGTATGGAGAATTTGTGGAGATCAGGGCTGGCCTGAAAGCTGGTGACCAGCTGATTACTGAAGGTTTCCAGAATTTATACGAAGGACAGGGAATAGCGACAAGGCAATAACAATACAAGTGTTAAACAGAACTAACCAGTTTTCTTTTTACAAGAAAATGCAAAATAATATTTATGAATTTCGTAGAAGGAGTAAAAGAAAAATTTAAAGAGTTTGGCCTCACCAGCTGGGCTGTTGACAACCGCACGGCCATTTACATTATCGCAGTGCTGATATCGGCCTTTGGCCTGATCAAGTTCAACACCATGCCCAAGGAGCAGTTCCCCGACATTGTGGTGCCAACTATTTCCATAGTTACGGTATATGCAGGCAATTCACCCAAGGATATTGAGAACCTGGTGACCAGGCCAATCGAGAAACAGCTGAAAGGTATCAGCGGCGCCAAGGTTAAAAAGATAACCAGTACTTCGCAGGCCGATTACAGTTTGATCGTTACAGAATTTGATACGGATGTTAAGACAGAACTGGCCAAGCAAAAAGTTAAAGATGCTATCGATAAGGCAAAAACAGATCTGCCAACAGACCTTACTTCTCAGCCGGATGTGGCAGAATTCGCCTTCAGCGAAATGCCCATCATGTTTGTGAATGTGAGCGGCGATTATGACGGCATCAAACTAAAACAATATGCCGATAAACTGCAGGACAGGTTTGAAGAACTTACAGAGATTACCCGTGCAGAAATTGTAGGTGCGCCGGAAAGGGAGATACAGGTAAATGTTGATCCTTATAAAATGAGCCAGGCCCGTGTGAGCTTCATGGATATTGAAAATGCCATTAGCCGGGAGAACAGGGATATCACCGGTGGTACGCTTGAAGTGGGTGATATGCGCCGCACTATTAAAGTAAAAGGTCAGTTCATCAGCTCCATCAACCTCAACAATATTGTGGTACGCAGCAGCGCCCAGGGCGCTACGGTGTATTTAAAAGATATTGCCGAGTTAAAAGATACCATCAAAGAAAAGGATAGCTATGCCCGCCTGGATGGTAAGAATGTGGTAACACTGAACATTGTAAAACGTGCCGGTGAAAACCTGATCAATGCGGCAGATAAAATAAAGGGTATTGTGGCCGAGATGAAAGAGAAGGAAGAGTTGCCGAAAGACCTGAACGTGGTGATTACCGGCGACCTCAGCAAGGCCACTAAAACTTCCTTCAATGAGCTGGTGAATACCATCATTATCGGGTTTATACTGGTATTGTTGATCCTCATGTTCTTTATGGGTGTTACCAACGCTTTCTTTGTGGCGCTCAGTGTGCCGCTCAGTGTGTTTGTAGCATTCTTATTTATTCCGCTAGGCAACTGGATCATTGGTACCGATATCACACTCAACTTTATTGTGCTGTTTGCTTTGCTATTGGGCCTGGGTATTATTGTGGATGATGCGATAGTCGTCATTGAGAATACGCACCGTATTTATAACAATGGCAAAGTGCCGATAGTCCGAAGTGCCAAAGAAGCGGCGGGAGAAGTGTTTATCCCGGTGCTGGCAGGTACAGCCACCACACTGGCTCCATTCTTTCCCTTATTGCTTTGGAAAGGACTTATCGGGAAATTCATGATCTACCTGCCGGTGATGCTCATTCTGACGTTAGCGGCATCATTGATCGTGGCATTTGTCTTCAACCCCGTATTTGCGGTAAGCTTTATGAAGCCAGAGGGCAAGGAATATGAAAAACCTGCCAAACAAATATGGAGAAATAAATGGTTCATCATTTTTACTGTGGCCGGTGTCTTACTGCATTTAGGAGGCGCACATGGCACAGCCAACTTTTTATTGCTGATGGCAATCCTGATGGTGTTTAATGCTTATGTATTAAATCATACCATCCATGTTTTTCAGCGCAGGGCATTGCCCTGGCTGATGAGCCATTATGAGCGGTTGCTTAAGTGGATATTGGTGGGATGGAGGCCTGTATGGGCATTTATATCCCTGTTTGGTTTGTTCGTGCTCGCAGCTTTATTGTTGATGGTACGTGGAAATAAATCAACCTTTTTCCCCAGTGGCGATCCGAATTTTGTGTATGTATATTTAAAATTACCGGTTGGTACCGACATTAAATATACCGATAGCGTTACCCATATGCTGGAACGCAGGGTTCAGAACATACTGAAAGATGAACTACCCGGAAAACCTGGTGGTATTGTGGAAAGTATTATTACCAATGTGGCAGTAAGTGCCAATAATCCCCGTGACAATAACCGTAGTGTGCAACCTAACCTGGGCCGTATACAGGTTTCATTTGTGGAGTATGATAAACGGAACGGCAAAAAGACACTTCCTTTCAAAGATGAGATACGCAGGCAGATGACCGGCGTGCCGGGTGCCAGTATAGAAGTGGCGCAGGAAGATGGCGGACCTCCGACAGACCCCCCGGTGAATATTGAGATACAGGGTGATAATTTTGAGAGCATTGCAAAAGTAGCCAACGACCTGTCGCACTTTATGGACACCAACCAGATAAACGGAATTGAAAATCTGCAGATGGATGTCGATCTGAACAGTCCTGAAATAAGCATTAATGTTGACAGGGAGAAAGCCATGATGGAGGGATTGAGTACCGGTCAGATTGGAATGGAGATACGCACTGCCTTATTTGGTAAAGAGGTAAGCAAGCTTAAGGATGGAGAGGATGAATACAAGATTCAGCTGCGGACCACAGACCTTATACGGCACAATATTACCGACCTGATGAACATGCGCATTACATTTATGGATATGAATACCATGCGGGTTAAGAGCATACCCATCAGTTCGGTAGCCAGCATTGATTATACCAATGCAACCGGGGCAATCAAACGTAAAAATGTAAAACGAACCATTCAGTTGCAAAGTAATGTGCTGGATCCTACCATGGTAGGCCCCATCAATGCAGAGCTGCAGCTGAAGCTGGATGAGTTCAGGGCAAAAAGCAAAATACCTTCTGACGTTACTTTAAAACTGAGCGGACAAAGTGAGCAGGAAAAGGAAACCAATACATTTCTGATGTATGCCTTTTTTGGTGCCCTGGCCATTATATTTTTAATATTGGTGCTTCAGTTCAACAGTATCAGTAAGCCATTCATTGTAATTACCGAAATTTTCTTCAGTATTATTGGTGTATTGCTGGGTTATGCTTTTACCGGTATGACCATTGCAACAATCATGTTGCTGGTTGGCATCATTGCGCTGGCAGGTATCGTTATTAAAAACGGAATCCTGTTGATAGAATTTACCGATGAATTACGCGGCAGGGGCATGCGTACCAGGGCTGCAGCTATTGAAGCAGGTAAGATACGTATCATCCCTGTAATGCTTACAGCCATTGCAACCATACTGGGCTTACTGCCGCTGGCCGTTGGGTTTAACATCGATTTCGTTTCGCTGTTCCAGCACCTGAACCCGCATATTTTCTTTGGTGGCGATAGTGTGGTGTTCTGGGGTCCGCTTAGCTGGACGATGATCTTTGGTTTGCTATTCGCTTTCTTCCTTACCCTCATCATGGTACCAAGTATGTACCTGATTTCAGAAAGGTTGCGCAGGCCAATGGAACAGTTTTATGGCACTAAGTTTATCGGGTTGCTCGGGTTCTTTGGCCCATTATTCTTCATTTTTGTAGCAATAATGTACCTGGTAAGAAGGCTGCAGGGCAAAAAAGTATGGAATGGAAAATTGAAACAGCCCAAAATTGAAACAAAGGCCTAAGATATTGTCTTTATGAAAAATCTGGAAAATGCTGCTCATAAACGGGCGGCATTTTTCCTTTTATCCTAATTTTATATTTTCGTTTTTTTAATTGATACTAAATTCACAAAAAAAATAACAGCCATGCGAACAAATCATGAAATTGATTACAAAATTTACGGGGAAGAATTACAGTTTGTGGAAATTGAACTGGACCCCAATGAAACAGCCATTGCAGAAAGCGGTGCTTTTATGATGATGGATAATGGGATTGAAATGCACACCATTTTTGGTGATGGCAGCCAGCAGCAGGATAATAGTTTCCTGGGTAAGCTGTTCAGCGCCGGTAAAAGATTGCTGGTGGGCGAAAGCTTATTCATGACTGCATTTACCAATACTGGCCAGGGAAAAAAACGGGTTAGTTTTGCAGCACCCTATACCGGTAAAATTATTTCATTCGACCTGCAGCAATTGGGCGGAAAGATCATTGCTCAGAAAGATGCTTTCCTTTGCGCAGCCAAGGGAGTAAGCATTGGTATCGAATTTCAGCGCAGGTTGGGCACCGGTATTTTTGGCGGAGAAGGTTTTATTATGGAAAAACTGGAGGGTGATGGAATGGCATTTGCGCATGCGGGCGGCTATGTGGTGGAAAAGGAACTACAGCCGGGAGAAGTTTTGAAAGTAGATACAGGTTGCGTGGTGGCTTACACAGCAGGGATAGATTTTGATATTGAAATGGTAAGGGGTATTAAAAACTGGATGTTTGGTGGCGAAGGCCTATTCTTTGCTAAACTTACCGGGCCGGGTAAAGTATGGCTTCAATCCTTACCCATCAGCCGTTTGGCAGGCAGGTTACAGCAATACACTTATCATCGTAAAGAAGAAGGCAGCCTGCTGGGCGGACTGGGTAATTTACTGGACGGGAGAGAGTAAAATAAATAAAGAGAATATCAATAAAAAAGCCGCCCGGAAAGAGCGGCTTTTTTTTATCGGGTAAGTATTTTATCGCTTACTGATCTTTGATAAAAGCCTCAGAATTTCCAGGTATAACCAAACAATGGTTACCAGCAAACCAAAAGCGCCGAACCATTCCATATACTTGGGGGCACCCAGCTCTGCACCTTTTTCAATCATGTCAAAATCTATGATGAGGTTGAGTGCCGCCAGTGCTACTACAAAAAGAGAAAAGCCAATCCCCAGCATACTTCCTTCGTGTAAAAAAGGAATCTGAATACCAAAGAAGCTTAGTACCAGTGTGATCAGGTAAAAAACAGCAATGCCGGCAGTAGCAGTAATAATAATTGCTTTGAATTTTTCGGTAGCCCTGATGATCCTGAAACTGTACAGCAGGTACATGGCGATGGCGGTGCCAAATGTCAATCCTACTGCATTTATTACAATGCCGGGGGCCTTATCGGCAAAGGCATAATTGTAATAGGCAGAGATAGCTCCCAGGAATAAACCTTCCAGCAAGGCATAAGCAGGACTCAAAAAGGGTGACCATTCTTTTTTGAACATCAAGGTAATGGCAATCACGAATCCACCTATAGCGCCAATCAAAATCAGTGGCACTACATTTCCTCCTTCAGCAAATTCTTTCCAGGAATAAAATGAGGTACCCATTACCATTAAGAATAAAAAACCGAATTTTTGCAAAGTGCCTTTTACGGTCATGGCATTTTCATGTGTAACCACATCATCCAATACGGTATCCTTGAATCTTTTTTCAGATAAGGCAGGATTTCCAGATTTAAACAAATCCATAGTTATAAATTTTAGGATTTAAAATTAAAGATTTTATACAAACAAAGCTGTTAATTTTTAAGGTCGGGATATTTGCTGATAGTTTCAAAATTGTATTCATTCTTAGCTTTCAGCTTGATAATGAATTGATGTAATTCTGCCGAATCATCTGGTTTTTGATATACCTGGTCGTGTGCAAGTAATACCAGTTGGTCAGGCAGTTTGGTTCTGGCCCGGGTGAACATGCTGTCGATCTTATCCAGCATTTCATCGCTGTTCGAGATGAGTTTTAAGTTTTCATCAAACCGCCATTCCAGGTCCCAGCCGGTTATGGTAAAACCATTGGCAAAAAGCGTATCTGCCGCAGTTTTAGATGAGATGATATCAGTGCAATTCACTGACCGGGTTCGCCAAATGTTCCTTCCGGGTGTACGTATGATGCCGGTTGTTAAATGAAGGCTGTCGGCACAGCGTTTAAAATCATTTACCACACTATCTGGCACCTGGTAAAATTTGGCGTATTTATTTTTAAAGGCATGGGTAAAACTGTGATTGGCTATTTCAAACAGGTTGCAGTTTACGAGGCTGTCGAATATGGCAGTTTGCTCTTTACTGCCGAACACATGCCCGCCCACTATGAACAGGGTAACGGGTATTTCTTCCTGCTGCACAATGTGCATCATGTTTTTGGTGCCTTTGTTGGGGCCATCGTCAAAAGTCAGGTAAATGGTTTTCTTTTTCTTTTTAGGAGCGTCAGCATTATTCACTTTGATAGCAGCACTGTCTGTTTTACTAAAGCCTGCAGGCTTGGCATTTGAGGCAGCATTGGGTTCATAATAATTACAGGCTGTAAAAACAACCGAAACCAGGGTTGTTTTTGCCATTTGCGAGGTAACCAGTTCCATTAGCTTGTAAGGGAAGCAGGCATCGGCAGCGTCGGGGTCCATAAATTGCGGGGATGTAAAATTTGAATTATGAAGATAATATGAAGGCCGGCCCGTTTCAAAATAACTGATGTTAAAAATTATCTAAAGCCTTTACTGACTTTTCCATTCAATGAATTAAGCCCTAAAAACCAAGTTCCTTATCTTTGCTGTATGGAACAGTTGACACAACAGATAGAAGCATTAAAAACAGAGATGCTGGCTTTTAACGGCGGTGATGCCGAGACTTTTCGCATTAAGTACCTGGGAACAAAAGGGCTGGTAAAAGCGCTGATGGGAGAAATGAAAAATGTGGCAGCCGAAAATAAAAAAGAAGCCGGGCAATTACTAAATGAGTTTAAACTTTTTGCTGAAGGCAAATACGAGGAGATTAAAGCTTCTTCTAACAATGAACAACGGGATACAGTTAATAATATTGACCTTTCTTTACCTGCGGATTCCCTGCCCCTCGGCAGCCGTCATCCAATCAGTATTGTAAAAAAGCAGATCGTATCTATATTCCAGCGCCTTGGTTTTGCCGTTGCGGAAGGGCCGGAAATTGAAGACGATTTCCATAATTTCACTGCCCTCAACCTCCCTGAAAGCCATCCTGCAAGGGATATGCAGGATACATTCTATATTTCCCGGAACCCCGACTGGCTTTTGCGCACCCATACCAGCAGTGTGCAGGTACGTGAAATGCAAAGAGGTAAATTACCTATCCGCATTATTTGCCCGGGCCGGGTATACCGAAATGAAACCATCAGCGCAAGGGCACATTGTTTCTTTCACCAGGTGGAAGGGTTATACATCGCCGAACATGTTTCTTTTGCCGACCTGAAGCAAACCTTGTATTTCTTTGTACAGGAAATGTTTGGTAAAGAAGTAAAAGTTCGTTTTCGCCCCAGCTATTTTCCATTTACGGAACCAAGTGCCGAAATGGATATAAGCTGTTTGATCTGTGGCGGAGAAGGCTGCAGCGTTTGTAAAAAAACAGGCTGGGTGGAGATCCTTGGTTGCGGTATGGTTCATCCAAATGTGCTTGATAATTGCGGTATAGACAGCAATAAATACACAGGCTTTGCTTTTGGCATGGGTATAGAAAGAATTACCATGTTAAAATACCAGATAAAAGACCTGAGGCTTTTCAGTGAGAACGATGTGCGGTTTTTGAAACAGTTTACCAGTGCGGTTTAAATCCTCTGCATGATACAGTCAATTAACTCCGTTTGTGTTATTGGTGCCGGCACCATGGGCAGCGGTATAGCACAAACTGCTGCTCAAAGCGGCTTTTATACCCTGTTGTTTGATATCAATGCAGAAGTGCTGGAAAAAGCAAAGGCAGCTATTGATAATAACCTGCAGGTCCTGGTTGAAAAAGGTAAAATCACGGCTGCCGATAAGGACAATATTTACCAACGCATCCGCTTTGTGACGGACACTAACGATTGCCTGGCCGATATTGTTATTGAAGCTGTTGTTGAAAAACTGCAAGCCAAAGTGGCAATATTCAATCAGCTGGCAGAAGTCAATCACGCAGAAGTAATATTTGCCACCAACACGTCTTCGCTCTCTGTTTCCGAAATACAGTCAAAGATACAGCAGCCGCAGCGGGTGGTGGGCATGCATTTTTTTAACCCGGCCCAGGTAATGAGATTGGTGGAGGTTGTAAAAGGAGAGCAGACACTGGATGCTGTTGCACAAACCGTTTATGATCTTTGCTTGCAAATGAAAAAAACACCGGTGATGTGTAAAGATGCGCCCGGGTTCATTGTAAACCGTGTTGCCAGGCATTATTACCTGGAAGCTATGAAGCTGGTGGAAAATGATATTGCAACAATTGAAACCGTGGATGAATTGATGGAGGCATCAGGGTTTAAAATGGGGCCATTTAAATTAATGGATTTAATTGGCAATGATATTAACCTGGCTGTATCCCAATCCCTATATAATGCCTGCAATCAGGCCGAAAGATTTAAACCCTCAGCATTACAAATTGACAAAGTAGCAAAAGGTGAACTGGGTAAAAAGACAAAGAAGGGCTTTTACGAATATAATTAACAGAACATGATCTTAGTTACAGGTGGTGCAGGTTTACTTGGTAATGAATTGATCGCCCAGTTGCTGCAGCAGGGTAAAAAAATTAGGGTTCTCTACAATCATACAAAACCAGCACTGCAGGCTGATAGCAATCTCCAGCTTACTCAATGCGATATCTTGGATGTAACAGGGCTGGAAGAAGCTATGCAGGGCATTGACCAGGTGTACCATTGCGCAGCAGTGGTAAGCTTTAATCCCAGGCGCAGGGAGCAGATGTATAAGATAAACATTGAAGGCACGGCCAATGTGGTTAATGTGGCATTGGAGGCCGGGATACAGAAAATGGTGTATGTAAGTTCAGTTGCGGCACTGGGCCGCATCAGGGAAAATGAACCCATTAATGAAACTATGAACTGGACTGAAGAAACCAGTAACAGCGCTTATGGCCAAAGCAAGTACCTGGCCGAAATGCAGGTTTGGCGTGGCATTGGAGAGGGATTAGATGCGGTGATAGTAAACCCGGTTATTATATTGGGTGCAGGCGACTGGAACAACGGTTCTTCTAAGATATTTAAAACAGCTTATGATGAATTTCCCTGGTATACCGAGGGTAGTACGGGTTTTGTGGATGTGAAAGATGTGGCAAAAGCAATGATTGAACTGATGAACAGCAATATCACAGCGGAGCGGTTTATACTAAGTGCAGAAAACCGGACTTATGCAGAAGTGTTTGGGTTAATAGCAAAAGCATTTGGGAAAAAGGCACCACATAAAAAAGTAACGCCGCTGCTGGCTCAAATTGTTTGGCGGCTTGAAGCCATCAAGAGTTTTTTTAAAGGAACAGAACCGCTGCTGACAAAGGAAACTGCAGCCACAGCAATGACAAAAGCCACTTTTGATAATAACAAATTAAAGAAATTCCTTCCTGGCTTTTCGTATCGGGCAATTGAAGATACCATTGCCGATTCCTGTTTGGCATTACAACAAAATATTAACAGCAGGTAATTTACTTTCGCATAATTAGTGCATCCATTATGCCTGAAAAGAAACCAAATGAAAAAAATAATACTCTCTTTAGTAATTGCTTTTAATGCCCTGGTAATTTTTGCTCAAACGGGATATACCATCAGTGGTAAAATCCTCGATGCGGAAACCAAGCTGCCTTTACAGGGTGCCTCTGTATTTGCCGAAAATACCACCCTGGGAACAGCCACAAACGACCGCGGCTATTTTAATTTAAGCCTGCCGGCAGGTGGCTACAGTATAGTAGTAACTTTTACGGGTTATCAAACGGAAACAAAAAGAGTATCGGCAGGTGATGCAGGTAATAATGAAATAGTGATTGAAATTAAGAAAAAGGAAAAATCGCTGGAAGAATTTGTCGTAAAGTCAACCTCAGAAGTAGCTGATGGGCTTGCCAAATACGGGGACTTTTTTATGGAGAATTTTATTGGAAAAACAGCGAACAGCAAACAATGTTACATTAAAAATAAAGAAGCCCTGAAATTCTATTACTACCGAAAATCAAAGCGCCTGAAGATACTGGCAACCGAACCGCTTGAAATTGTAAATGACGCCCTGGGTTATACCATTAAATATGAACTTGATTCATTTGTACATGAGTATAATACACAGGTGAGTGTGTATACTGGATATCCCCTTTTTCAGGAAATGCAGGCAGCAGATACGGTGAAGGCAAACCAATGGCTGGTGGCAAGACAGGTTGCGTACAACGGATCGATATTGCATTTTATGCGGAGTATGTACCAAAAAAGGCTTAGGGAAGAAGGATTTGAGATACAGTTCATTGTAAAAAATAATGACCAGGAAAATGCTATTCCGCTGAAAGATTTTTATGGAGCAGTGCAGTATAGCCAGGACGATAGCAGCCATGTGGCAGAAATAATGCCCCGTCAAAATGCAATGGCTGTTATTTACAAAAAAGAACCATTGCCAGAGGCTTACCTTGCAGCAAATCCTGATGTACAGGTAAAATTCCAGCTTTCTGAGCTGTTATTTTTGCCCAATGAGGCCTTAGAGATAGAGCAGAACGGTTTTTACTTTGATCAGAATGATATAACCATCACCGGTTACTGGAGTTGGGAAAAAGTGGGGGACATGCTGCCCTATGATTATAAAGATAAATAAGGTACGCTTGCTATAAAAGATGCACAGTTATGCTGCAAATGCACTCAGATATGAACTTTTCCTGAAACAGAGTAATACTGATGCTACTTTTGACTTACACGCAATCAGTACTCTTATAAGATCGCCCTGGCTAAATGGTCAGGGTTTTTTATATATTCATAGTACTAAAGCCTATTAGCCCGGATGAAATTGCTTCTCTACATATTTCCCTTACTGCTTGCAACCATTACGGTACATTCCCAGGATTTCAATTATATACATTACGACACAAAAGATGGCCTTGCAGGCTCAACTGTATATGATCTGTGCCAGGATAAAGACGGGTTTATGTGGTTTGCCACAGAAAACGGCCTCAGTCGTTTTGATGGTAATGGTTTTAAAAACTTTACTGTGAAAGATGGATTACCCGATAACGAGGTTTTAAAGCTGTTTTCTGACTCACGGGGCAGGATATGGATCAGCTGCTTTAGTAAAGAAATATGTTATTACTACCAGGGTGGCATATTTAACAAAACCAACAGTGCTCTTATTAAAAAAGTACATTTAAGTAATGCAGCCACTTCTTTTGCTGAAGATAGAAACGGAACCGTAGCCATTGGAGCAGTAAATAAAGTAGTGATTATTTCCTCGCAAGACAGTCTCTGGCAAAAAGAAGCATCATCGATTTACGGAAAAAATTACACACTGGATGTTGATAATGGTTTTGGAAGAATAAATCTTGTTTGCATTAGCAACCGCACGGTTTATGCTTACGAATCAAAAGGGGTATTTACATTCTTGCATAATATTACAGAGACAAATTACAACCCGGGTAAGAGAAATTTCTGGGTTACAACCAGGGTGGATTCTTTGGGCCGAGTAAATAAATTTCTTAATCTAAAAAGTGAAATGCTCAGCTACAGGCAGGTGAATGGAGTTTGGACACATGTTAATTCAAGCGACGGTACCTGGGCAATAGACACTATACATAATCAATGGAGCGACCATTATTTGGCAGGAAAAAGGGTAAGCAGGTGTATTATAGACGCAGAAGGTCAGCTTTGGTTTTCTACCCTCGGAGAAGGCGTTTATAAATTACCTTCCAGAGAAATAAAAACAATTACAAAAACAGACAGGACAAATAGTGCTTCAGAAATATTTTCTATTGTAAAAAACGGAGATGCAATAATAGGCGGTACTGCATTTAGTAAGGCAATAAAAGTAGCTGATAAAGGAAAAATTGACTGGCTTGATTTTAGCGGAGGTCTAAGCCTTTCAAAAAACTCATTTGCAACAAACAGGCTCTATACAATCAAACGGCTGTCATCCGGAGTTGTATTGCTGGGGTTTGATGCTTTTTTGGTAAAAAGAGAGACTGACAAATCATTATTCAACTATATTTTTCCAATAAAATCAATTGATGAGATTAATCCCGATACGATTCTGGTTGGTACAAGTGGTTATGTTTTTAAAATGAAAGTAAAAGACCTCTCTATTACAGACACCATTTGGAGAGGCCGGAGTACAAAAGTTTTTTACAACAACGGGCAATCTTATATAGGTACTCCTAATGGTCTTTATGAAGTTAATGCAGACAAAACATATAAATACCTGGGAGATATTCACCCCGCATTTTCAAGACGTATAACAGATATTAAGTGCGCAGCAGATAATACCATCTGGATATCTACCAGCGACGAAGGTATCGTTGCTTATAAAGATGGCCGGGTAACACATACTGTAATGGATGTTAATGGCTTAAGCAGCAATATTTGTAAATCTCTTTTTTTGGACCATGATTTTTTATGGGTTGCCACCAATAAGGGTATCAATAAAATCGATCTTGGCAAGAAAAATTATCCCATTATTAAATACGGAATATCCGATGGTTTGCCTTCTGATGCTATTAATGCTCTTTTTGCAGAGGATAACCTGATTTGGGTAGGCTCTCCGGCCGGGCTTACTTACTTCAATCCAGCAAAGATATCCGAAGCTTCCATCTGTAATCTTAAACTGCTGGGTGTAAATATTGAAGGCAGGGAGCAAAAAATAGACACAGTTTATCAATTAGCCTATTACAATAACAGTATTGATTTTGATTATGTTGCCATTTCCATGAAATCTGGCAGCGCAATAGCCTATTATTATAAGCTTAAAGGATTGGATAATGTCTTGAGAGAAACGCAACAGGGAAGACTTAGCTACCAATCGCTGCCTTCTGGCAATTATGAACTTGAATTGTATGCAATAAATAAGTTTGGTGTAAAAAGTAACACATTAAGAATACACTTTTCAATTGCGGCACCGTTTTGGGAAAAAGTATGGTTTTACTTATTGGTTTTTTTATTGGTAGCGTTAGTAACAGGACTTTTAGTGAACTGGAGAAATCAAAAGGCCCGCAGGGCTCTGGAACAAAAGAATAGTATACAACAGCAGTTTGCCGAATTGGAACAACAGGCCATGCAGGCACAAATGAATCCACATTTTATTTTTAATTGCCTGAATTCTATCCAGCAATATATCCTTACTAATGATAAACAAAAGGCAAATCAGTATTTAACCGGTTTTGCTTCCCTGATACGACAGACACTTGATATTTCAGGAAAAAAAACCATTACAGTAGATGAAGAAATACGTTACCTCACCAATTACCTGGACATGGAAAAAATGCGGTTTGGCGATAATTTCAATTACAGAATTACGGCAAGTAAAGATATCAGGGCAGACTATTTAGAAATGCCTGCCATGCTGCTTCAGCCGTATGTGGAAAATGCCTTGCGCCATGGAATAAGAAACAAGGAATCCGGAGCAGGGATGGTTGAAATATCATTTACACTTGAAAAAGACTGGTTGTGTTGCGAGGTAAAGGATAACGGAGTGGGAAGAAAGCGCTCGGCTGAACTAAAAAGCAGCAAGCATATTGAATATCAATCAAAGGGAATGAGCCTAACAGAAAAACGAATAGCCCTGCTAAACCTGAATAAACCGGATTTGATAACTGTGCAGGTAACAGACCTTACAGATCAACATGGAAATGCCTGCGGCACTCAAATAAACCTTAAAATACCTGTATGAGTATAAGCCCAAAAATGATCAGGTGTATCATCATCGACGATGAGCCCGGAAATATTGTGACACTAACAGAATTGATTAAAGTATATTGCCCTCAAATAATAATCGCCGGCAGTGCACCGGATATTATCACAGGCCGGGCGATTATCGAAAAGACCAGCCCGAATTTAGTCTTTCTTGATATTGAAATGCCTTTCGGCAATGCTTTTGATCTTTTAGATAAACTGGCACCAATAAAATTTGAGATCATTTTTATCACGGCATTTAATAACTATGCCCTGAAAGCAATCAAATATGCTGCGCTTGATTACATACTGAAGCCGGTAAACATAGATGAGCTAAAGAACGCCGTTAAAAAGGCAATAGACCGCATAGAAGAAAAAAATATCAACAGCAGGATTAACTATCTGCTGACAAACCTGAGGCCAGAAAATCAGGCTGTTCAAAAAATAGGATTACCCACCCGTGAAGGGTTTTATTTTGAGGATGTAAATAATTTAATGTACCTGAAAGCAGAGGGGAGTTATACCAGCGTTTTTATTAATAGTAAGAGGAAAGAATTGGTATCAAGGAATTTAAAGGAGTTTGAAGATATATTACCGGAGACTAATTTTTGCAGGGTTCATCATTCCTACATTATTAATACCAGCTTTGTGAAAAAATATTATAAAGGCCGGGGAGGCTATGTGGAAATGGAGGATGGCACAGCCATAGAGATCGCTGTAAGAAAGAAGGATGCTTTTCTTGCTAAATTCAGGCTCTGATTATCAGTGTTGGCAAAGCAGGGTCTTGATTGCAGAACCATCCCCAATAAATAGTAAATTGTTAAACTGTATTTTTTCGGGTAAGAATTTTATACAGCCAGTAATTTTCAAAAGAGAGAAGTTGCTGTTAGCTATTTAGTAACCAGTTATTTCCCCATTACTTTTTCCCAAAGCTGCGGAATCCTTTTCACCCAAACAAGTTCTTTCATTTTTTCTTTGGCATCTTCAATAGGGCTGCCAAAATATACTTTTCCTCCTTCGGTATCCTTACCAACCCCGCTTTGTGCATAAATCACAGCATTGGCCCCAATGGTTAAGGTTTTACTTACACCAACCTGGCCCCAAAGCGTTACACCGTCTTCAAGGGTTACCACGCCGGCAATACCTACCTGTGCTGCTATCAGGCAGTTTTTTCCGGTAACAGTATCGTGGCCGATATGAACCATATTATCAAGCTTTGTCCCTTTGCCAATGATGCTGTCGTGACTTACACCCCGGTCTATGGTACAGCCTGCACCAATCTCCACATTGTCTTCAATGATCACACGGCCGCAACTGGGCATTTTTTTATACCAAAACTCCCGGTCTTTTTTAGTGTTATAATAAAAGGCGTCGCTGCCAATAACTGTTCCGGCCTGTATCACCACATTGTCTCCGATTATACTATGATCCATAATGGTAACATTGGGATGAATAATGGTGTTTTTTCCAATGCGTACATGATTGCCAATAAAGGCACCGGGATAAATAAAACTTCCCTCGCCCACAACCGCAGAATCGCTGATCATTTTCACAGATGGTTCAAATGGCCTGAAGTGATTGGCAATTTTACAATATGCTTCAAATGGATTATCAACAACCAGCAGTGCCTTCCCATCGGGCACAGCAGTCTCTTTATTGATGATGATAAAACTGGCTGCACTGTTCAGGCATTTGTCGTAATATTTGGGATGATCAACGAATACAAGATCACCTTTTTCAACCTTGTGTATTTCATTGATACCGGTTGCCGCATCCGTGGTGTTGCCAACTAATTTCGCATTGATGAATTCAGCGATCCATTGCAATGAAACTGGAGAAGGGAATTGCATAATTAAAAATTTAAACAAAGGTACATAGCTTTCCATTTACCTGCTTTGATCTTAAAAAAACTTTGAAAAGAGCTGCTGAGCAGAAGGAATTGCTGATTTTTTTTGAAAATAAATTCAGAAAAAAAATAGAAAAAAGGGTGCAGATGAACTGTAAACTGAGCGGAAGCAAAAATTAAAATGATAGAATCGATTTTGCACATGCAAAATCAATATCTTCTGAAATGCTTATGAACAAAGTGTTTTAGCTGATGCTTAAAATTTTATTTAAAAAAATGAAACAAGTCAAATTGAATTTTTCGGACTTTTAAAATCATCGCATCAACAAAAAAGGGGCTATCCTTATCCACAGGCCAAAATAAAATGTGAATAAAATAATGCTTAAATTTTTTTTAGTTAGCAAAAATTATTTTTAATATTGTGTAGGGAATTTATTCCCGGTACTTACTAACCCATATATATATTAAAGCCTGGCTCAAAAAAGCCGGGCTTTATTTTTTTAGATTAGTTCTCATTTTTTAAAATACAGCTTTATGCAAGTTTACGAAGCAACACAAAATCAGTTCTCGATCAGTACAGACAAAAGCAAACTTGATGTTTCTGTAATTCATGGTTATTTGAGTAACGAAAGCTATTGGGCAAAAAATATTCCTCTCGAAATTGTGAAAAGAAGTATTGAGGGTTCTCTTTGTTTTGGATTGTATGTATCAGAAAATTCAATTTCAAAGCAGGTTGGTTTTGCAAGGATAATTACAGACTGTGCAACCTTTGCTTACCTGGCTGATGTATTTGTGCTTCCATCATATCGGGGTAATGGTCTTTCCAAATGGCTGATGAAAATAATTATGGATTGTCCGCACCTGCAGGGATTGAGACGCTGGTTGCTGGCTACTCAGGATGCCCATGGTTTGTACCTGCAGTTTGGTTTTTTGCCCCTGGATAAACCTGAACGGATCATGGGGTACAAACCTTTTGAAATTTACCCTGAGCCCAACTCATAATTATATCCTTAACTTGCAGCTTAAAATTTGATACATGCTAAAATCAATGACCGGGTTTGGAAGAGCAGAGCAAACTGTGAACGATAAAACATTTTTGGTAGAGATAAAGGCCCTGAACGGGAAACAATTTGAATTGCAGCTGAAGTTGCCGCCTTTATTAAGACCATACGAATTTGAGATACGGAATACTTTGCAGGAGCACCTTGTTCGGGGTACTATTGATTGCATGGCAATTATTAAGCAAAATGGCACATCAAAGCCTGTTAATATCAACACCGATCTTATTAAAGCATATTATACACAAATTGAGGCCCTGGCAACCGAGCTGAATATTGATACCAACTCCGTACTGAGTGCTTTGCTGCGGCTGCCGGAAGTGGTAACGCCAACAAATGATATTTTAAGTGAGGGCGACTTTGCAGAATTTAATAAAGTGCTTCTGGAAGCATTGAACAATTTGAATCAGCACAGAACTGATGAAGGGGCAGTTTTGGAAAAAGACCTGCTGCTGCGAATCAGTCAAATTAAAGAGCAGGAAGAGGCTATTTTGATTTTGGAACCCAACAGAAAGAAAAGGATCAAGGACGAAATAAACCAGTTGCTGGAAAAACACGTAGGCAAGGAAAATATAGATAATAACCGCATGGAGCAGGAACTCATCTATTATATGGAAAAGATAGACATCCATGAAGAACAGATCAGGCTGCGCCAGCATTGCGAATATTTCGAGTCCATCATCAATGAGTCTGAAGAAGGAAAGGGTAAAAAGCTATCATTTATTCTGCAGGAAATAGGACGGGAAATAAACACCACCGGCAGTAAGGCATATGATGCGGACATTCAAAAATGTGTTGTAAAAATGAAGAATGAACTCGAAAAGGCAAAAGAGCAGGTGCTTAATATATTGTAAGCAGGGTACTGTTATAAATTAAAAAAGTAACAAGGTTTACAGAATGAAAATTACGATTGGCCATAGAAACTATTTCTTATTATTGTTTGTGTACAGCCTGTCTCTATATTCATGTACACAGATTGAAATATTTGAAAAGGACACTTCCATACCTGGGTATAAGTGGCAGCAGGCTTTTACTGCCAAGGGCGATTTTGATATTAAGGATACTCTTTCACCATATCATATTTACCTGGTGTTGAGGCATACGGATGCTTATCAGTATAATAATATCTGGCTTAATGTGGGCCTTCAACCACCCGGAGACACGATGCATATCCAAAAGGTCAATCTTGTTTTGGGTAATGATGCCAATGGCTGGGAAGGGTCGGGTATGAACGATATCTGGGAGGTAAGGAAATTGCTGAACGGGGATGCCCGTAGGTTTAAACAGCCCGGCAAATACAATTTCAGTATTTCCCAGATCATGAGGGATAATCCTTTGCCAAACATCATGAGCGTTGGCCTTAGAATTGAAAAGAAGAAAGATTAACAAAGCCTTTAACACAAATACAGTCTCAACCCGTTTTTTTGAAAACATTTCAGTATTTTGCATACTATGAAAATGAAAATAGCTGCGCTCATACTTTTTATTTCAATTAACGGAAATGTAAAAGCACAATCTCAAAACCTGGAGTATGTACAAAAGGGCGAGTTTGGTATAACAGCGGGGCTGGCTCATTATTTTGGAGACCTGAATACAAGGGTTGGCCTTAACCGCCCGAAGCCGGCTTTGGGCCTTTTTTTCAGAAAACAGTTTGGCAATTATGTAGGATTGAGGCTAAGCGCACACTATGCCCAGGTAGGATACAGCGATGTATACAGCAAGAATGATTACCAGAAACTGAGAAACCTCAGTTTCAATTCAAATATTTGGGAAGTGGCCCTGCAGGGAGATTTCAACTTCTTCAAATTTGTACCCACAGATCCTTATTACTCTTTTACTCCCTACATTACCCTGGGAGTAGGTGTGTTTACATACGACCCGTATGCTTATACCAATGGAGAAAAGGAATTCCTGCGCCCCCTGGGTACCGAAGGACAGCTGGTAGGTTACCAGGGCCGTAAGCCATATAATACCATGGCTGTTTGCATACCGCTGGGCGTCGGCATCAAATATAATCTCAGCGAAAAAATAAACTTCTCTTTTGAAATAGCGCACCGATTTACTACCACTGATTACCTGGATGATGTGAGTACAACCTATGCACCGGTAAGCAGCTTTACTCCATTATCAAAAGCTGCATTGTTGCAGGACAGGTCTGTGGAAATTGACCCGGATCATCCAATCAACCAGGCCCCGGGAGGAACCAGGCAACGCGGCTGGAGCAAACAAAGGGACCAGTACATCATTGCAGAAGTTGGGCTGACATATAACATAAGTACCTATCGCTGCCCAACAGCCAGGTAATCTACCGGGTACAACTGTCTCTTCAACCAGAGTGCAGCAATTTTTTGCATGAAATAAAAAGTGCAGTTTTTTTTGTTTTTATCGTTTTTTCAATATCTTAGCATTTCCCCAAACAAATAAATGATGTCTTACCCCATCATTTTAGTCTCTTCCAAAGAATAACAAAGCCAAATCCATTTATTTCTTTGATTGAACCATAGTTTATCTCACTACCAACAAGTTAACTATGGCGTTCATTCGCAAATGCTTTGTTATTGCATTAGCATTATTGTGTGTATTATTTACCAATGCGCAAACAGTAAGCTATCCTGTACAATCTTCAAAAACGCTGAAATCGACAGCAGAAGATGTTGCCATGCTGCTTCAAAAAGCGGTGAACAGCAGCCATTTTATTACTGCCAGCTATGGTATCCTGCCGCAATCAGGTTTCATATTTGTATACGATTCTACTATTAATGGTAGCCAGGCCTGCAGGGTGCAGGGGGATGGTGCCGGCTGTATTAAATTTTCGGCTGCAGAAGATAATGGTCTATGCTTTGGGATTTATCAATACCTTCAACAACTTGGGTTTAGGTTTTACCTGCCCGGCACAATCTGGGAAACAATTCCTCAGCTTACATCTCCTTATAGAAAAATAGATACTACCTATAACTTTAGCTTTAAATACAATGGCTGGTATTTAAGTGGCGGGCATAACCGCTGGGTGATGGACAATGACAATAATTACGGATGGGAATCATATGCCGGTTTGAACGGGCACAACTGGTCTTTATACCAACGCCGTAACGGAATGACAGGCCAGTATAGTTTTTCGGGCCACCGCAGTGATATTATAAGTGCAGCCGGTAACAGCACCTGGCAAAATAACCCCTGCTACATTGCCGCCTATAATAATTCACGTACAGTGAGCTCTATGTCGGTTCCGGATGTAAATAATACAGCTGCAAAAGATCTTTGGGCCAATACTATTGAACAGAAGTATACAGCATACAGGTCTTCTGTTTTGAATAATCCTGTTGCTTTCATAAATCAATACCGGGGACTGAATTACGGTAATTTCAATGTTGGCATAGAAGTGACTGATGGAGCCCAGTGGGGAAATTCAAAAGACAATATTGGTTGTGTAAATGCGGGATATGATAAAGAAAGCGATCAGAGCATTACCCTGGCGAACCATACAGCCCAAAAGATCGGCTCCAAATACCCTGGTGTCCGTTTCCAATTGTATGCATACTCAACCCATGCAGATATCCCTTCGGCCAATCTTGCGATCAATGAAAAGCTGGATATACAACTGGTGCCTGAAGTTTATCAAAACCTTACCAGCACCAATGGCTTACGGAACCGCTGGTATAACCGTACAAAGAATATTTCGGAATACAACTACCTGAACCTTTCTGGTTGGAGCGGTGAAACACCCTCTCTTGACCTGGACGCACTGAAAGCAACACTGCAAATTGCGAAAGATAAAAAAAGTCAGGGGCTGATGTGGGAAGCTTCGCCTGCTAAATTTGCAAGCCTGCCATATTTGATGGCCGCAAATAAGAATCTCAAGAATAATATTACTGTGGATAGCAGCCTGTACGAGTTTTGCAATAGTATGTTTGCTGCCGGCGGAAAAGCTGTTTATGACCTGCTGCACCTGTGGACCGACAACGAAAAACTTGCCGGTGGAATTTCCAACCTGTATAAAATGCCCCTTTATTTTGAACTGGTAAAAACAGCTGAACAACAAATCGTGAACGAATCAGAGGTTGTTAAGGAAAGGTTGCGTGAACTAAAAGCTTACCTGCATTACATGGGCTTATACTATGATTGGGCCGGTGACCAGGGAACCAATTTAAAAAACAGCAAGGCGGCAACTTTATGCATCTACCTCGCAAAGATCAATAAAATGCAGCTGGTTAACAGTTACTATCTTATTTCAACCATCAGCAGAAGCTATGCTGCCACCAGCAGTTTTTACCAGCAATACAATGTGGCCAACGGTACAGCTTATCTTAACGGCAATCTGCCTTTGATAACAGCAGCAGAAATTGAAAACGATTTCAGGAGCGATCTGGCTAAGTTTAGCAGCATAATTAATAAATACAAGTTCGAAAGTACTGATGCAGTAGCGGGGCGTTTGGATGCAGCAGGATTAAGAGTGCCTAAAGAAATAAATGTACAACTTGGCTATACCAATGGCATGGATTATTATAACCGGGCAGAATTTAGTATTAAAGCG
The DNA here is from genome assembly GCA_044226725.1 of Ferruginibacter sp. Classification (GTDB taxonomy): domain Bacteria; phylum Bacteroidota; class Bacteroidia; order Chitinophagales; family Chitinophagaceae; genus Ferruginibacter. The sequence continues at coordinate 315,454 of JBGAGM010000004.1, read as the reverse complement.
CCGGCAGCAGGTTCTTTCACAATTAATTATGATCCTGTTTTTGATATGACTGACAAAGGGTACATCAACTTCACTGTTGAATCAACCGACAGGGCATTGGATATTATTGAAGATTTTTCTATCGACAGAAATGCAAAGGCAGGCACTCTTACCATTAAACTGCCATCAGCAGGAAATTATAAACTAACTGTTTGTTCCAAATACAAATCATCAGTTAGTCTTAAAATACTCACCAATAAAAATGCGTTTTACAAAAGCGGTGTGTTTTTTGGTAAGGCAACAGAGTCATACAGCAAGGAAACCGATATGCCGGGGTATCTGTACATACCTCAGGGTATAGATAAGATATACTTCAGTATTGCCAACAGCAATGCCGGGGGAGCTGGTTTTAAATCGGAAGCACATATCAACAGTGCCTTCAACATACAGGATATTAATGGAAATAGTTTAAAAGCACGATTTGTAACCCCCGCAGATTCTGCTTTGTTTTACATTGAAATACCAAGGGAGTCTGTTGGTAAATTTTGCCGCATCACCCGGAAGTTTTACCAGTACAGCCTGGTATTTTCCAATGTAAACAACTTTTTATGGTATGCACAGCCAAAACCTTTGCCCTGCCCGTCTGCCGATTTCAGAACAGAAGTGATAAGTAAGAACGGAAATTGTATTATACAACTGACCGCCACCGCAAAAACAGGGCAGTTTGACTGGGATATAACTGATAATAATCAAACCTACACTTATACAAATCAGCGTGTCGTTGAATTGCCTGACTATATTACGACCAATGCTATAGTTACCTTATCAAACGGCACTGATTGTTCCATTACTAAAAAACTGGCCGATGATCAAAAACTAACATTTGATAAACTTAACTGTTCAGGGTTTGCAGCCCCCACAGCAATAACCGTGGCGCCTGTGGTTTATCCAAATCCTTCAACAGGAATTTTTAAACTGATGCAAACCGGCACAGAGCTGATTGCCAGCCAGGTAATGCTGATAAATGCCCAGGGCAATAAAGTTGCTGTATTTAGCAATACGAGCCAGTTCAATATCAGCCAGTTACCCGCTGGGATCTACTGGTGCAAAATTGTAATAAACGGCAAGACATTTACCGAAAAGCTCGTAAAGCTGTAAGATTTGTGGTAAAAACCGTATTACAACTAAAATTTATTACTTTTGCCCCCCAAAGTCAGGCCCCGTGCCTGACTATGCTTTTATAGTATTATGACCCTCAAGGACAATATTGACATGCAGCGTTTGCCAAGCCACATTGCCATCATTATGGATGGTAATGGAAGATGGGCAAAAGAAAAAGGCGAAGACCGCCTGTATGGGCATTTGCACGGGGTGGAAAGCGTACGCAATATTGTGGAGGGGGCAGCAGAATTAGGCATTAAATACCTTACCCTGTATGCCTTTAGTACCGAAAACTGGGACAGGCCCCAATACGAAGTTTCGGGGTTAATGGAATTGCTGGTGGATACGATCCGAAATGAAGTACCCACATTAAACAAAAACAATATTAAGCTGCATGTAATTGGCGACACGGACATGCTGCCGGATGCTGCAAAGAATGAATTGAAAGAGGCGATTAGTGAAACCAGCATTAATACAGGGTTAAACCTAGTGATGGCGTTAAGCTACAGCAGCCGCTGGGAGATCATCCATGCGGTGAAGCAGATAGCCGCTGATGCGAAGGAGGGCAAATTATTGCCGGAATCCATTTCACAGGAAACATTTCAGCAATACCTTACCACCAGGAATTTTCCTGATCCGGAACTGATGATAAGGACCAGTGGCGAGTATAGAATTAGTAATTTTTTATTATATCAGCTGGCTTATGCAGAATTGCATTTTACCAACACCCTTTGGCCTGATTTCAGGAAAGAAAACCTGTATGCAGCCATCCTGGATTTTCAAAGCCGGGAGCGCCGCTTTGGGAAAACGGGAGAGCAGGTAAAAGATAAGCCTGGCAGCAGCTGAAAGCCCGTATAGGCAGGAATGACGAGTGTTTTCCTTGTTTTTTGATCATTGACAGGGATGATTTAGGATGAGGTTAACAAATAGTTTTAATTATTGGGCTTAATTTGCCGCACGTTAAAAACAAACTGATGGAGAGGATTTACAAAAGGATTTTATTTATTGCCACAATTATTTTCAGCAGCCAGTTTGTTTGGGCCCAGGAACCTGTTTCCGTTAACCCTGAATTAGAGGGAATTTTCAATTCAAAAACACCCAAAGAATACACCATTGCCGGTATTACTGTTATTGGTTCAAAGGCATTTGATGCAAATCTTATCATTTCCATTTCGGGCCTGGCCGTGGGCGATAAAGTTACCATACCAGGTACGGATGTTTTTGGGAAAGCCATTGCAAAACTCTGGCGTCAGAACCTTATCTCCGATATTGAAATTTCATTTACCAGGCTGGAAGGCCGTGACCTGTATGTACAGTTCGAAATAACCGAAAGGCCCCGACTGGCCAGTTTCCGTTTTGAAGGCATCAAGAAAAATGAAAGAGATGACCTGGAACCTAAAGTGGCCCTGGTAAAAGACAGGGTGCTTACCGAGAACATGCGGCTGAGTGCGGTGGAGGCCATTCGTAAATTTTACTTTGATAAGGGATACCGTAATGTGGATATCCAGATGCGGGAAGAAACAGCAGCCAATCTGAATAATGCAGTAAGCATCACCTTCATAATTAAGAAAGGAAGAAAGGTGAAAGTTAATTCGATCAACTTTACCGGTAATGAGAATATTGCTGCGCAGAAGCTGAAGAAATCAATGAAAAGCACCAAGGAAATGAACCGCATTACCCTGTTCCCGGTTGTGGTTAAAAACCCATTTGGTGATACTGCCAAAAAGCAAACCTTTAATGAGTATATCAACGATGTGGGTTTTATGTCTGTTACTAAAACCAGGGATTATATCGATCCCTATTTCCGTATTCGTGGGTTCAGTGGTGCCAAATTCAACGAAAATAAATACACAGAGGATAAGGAAAGCATTTTAAACTATTACAACTCCCGGGGTTACCGAAATGCGGTAATCATGAAAGATACGCCTATTATGGATGAGCGGGGAAATATCAACCTCTTTATCAAAGTAAATGAAGGCAGCCAGTTTTACTTTGGCGACATTGTTTGGCGGGGAAATACCAAGTACAGCGACTCTATATTAAATGTACTGCTGGGTATCAAGAAAGGAGATGTATATAACCTGGAGCTGATGAATAAGCGGCTGGGTAAGCAAGTATCTGCCGAGGGTGCAGATATAGGTAGCCTGTACATGGACGATGGATACCTTTTCTTCCAGGTAGATCCGGTTGAAACTGCTGTATACAACGACACCATCGATTTTGAACTGCGTGTACGTGAAGGGCCGCAGGCCGTATACGGCAACATCACCATCTCCGGAAATAAAAAGACAAAAGATTACGTAATACGCAGGGAGTTAAGAACCATACCCGGTGAAAAATTCAGTCGCTCAGATATTATACGTACCCAGCGTGAACTCGGGCAGCTTGGTTTTATTGATGCGGAAAAGATCAACCCCCAGGTAGTCCCTAATGCCGAGAACGGAACCGTTGATATCAATTGGGGTATTGAGGAAAAATCGGGCGACCAGCTTGAATTGTCTGCAGGCTTTGGCGGCGGTATCGGTTTAACAGGTACACTGGGTGTTTCCTTCAATAATTTCTCCATTAAGAATATTACCAAGCGTTCAACCTGGGATCCGCTGCCATCGGGCGACGGACAAAAATTAAGCGCCAGGATACAATCTAATGGCAAGGCCTTTCGCTCTTACAACTTTTCATTTACCGAACCATGGCTGGGAGGTAAAAAGCGTAACTCATTTACAATTGCCTATTCCAATACAAAATATGCAAATGCCTACGATTCTTATGGCAGTTATTGCAAATCCTGTGGAGATACTTCCTATGTGAAAACTGCCAACTTCAGTGTTTCTTTAGGTAAACAGCTGAAGTGGCCCGATGATTATTTTAACCTGATATATTCATTGAATGTTCAGCGTTATAAGCTGCGCAATTACGATAATATCTTTAAAGGTATCAGAAATGGTACTTCCACTAATATCAGTTTAAAGATAGCCCTGGTCAGGAACTCGGCAGGTCCTAATCCCATCTTCCCTACCAGTGGTTCAAACTTTATGCTGAGCGGACAGTTCACCCTGCCTTACTCATTGCTGGGTATCACATCCAGCGAAACAAACAGTTACAAGCTGCCGGAGTTTCATAAATGGCGTATGAATGCTGAGTGGTATGTGCCAATTGGCATGGCCAGGGGAGCAGAAAAGAATAAACAATTTATATTGAAGGTGGCAGCTAAATATGGCTTTATCGGCAGGTATAATAATAAGCTGGAAGTTTCACCTTTCGAACGTTTCCAATTGGGAGATGCGGGCCTGAGCAACAACTTTGCGCTGCTGGGCTATGATATCATTGCTCACCGTGGCTACCCTGTATATGATAAATCAAACCCACGTATAAATCCTGACGGTATCACCCCTTCAGAATTCTTTACCATCTTTAATAAGTACACCATGGAGCTGCGCTATCCGTTCAGCACCAGTGCCGGAAGTACTATTTACGGGCTTGGTTTCTTTGAGGCAGCAAATGGCTGGTACAGTTTTAAAGATTATAATCCATTCAAATTGCGCCGGTCGGCGGGTGTGGGCTTGCGTTTCTTCCTGCCTATGTTTGGTTTGCTTGGGTTTGATTACGGAATTGGATTTGACAGGTACAACAATACGAGTGGCCTGAAAGGTGCAGCCAAGTTTACGTTTATGTTAGGACAGGAACCGGAATAAATCAATTATTGATCCGTTAATTTGTTAATTAGTAAAATGTAACTAAAATGAAAAAGCTCTTAATTCTAGCTACCTGCTTTATGCTGATTGCTACGGTATCAAATGCACAGCGATATGCAATCATAGATTCGAAATATATTTTGGATAAACTGCCTGAGTACAAAGATGCTCAGAAACTACTGGATCAGTTTAGCGAACAATGGCAACAGGAGATCGATCAGAAGCAGGCCATCGTGGATAAGATGTATAAAGACTATGATGCAGAGCAGGTTATGCTTACTGATGTGCTAAAAAAGAAAAGAGAGGATGAGCTATATAACAAGGAAAAGGAATTACGCGACCTGCAAAAAAAGCGTTTTGGCTTTGAAGGCGACCTGTTTAAAAAAAGGCAGGAACTAATAAAACCCATACAGGACAGGGTTTACAATGCGGTACAAAAACTGGCGGTAGAAAAACAATATGATTTTATACTGGATAAAAGTGAAGGAATTACTGTTATCTTTGCCGACCCAAAACTGGATAAGAGTGCCGACATTCTCCGGAACCTGGGTGTTAAATAAAACTTAACGGGTACTGTTTGGTGCAACTTTTGTTAACAAAAACGGTCTTATAAACACTAAATCAATAAACTTTAAAACAACAATGAAAAAATTATTACTAGGAGCTGTGATGGCGTTAGGAATCATGAGTGCCTCAGCACAACAAAAGATCGGGTATATTAATACGGATGAGTTAATGGCCGCAATGCCTGAATCAGCAAAAGTTAATGCTGATTTGAATGAATACCAGACTACTTTACAGCAGCAGGGACTGGCTTTGGCAAAAGAAGCTGATACCAAAAGAGACCAGTTCTTTAAAGATTCAGCCACTTTCTCTAACAGTAAAAAAGAAATAGTAAGGGACGAATTGGTAAAATTGTACACGCGTCTGCAAGGATACGATCAGGAGGCACAGGAAAAAGCTCAAAAATATGCCCAGGACAAAATTGCACCCGTTCGTGTAAAAGCAATGGATGCCATTAAAGCCGTGGCTAAAGAAAGGGGATACACTTATGTAATTGATGATGCAAGCGCTGTTTTACTGGTTATGCCTCCCGGCGATGACCTTTTGCCAATGGTAAAAGCAAAACTGGGAATAAAAGATGCGCCAGCAGCTCCTGCAGCAGGCGGTACCAAACCAGCGGGTAATTAATATTTATTTCAATAAATTATAAACAAAGCCTTCCGATGAACCGGGAGGCTTTGTTATTTTTGTTACATGGATCAACAGCCGATTGGCGTATTCGATAGTGGTTACGGAGGACTGACCGTTTTAAAAGAAATAACTGCAAAGCTGCCGCAATACGATTATATATACCTGGGCGATAATGCCCGGGCACCTTACGGCACCCGCAGTTTTGAAACCGTATACGAATACACCCTTCAATGTGTTAAGTGGTTCTTTAACCAGGGTTGTCAGCTGGTGATACTGGCTTGCAACACAGCCTCTGCCAAGGCTCTGCGGAGCATCCAGCAAAATGACCTGCAAAAGATAGACATTAACAGGAGGGTCCTTGGCGTAATCAGGCCCACCACAGAGATCATTGGCCAATACACCAAAACCGGTGAGGTGGGTATATTGGCTACCAATGGAACCGTTATCTCGGATTCCTATCCGATAGAGATAGAAAAATTCTATCCCCGGGTACATGTTTACCAGGAAGCATGCCCGATGTGGGTGCCTCTGGTTGAGAATAATGAGTACAATAGCCCCGGTGCCGATTATTTTATTAAAAAGAATATTGACAATCTCCTGGGGCAATCTGCAGGTATTGACACCATTTTACTGGCCTGCACCCACTATCCCCTGTTGTTAGAGAAGATAAAAAAAGCGGTGCCGGCGGATATGACCATTTTGTCGCAGGGGCAGATCGTAGCTGATAGCCTGGCTGCGTACCTTCAAAACCACCCCGAAATGGAGAAAAAGTGCAGCAAAAACAGGCGTATTTCTTTTTTTACAACCGATTCTCCGGCAGATTTTGACAGTCATGCAGCTATTTTCTACGGAAAACCGGTAAAATCGAGGCATGTAAGTCTCTGATTTTTGAAATTATCCCCTGTTCATTACCAAATTATCCGCTAAAACTATTACCTTTGCCGTCCTTTCACAAACAGCAGGGATGGTGCCTTGTTGAGTGTAATAAAAACGAATTCGGAATCTTAATTTGTAAAAGGAAAAAATTTAAACCATGCCAGGTAAAAAAAGAACGTATCAACCGCACAAACGCCGCAGAAAATCTGTTCACGGATTTCGTCAACGTATGCAAACTGCAAATGGCCGTAAAGTATTGGCCAGCCGCAGGAGAAAAGGACGTCACAGCCTTACAGTTTCCAGCGAGCACGGAAGTAAAAAATAAGATCGCCTGATTTCCCCGATGGGAAACCTGATTCATATTATACAGTCCCCCGACATATCGGGGGACATTTTTATTTGTGGACAAAGCCGGGTGAATACCTAATTTTGAATAATTGAAAAAAAAACAACGATATACTTTTAAAAAGGAGGAGCGGCTTAAAAGCCGGAAATTAATCGATCGGTTGTTCAAAGATGGAAAATCCTTTTCTAATTTTCCTTTCAGGGTAGTGTGGCTATTTACAGACAAGCAGGATGCCGTTTTGAAAACAGGTTTTACAGTAAGCAGCCGGCATTTTAAAAGGGCAGTTGACCGTAACCGGGTAAAACGACTGATGAGAGAAGCTTACCGCTTGCAGAAAAAAGGGCTGCATCAGCAATTAGTAGAGCAACAAAAACAACTGGCAGTATTCATCATGTATATTGGAAATGAATTACCGGAATATGAATCGGTATTTGTAAAGACCGGCAGTGTTTTGAACCGGCTAATTAAAATAATCAATGAAAATCCTGCGGCAGATACTTAGTTTCCCGTTCATAGCTTTGATTAAGCTATACCAGTGGGTCATATCCCCGCTGCTGGGCCCCAAGTGCCGCTTCACCCCCACCTGCTCACAATACGGAATTGAAGCGTTCAAAAAATATGGTCCCATCAAAGGTTTTTGGCTCACACTAAAAAGAGTGGGCAAATGCCATCCCTGGGGCGGCCATGGGTACGATCCGGTACCATAAACCCCCTCCGTCCCCTGAAGGGGGAACCGGGGCCCTGCGAGAGAGAAAAGATTCTGCTGATTTGCAAGATACCTGCTTTTATAGCTTAATAAAAAAGCTGCAACCTGTTAAGATTGCAGCTATGAATTAGAGGTCGTCTTCCCTTCCGGAAGTATGGTAGTTAAAACCTTTCCGCTACTTTATTCCAGTTTACCACATTCCAGAATGCTGCCAAATAATCGGCACGGCGGTTTTGATAATGCAGATAATAGGCATGCTCCCAAACATCACATCCCAGGATGGGTGTGCCTTTTACTTCAGCCACATCCATTAACGGATTGTCCTGGTTTGGTGTGGAAGTAACTTCCAGCTTGCCATCTTTTACTATAAGCCATGCCCAGCCGCTTCCAAAACGGGTCATGCCTGCCGCCGCAAATTTTTCTTTGAATGCCTCGAAAGATCCAAAAGCTTCGTTGATCGCATCGGCCAGTTTGCCTGTGGGTGCCCCGCCTGCATTGGGTGCCAGGCTTTCCCAGAAGAAACTATGGTTCCAGTGGCCACCGCCGTTGTTTCGTACAGCCGGACTGATGCTGCCTGCCGCCGCAACCAATTCCTCGATGGTCTTCCCTTCGTTAGGTGTGCCTGCAATGGCTTTGTTTAAATTATCTACATATGCCTGGTGGTGTTTGCCATGATGGATTTCCATGGTCCTGGTGTCGATATGTGGCTCCAGCGCATTGTGCGCATATGGTAAAGCCGGTAGTGTAAATGCCATAATGTTTCCGTTTTATTTTTTAAGAAATTGTTGTGAATGATTAACTACAAATTTACGTTAACTATTTCCTTATCGTGTTTAAAATGAAAAAAATCGTATTGTTATTCTTTACGTTTTCGGGAAATTGTTACTGTTTTGCGCAAGCGCCTGCAGCATATGCAGATACGATCAGCGCTAAAACAAACCTGGTAACAAATACCCTGCCGCTTCAAACTAGTATAGCCAAACAGAAAGACAGGGTTTCGGCTAAAATATTTCCTAACCCGGCAAGAAATAAAGTTGAAATTGAGATAAAAGGCTTTGAGGCCGGCTATGTTAAACTGCAACTGCTGAACAGTGCCGGTAAAATAGTGAAAGAAGAAAAAAGGCTGGTGTTAACGGGTAGCGAAATCATCATTTTTATGTTTGCGGAAACTGCCGGGCTTTATTATCTGTTGCTAAAGCAGGGCGCCCGGGCAACTAAAACCAGGTTCATCATTCAATAGTCACCGGCGGGCCTTAAAAAAATCTTTCATCAGCCGGGCGCATTCATCTTTTAAAACGCCACCAGCCAATTCGGTTTTTGGATGAAACGGATTTTGGTTGCCGCAGCATTTCCTGTAACTGTTTTTATCATCTTCGGTACCAAAAACAATTTTACCGATCTTGCTCCAATACAGGGCACCGCTGCACATCAGGCAGGGCTCCACAGTTACATATAGCGCAGCATCCGGCAAATATTTGCTGTTTAAAAAATCAAAAGCTGCTGTAAGGGCCAAAATCTCAGCATGGGCGGTACTATCGTGCAGCAGTTCCACCTGGTTGTGTGCCCGGGAAATAATGCGGTTGTTCATAACAATGATGGCGCCCACGGGTACTTCTTCCGCATCAAAGGCCTTTTGCGCTTCTGCAAGGGCAAGCCGCATATATTGTTCATCGGTCATAGGTTTCAATTTACTACCTTTCAGCAAAATTATGGGTAATGGATAACTTAATTAAGATGAGGGCTTATTTTGAAAGCGGCATTACCAAACCATACGCTTTCAGGAAAGAGCAGCTAAAAAAAATGCAGGCCGCAGTAAAGAAATACGAAGCCCGGATACATGAAGCACTTTATACGGATCTGAAAAAAAGCCCCGAAGAATGCTGGGTAACCGAAACAGGATTTTTATTGGCAGAGGTCAGCAATATGCTGAAAAACCTGAAGAACTGGATGCAACCCGAATTGGTCTCCACCAACCTGCTGAATATGCCGTCCAAAAGTTTTGTGCTGCAGGAGCCGCTTGGTGTGGTGCTTATCATCAGTCCCTGGAACTATCCCTTTCAACTTTTAATGACACCACTTGCAGGAGCCATAGCTGCCGGTAATTGTGTAGTGCTTAAGTCATCCGAATTTGCACCGGCCAGTTCTGCAGTAATGAAGGCAATGATAGAAGAAACATTTGACAAAACTTATATTCAGTTTGTGGAAGGAGATGGCGTTGAAGTGATTCCGGCAATGATGAACAATTTTTCATTTGACCATGTTTTTTATACAGGCAGCACCGCAGTAGGTAAAATAATTTATAAGATGGCTGCTGAACGACTGGTACCTGTTACACTGGAACTGGGTGGCAAAAGCCCCTGCATTGTGGAAGAAGATGCAAATATTAAAATTGCAGCCAAACGAATAGCCATGACGAAGTTCAGCAATGCCGGGCAAATGTGCGTGGCGCCGGATTATGTGCTGCTGCATGAAAGTAAAAAAGGCGCATTTTTGGGTGAGTTAAAAAAAGTGATACTGAAATTCTTTGGCGATAAACCGGAAGAAAGCGACAATTACGGAAAGATCATTAACGAAAAACAATTTGACCGGGTTGTAAAATATATTCAGCAGGGGAATATTGTTCATGGGGGCCGGAGCAACCGGGACAAACTTTTTATTGAACCTACTGTTATTACCGATGTGAGCATGGATGCAGACGTGATGAAGGATGAAATCTTTGGACCCGTATTGCCTGTGGTTACTTTCAGAACTAAAGAGGAAGCGTTACATATCATTGCACAGAATAAAAACCCGCTTGCATTTTATGTGTTTACGTCCGGTAAACAAAAGGAGCAAGACTGGCTTACCAGTGTACCCTTTGGTGGCGGATGTGTGAACAATGCCAGCTGGCACTTAACCAACCACAACCTGCCTTTTGGAGGTCGTGGGTTCAGTGGAAGCGGGCAATATCATGGTAAATACTCTTTTGAAACCTTCAGTCATAAAAAAGCGGTGATGAAAACGCCCACCTGGTTTGATCCTGCCATTAAATACCCGCCGTTTAAAGGGAGGATGGGATTGTTTAAAATGATTATTAAGTAATTAGACATCAAATGCAAGGTATCAGATTAAAGAAGCGGATTAAGAAAATTGTAATAATAATACTGTTGCTATCCGTAAGCTTTTGGATATACGTTGAAATCGCAAACAGAAATTCCATCAATATGACAACACGACAGAAATTTTTAAAAGCAGTTTACCCGGTATGGATGTGGTTTGCAGGGAAGAAAGACCTGAACACAAAAAACCTTTCCAATCAAAAATCAGTTCCTGCTGTATCTTTTTATTCCCTCAGCGATACAGCCATCGATGGCACAGCCTTTGACTTTGAGAAACTAAGAGGCAAAAAAGTGATGCTGGTGAATACTGCTTCGGACTGTGGATACACCGGCCAGTATGATGATCTTCAAAAACTAAGCGAATTGTATAAGGATAAGTTAGTTGTGATCGGTTTTCCTGCAAATGATTTTAAGGAACAGGAAAAAGGAACTGATGAAGAGATAGCCACATTCTGTAAAAAAAACTTTGGTGTTAATTTTCCGCTGATGAGGAAAAGCAGCGTGATAAAGGGAATTGGGCAAAATAAAATTTTTCAATGGCTGACAGACTCCTCTCAGAACGGATGGAATAACGAGCAGCCTTCGTGGAATTTTTGTAAGTTTATTGTAGATGAGGAAGGCAGACTTACCAATTTCTTTGGTTCAACCATTGAGCCTTTGGGCAAAGAAGTAAAAGCTGCTTTAAACCAATAAATCTATTGTATGTTCGAACAAAGAGACTTTAGTTTCATTTACAAGTACTTCACAGCCGAAAAACAGGAAAGCCTTTTATTCCTGGTAGTGGGTATCGTAGCTGTTTTGCTGGCTTTCTCCTGCTGGTTCTTTATTAAAAGTAACCCGCAGTTTTTTAAAGGTGCTGCAGTTCCATTATTGGCCATCGGCCTTATTCAATTGGTGGTGGGTTATACTGTGTTTAGCCGCACCGATAAACAAAAAACTGATATTGCCTACAATATTGGTATGGAGCCTGTTAATTATGTAAAGCAAACAGAAAAGCCAAGGATGGATAAAGTAATGAAAAACTTTGTTGTGTACAGGTGGATAGAGATCGCATTTATAGCAGCAGGTGTAGTTTTAGTCTTTCTTTTCAGGGCCAATCCGGATAAATCCTTTTGGTATGGGCTCGGTATGGCGCTTGCCCTTCAGGCAATCATTATGCTGGGGGCAGATTATTTTGCAGAAAAAAGAGGGAAGATATATATCACCGAACTAGAAAAACTGATTTCAGGTAAATAAAATAGCTCAGATTATCTAATGAGCCGCTACTGCATGCGCCTTCTCTACACAGGGCATTTCTCATGGTAGTTGATCAGTTCTATCGGCGTTTTTTGAAATTCGTATCCGGCATATTTAGTCTGTATCTCATCCAGCACAGCATCTATTTCTTCCACCGTTTCAAGTGTAACCAGTTTCAGGCGGTAGTCTTTTATACCGGGCAAGCCTTTCAGGTAGTTGGTGTAGTGCCTGCGCATTTCAAATATGCCCACTTTGGGGCCTTTCCATTCAAAAGATTTATGCAGGTGCTTTTTGCAAACGGCAACCCTTGCTTCAATGGATGGTGAAGGAAGATGTTCGCCTGTATTTAGAAAATGCCTGATCTCATTAAAAATCCAGGGATAACCAATGGCAGCACGGCCTATCATAATACCATCCACCCCGTACTTGTTCTTATAGTCAAGTGCTTTTTCAGGACTGTCAATATCCCCGTTTCCAAAAATGGGTATGTTGATGCGGGGATTGTTTTTAACCTTACCTATCAGTTCCCAGTCTGCAACACCCTTATACATCTGTGTACGGGTGCGTCCGTGTATGGCCAGTGCTTTTATACCCACATCCTGCAGGCGTTCGGCAACCTCTTCAATGTTCTTTGTATTTTCATCCCAGCCAAGCCGGGTTTTTACCGTAACGGGCAATGTGGTTGATTTCACTACCGCACTGGTAAGCCTCATCATCAGGTCTATATCTTTCAATACGCCTGCACCGGCGCCTTTCAATGCCACTTTTTTTACCGGGCATCCAAAATTGATATCCAGCAGGTCGGGATTGGTAACATCCACAATTTTTGCAGCCAATGCCAGGCTTTCCTCATCGCCGCCAAATATTTGTATGCCCACGGGCTTTTCGTAATCAAAAATGTCGAGTTTCTGGCGGCTTTTAATAGCATCCCTAATTAACCCTTCGCTGCTGATAAACTCAGTGTACATCAGGTCGGCACCATGATCTTTGCAAACTGCACGGAAGGGAGGGTCGCTCACATCCTCCATGGGAGCCAGCAAAAGCGGGAAATCGGGTAATTGTATGGGTCCTATATTTGGCATTTTATTTTTTAAACCTTTTTGACATTGTATATTGCGACTGCAAATTTACAACTTATCAGCATAGCTATGGAATACAGGAGTGTAAAAGGGATGACAGGATGGGCACAACTTGGAATTTTACTGGTTTTTACCGGGGCGGGCTTTATATTGGCCGGCATTTTACAGCTGGCAATCGGGTTTATGCTGGTTACACCAGGTTCCAATATGGAAAAAATGGCTGATGAAATGATAAAAGCCATGCTGAAACCTGAAAATGTCAATTACTCAAGATTGGCACAGGTTATTGGTACTTTTCTGCTTTTTTTCATGCCGGCTTATGCCTATATGCGTATCTGCCACGGAAAGAACAAATTCTGGCTGGGGTTCAATAAACATATCAATGCAGGCCAGGTTATTTTGGGTTTCTTTCTTATTTTTTTAGCCAATATCATTGCAGGCCCATTGGCCGATCTTACAAAGGAGATACTAAAGAATTTTCCGGCCCTTAATGCCATGGGTATGCGTATGGAGGTTGCGTATAACGAACAAATCATGGCGATCAGCAATTTAAAAAGCTGGGGAGAATTTTTTATGGCCCTTATCATCATGGCTTTTTTTCCGGCCCTTTTTGAAGAGGTGTTTTTCAGGGGCGCCATCCAGCATTTATTTGAGCGCTGGTGGAAAAAGCCTTTGCTGGCTGTATTGGCTGCATCCCTGTTGTTCAGTCTTATCCATATGTCGGTATTCCTGTTTTTAAGCAGGGCAGTTCTTGGATTTGTATTAGGACTTATGTACCAGCGCAGCCGTAATTTATGGGTGAATATCATTGCACATTTTTTAAATAATACGGTTGCGGTTATTCAATTGTTCTGGATATCGAAGCATACACAAAAGATTGAAGTGGATAAGCTGGATCCCCAACTGCCCTGGTGGGGTGCTTTAATTGGGTTGCTGTTCACTGTCGGTCTCTTCATCTTGTTCGAAAAGATATCTGTAAAAAAGCGCACCCAAATCGCATTTGAAGAGCAGAACCTGCTGGAGCATTCTGATACTTTTCATTCTTTTACGGAAAATAAAAACAGCTAAATATTGGCACTGAATATTCAAACCTTTAAAACAAGGGCATTAACCGCATTACTTTTTGTGATAGTGATGCTGGGAGGGCTGCTCTGGAATTTCTGGAGCTTTCTGATCTTATTCAGCGTAATACATTTTGGGGCCTGGTACGAGTTTGTGAAACTTATGAAGAAGATATATGGCGTAAAATTTTTACCATATTGTTTTTTGGGCCTGGTGTACATAACAATGCCTGTTTTAATGCTGATTAACCTGTGTGCTGATATAACTTATTGCAATCCTGATGTAAACGGCGTACGTTTCGACTTTCCCTCTGTTGGTGCATCCTTTTCAACCGTAATTCCCTGCGGCATCATTTTTTCAATCTGGATAAATGATACCATGGCTTACTTAGTGGGCTCTTTTATAGGTAAAACGCCGCTAACCAAAATATCTCCCAAAAAGACATGGGAGGGAACACTGGGAGGTGTAATTCTTTGCGTAATAACAATTGGCTTTTTGTATCCTTTGCTTGTAAAGCAATTTGCTGATGCACCTGTTTATAAAGTTAATTGGTTTGCGGTAGCCGGCATCTGCGCCATCTTCGGTACCCTCGGCGATCTGCTGGAAAGTAAGATCAAACGCATGGCCGATGTAAAGGACAGCGGAAGTTTTATGCCCGGTCATGGCGGGTTTTTAGACAGGTTCGATTCCCTGCTGGTTGCCGTTCCCTTTGTATGGCTCTATGTTCAGTTGTTTGTTTGATCTTCTTTTACATAAACATATTGTTATGAAATTTCGTTTGCTTGTAGCAGTATCGCTGCTTTTGTTTGCATGTAATAACCGGCCAAAAGGAAAAGAAACTGCTGTAACCACCAGCGCAGATTCAATTTCCGCTAAAAAAGAAGTGCCTGTATTAGGCACGCCTGCTTTTACTGTGCTTAGTTTTGATAAGAATGAACATTTTTATGAAGACAGTATAAAGGGCTACATTGTAGAAGGCCTTGCCTGGCGGGATGCTGTATCTGAACACAGGGTTTTGTTTACTGCTGTTCCTGTAAAAATGGATAAGAATGGATTGCAAAGTGGCGCTATTTATGCCTATTGCTTTATACAAAGCGGCGGTGCCTGGCAAAAAGAATGGGAAGTGAAAGACAGGGTGGATAATTGCGAAGTGGATGCTACCTGCGAATTTTTTCCGGGCTCATTTACTATTACCGACCTTGATAAAAATAATACCGGTGAAGTAACTTTTTTATACAAACTCAGCTGCAAAGGTGATGTTAGCCCGGATGAAAAAAAGTTGATCATGTATGAAAGTGCCACAAAATATGCAATCAGGGGAACAACCATTCTTCAATATCCCGGGGGTAAAGAAGGCGGGCAAAAGAAGACAGATGCTGCATTCAATAATGCACCTAAAGCTTTACTGGATTTTGCCAACAGCCAGTGGGACAAGTTTGGAACGGAGAAGTATTAGCCATTCTGCCAGCGCTTAATCCCAAACTCGCTATATTTGCAGCCTAAATTAAGCAGCATGACCATTCACCGGGAAGGATATAAAAGTATTGCCATCGGAACATTGATCTTTGGGGCAATAAACCTGGCCGTATTTTATTTCTTGAGCGCCTCCCTGATGTGGCTTTGCGCAATCATCTTTTTTCTTACGCTGGGTGTATTGCTGTTCCTGGTTTCTTTTTTCAGGGTACCCAACCGGCAGCTTACCGTTGGGGAAAATCTTATTATAGCACCTGCCGATGGAAAAGTGGTGGTAATTGAAGAAACTACCGATGCGGAATATTTCAAGGATAAACGCCTGCAGGTTTCCATATTCATGAGCCCCGCCAATGTGCATGTAAACCGAAACCCCATTGATGGCGAAGTGGTTTATAACCAATATCATAAGGGAAAATACCTGGTGGCCTGGCATCCCAAATCCTCAACAGATAACGAGCGCCATTCAGTAGTGATCAGGAAGGGGGATACTGAGATATTGGTAAAACAAATAGCCGGGGCACTGGCAAAACGCATTGTAAATTACTTGCAGGTGGGCCAAAAAGTAAAGCAAACCGAGGAAATGGGGTTCATAAAGTTTGGCAGCCGGGTAGACCTGCTTTTACCTGTTGGTACAAAAGTTAACGTAAAACTCAACCAGGCCGTTCAGGGAGGGGTTACCGTAATTGGCACAGTATAAAAATTAACAGATGGCCCTAGGTTAGCTGCCATTTCTGCCGTACTTTTATCTTATAAATTAAAATTAAAAATATAATCATGAAAAAAGTATTCTTATTAGCTACCGCTTTTTTAATGGTAACTGGTGTTGCCATGGCCGACAAAGGAAAGAAGAAAAAATGCGCTAAAGGAAAAACCTGCTGCAGCAAAGATGAAAAAGCAAAAGCTGGCTGCTGCAAAGACAAAGCAAAAGCTAAAGAAACCACAGCTACTATGTAAGCTTTGCTTCCAAAATTATTTCAACCTTCCAAACCGGAAGGTTTTTTTGTATCCGCTATTTTAAAAAATTGATTCCAACTGTTGTAAATGTGTAACCGTATAAGTAGGTTTAATTGCAGTTGTGGCATTGATATGATTTACAAACACAGTGTCCATACCGGCATTCATAGCGCCTTGTATGTCTGCATCCAGGTTGTCTCCAATCATAATGCTTTCCGGCAAACCGGCACCGGCCTTGTCCATTGCAAAATCAAAGATCTCTTTTTTAGGTTTCAGGCTATTGCTGGCTTCGGAGGTAACAACATGCGTGAAATAGCCGCTTAAACCGCTATGGGTTAATTTGCTCCACTGGGTTTTTTCAAACCCGTTGGTAATAAGGTGCAGTTCGTATTGTTTGTTTTTCAGGTAATCAAGGATCTCAATGGTATGAGGAAACAGTATTTTTTTTGTAGGAAGGATCTCTAAAAACTGTCCGCTCATTTCCCTGGCCAGGGGCTCATCTGCGATCTTAAAATCCAGCATGGTACGCCACATACGCTTCCATTTCAGTTCTTCAGAGCTGATCAGCCCCTTGTGGTAGCGGTCCCACAATATTTCATTGTGATAAAGATATTTAGGATAAAATTCTTCAAATGGTATTTTTGTTCTTGCATCCAGGTTTAAAAGGGCAAACAGGTCAGCAAGCGATTCCTTTGCGTTGGCACCAAAATCCCAGAGGGTATGGTCAAGGTCGAAAAAAAGATGTTTGTAGCGGGACATTTTTTAATAGAGAATTTAAAACCAGAGAACGTAATTTTATCTGCATTTGCAAGATACTGAATTAACGAAACACCATGAATATAGTAATTACAGGAGCATCAAAAGGGCTGGGAAAAGCGATTGCAGAAGCTTTTGCTAAAGAAGATCAGGGCCACAACTTTTTTCTTTGCGCAAGAGGTGCGGCTGAGCTGGAAGCGACAGCTGCAGATCTGGGGCAACGTTTTCCTGAAAATAAGATTTACAGCAAAACTTGTGATGTATCTGATAAAGCATCTCTGCTGCAGTTTGCTGAATGGATAAAAGGATATGCGGATACTGCGGATATACTGGTAAATAATGCAGGCATTTATTTGCCCGGCAGCGCTTATGGAGAGGATGATGGCATGCTGGAAAAATTAATGGAAGTTAATTTGTACAGTGCTTATCATTTAACCAGGATGATATTGCCAGGTATGATTGCTAAAAAAAGCGGGCATATCTTCAACATCTGCTCCATTGCCTCTATTGCTGCATATGCCAATGGCGGGGCCTACAGCATCAGCAAATTTGCCTTGTATGGCTTTAGTAAGAACCTGCGGGAAGAGATGAAACCATATGGAATAAAAGTTACGCATGTGCTCCCCGGGGCTGCCTACACCGATAGCTGGAGCGGCAGCGGTGTTGATCCGCAACGTATCATGGAAGCAACAGATGTGGCCCGAATGATACATGCGGCTGCCAGGCTTTCGCCACAAGCCTGTGTTGAAGAGATCGTTCTTAGGCCGCAATTGGGAGATTTGTGACCTCCGGGGGAGTTTAACAGTTTATTCAACCTTTTATACTTTTATACTTTTTATACCAGCAGTCAATCCGTTATTTTTGTTAGTGTATATGCGACCGGTTTTACAAAGAATTATTTTATTGTTTTTATTGCTGAATAGCTTTCCTGCCAATGCCCAGATAAAATTTTCAGCCACCGTTACTCCTGCTGAAATTGGGAAGGATGAATACACCCAACTAAAACTGGTGGTGGAAAATGCCAATGAAGTACAGCAGATAGTGCCCCCCAGCCTGCGTGATTTTAATGTAATAAGCGGCCCCAACCAGGAAAACGGGATGACCATGATTAACGGGGTGGTAAAGAAATATATAGCCCTCAGCTTTATTTTACAACCCAAAGCAGCAGGAAGTTTTACCATTATGCCTGCGAAAGCAAGGGCTGATGCAGGAGATTACACAAGCAACCCGGTTAAAGTAAAGGTCACCAATCAATCTGCGGGCAATAGCAATCCTGCAAATGCATTCAATTCACCGTTTGGGAATATCGATCCCTTTGCCGATGCGGCACCCCGTTCCTCTTTCAATGACTTTATTTTACGCAAAGGCGAGAACCCTGCGGACAAGATAAAAAGGAACATGTTTGTGAAACTGGAAGTGGATAAAAAATCAGCTTATGTGGGCGAACCTGTAGTTGCCACCTACAAATTATGTACAAGGCTTAAGAGTGAAAGTAATATGGTGAAGAACCCTTCCTTCAATGGGTTCTCTGTACAGGATATGCAACCCCCAAACGACATGAGTTATCATGTTGAGAAGATCGATGGCCGTGAATACAATGTATATATAATCCGCAAGGTGCAGTTGTATCCCCTGCTTAGCGGAAACCTGGACCTGGGAGTGGCAGAAATTGAGAATAATGTGCAGTTCATAAAAGCTGAATACCTGAACCAGCAGGCCGATATATTTGATGACTTCGCCAATGCAGCCCTCCCGCAGCAGGCCATTGAGATACAGAAAGTTACCCTGCAAAGCAAACCCGCCACTGTGCTGATAAAACCCCTGCCCGATGCAGGAAAGCCGGCCGGCTTTAAAGGGGCGGTGGGGAATTTTACGGTGGAAGCAAAGGTGGAGAAAAATAATTTTACCACTGATGATGATGGCAGGATGGCTATTATTGTAGCTGGTGAAGGTAACCTGCAGATGGTCAATGCGCCTGAAATTACCTGGCCACAGGGTATTGATGGCTTTGAAGCCAAAACAACCGACGACTTGTTTAAAGGCACAGTACCTATAAGCGGCAGAAAGATATTTGAATTTCCTTTCACGGTTTCAAAACCCGGCACCTATACCTTACCTGCCTTTGCATTTTGTTATTTTGACAATCATGACGCAAAATATAAAACCACTGAAACAAAACCCATCACCATAACTGTTACCCGGGGAACCGGTAAGCCAAAGACAATACCTGTAGCCTTTGATAGTAAAACCAAAGACAATTTTCTGGCAAGATTTTTTAGCAACAGGTTAAGGGTGGTTAGCCTGGTAGCTGTGCTTATTGTAATTGGGCTGATCGTATGGCTGAAACGTGATACCAGAAAGGAGCAACAAAACATTTCCGGTCTGCAGGCTGCAGAGGTAACCACGGCGAATGAAGCTGCCGCCGAAACTGACTTGAGTGTAAATGAAAACCCATTGACCCTGGCATCGGAATCCCTTCATCAAAACGAAGCAGGATTGTTTTACCGTAATTTGAACAGAGAGCTGAAAGAATACCTCTCCAAAAAACTAAAACTGCCAACAGAAGAGTTGAATAAGAAGAATATTGCAGAACAACTGGATATGCAGGGTATCAGCAATGATGTTTCAATCAGCCTGTTAAAACTGATCGATGAAATTGAATGGGAATTATACACACCATTTGCAAACCGGGAAAAAATGAAGGATATGTATGAAAGGTCCAGCGATCTGATCCAGTTGATGAATACCTACCGCAGTTAAAGATCTTTAAGTGGTGGTGAACTTATATCCCACACCCCTTACTGAATGGAAGTAAACCGGGTCACGGCTGTCTTCCTCAAAATATTTTCGAAAGTTCAGAATAAAATTATCGATGGTACGGGTGGTGGGATATACATTATAACCCCAAACCACCTGCAATATTTTTTCCCTTGTAACCACTTCATTCCTGTTTTCTATCAACAGCTTCAAAAGCATGATCTCTTTTTTTGTAAGCGGAACTTTATCCCCGGTACGGGTAAATGCTTCTGATGCTTTAAAATCGATCTTGTTCTTTCCGAAAGTATAGATATCTGGCATTGGCTCTTTACTGCCAAGCTTTTCACTTTTTTTGATAAGATTATTTACCCGCAGTAATAATTCTTCGAGGTTAAAAGGTTTTGTCAAATAATCATCGGCCCCTTTCTTTAATCCCAAAACCCGGTCGGCGCTGCTGTTTTTAGCACTTAAAATCAAAATCGGGATATCAGGGTTGCTTAGCCTGATCGTTTCGCAAACTGTGATGCCGTCAATCTCCGGCAGCATCACATCCAGGATGATCAGGTTAAAATATTCTTTTTGTACAGCTTGTAAAGCCTCAGCGCCATCATACACCCCGGTGATCTCATAGCCTTCAAGCTCAAGGTTAAGCTTAAGGGCTTCCTGCAGGTTCTCCTCATCTTCAACCAGTAATATGGATATTTTTTTATCAGACATGTTGAACTATATTTTTTCCTTAAGCGCTGGTAATATAACTGTAAAAATAGCACCAGCCGGCATATTGTCTGTCACAGAAATGTTTGCATTATGCTGTGCTGCAATTTTTTTACAAAGATAAAGTCCAAGCCCTGTTCCTTTGGCAGCTTTGGTGGCGGCATTGCCAATTCTGTAAAATTTGCTGAATATCTTTTCCTTTTCTTCCGGGGCAATACCTTTTCCCTCGTCTTTTACGGAGAACAATATTTGCTTTCCTGTTTCGCTCAGTGACACCGATACGGGTGATTCCTTAGCGCCATATTTGATGGCATTCTCAATTAAATTATTTACCAGCATTTGCAACAGCAGCCTGTCGCCGCTTACAAAAACCTCCGGGGCTATAACAGCTTCTATTTTTTGCTGCGGGTATCTCCTTAAAAAATCCTGCACACAATTGCTGATTAGTTCACTGAAATTAGTTTCTTCATTCGTTATCCGGTAACCTCCTGCTTCAATCTGTGAGGACAGCAGCATATTATTGCAAAGTGCATTCAGGCGGTTTGTTTCTTCCAGCGTTGTTTGTATCAGGCGGTGCTGCTGGTTTTCATCCAGCTTTCTCTTTTGCATGGTCTCCAGGTTCAGTTTAGCAACAGCAATGGGTGTTTTTAATTCATGTGTAATGGCAATCATAAAGTTCTGCTGCTCCCGGCTTATCCGTAATTCACGCTGCACAGCCCTGAATACAAATACGGCCCCGGCCATAATAAGCAGAAAGAATGTAACGCCTTCGCCAATATATTGAGCAGTCTTTCTTTTTTCCAAAGCCTTTATCTGATCATATTTAGCCTGGAAATTTGCACCTGAATGCTGTACCTGCTCCATTTCATACTTCGTCATCAGCTTGTTCTGCCTGTTGAGGGCAATAAACCACCATACCAGCGCTGCAAGTATATAGGCCAGTAAGAACCAGAATAAAACAAATACGGACCTTAGTTTTTGTGATTTGAACGGCATAGTGTTATGCCATAAAGGTACATAGTATAAATGTATGTAGTGTTACAACATTTTTATGCGCTCCTCTTCCAGGTCTATCATGAAAATTTGCTGGCGGATAATTTCATCATGCAGATCGGGGTCTTTATTGAGCTCTGTCAAAAAAGCACGTTGTTCTTCCAGCAGCTGAATGTAATTACGTTTTGACGATTCGCTTAATTGCAAATGTTCGGGGTTGGCTATTTTATGTTCCCATTGTTGGATCAGGTGCTGCAATAATGTATCGTTAAACTGTCCGCTTTGTTGTTTATCTTTTAAAAGCTTAACCGTTTGTTCCACCAGTTTGTTCTTAATAGATAGCTTCACCGCATCTGTTGGTTCGCCGGACGAAGATTCAAATAGTCTGCTCCTTTTAATAAAATATGGTAGTGTAAGCCCTTGCAACAAAAGTGTAAGCAGTATTACAATAAAAGTGATAAAGAGTACCAGGTTGCGGTGAGGAAAAGCAGTGCCGTCGGCCAATGTAACTGGTATGGCCAATGCCGCAGCCAGCGAAACCACGCCCCGCATACCTGTCCAGCCCAGCAGCAACGGCATACGCCACATCCGGCGTTTATCACCCCGAAGGGGAGCTACAGACGGTCTGAAAATTAGTGTGGCAAGCAGCGCTGTGTATGAGCTGATGATCCTGGCAGCAATGAGGATACAAGTAACCAGTACACCATAACCTATGGCGCTTCCCAGCGGTATACCATCTTCATGCAGTCCGTTTACGATGCCTGGCAATGCAAGCCCGATAAGCATGAATACGATGCCGTTTAAAATAAAGATGAAGGACTCCCAGAAATTATACCCTTTTACCCGGCTGGCACTGTTAAGAAAATCAAACCTTCTGTTGGCAAGGAACAGGCCGCCCGAAACTACAGCCAGCACACCGGAACTTTGCAACTGTTCGGCCACCCAGTACAGAAAATAAGGTTCTATCAGAGTAAAAACAATATCGGATGATGCATCGGTTGGTAACCGCTTGTGAGCCTGCATAAAGAGCCAGCCAAAAGCCAAACCAATTAACACACCACCTGCCACCATCCAGGAAAAACTAAGGAGGGCTTGCTGAAAAACAAACTGGCCGGTACCAATCGCCATGAGGGCAAATCTGAAAATAATAAGGGAGGATGCATCGTTGAGCAGGCTTTCCCCTTCCAGGATCGCAGATGTTGATTTAGGAATGGTCACAAATTTCATAATGGCTCCGGTACTCACAGCATCCGGAGGTGATACGATGCCACCCAGTAAAAAGCCCAGTGCCAGTGTGAAGCCGGGAATAAAATAATTAGTGAGTACGGCCACGGCCAGTGCAGAGAACAGCACTACCAAAAAGGCAAAGCTGCCAATGATACGCCACCATTTTTTCATTTCTTTAAAGGAGATGCTCCAGGCTGCTTCAAATAAGAGCGGGGGCAGAAAAATGAAAAAAATCATTTCAGGATCAACCTGTACTTCAGGCAGGCCTGGTATAAAACCGATGAACAGCCCTGCAAGCACCAGCAGAATGGGATAAGCAATACGCAGCTTATCGGCCAGCATTTCTATCAGTACAATAGCGGCTACCAGCGCCAGCATAAAGGGAAGTCGTTCGTGCATACAGTTTAATGGATGAAATACTAAGTTAGTTGAAAGCTGTAAATTTTACGCCTGCATTTTGAACCTGTTCCTTCCATTGATTATGATACGAGAAAAACTCCTTAATGATATGAGGTATAAATGACGGCACAAAGCTTTGTGGATAAGCTTTGCCAGAGAAGCAGGGCAGAGATAAAATGTTTGGACAAATAGAATGAGCCGGTATTACTTATCAGGCTCATTTCCAAACCAAACCACGGCGTAACTGCCATAAATGCCAATGCCGATAGCATTCCATTTTTTCTTCCATTTATCCCGGTTAAGTATTACTGCATTGTGGTTTTTGCTCGATTGCCAGCTTTTCAGCGCATGTTCCGCATCGGCAAGGTATTCTTCATTTTCTGCAAAAGCAATTTCATATCCGTTGCCTTTGTACGAGGTAAGCTCCTGGGGTTTTGACCACATGAGCCTGGCTTGTGCATGATCGCTGGTATAACAAACAGGTTTCCATTTTCCCTGGTTTGACCAGCTATGAAAATTACACTCGTTGCCACGTTCAAAATTATCTTCCAGGTCATGCGCATGCGTTTGCGCCACCAGTGTTAATGATTTGGAAAGCGGAATTGTAGGCAGCCCCCTGGATTTACGATAAGCCATGATGAGGTTGTACAATTCGGTTTCATCGCCTGACAGGTTTTGTGCAGCACATACAGTACAGGCGGCTGTAAAGGCAAACAGAAAAAGTAACTTTGGGAAGAGATTATATTTCATACGAAAAAAATGACCTGCAGGGCGTGAGAATTATATCAATTTCTTACATCCAGGCCCCAGCTCAGTTTATTACGCAGGGTTTGTAAAAAATTATTCTCATTCAGGCGAATGAGATTGATGCCAAAACTTTCCTTGCGCACAGCCAGCTGTATTTCCTTGCTTACAATTTCGCGGCGGCTGTCGAGTGTACACAAAAAACCATCGGTGCGGCCTTCCACTTCAAACGAGATGATGGTATTATCAGGCACCACAATGGGGCGGATATTGAGGTTGTGAGGCGATACCGGGGTGATGACAAAACTTCCACTGTCAGGAAAAACCACGGGCCCGTTACAGCTTAGAGAGTAGCCGGTGGAACCAGTTGGTGTGGCAACTATCAAACCATCAGCCCAGTAGGTATTCAAAAATTCACCGTTCAGGTACGTATGAATTTTTATCATGGGGGAAGTATCTTTCTTATGCAATGTAAATTCATTCAGTGCATAAGGGGCATCTTTAAAAATGGGTATATCAGAATCTAAATGAAGCAGGGTTCTTTTATCGCTAACATAGGTTCGGTTCACCAGGGCTTCCACAGCAGGTATCAGGTCTTCCTTACCAATATTGGCCAAAAAACCAAGTCGTCCGTAATTGATGCCCACTACCGGTATGCCACTGTCTTTAACCAGTGTTACGGTATCCAGCATGGTTCCGTCGCCGCCCAGGCTGATAATGAAATCTATGTTCTTATCAAGATCTTCGGAAGAATTGAAAGTGGAATATTTGGCCTTTACATTGATGGCAGAATAGAATTGGTTGAAAAAATCCTGGTAAAAGACCAGTTCCACACCGCTTAATGCCAGTTCGTCCAGCAACTGAATGATATCCTGGTGCTGGTTGTTCTCTATACCACGGCTATAGATGGCAATTTTCATATGCCTCAGTTCAGCCAGTCCGCGTAATGTTTGAATTTTCGACAAATTAAAAACCAGATTGATTATGTAAAAATAAACCGTTTTTGCCTAATTGGTTAAAACTGTATTCAAACCTCAGGTTTATATCGTACAAGGTAAGAATATCTATGCCAAATCCGCCCGAATATAAGAGCCGGTTATTCAGGTAGGTATCGTATTTCTTTTTGGTGTATGCATAGCCAATGTCGGTATAAGACTTGGCAAAAAATGTAAAAGGTATTTTGGTAAATACTTTAGGGAACAAACGGAACGGGATGTTAAATGAAATTATTTTTTTCTTGATGGTTGATTTTACCAGTGCTGTGGCCACGCCATCAATCACATAATATTCCAGTCCGCGTAAATAATTTTCACCGTAGCCAAGGGCCCGCTGATTTATATATGCCTGATCAAAAGGAAGTTTAATGCTTCCGATAACCTGTGCTATGCCATACCAGTTCTTTCCCAGGTCGTAATACCTGTTCCAGCCGCCTTCAACCATAAACATATTGATGCCGCCGGTGATCCCCAGTCCTCTTTTTATGATGGATATGTAGGCCGTTTTACCTTTCAACGGGTATGATCCATTATCCACATTTGCATATTGCAGCTTGTAGTTAAGTTCGAATATCCCCTTGGATGTAACCGAATCTTTAAAATAATTTGGATTGTACCGCTTGTCAATAACAGAGTCGGCTATTTTTATAAAAGTGTAGCTGGCTCCCAAAATATGTTTGGTAAAAAAGCCCCTTCGAATAGTGTAACCGGCAGTTGCATACCAGCTCTTGTAAACAAAATCGGCACGTGCTTTTGCAGCCGAATCGGAAGGGTAAAATAATAGTGAATCGTTATTGCTGGTTTTGATTGACAGTTCTCTTTTTTGTAAATAGCCCCCGCCAACCGTAAAACCCTCGGTTAGCTTTTTATTGCTGTAGGGTGCGGTATAACTGAAGGAAACATTGCGTGTATAACCGTTAATAAAATAGATACGCAACTGGTCACGCCGCCCGCTGAGATTATAATGAACAAATTTTATTCCGTAGTTTACGCGGCTTAAGCTGGCCTTATAAGTTTTATACCATTCATTGAAATTACGGTCTACCCACTTAAACTGGGGAACAGGATAAAGGTACCAGCGCTCCAGCACATGCACCTGAACCGATATGCTGGCAGTATCCAGTGCTGTTACGCTAAAGGTTACTTCATTAAAAAGAGTGGTGTTGTAAACCTGAACCCGGGCTTGCTCCAGCTCTTTGTACAGGTCGGACAAAAGGATAGAGTCACCTTTTTTAAATTGAATTTCCCGGTAAACGATATACACTTTTGTTTGTTTGGTTCCGGTAACCTGAAGGTTGTTTATACAGATCTTACCGTTGCGCAGCAAACCGGTATCAATAAAATTAAAATTGGGGGTTTTCGGCTTTTGAGCAAAACAGGTTACCGGTAAAAGCAGGATGATGCAGGAGTAAATTATTTTCTTAAGATCATGCATTTGACAGGCTGCTTACCAAAAAGTTAGTTTAAATATCCAGGTAATTCATCAGGTGGCGATAATTGCTGTGGATCTCGTTCTCAAAATGCTCGTTGCCAAAATAGTAGATCACATCGTAATCATATCTTTCAAAAGTGGCAACAATGGCTGCTATTTCTTTTTTATTGATGTGCAGGGTAACGGTGAGCATACCGGTTTCTGAATGCACAGTGGTGTTCAGGTGCAATATTGTTGCATCGTTACTTTCCACAATGCGGCTGATCTCTGAAATGGCAAACTGGCTGCGTTCCATTTCCAGTACGATGATGCCGCCAATTTCGTTGGTGCCTGCAAAATTGCCCAGTGTCTTCAATAAATCCGGTGTGGTGATAACGCCTGCCAGGTCATTTTCATCGTTGATAACGGGAACCACGGTTGTATCAAACTGGTTGCTGCAGGTAACGGCATTTAAAAAATGTTCATTGTCATGCACAGCAGCCTTGATGAAAAACTCCTGCAATAATTCCATCGGCACTTTGGGCTCATCCTGGTCAAGGAGGTCATCTTCGCTAATAAGCCCCAGAAATTTTTCCTCCTCCACTACCGGTAAATGAGTAACCCTGAAATCGCTGATCAGGCGCAACGCTTTGCTGACAGTATCTTTTAGCTGGAGCCTTGGGATATTATTATTGATAAGCTCGATAGTTAACATATAACTGGTTTAGGTTAGAAACAGCTATTGCAGTAACGTAAAATGTTTAAATAAAAGTATTCAGACTGTACCAATTAACAATGCTTTTGAATTAAGAGCAATCCGGAAAAAGGTGCAACTGCAGATCAGGACAAAGATTTCGCTTAAACTGTTGCAGCAGGCGTTCTTAATTTTGTTAAGAAGGCATCCAGCAGCCTGTTGAATTCTTCCGGTACTTCCATCATAGGGGCATGACCACATTTGTCAATAAAATGAAGCTCGCTGGTTGGCATCAGCCGGTGAAACTCTTTTGCTACAAATGGAGGTGTGATGGTGTCATTGTTTCCCCAGATAAGGCAGGTTGGTTGTTTAATCTGGTTCAGTTCTTCACCCAGGTTGTTACGTATGGCACTTTTTGCCAGGGCTATTATTTTAATAACCTTCATCCGGTTATTGGTTATTTCAAACACTTCGTTTACCAGCTCATCAGTTGCCATAGCCGGATCGTAAAAGGTAAGCTCAGTTTTTTTACGGATATATTCCTTATCGCCGCGTTTTGGGTATGTATCGCCCATGCCATTCTCAAACAGGCCCGAACTACCGGTAAGTATAATGGATTTAATACGTTCAGGTTGTTTCAATACATGCACCAGTGCCACGTGCCCGCCCAGCGAATTTCCCAGCAGGTGTATATTGTTCAGGTTGCGGTGTTCAATAAAACGGTGCACAAACTTTTGAAGCCCGCCTACTGAGGTATGCAGCAGGTCCAGTTCCAGTAAGGGCAGGAGTGGTACCACCACTTTATTTGTTTTACGAAAATGCTCTATCAGGTATTGAAAATTGCTTAATGCCCCAAATAAACCATGCAGCAGCAACAAAGGTTCGCCTTCGCCCTCTTCTATAAATTTAAATTTCCCGTCTGTTTTAATTTCGTAACTCATCCGTAATTGCAAATTGTTTAATATAAACCGCTATCTCAATCTTAAAGTTATGAAATGAGCCTTAATCCAATGTTATCAATATATGAAAACGCAGATTAGGGCTAAAATTACGCTAAATAAGATAATGGTTGAAATTAATGCTGAATTTTGTTTGATAATGAGTTAAAATAATCTCCCAACTCAGTAAACATATCTTTAAAAACCGGTATCAGCTTTCCAAAATTGTCCATTACTTTAGGTCCCCAGGGTTGTACAAAAGAATAGGTTTGTGAAGCTTTAATGGCTTCCTCCCGGAGTAGCTGAAGTTTTTCGGCATAAAAAATAAAGATACTCAGGATGATCAGGTATAAGATTGCGTACAAAAGGATTCCAGCTATGCGGTTAGCCCATCCAAGCATAACAGCCTGAAAGGTCCTTTCGATCAGTTTGGCACCCAGCCTTACCAGGATAATAACTGCAAAAAACACCAGCGCAAATGCAATAAATGGCATCCATTTCTCTGAGATACTGATGCTGTCTTTTAAATAAACTGCCACAGCCGCTGATAATTTTAATGCAGCTGCCAAACCAATTACAAACGCAATGATAGAAAACACTGCAATGATAAATCCCTTTTGGTAGCCTTTAATGATGGCTAATATCAGAAGCGCAGCAAAGGTGAAATCAATCAGCAAACGTTTATAATTAGTAGTGAAGGATCAGGAATTAAGAATACAAGCTAATTCATAACTTCTAGCCGCCGGCCAGCATATCCTTAACGATGCCACTGATCACTTTTCCATCGGCCTTTCCTGCCAGTTGTTTGCTTGCCACGCCCATCACTTTGCCCATATCGGCAGGAGAAGCAGCGCCGGTTTCGGCAATGATGCCTTTAATGATCTCTTTTAGTTCAGCTTCATCCAGCTGCTTGGGTAAGAACTTTTCTATAACAGCCATTTCTTCCCTTTCTTTTACTGCCAGGTCCTCACGCCCCTGTTTCTCAAAGATCTCCAGGGAATCCCTGCGTTGTTTCATCATTTTTTGCAGAAACTTTTGTTCAGTTGCCTCATCCAGTTCGGCCGCGGCACCAGGCTCTGTTTTAGCTTTAATGATCTCGGCCTTTATAGCACGCAATCCGCGTAAAACCCCTTCATTCTTGGATTTCATAGCTTCTTTCATTTCTGTCATGATCTGTTGTTCTAAACTCATCATTAATAGTTTAAAAGTTAATTGTTAATGGTTATCCGGTTCAATAAGGGCAGTAGCCGCAAGCTACAGGGGATAAGTTTTCGGGTAAAATATTTTTTGAAAATAAAGTTGTTAATTACTGATAGCTTATCCCCCGGGCTTTTTCCTTAAATCTATTTCTGTTCTTTTAGTTGAATGGCCCTGAATTTTTCAAAGAATTCCTTGGCAAATTTTTTCATGTCATCGCTAAGTTCCTGTTGCTGTGTGGCCCGTTTAAAAGTATCGGCCATGCTCATCATCATCTGGTAATAAAAATCGGCCATTTCATCCACCATCATATCCTTGGTCCACAGATCGATACGCAGGGCAGATTTATCGGCCCCATCCCAGAAAGCAACGCTCATGGCCTTGGCTTTTTGTACCATGTCGGCAGTACTGTCGGTGGCACTCCAGTTTATTTGCTCGGGTACCTTATTGGGATCAAGCAGAACATCGATTTTTATGGTTGATTGGTGCATATGTAAAAGCAATTATAATAAGCTGCAAAATTAACTGAATTTAGCTAACGGCAGCTTTCAAAATACAATCCATCAGCAGGCCGGCTATTTCAGCAGGCTGATATTTCTGTATTAATTCGTTTCCGGCCCTCACCATGGCTTTGGCCCCGTCCTCATCTTTAAATACCTGCATCATTTTTTGGGCTATTTCTTCAAAATCACCGGGATTGAAATACAGTGCCGCCCCACCCAGCACAATTGGCAGGGATGCCGTATTGGTGCTGATGACCGGCACCTGGCATTGCATGGCTTCCAGGGCGGGCAATGCAATGTCATCATACAGGGCAGCATGAACAACAGCATATGCCGAAGCCGTTATTTTTGCCAGTTCCGTATTTGAAAGATCCCCCAACAGCCTTACTTCGTTCCTTAATTTATACAGTTTTAATTCACTGTTAAATTGTTCATCTGCAGGGCCGGCTATCAACAGCAGCATGCTGCTTTTTTGCCTTTTTTTAAAAAGAGTGAATGCTTTTAACAGATTTACGAGGTTCCTGTTTGCACTGCAGAGAAAATAGGATCTGCCACCGGAAAATTTCTCTCTGATGGTTTCCTGCTCTTCCCAGTCAAGTGGTTTAAAAACTGAATCAATCACCGGGGGTACAACAGTTATCTTTTTTTCAGGGATATTATACTTATTGGTGATTGTTTTCTTTAATTGTTCAGACAGGCTTGCAACTGTTTTAGCTTTTATAAGGTATGCAGCTGTGTTTTTGCTGTACAACCTGTTTGGGGTTTTATTGACGGTATACTCATTTTGCAAAAAGCCGGTATAGCTTATCAGCATGCACTGCGGCACTTTTGTACGCAGCGAACAAAGTCCTTCGGGGCTTAAGAAAACAGAAGCCTGGTGCTTTTTTAAAACCGCAGGCACTTTATAATTAAGCCAGTATTGTAAACGCAGGCTGTTGCTGGTTTTTGGTCCGGCAATGATGGGTTGGATATTCTCTGAAAAGACCAGTTTTTCATTATATGGGCCATCAAAGATAAAAAGGAATTGATGTTGCGGAAACTGCCTGGTTAACTGGCTGAGCATTGAAAACAGAAATGCTTCATAACCCTCCGGCTGCATTTGTTTGTTCAATCTGGTGTTAACGGCAATGATCATGCGGGTAAAATGATAAAGGAGGAGAACCGGTGGCCTTATTTTAAAATCTTTAGCTTCACCATTTCTATGCGTGTGTCGCTGACATTTAAAATATCGAATGCATAATTCCCGATGATGATATGCTCTTTTTGTTTGGGTATCTGCTCATGATTTTTAATGATGTATCCCGACAGGGTTTCAGTTTCAGCATCTTCCGGAAATTCCAGCTTGTATTTTTCTGTTATCAGGTCCAGCTCCATCCTGCCACTGAAAATAAATTCACTGGCAGATAACTGTTTGTCAACAAATTCTTCTGTATCATATTCATCCTGTATCTCTCCGAAGATCTCTTCCAGCAGGTCTTCCATGGTTACGATACCTGCCGTGCCGCCAAATTCATCTATAACCCAGGCAATGCTTTTCCTTTCCTTGCTGAATTTATTCATCAGGTCGGTGGCATTCATGCTTTCGGGTACTGTGGGGATAGGTAATAATATCTCGTTTACAGTTGCAGGATGCTTGAACAGGTCCAGCTGGTGTATATAACCGCTGATATTGTCAATATTCTCGTCATACACCAGCAGTTTGCTCAGTTTGGTGCTGATGAATTTAGCCTTTACTTCCTCCACAGAAGCTTTTATACTGATGGCTTCAATTTCCTTGCGTGGTATCAGGCATTCACGCAGCTTTGTTTCACTGAGCGATAAGGCATTTTCAAATAATTCTTTATTCAGTTCACTGCTGTCTTCTTCCTCGTGGCTTTTACTTTGCTGCACAAAATGTTCCAGGTCCACTTTGCTGAATGCGTCCTTTTTAGTGGCGATCTTCACATTCAGGATATATTTCAGTATCCATTCTGCAAAGTTCACCATATAAATACCAATGGATGAGAAGAGCCAGTAAAAGAATTGTACTGCGCTGCTGATAAGGTCTGAACCAAGGATACTGTTGTTCTTTGCTTTGAAAAATGCCTTGAACAGGAACTCCACAAAAAGTACAATCAGCGTGGATAAGACTGTCTCTACAAAAAGCTTGATATAATCCACCCAGTTATTGGCAGAGGCTGGCAGGCTGGATTTGATCCAAAGCCAAATAGGGGACAACATATCCACCACCAGTAAACCATACACCACAAAAACCAGGTTGATACCTACCAGTGTGGTGCCAATGAACTTGGCGGGCCTGTCCGAATAAAAACCCCATAATTTTCCGCTCCTGGTACCCTGCTTGCGGTTTAATTCGATGGATAGTTTGTTGGCAGATATGAAGGCGATCTCTATACCGGCAAAAAAACCAATCAGCAGTAATGAAGCTATGATGGCAATAAAAGCTATCCAATCCATACTATAAAAATAAGAAAGAGTTTTTAAACCACTACCCGGCAATAAAATCCGCTACTATTACTTCTGCTTCCCGGCAGGCACGCTGAAGCTCATCATTGGTTATTATTTTATTGAACTGGTCTTTAAACGAAAGCTCGTAAGCTGCTTTATTTACCCTGGCGGCCAGGGATTCGGGTGTTTCTGTACCACGGCTTTCAAGCCTTTTCTTTAATTCTTCCACGGATGGGGCCTGTATGAAAAGACTGAGCGAACTATCAGGGTATTGCTGCTGCACATGAATGGCTCCTTTTACATCAATATCCAGCACCGGGATTTTGTGTTGCTGCCAGATTCGGTCCAGCTCTGTTTTTAATGTGCCATAATATTTTCCTTCGTACACCATTTCCCACTCCACAAATTCATTATGCTGAATTTTAAGTTTAAAATCATCAACACTCATAAAATGATAGTCCACCCCGTTTTTTTCGCTCCCCCTGGGCTGCCTGGTTGCAGCAGAAATGGAAAACGCCAGTTGCGGAAAAACCTGCATCAGGTGGTGGGTAATGGATGTTTTTCCTGCGCCGGAAGGAGCTGTAATGATGATAAGTTTGTTGGCCATGTGCAAAGAAACTACTTAATTTTTATTTTTTTAATGCGGTTTAAAATGCAGTACCACATTCGTATTTTCTGCATTGCCGGCAAGCACCAGTTCATCAGCAGTTAACGATTTAATAATATACCGGTTTATGCTGTTCCCGGATGCTGGTGTGCAAATAAGCAGCTTATCATTTTCGAGCAACTGGTATTTACCTTTTACGGTTATGCGGTCATTCAAAGCACACTCATAATGCTTATTGGTTTTAAAGGTCCAGTTAAGTGAGTAGAGCAGGGCCTTAAGCTGTTCTGCATTGGCTGAGTCTTTAGCAGACAATGTTTTTGTATCGGGCGGAACAATATTGTCCACCTGTACGCAATCCCATTTTTTTGCCAGCAGGCTTACTGTCTTGTTACGGCAGGCACCCAAAACAAACAGCAGACAAATAAGAGGAAATATGAAAACCGGTCTTTTCATTACAAAATGTAAAAGCTATATGCGTCGTATATCTGCGCCTAAATGGCGAAGCCTTTCATCTATATACTGGTAGCCGCGGTCTATTTGTTCAATATTCTGTATGGTACTTTTTCCTTGTGCGCTCAGTGCAGCTATCAACAATGCCACACCTGCACGTATATCGGGGCTGCTCATAGTGATGCCGCGAAGCTGCTGCTCCCGTTCCAGGCCAATAACCACAGCCCGGTGCGGATCGCAGAGGATGATTTGGGCGCCCATGTCGATGAGTTTATCTACAAAGAACAGGCGGCTCTCAAACATTTTCTGGTGAATAAGTACACTGCCTTTGGCTTGTATGGCGGTTACCAGCACAATACTCAGCAGGTCAGGTGTAAAACCCGGCCATGGATGATCGTACACGGTTAACACACCACCATCCATATACTTTTGAATCTCATAAAATTCCTGCGTGGGTATATGAATGTCATCGCCCCTGAATTCCATTTGAATACCCAGTTGCTGAAAGCGCTCGGGAATAATTCCCAGATGTTCAATACCGGCATTCTTAATGGTAATATCACTTTGGGTCATGGCGGCCAGTCCTATAAACGAACCAACTTCGATCATATCCGGCAACATCCGGTGCTCAGTGCCGCCTAATGCATCCACGCCCGTAATGGAAAGCATATTGCTGCCAATGCCACTGATCTTTGCACCCATGCCGCTCAGCATTTTACACAACTGCTGAATGTATGGTTCGCAGGCCGCATTATAAATAGTGGTGGTGCCCGAAGCCATGGAGGCAGCCATTAAAATATTGGCTGTACCGGTAACACTGGGTTCATCCAGTAAAATATTGGTACCCTTCAAACCGCTTGTTTCCAAATGAAAAAAACCGTCTTCTGTATCATACAAAAATTTGGCGCCCAGCTTTTCGAACCCGATGATATGCGTATCCAGCCTTCTTCTGCCAATCTTATCGCCTCCCGGTTTTGGAATATATGCTTTTTTAAAACGGGCAAGCATTGGCCCGGCAAGCATTACAGAGCCACGGAGCTTTCCGCTTTTTTTGTGATAGGCTTCGCTGTGCAGGTAATCCACATCCACATCATCGGCCTGGAAGATGCAGGTATCACGGGTGGGCCTTTCTATCTTCACTTTCATTTCACCCAGTAATTCAATCAGCAGGTTTACATCCACAATATCGGGGATATTGGAAACTGTTATTTTTTCTGCGCTTAATAATACGGCCGATATGATCTGCAGGGCTTCATTCTTTGCTCCCTGGGGGATGATTTCTCCGGATAACCTTTTCCCGCCTCTTACTTCAAATGATTGCATATATTCTTATTACTCTGATTTATTGGCAAAGTAAAATGAATTACACGAATTGGCAGAAGAATGTTCATGATAAAAAAAGCCTGATTTTCAGATCAGGCTTTCATTGGTATAATTAGAAAAATGAGTGTTTTGAACTAGTACCTCTTTTTAAAATTACGGTTGTTGCCATTATTGCCTCCGCCGCCATTGTTCCTGTTATTGCCGCGGTTGCCGCCACCCGAATTCCTGTTGCCTCCGCCCGAATTCCTGTTTCCGCCGCCAAAATTTTTGCGGAAATTGCTGCTGCCGCCACTGCGCTTGCCATAATCATCACGGTCCTCACGACCATCCACCCTGTGCTTTACAAACGGGCGGTTGTTGAATTCGAGTTCTCCCTTGGTCATGGCCGATAATTCAGACTGGATATTATCGTCGTGCACCAGCTCCTTATGCCAGTTGCTGTACGTAAGCTTCATGTAATAAGCAATGGCATTGGCAAAAC
The DNA here is from genome assembly GCA_044226725.1 of Ferruginibacter sp. Classification (GTDB taxonomy): domain Bacteria; phylum Bacteroidota; class Bacteroidia; order Chitinophagales; family Chitinophagaceae; genus Ferruginibacter. Next base: position 279,961 of record JBGAGM010000004.1, on the reverse strand, counting down.
CCTGTTTCTTTTCAGGATTCTCTTCATTCAACGCCTTATCAATCACTACTTCAATGTTCTTGCCCAGGTGATTGAATTTTGGATATTTTTTGGGATAATGCAGGCGTTCGGGCCTGGCTTTAAGGGTTTCACGGGTGGGTATGGGATAAGGGCTTTCCACATCCAGCTTAAAATCGCTGATGAGGAAAAGGTGATCCCAGAGTTTGTGGCGAAAATCTTCCACATTCTTCAAATGCGGGTTTAAAAATCCCATCAGTTCTATCACTGCATAGGCATTTCGTTGTCTTTCTTCCCTGTTCTCTATTGATAAAAGGTATTCTACCATTTTTTGAATATGCCTTCCATACTCTCTCATCACTAAAAAATTCCGGGTGGTATTATATTCCATATTGCTTGTTATTAGCTTTTGCGAAGGTAAGTTAATCGGGGTAAAGCGTCCTGCCTTTATATTGTCAAATTTAAGTTTAACGGGCATTTGACGGCCCGGTGTGTTATAAACGGCCAGCTGCGGGTTTTATTTCAGGTATTTTTTCCGGCACCAGGCAAAGGCTATTAATATTCCCAAACTATCTGCAGCCCAGTCGTACAGGTCAAAACTGCGGTCGGGTATAAAATATTTCTGAATGAACTCGGTGGCTAATGCCCAAACCCATGCTGCCAGTGCAATCTTTATAGCGGTGTTTTTTTTGAAGGCATCCGCCAGGTTCATTTTTGCAAGCGGGTAAATGAACAGGAAGGTAAGTCCTGCGAATAGCCCGGTATGCACCCATTTGTCAAAATAAATATAGTTCAGCCAGTTATCAACCGGGGGAATATCCGAACCCGGCAGGCAGATGAGAACCAGTATAAGAAAAAACCAGGCAATGCCTGGAATAAATCTTATTACAGATGACCTTGTTGAAGGATTTTGCATGTTGCTATTATGCTACTGTTGCTGAATAAGCCGCTGCATCCAGCAGTTTTTCAAAATCAGCTGCATCAGTCACAGTCATTTTTACCATCCATCCCTGTCCGTAAGGATCTGTGTTCACCAGCTCAGGCTGGCTGTCAAGTGCAGGGTTGGTTTCCGTTATAGTTCCCGCCAGTGGCGAAAAAAGATCGCTTACTGTTTTTACGGCTTCCACTGTACCAAAGACTTCTTCGGCAGCCACGGCTTTGCCCTTGGCGGTAATATCCACGTAAACAATATCGCCCAGCTCACGCTGTGCAAAATCGGTGATGCCAACAGTGGCAACATTACCCTCTAAAGAAACCCACTCGTGGTCTTTGGTGTAGCGGAGATTTTCAGGAAAATTCATTTTTAATAATTTGATGTTGATTGAATCTGGTGCAAAATAAGCATTTAACCGAATTATTTGATCACTTCTATTTTCATGCGTACATCGCCTGTGGGGCGGTCGCCCGGGGCTTTGGGAACTGAAGCAATTTTATCAATTACATTCAGCCCGCTTTCCACTTCGCCAAATACAGTATAGTCCTGGTCCAGGAAGGGGGTGCCGCCGATGGTCTTATAAATTTTTCTCTGTGCTGCTGAGTACTTGATACCTTTTTGCATTTCTATCATATTCAGGTCGGCGTCGGTAAGCACATTGCCCTGCACAATATAAAACTGGCAACCACTGCTTGCTTTTGCCGGGTTGGGTGTTCTGGCAGCTGCCAGGGCCCCTTTTTTGTGAAATAAACTGGTATCAAATTCTGCAGGGATAGTGTAGCCCACATCGCCCATGCCCAGCATCTGGCCGGGTTGTGCATACTTGCTTTGGGGGTCGCCGCCCTGAATCATAAAGCCCTGAATAACGCGGTGAAACAGCAGGCTGTCGAAAAAATGTTCATTGGCAAGTTTTACAAAATTGTCTCTGTGCTGTGGTGTTTTATCGTATAACCTGATGATCATCACACCGGAGTCGGTGGTGAGTTTTACACGTATGCCGGGAATTTTAACCTCCTTTTTTGCAACGGGGGCCTTTGCGGCAGGTTTTTTTACAGTGGTTTTAGTGGTAGTGGTTTTTTTGGTTGCCGGCTTTTTTACCTGTGCCTGTATGGCTGTGGTAAAAAAACAAACCAGCACAAACGTAAATACAGTCTTCATTTTGTTCATAAAAATTGTCAAATAAAATTTTGATTTTGAAAATACAGAAGAATATGGTCTTTTAAAAAATTTTCCTGTTCGGTTAAATATATTTCAGGCAGAGGTTTCAGCTGTTTAAAATGCGGCCAGCCATCTTCATCATACCCTTCCAGCACATAATATCCGCCGGGCGAAAGTACGGTGCAAACTGCAATATGCATCAGGTCCTGCTTTTGTTCTTTGGTGAAATCCTGTTTTCCTGTACCCAGTTCCTGTATGCCTATCAAAAAAAGGATACCATCCATATCGGGTTTGATACCAAAACGCTCTTTTATTTTAATGCGAAGCTTAAGCCAGCGAACCTGCAGGTCTTCAGTAAGGTGTTGCATAAGCGCAAAGATAATGAAAACCCCCTCCGCCCCCTAAAGGTGGAACCGATTATGTTTTAGATTAGAGCGAAGCGGGCACAGCATAATTAAAGCTAAGTAGTAGTTCAAATGCTGAACGGAGCGTCGCCACTTCTGTCCAATCAGGGTTCAAATGCTGGTAACAAAAAAAATCAAAACCTTACCTTTGCTGAAAATTTAAAAACAGATGTTACAGATCAGTTATATCAGACAAAACACGGCGTTGGTTAAAGAGAAATTGGCGGTAAAGCACTTTGGTGATCTGTCACTGGTGGATGCAATACTGGAATTAGACGAACAGGTAAGGAAATTAAAAACAGAGTCTGAAGCACTGCAGGCAAATTTGAATGCTGCCAGTAAAGAGATTGGTATGCTGATGGGCAAAGGGGAAAAAGAAGCTGCAGAAAATAAAAAAGCAGAAGTAAGCAATTATAAATCAACACAGCAAAACCTGGCAAAGCAGCTGGACGATGCTGAAAAAAAATTACAGGACACCCTGGTGCTGCTTCCCAACCTGCCGCACAGCTCTGTGCCAAAGGGTAAAACACCCGAGGAGAATGAAGTGGTAAGAGAAGGTGGTGCAAAACCGGCGCTGCCTGCAAATGCAGTACCTCATTGGGATTTGATCAAAACTTACGACCTGGTTGATTTTGAGACCGGCGTGAAAATTACCGGCAGCGGCTTTCCATTATATAAAGGGAAGGGAGCCAAATTGCAGCGTGCATTGATACAATACTTTTTGGATTATAATACCAATGCAGGTTATACGGAATACTTACCCCCGCTGATGGTAAACGAAGCATCGGCCTACGGCACCGGGCAATTGCCCGATAAGGAAGGCCAGATGTACCATGCAACGGCTGATAATTTTTACCTGATACCTACTGCAGAAGTACCCGTAACCAATATTTACCGCGATGAGATCGTGAAGGAACCGGACCTGCCCATAAAAATGACTGCCTATACGCCTTGCTTCAGAAGGGAAGCGGGGAGCTTTGGCGCCGATGTACGCGGACTGAACAGGGTACACCAGTTTGATAAGGTTGAAGTGGTGCAGATCGTTCACCCGGATAAGAGCTATGCAGTGCTGGAGGAAATGGTTAACCATGTTGAGAAATTACTGGGCACCTTGCAACTGCCTTACCGCATCTTGCGCCTTTGTGGCGGCGATATGGGTTTTGCTTCTGCACTTACCTACGATTTTGAAGTGTACAGCGCTGCCCAGCAAAAATGGCTGGAGGTTAGTTCTGTAAGTAATTTCGAGAGTTTCCAGACCAACCGCTTAAAAGTAAGGTATAAAGATGCGGATGGTAAAAACCAGTTGCTGCATTCTCTTAATGGCTCTTCACTGGCCCTGCCAAGGATCGTTGCCTGTTTGCTGGAGAATAACCAAACGGAAGATGGTATAGAACTCCCTGCTGTGCTGCATCCGTATTTTGGCCAGTCAAAAATAACAAAAGGGTAGGAGCTATTTTTCTCCTACTCCTTTTTCTTTTATCAGTTTATAAATTTCTTCGGGCTCCACCGGCGATTGCGGTGTAAGGTTCTCGGCGCCGTTTGCTGTTATCACAATGGTGTCTTCCAGCCTTATGTGTATCTTTTTTTCCTTGTCTTCCAGTATTGGCTCCACATTAAAAACAACGCCTTCCACAAAGGGCTTGTCGTAGTTACCCACATCATGCACGGCCATGCCCACAAAATGACCAATACCGCCGATCCAGTTCTTTTCAAAACCGTGTTTAGTATAAATGTCTTTGCCAATTTTTTTAAGATCATTCACTGTTACGCCCGGCTTCATGGCTTTAATAATCTCGGCCCTGGCTTCTTTCACACAATTGTACATTTTTAACTGCTCTGCTGTAAACTCGCCCTGCACGGGCCATGTACGGGTTATATCAGTTACATAATAATTCAGATCGGGCGCATAGTCGATCAGTAAAACGGTTCCGGGTTCCAATACATGGTTGTTGGCATTGTAATGCCATATCAAACCCCTGTCGCCGGCAGCTGCAATAGGGTAATAGGCCGGCCCGGATGAGCCCATGTCTTCATAAATAAAATCGCAGGCTGCTACTGTTTGATATTCGTAAATGCCCGGCCTGGTTACTTTAATAGCTTCGTTGATGCCCAGGCAGCCAATACGGCCGCATTCACGGATCACGGCAATTTCTTTTTTGTCTTTTACCCAGCGCATATCATCCAGTATAGGGGTAATATCACTGATAGTTACTGCCGGGAACCTTTCTTTTATTTTGTTGTAAAAATTCACTTCTTTGGAGATGCGGCCATCCCAGGGGTCGTTCATCCGGTTCACCCTGGTAAGCATACAGCGGTCGCGGCTCATTTCGGCTGTTTCCTGCGGTGATGACTGAAGGTAAAAAGGCTGGCCGCTCATGGCAAGCCTGTTCAGCATCATGGTCATACTATTTTTTGAAAGCACCCTGGCAAATTTGTATTCGGCTGCAGCCTGTTCCCCGGGTTTAATGATGGCTTCTGTTTTGATATCATTGGGAATATTATCCGGCACCAGCAAAACAGATTCCTTGCTTTTGCCATTGATGATCAAAACTGCATCGGGTATTTCCACGCCGGTGAGGTAATAAAAATTATTGTCCTGCCTGAATTTGATATATCCCTCGGTAAGTTCGGCCCCCTGTAATATCAAAATACCATCGCCGATCTTTTCCATTACCCTGTTGCGACGTGCAGCAAAATCATCTGCTGTAAAATACTTCCACATGGATTGTGCAAAGCTTGATCCCGTTAAGAACAAGCAGGTTATTACCATCAGAATTTTGATCTTTTTCATAAAAACAGTTGTGGTTAATGATGCGAATATTCCGTGTACTGTAGTTTCCAAAGTAGGATAAAAAAGGATAGGCACATAATGTTTTGCCACTTTATGGATGAATGGCAAGGCTTTGCAAATGCTTTATCTTTTTGTTCATTACATAGAACCAAAGCGGTGGCACCAGGGCCATCAGCATACTGCCCGGGTAGCCTGTAGGTAGTTGCGGGGCATCATCATGATGCCTTAATACCTGGTATTTGCGGCTGGCCAGGTAGTGATGGTCACTGTGGCGGCTGAGTTCAAACAGCATTAGTCTTCCCAGGATATGATTACTGTTCCAGCTATGCTGCGGCATGGCTCTTTCATAGCTGCCATCGGCACGCTGCTGTCGCTGCAAACCATAATGCTCAATGTAATTAACGGTTTCAAGTAATAAAAACCCAATGGAAGCTGCGATTAAAAAGTAAAGGGTTATCAGTTTGCCAAACAGCAACCAAATGACTGTCACAAATACCACCTGGAGAACCTGGGCCTGCAGCATTTCATTTTTCCAGTGAAATACGGGCAGCCCTTTTTTCTTCATTTCAGCATTGGCAATTTTCCAGGCAGAGATATAGGAAAATATGACAGTCCGGAAATAAAAAATGAACACAGGTTCGTTGTAACGGGCACTGCTGGGATCATGCGGTGTGGCCACATTTTTATGATGGCCCTTGTTATGCTCAATAAAAAAATGCATATAGAGCGATGTTAGCAGAAGCGCTTTGGCAAAAAACTGCTCGTAGTTATTTACCCGGTGCCCCAACTCATGCGCCACATTGATGCCGAATGTGCCGCAAAGCAGGCCCATGCTGCAAACACGGCCTGCAATTTCCCAGGCAGAAAGGCCCGGACCATTCATAGACCTTAAAAAAATATAAAGAGCTGCAAACTGCAGAACTACGATCAAATAAAGCAGGTAATCATATATTCTGTCTTTTTTGGCCAGTTCTTCCTCGGCTTCGGTAAGATTTTTCCCATCCGGCCGGATGAACAATTCTGCAAAAGGCATTAGTACCCACGCATACAGCATGGGCGCCCAGCAAAGCCAGCCCTTACCGGTAAAGGCAAACCAGGCCAGCAAATAAAGGAACAGCGGCGATAAATACTTGAAAGCTCGTACCTGCATCTTGTAATTTACTAAAGAAATACCGGAAAGAAAAACACTGGCTTAAATATTGCACAAGGCTTTCTTAATTAAGTAAATTTACAAAAAGCAGGCTTGAAGAAATTTATCAAAATATCTCTGTTTGTTGTTGCTGCAGCTCTTGTTGGTGGCTGGTTCTTTTGGCAGCGCTACAAAAAAAGCATTGTAAAGAGCAGTATTGAAAATGCGATCGCAAAAGGAACTGACAGCCTCTACTTTATTCATTACGACAGTTCATTTATAGATGAAGTGAATGGGAATGCTTCTTTTTATAATGTTACCCTGCAGTCAGATTCTCTGCAAAAGCAGTTGCTGTTGTTTGATTCTGCTTCTTCTCCCGATATTTACAATGTGCGCATTAAGGAAGTTTCTGTTTCCGGTGCCAATATCACCGGCCTGATCAGTAATACTTTTATTCAGGCTAACAGCATTCTGATTAAAAACCCAATCATATACATTATCCGCCCGGGTAAAAAAGAAAAACGGGTTTTGAATACCAGTGATAGCCTGGCTATTTATGAGAAATTGCTGGGAAAATTCCAAAGTATTGAAGCAAAGAAAATAGTAATTGAAGATGGCGAACTCAATTTTACCGATAAAACTGGTGAACCGCTCATGGCATTCAGGGGCATTGATGTTCTGGTGAACCAGTTCAGGATCGACAGCTCCAGGAATTATCAGAATATCGTCAGCTATTTTGTAAAAGATGTGGTGGGCAAGGTGAAAGAGGTATTTGTAAAGGGAGATAATAACCAGGCAGTTTTTACGGGGGTGGAGTACAATGCACCCGGAAGATTCATCAGCCTTAAGAACTTTCGGCAAATGAACACTGATGGCAAACTAGTGTTCGATGTTAATAATACTTCTATTAAAAATATTTCCACCGATGCATTTATTATGCAGCATTCATTAAAGGCAGAAGAACTGGCAAGCAATGGCGGTACCCTCACTTTTTATACAAGGCCCCGGAATGATACAGACAGCATCAGTGATGAAATAGAAATTGATAATAATTATTTTGACGAGGCACAGGTAAATAAAGTATCCATTGGAAGTACCAAGATATTTATTCACAACAGGGCAAAACCCCAAAAACAGCCACTGGTAATTAACAATGTAAAATTCGAAGCGGCAGATATTCAAAAGCTGCACTCGGGTACCAATATAAAGAACCTGGTCAGCAGCAGCAACTGGCAATTATCATCCTCCGGCTTTTCTTTTATTACCCGGAACAACCGGTATAAGATAAATATTGGCGCTTTTGATCTGAATAATGCTGCCGGCATGATGCATATCAAAACCATAACCATGAAGCCACTGGCTAATGAAGCCGCTATTAGCAGAAGCCTCAGCCGCCAGGAAGATCTGTACAACCTTGAATTTAATAACATTGAACTGATTGGCATTGATACCAGGATGCTGATTTCCAAACAGCAACTGCATGCCGCCGCTGCCAGCCTGCAACCCCTGGTAAGAATTTACCGGGATAAAACCCTTGCCGAAGACCCAACCAGCAAAGTTGGAAAATATCCGCACCAGGCATTGCAAAAAATCGCATTCCCCTTCAGTATTAAAAAGATAAACCTGAAGAACGGGTTGGTTGCGTATACAGAAAAAGCTGCCCAGTCGAAAGAAACAGGAACTGTTTTCTTTAAGAACATTAATGCAACCCTTACCAATGTTACCAACCTCAAAGAAACGATAGAAAAGAATAATATGCTTTTGGTGGATGCCTCAGCAAGCTTCATGGGGGTAAGTGAGGCGCAAACATCCTGGAAGCTGCCGCTGAACAGCAATAACGGGGCATTTGAAATATCAGGTTCGGCGGAAGGTTTCAATGCTGTTTCTTTAAACCCGATCACTGAGCCGCTCGGGATGCTGTCTATTCAAAAGGGGCAGGTAAATAAACTCAGTTTCCATATTAACGGAACCGATGTTGCTGCAACCGGCGATGCCACGTTACTGTATGATGACCTTAAGATAGAATTACTGAAAAAGGATTCAGGCGATGCAAAAAAGAAGAACCTGCAAACCTTACTGGCTAATGCACTTTTGAAGAACAGCAATCCTATGAATGGTGTAACCAGGACAGAAGAGATCAGTTATCAGCGGGATGTGACCAAATCTTTTTTTAACCTTGTTTGGAAAAGTATTTACTCGGCCATAAAGAAAACAACTCAAAAGATAAAGCAATAGTGTGGCAGCCGATTTTTTAATATTATAACAAAAGATAAAGAGAGGGATATTGTCAAAATTTATTTTGCCAGATTAAACCATACCATGTTAAAACTGTCTTACCCAAGTTCAATTGATCAATTAAAATCACCTGTGTCATTATGGCTGTTTCCAACCGAATAAAAAATCAACATTTGTTATGGAGAGCGGCATTTGGCCCTATGGCCGAAAATGCTGCTTCGCTCGATACTATTTCTCAAAGGGATCTTTGGGCGCTGTTGGTAAAAACATCCTCGAAACCGGTCCGGAAACTTGAAGTGACTACCAACCCTGCAGATGAATACCTGATGGGAGTTACCGATCCCAAAGAGGTGCAGAAGAAACTGGATGAACCAGGCATTAAGAAAAAGCTGAGGGAACAATCGAGAGACGACCTGAAAAAAGGCAATACCATGTGGCTCGGTTTAATGGTGAACAGCGAAGCACAACTCAGGGAGAAGATGAGCCTTTTCTGGCACGGGCATTTTGCCTGCCGTATACCCAACAGCTATTTTTCGCAGGAGCTTTTACATATTATTCGCACCAATGCCCTGGGCAGTTTTGCAGATTTGCTGAAGGCGGTAAGTAAATCGGCGGCCATGCTGCAGTTTTTAAACAACCAGCAAAACAGGAAAATGCACCCCAATGAGAACTTTGCCAGGGAAGTGATGGAATTGTTTACCATGGGACGGGGTAATTATACAGAAAATGATATAAAAGAAGCAGCCCGGGCTTTTACCGGATGGGGTTTTAATCCCCGGGGCGAATTCGTTGTAAGAAGGAACCAGCACGACGACGGAAGCAAAACATTCCTGGGCAAAACTGGCAATTTTGATGGTGATGATATTTTGAACATTCTGCTGGAGAATAAGCAAACTGCCAATTACATCAGCAAAAAGATATACCGCTATTTTGTAAATGAAAATGTGAACGAACAAAACCAGCAATGGTTAAGCAAACGATTCTACGATAGCAACTACGATATTTCGAAATTACTGAACGATATATATACCAGCGATTGGTTTTATGATGATAAGAATATCGGTAACCGTATTAAATCGCCCGTGGAGCTGATAGCAGGTATCAGAAGGCTATTGCCCATGCAGCTGGAGAACGAGGAGTCGCAATTGCTGTTTCAGCGTGCACTGGGCCAGGTGCTCTTCTATCCGCCCAATGTGGCAGGCTGGCCGGGGGGTAAAAACTGGATTGACAGCAGTTCCCTGATGCTGCGCCTGCGTATCCCGCAGATATTATCAGCAAACGATGCAATGGACATCAGGCCCAAAACAGATGATGATGTGCAAATGGGCCAGATGATGGATGCCATTAAAAAAATGAAGGAAGCTGTAAAGGGAGGCACAGCTGCGATAGAATGGACTGCAGTGTACAGCATTTTTGAAAAAGTACCCAGAGAGAAATTACTGGAAAAAATTGAAGCTGCCGTGTTGCAAACAAAAACGAAGGTGAGCGACACGGTCCTGGATAAATATATCAATGCCGAAAGCAGGGAAAACTTTATTCGAAGTGCTATCGTAAATCTGATGGCAACTCCGGAGTACCAGCTTTGTTAATTCTACATTTTAATTTTATTACGATGCTCATAAAAAGAAAAGAATTCCTGCAGATCGGTTCGCTTGCCACCGCATCCATGATGATGCCCAAATTTTTAAAGGCTTTTGAAAAGCCTGCCATGGTGCCGCCCGGTAATAAAGTGGTGGTGGTGATACAGTTCAGCGGTGGCAACGACGGGCTGAATACCGTAATACCGGTACGTAATGATATTTATTACCGTGAAAGACCAAACCTGGGTATTGCAAAAAACAATGCCCTTATTGTGACAGACGAAACAGGTCTTAACCCTGCATTGGAAGCATTCAAGGGATTGTATGATGATGGCAGCCTGGCGATCATGAACAGTGTTGGCTACCCCAATCCCGATCGCTCACACTTTCGCAGCATGGATATCTGGCACAGTGCCAGCGACAGTAATCAATATGTAAACACCGGCTGGCTTGGCCGCTACCTGGATGCCCAATGCAGTGGCTGCGATAAGCCCACACAGGCTATGGAGCTGGATGATGTGCTTAGCCTGGCATTGAAAGGCGAACAAAATAAAGGACTGGCTTTTAAAGACCCCAAAAAACTGTTCAATACCAGCAACGGAAAATTTTTAAAGGATGTGAATGCCGATCATAAGAAAAGCGAGGAAACGATTGATTACCTGTACAAAACCATGAGCGCCACACTCAGCAGTGCGGATTATATCTATCAGCAAAGCAAAGTGCACCCCACTTCCCAAACTTATCCCAATACCAATTTGGGAAAAGACCTGAAGACGATTGCTTCCCTTATCTTTTCCGATATCAATACCAAAGTATACTATGTTAGCCTGGGCAGCTTTGATACCCATGTGAACCAGGATAACCAGCAGAAAAGGCTTTTTACAGAATTGAATGATGCGGTAAAGGCATTTACAGACGACTTAAAAGCTAATAACCGTTTTAATGACGTATTGATGATGACCTTCAGCGAGTTTGGCCGAAGGGTTAGCCAGAATGCCAGCAATGGCACCGATCATGGTACTGCCAACAATATGTTCTTCATCAGTGGCGGGTTAAAACAAAAGGGCGTGCTAAATGCCATGCCCGATCTGTCCGACCTGAATGAGGGCGATCTGAAATTCAAAGTTGACTTTAAAGATGTATATGCAACCGTATTGAATAAATGGCTGGGTGCCGATGATAAGCTGATCTTAGGCAAGCAGTTTGAACATTTGAATTTTATATAAAGAAACGGATCGTATAAAAAAGGCTGTTCGTTTTAGAACAGCCTTTTTATCAGAGTTTGTTGTTTCCTTCATCATAGTCCTTAACATGCGTGAGGTTGGAAGATATTCCGCTCCAAAAATTATTCAGGCCAAATCTTCTTCTTATATATTCTGCAATTACTGTCCCTGCTATCACACCGCATAACCCGGCTATTACTGACAGGATAAGTGGCTCCGTTTTACCTGCATATAACCAGTATGCACAAAAGCAACCTATAAGAGCCGGCACAATAAATAAGCCCAGCCAGTAAATTGCGTTGATGATAAAGCTTATAATTTTCATTATACTGTTTCATCTTTTTTCTTGCTCATAGCCACACGATACAAAGTGAAGCCCATGGCTGCAAAACAAAGTACGCCAAAAAGCTGGTACCCCATTTCTCCGAGGCCGTTGCTCACGGCATGTTCTAGGCTTATGGCATCCAGTCCTTTTTCAAAAGGCACTTTTAAAATTGCATACAATACCCCTGCCAGTGCTCCACCTGCAACCAGTCCGGTTGCAAACAAATTCCCCTTACGCAGGTCCTCTTCATCATCCGGTCCGGCTTTGTACCTTTTGTCAACCACCCCGCGGATAAAACCACCAATAAAAATAGGAAGTGTAGTTGATAAAGGAAGATAGGAACCTACTGCAAAACTCAATGCCTTTATGCCGCACAGTTCCATGAATATGGCGATAAACACACCCACAATAACAAAATTCCAGTCGAGGTTCTGGCTTTGTATGCCTTTAATTAAAGTAGCCATTAAAGTAGCCTGCGGAGCTGCATATTCTTCCCCAATGCTATGCTGTATTCCCTGGGCTGCAAGTTTTGCTGTAGGTGTATCCATATATTTTATGGTAAAACCTACAACAACGGCTGATACAATAGCCCCGATAAATAAAGCCAGCTGCTGGTATTTGGGGGTAGCGCCAATAATATATCCTGTTTTTAAATCCTGTGAGGTGGCGCCGGCATTGGCAGCAGCCACACAGATCATGCCTCCCACAACCAGGGCCATTGGCTCATATGCTTTGCCACTCCAGCCCACACCTAAGAAAAACAGGCAGGTGGCCATAATGGTGGCAATTGTCATACCGGAGATCGGGTTGTTACTTGAACCGATCAGCCCCACGATACGGGATGATACCGTTACGAAGAATGCCCCAAAAATAACAATCAGTAAACCCAGGAATAATTTACTTAAAATGCCATCACCGGGGATCATGGGCAGTAATGCAATGATCAAAACAAGGGCAATGCTGCCATACAATACCCATTTGATATCGATATCCTGTTCCGTACGGGCAATAACCTTTGTTCCGTCTTTATCTTTCAAAGAGCCAAGGCTTTCCTTAAAAGAAGAAATTATAGTTGGTATTGTTTTGATTAGCGTAATAAAACCACCGGCAGCTACGGCGCCGGCACCAATCTGGCGAATATAAGCCCTGTAAATGGCTTCGGCAGAATTGGCAAAGGTGTGGGTTGTTTCGTCCCAACCGTATTTAGTTGGCTTTAAACCCAGTTTGGTTAATTGTGCAAATATCATATCCCCCGGCACCAGTGATGCCAGTAACGGAATTAACACAAAAGCACTCATTACACCACCGGCTACCAAAATGCCAGATATCCTGGGACCAATTATGTAGCCCACGCCCATATACTCGGGTGTTATCTCACCATGTATACGTGCTGCGGGAAAAGCTTTGTGATATAGTTTGGTGGCATATTCCGGCACTTCAGCAATCACATGAAATATCTTTTGGAAAATGGCATATACTAATGCAAAGCCCATTCCCATAAAAGCAGTCTTTGCCAGGTCTCCGCCTTTTTCACCTGCTTTTAGAACCGATGCGCAGGCAGTACCCTCAGGGTATGGAAGTGTTTCATGTTCTTTTACGATCAGGGAACGTCTCAAAGGTATCATCATCAGTGTACCCAGCATGCCGCCAAACATGGCGATGATCATAATGGTGAGGTAATTGAAATAATCGGCACTGGATGGGTTCGATAAGAATAAGAACCCCGGTAAGGTAAACACAACGCCGGCTGCAATACTTTCACCTGCACTGCCTGTGGTTTGTATAATGTTATTCTCCAGAATGGTGGTTTTAAACAGTTTGCGGCCGAGTGAAATGGCAATAACTGCAATAGGAATGGAAGCAGAAACCGTAAGTCCTGCTTTTAAAGCAAGGTACACGGTGGCCATTCCGAAAATAACCCCGAATATGGCACCCAGCAATACAGATTTGAGTGTGAACTCTTTGATCTTTAGGTCTGCTGGTATAAAAGGTTGGAAATTCGACATAACAGTTTTGGTTTTGATTATATAGTAAGATAAATAAAAAGGCGATACAAAAACTTGTATCGCCTCTAAAATATGAATCACAATTATATAGAGCCGGTCTTATCTTTTACGATCTTATCAAGCGATTTTACCCTTGAGAAGATGAGCAGTCCCCCCAGGATAGCAGCAACCGCAATGATACCAAAGAAAATGCGCTTGTCTGTCATACTATCCCACGAACTTGCCATGATGCCCGCAACCTTTCCTCCCAGGGAGGTTGAAATAAACCATCCACCCATCATCAAAGCCGTTAAACGGCGGGGTGCCAGCTTGGAAACAAAGGATAAACCGATAGGACTTAAACATATTTCGCTCACCGTAAATACTCCGTAAGTCAGGAACAGCCACATCGAACTTGTTTTATGTGTGTAGATGCTGGGTACAGACATTACAGCCAATACCATTACCAATGCGCTTAAGCCCGAAATGATCAGCGCCCAGGCAAATTTGCTGGCCGTACTTACCGGTTTACCTCGTCGGGATCGCCATGCAAAAAACAATATCAATGGCGGGGTGAATGCAACAATGAAGAATGGGTTAATCGACTGAAACAATTCTGTGTTTCCAACTTTTTGAACACCGGTCGTTGGCCACTTATCTTTGGGCATGTTCACGAAGTAAGGATCGGGACCCATGGTTTTGATGGCTTTTCCAGAATCATTTGTTACAATACGCATGTACTGGTCCAGGCTATCAACTTCCTGCGGTGCTGTTTTTAATGTCTGTAAGGTATATACAGCATCGGCCGGGCCCTCCATGAATTGCGGTATAGAACGTTCCGTATGCGACTCGGCCCAAATGGTTAAACCCGTTGAGTTTTGATTATAAATTGTCCAGAAGATAACCGATACAGCGAATACAAACAGCAGGGCGCCGATACCTTTTTTATCTTCCGATTTTTCCTTTCTCCACAGATTTACGTAGAATACAATTACCGGAATACAGGCAAAAATGAAAGCATCTGCCGAATCGCTGCCGAAAAGATGACCAGGCATAAACCAGCCAATAACAGCAAAGATGATCATCGGCAGAAATACGGTTCCCAGTATTTTGGAAGTAGGCATGTCTTCCGGCTGCATTGGCTTTTTCTCATCGTAATCTTTTATATGCTTTAAGTTGATGGCAAGCATTACCAGGCCCAGCAGCAAACCTACACCGGCAGCAGAAAATGCAGCCTGCCATCCGATCTTATTACGAAGTATTGCTGCTATGAAATTGCAGAAGAAAGCTCCTATATTAATACCCATGTAAAAGATGTTATAAGCATTGTCTTTTAAGGGCCGCCTTTCTTCCGTATTGTACATATTGCCAAGCAAGGTGGAAATATTGGGTTTGAAAAAACCATTCCCGATGATGATTAAACCCATGGAAATATAGGCCGTATAGGCGCCGGGTAGTGCAATGGTGAGGTAACCAATAGCCATTAGAAAACCACCGATGAATATAGATTTGATATAACCCAGGTACCGGTCGGCCAGTAAACCGCCTATGAACGGAGTCAGATAAACCAGTGCAATAAAAGTACCGACCACATCTGCACCCATAGCCCTTGGTAAGCCCCGTCCTGATCCATCTGTTAAAAACAACAGTAAGATACCCACCATCAGGTAATATCCAAATCGCTCCCACATCTCAGTGAAAAATAAAACATACAACCCCTTTGGGTGTTTGCCTGCTTTTGCTTGATCGTTCATAAATGATTTTTTTTAATGCTTATTAGTTGGTTTAGATACCAAAATAGGCATTTTCTGCTTAGCACAAACAAAACAATAAACCTATTTTGAAAAGTACCGGCAGGATAAGCTGTGGCAGAATTAAGAAAAAAGGATATATACAAGCCTGACTAAAAATATATTATGAAATGAGGCAGCAGAATTTTAAATTCGCAAACCAATTGTTCAGGCACTAAACCCAGGTTATCGATGAATATACTAGTAATTGGCTCCGGCGGGCGGGAGCATACTTTTGCATGGAAACTTTCTCAGAGCCCGCTCTGCAATAAATTGTTCATTGCGCCCGGAAATGCTGGTACGGCTTTGTGCGGTACCAATCTTTCCATTGAGGTTTCAAATTTTGACGGAATGGCCCGGGCCTGCCTGGATAACAGTATTGATATGGTGCTGGTAGGCCCTGAAGAGCCGCTGGTAAAAGGGATTTACGATTATTTCAAAAGCAAAAAAGAGCTCAGCCATATAAATGTGATAGGCCCCTCCAAAGAAGCTTCACAACTGGAAGGGAGTAAGGCATACGCCAAAGCATTCATGCACAGGCATGGTATACCAACTGCAGCTTACAAAGAATTTACTTCTGATAAATATCTTGAGGGTGTTGAATACATTAAATCACAGTCGCTGCCCATTGTGTTAAAAGCAGATGGACTGGCAGCAGGAAAAGGGGTGCTGATCTGCCAAAGTCACCTGGAAGCCATTGCAGAGTTTGAACTGATGCTGCTGCGTTCCAAATTTGGCGAAGCCGGCAAAAAAGTGGTAATAGAAGAATTTTTGAAAGGAATAGAACTAAGCATGTTTGTGCTGACAGACGGGCAGAGTTACGTGCTTTTACCCGAAGCAAAGGATTATAAAAGAGTGGGAGAAGCAGATGCCGGGCTCAATACTGGCGGAATGGGAGCAGTAAGCCCCCTGCCTTTTGTTACGGAAGGGTTCATTCAAAAAGTAAGGGAAACGATCATTGAGCCAACCATTGACGGACTAAGAAAAGACAGCCTGGATTATAAAGGTTTTATTTTTATTGGTTTGATGAATGACAATGGTGCCCCCAAAGTTATCGAGTACAATTGCCGCATGGGCGACCCCGAAACAGAAGTGGTCATTCCCCGCCTGAAGAACGACTTGGCGGAACTGCTTGCCGCAACTGCAGCACAGCAGCTTCACCAGGTAACCATCCAAACTGATGAAAGGGCTGCGGCAACCGTGGTGGCGGTTAGTGGCGGCTACCCCGGCGACTATGAAAAAGGAAAAGTTATCAATGGGCTGAATGATTTGCCGGTTGAAGACACTATCGTTTTTTATGCCGGAACAAAAAATGAGGACGGAGAAGTAGTTACCAATGGCGGGCGTGTTCTTGCTGTTACGTCTTTTGGACAAAATATCACCGAAGCCGCCGAACTATCAAATTATATGCTGGAACAACTGTATTTTGAAGGCATGTATTTCCGCACAGATATTGGTTACGAGTTCAAATCTCAGAAGATTTCCGGGGAGTAAAATAGGTTTTGGATCGTACAAAAATCGTCTGACAATTTTATGACAGCAGATGTTTTTTGGAAAACGGGTTCCCGCCTGCCTTTTTATAAAAAACCCGAACTGAGAAAGTTTCGGTAAAATATTGAAAAATAAAGGGTTTCCCGTTGTTAATTCAAATAATTTCCTCCAACTTTGCGCCATTGAGTAAAATCCTCTTTTCACACAAACATTATGGGCCTTTTTAACTTTTTTACGCAGGAAATCGCAATCGATCTGGGTACTGCTAATACCCTCATTATACACAATGATGAAATCGTGGTGAATGAACCTTCTATTGTTGCATTAGACAGGAATAATCCAAAGAATATTTTAGCGGTGGGCAAGAAAGCATTGATGATGCATGAAAAAACCCACGAAAGCATAAGAACGGTTCGTCCGCTGAAAGATGGTGTGATAGCCGATTTCAACGCAGCCGAACTGATGATCAGGGAAATGATCAAACTGATCTATCCCAAAAAACCCTTGTTTGCACCAAGCTGGCGCATGATGATATGCATACCCAGCAGCATCACCGAAGTGGAAAAGCGTGCGGTTAGGGACAGTGCAGAGCAGGCAGGCGCCAAAGAGGTTTATCTTATTCACGAGCCTATGGCTGCAGCTTTGGGTATTGGTATCGATGTGGAAGAACCTGTTGGAAACATGATCATTGATATTGGCGGTGGTACCACCGGCATTACCGTGATTGCACTGGCAGGTATTGTGTGCGATCAAAGTATCCGTATTGCCGGTGATGAGTTTACTGCAGATATTATGGAAGCCCTGCGCCGTTACCATAGCCTGCTGATCGGCGAACGCACTGCCGAACAGATCAAGATACAGGTGGGTGCGGCCATGAAGGATCTGGACAACCCGCCTGATGATATCCCGGTTAACGGCCGCGACCTTGTTACAGGTATTCCCAAACAGGTGATGGTAAGCTACCAGGAAGTTGCTGAAGCGCTTGATAAAAGCATTTTTAAAATTGAAGAAGCTATTTTAAAAGCGCTGGAAACAACACCGCCAGAGCTTGCATCGGACATTTATCGAAGGGGTTTATACATTACTGGTGGTGGTGCTTTATTGCGTGGGCTGGATAAAAGGCTTCAGGCAAAAATTAAATTACCTGTACACATTGCAGATGATCCGCTGAAGAGTGTGGTAAGAGGTACCGGTATTGCGCTGCAGCATTACGACAGGTATCCTTTTGTGATGAGATAAAAGAAATGGTCAATGTCGAATATGTAATCTTCAAAGTTCGCTGATCCCTTACATTAACATTCGATATTGAACATTCGACATTTTTAAATTTTCTTCCGCAGGTGCGTAATATTTTTCTTTTCATTCGCCGCTATTTTAATTTTATCCTGTTCCTGATGTTACAGGGGTTCAGCATCTATTTGATCGTTCATTACAGCAACTACCACCAGGCAGTTTTTAGTAAAACAGCCAACCAGCTTACCGGAAAGATCAATGAAAAATACAACAGCATTACTTATTATTTTCAGCTCAAAAAAACCAATGATTCATTGGTGGCAGCCAATGAAAAGCTGTACAACAAACTAAAAGCAGATTTTGAAATTCCCGATACCGCCAGTAATTACCTGGTCGATTCCATTAAAGTGGATTCGATGGAGCGTTTTCGCAGGTATCATTATTTCCCTGCCAAAGTGGTTTACAACTCGGTGGCAGCCCAAAATAATTTCATCGTGCTAAGCCGCGGCTCTTCACAAAATATAAAGGAAGGGATGGGTGTTATCGATCACAATACAGGTGTGGTGGGCATTGTAACCGAAGTAAGTACCGATTATGCCGTAGTGATGAGCCTGCTGCATAAAGACAGTCACCTCAGTGCCAAACTATTAAAGGGCGGTGAAAGCGGTATTCTTAACTGGGACGGCAAGCAACCCAACATCATTTCGCTGAGTGGCATTCCCAAAAGTGCCAAAGTGGCCAAGGGAGATACGGTTGTCACCAGCGGATTAAGTACCAGCAGTATTCCCAAAGGAATGATGCTGGGCATTGTGCAGGAAGTTAGAGCGGATAAGAGCACTAACAATTACCTGGTAAAAATTAAAACTTCGGTTGATTTTTCGAACGTGGAATTTGTATTGGTAATAGATAATAAACAGGCCGAAAGCATTAGGGCGATTTTGGATACGGTTAAACAAAAAACACAGTAAGCTGGCAGCACACAATGAATACGCTGGTAAAAAATATTATTCGGTTTGCCCTGTTTATCCTGGTACAGGTTTTTGTACTGGACAGGATCCATCTGCATCAGATGGTAACACCTTACCTGTATTTCCTGTTCATTATCTGGCTTCCCTTTCGCATGGGGCGCACACAGCAAATGTTATTAGCTTTTGCCCTGGGCTTTGTGCTTGATAGTTTTCGTCATCACCCGGGTTTTCATGCGGCTGCCTGTGTACTGGTAGCTTATGTACGCCCATTCCTGGTTAATCTTTTAATTCCGCAGGAAGGCGCCGACACCAATTACGAAGAACCTTCCTTTAAAAGCCTGGGAGGTGTTTTGCCGTATATGATCTTTGTGGGCGTGCTTACCATCATTCATCACGGGTGGTTGTTTTTACTGGAAGCATGGCAGTTTGGCAATATTTGGTACTTCCTGGTAAAAACACTGTTATCAACGGCATTAAGTTTGTTGCTGATCATAATTACCGAACTCTTGTTTAGCCGCCAGCAAAAATTCAAGACCAATACAGTATAAGTAACGTAATTCAAAATCAAGTAAATCAAAAGTGCCTGTATTCAATCAATCAAGGAAAAATGTGATCATGCTGGTCTTTGCCGGTATGTTTGTTGTTATTCTTGCACAATTGATAAACCTGCAGCTTTTCTCTTCCAAATACAAAGTGGATGCAGACAACCAGGGCATTTTCAGAAAGGTCATCTACCCTGACCGGGGTATTGTGTACGACCGCAAAGGCAGGGCCATCCTGCAAAACACCACCATCTACGACCTGATGGTCATACCCGGAAAAATAAAAGGCACTGATACTGCTACACTGTGCAATATCCTGGGTATTGATTCTGCTGAATTTCATAAACGCATCATAGCAGCCATTATTAAAAACAAAAGTTACCGGGCATCTGTGTTTGAGCCTTTGCTGAGTAACGAGAAAATGGCCAAGCTCAATGAAAACCTCTATAAATTATCACCCGGATATTTTATGCAGGAGCGTTCAGTACGGGATTATCCCTTTGATGCAGGCGGAAACATCTTTGGTTACCTGGGCGAAGTGGATTCCAATATTTTAAAGAACCCTCTTTATGAAGGATATGTTATGGGCGATTATATTGGACGCACCGGCCTGGAAAGAACTTACGAGAAAGTACTGATGGGCCAGCGGGGGATCGAGTTTTGGAAAAGAGATAACAAGAACCGGCTCACCGAACCTCTGGAAGATGGTAAATATGATACAGTTGCTGTTGCCGGACAAAATATGCACAGCTCTATCGACATAGAACTGCAGGCACTGGGTGAAGAACTGATGGTAAATAAACTGGGTTCAATTGTGGCTGTAGACCCAAAGACCGGCGGCATACTGGCGATGGTGAGTAGTCCTACATATCAGCCCAAACTACTGACCGGCGCTGAAAGAAAAAAACACTATGCAGAATTGCTGCTCAGCCCCGCAAAGCCATTGTTCAACCGCTCAGTAACGGCAACTTATTCGCCGGGCTCTACTTTTAAGACCCTGCAGGCATTAATTGGTTTGCACGAAGGCGTTATCACCACAGCCACAACGGTTTCCTGTGGCGGTGCTTTTTATGGCTGCGGCGGTGGCAAGCCCATGAAATGTTTAGACTATGGAACATTCGATCTGCGTAATGCCATCCGGGTTTCGGACAATACTTATTTTGCTACGGTAATGCAGCGTGTTATCAATAATCCAAAGTATCCTGATATTGACAGCAGCCTGAATGTGTGGGACAGGTACATGTATGCCTTTGGACTTGGGCATAAACTTGGCATTGATGTGCCTTCAGAAAAACCCGGCAATATTCCTTCACCTAAATATTTTAATAAGATCTATGGCCCGGGCAAATGGAATTATTGCAGTTTTCGTTCGGTAAGTATTGGCCAGGGTGAAGTGTTAACCACGCCCATACAAACTGCTAATGAAATGGCTTATATCGCCAACAAGGGCTGGTATAAAATTCCACACCTGATAGACTCTATAGAAGACGGTGATAAGTTTGGTATGCTGGATAAGTTTAAGCAAAAACACAGCGCCATTGACATACCAGACAGTGTTTTTGAAGCCGTACACGATGGTATGCAGCGTGTGGTGGAAGGCGGAACAGGCGGGGGCGCCAAAGTACCCGGCATCGTTATCTGTGGTAAAACCGGAACTGTTGAAAACTATTACCGTGGTGTGAAGCAGCCCAACCATGCGTTCTTTTGCGGATTTGCTCCCAGGGACAATCCGAAAATTGCCATCATGTGCGTGGTTGAGAACAGCGGCCGTTTTGGCGGAACTTATGCTGCACCCATCGTAGGTTTGATGATAGAAAAGTATCTGAACGATACCATTGCCAAAAGCAGGCAACCCATTGTTGAAAAATTCAAGAAGCTGAACCTGATACCGCCGCGTATTTACAAAGAGATGAAAACGGTGGATTCGATGATGCATGCAAAAGATTCTGCTTACCTGATTGCAAAAGGGTATATCACCCTGATAAAAGATACCATGGAAGTGGACCAGACCGATGAAGAAACCATACTGGATGAAATTAAAAAGGATAAGGATAAGCAGAAGAAGGACAGCGGGGATAGAAAAATAAAGATCAATACCGAAGCTATTTTGCCAAATGAAAAAAAGAAGCCCGAATTAAAGGATACCCTGAATAATCAATAACGCTAAAATAAAAGAAGAAAAATTCTAAAGTCAAAACGAGGGAACTGTTTCTGACAGTCTGTGCCCGCAGAAATATATAAGTAAGAAAATGTCTCAAAGAAACCCAACGATATCAAAAGGAATTGATTGGCCAATGGTGCTGATCTATGCCGTGCTGGTGATCTTTGGTATCATTTGTATCTATTCTGTTGAATATAAAAGCACCGACAATTTTGTACAAACGCTTATTGGGTTTAAAAAGAATTACAGCAAGCAACTTTTCTTTTTTGGCGCCTGCAGTATCATTGCCATTTTTATACTGCTGACAGACAGTAAGTTCTTTACTGCCACTTCCAATATTTCCTACCTGGTTGGGATGCTGCTCATACTGGCCACTTTTGTTATTGGTAAAGAGATAAAAGGCTCCAAAAGCTGGATACCATTGGGCTTTATGAACCTGCAGCCGGTGGAGTTGTGCAAAATATTTACAGCGCTGGCATTAGCTAAATACCTGTCAATGCCCGAAACTGATTTCAGAAAATCCAAATCGCAGCTTATTGCCGCCGCCATCGCATTTGCTCCTGCAGTGTTATCAATTCTGCAGGGCGAAACGGGCCTGGCATTAGTTTATTTTTCCTTTCTGATACCTATGTACCGCGAAGGGTTGCCAGCCGGCTATTTGATTGCGGGTTTTTCCATGGCGGTATTGCTGGTTATATCATTACTGTTTTCAA
Organism: Ferruginibacter sp.; assembly: GCA_044226725.1. Taxonomy (GTDB): domain Bacteria; phylum Bacteroidota; class Bacteroidia; order Chitinophagales; family Chitinophagaceae; genus Ferruginibacter. The sequence goes on along the minus strand of JBGAGM010000004.1, from coordinate 257,302 downwards.
CCAAAACATTACTTATTGCATTTGCTGCGCTTGCAGCATTGGTAATTTATTTGAACCGGAGACAAATACGCAGGAATAACCGGGTGCTGCTTATCATTGTTGCTGTGTGGGGGTTTAGCTCTGTGTTTGTAGGTGTGGCAATACCTTTCGCATTTAAACATGTATTTAAGCAATACCAGGCCGACAGGATATTCAGCATGGTGGGAGTGGATAATCCATTTGCCGATAAATCTGCCAAAGCAGACCTTACAAGTGAAGAGCAAAAGCAAAAGCAGCAAAAGTCAGATCAGCAGAATTATAACGTAAAACAATCCAAAATAGCCATCGGATCCGGCGGCTTTTTCGGAAAAGGATTTTTAAAGGGAACACAAACCCGCGGTGATTTTGTGCCCGAGCAGCATACAGATTTTATTTTTACATCGGTGGGAGAGAATTTTGGTTTTCTCGGAAGCGGGCTCTTAATGTTTGTATACCTGTTTTTCCTTTTACGCATTGTAAAAATTGCGGAGAGGCAGCGCAGTACTTTTAGCCGGGTGTATGCATATTCTTTGGCAGGAATTGTATTCTTTCATGTTGCAGTTAATATTTGTGTAACCATCGGGCTGGCGCCGGTAATTGGTATCACACTGCCCCTCATGAGTTATGGCGGCTCTTCGTTATTAACTTTCACCATTCTCATTTTTATTTTGATAAAACTGGATGCCGACAGGCAAATGGTACTTCGGTAAACAGATTATTAAAAGGGGCAGCTGCCAGGTTTACCTTAGTTCAAACTGCTGCCGGCTGGCTTTACGTGCAGGTAACCAGGCTGCCAGAAAAGTGATCAGGATGGCAGTGAATGCAACTAAAATAAAATCGCCTGCTATTAATTTCACCGGAAAATAATCCAGCAGAAATGAGCCTCCTGTAAGTTTGATGATTTTGAATTTTAACTGTAAGAGGCAAATGATGGTAGCCATGAGCAAGCCTGCCGCCGTGCCGATACAACCCAGCAACAATCCCTCACTTAAAAAGATATTTAAAATACTGTACCGCGAAGCTCCCATGCTTTGAAGTATGCTGATATCCTTTTTTTTCTCCAGTACCAGCATGGTCAGGGCGCTGATCATGTTAAAGGCCGCAATCACCAGTATGAGTGTGAGTATTGCATAAATGGCCCATTTCTCCAGCCTCATGGTGTTATAAAGGCTGGTATTTTGTTCATACTTGGTTTGAACCCTGTATTGGTTGCCAAGTAAACTGCTAAGCGCTTTTTTTGTTTCCTCCGGATCAGCCTTGGCCTTTAATTTTATTTCCACAGCACTGTATTCATCCGCGGCAAAACCCATTTGCTGTTTTACAAAACCAATATTGGTAATGGCATACTTATCATCAAACTCCTGTTGAATGGTAAAGGACCCTGCCGGAGCAATAAGGCCCTCACTAATGGATTGCAGCGGATCGTTGGTATAGCTTTTTTTGGGCAGGATAACTGCAACTGAATCTGTATAAAACGGAGCGCTGAAATTTAAGCCGGTGGCATTTTGAATACCAGAACCTACAACAAGGAAAGGATTTTCAGCAGTGCCAATAAGATATTTTCCACGGTTTGTTTTTAATGCGACACCGCTTACTTTTTGATAATTATCATCGACACCCTTCAGGTAAATTACTGTTTGCGCATCCTGGTTCCTGATCAGCGCTTTCTCTTCAGCAACCAAAGAAAGATTTTCAACAGATGGCTGGTTTTTCAGGGAGGCGATTTGTGCAGGTGTAAGCAGGAAAGTTTTACCGGATGCCGGTACTATTTTCATATCGGCATAAAATGAGGAATAGAGTGATTTGACCAGGTCTTCAAAACCATTGAAAACGCTTAATACCAAAACCTGGCAACAAGTGGCAAATGCAATAGCGCCAACTGTGACCCAGGCAATGATATTAATGGCATTGGCACTTTTTTTTGCTTTAAAATATCTCCAGGCAAAGGTGAAGTACAAGGTTAATCCTTTAATTGGTTAATTAGTTAATCCGTTTTAGGCTACATCAATCTTTTATAAAGGCTTATTGCTAATTGAATATTGCCTACTGCTTCTCATCTTTTTTGATCTCCTTAAATATCTTCTCCATCTTATCTACATAATCCAAAGTGTCATCAATGTAAAAAGTGAGTTTGGGCATGCTGCGCAACTGGTGGCGTACCCTTGCTGTTAATTCTTTTTTGATCTCCCAGCTACGCTCTTCAATTTTCTTCAAAACATCATAATTATCCTTTACCTGAAAAAAACTAAGATATATCCTGGCTTCATAAAGATCGGGTGTAATTTTAACAGAAGAAATGGAAACCATGCCACCATCCATCATGGAAATACCCAGTCGCTGAAAAATATCGCTGAGTTCCTTGTTCAATAATCCGGCTACCTGTTTTTGCCTTTTACCTTCTAGCATATGCTGTCAATTTAAACGTCTGATACTATAATACCTCCAACGCCCTTTAATAACGGGCAGTGGTTTGCTGTAAAATTAGTTACTTTGCCGTTTCTATTCAGAATTATTACAAATGAAACAATATTCAAGGGTTTTTGGTTACCTGAAGCAATATAAAGCCTCTATAGCCTGGTATATAGTTAATATTTTGCTTTCCATTGTTTTTTCCATTATATCCATCGGTATGCTTTTCCCCTTTATGCAACTGATATTTGGTGCGGGGCAGGGGGGGGCTATGTCGGCAGCAAGCAGCAACCCGCTGATTGCCTTTGTGAGCAAACAGCTTAATGAACTGATCAAAAACGGCAGTGTGTTTTACGCTTTGGGTGTAGTATGTGTGCTGATCATTTTCTTCATTTTTCTAAAGAATCTTTTCCTTTACCTGTCGTACCGTGCAATGGGGCCGTTAAAGAATGCTATTGTGAATCGCCTCAGGATTGATATGTATGATAAGATACTGAAACTGCCGATCGGGTACTTTACAGAAAAACGTAAAGGCGACCTGATGAGCAGGATGACCTACGATGTGGCAGAAGTGGAGGCTTCTGTGGTGGGCACGCTGGAAGGCTGGGTGAAAGATCCGCTTGCGATCATTTTCAACCTGAGTGTATTGTTTTATATAAGTCCCAAGCTTACGGTATTCATACTGCTATGCATTCCTTTGATAGGTATAGCAATTGGCAGGATAAGCCGCTCTTTAAAAAAGCAATCGGCCCTTGTTGCGGAAAAGGGAGGAGAAGCCATTTCGACAGTGGATGAAACGCTTGGGGGCTTAAGGGTTATAAAGGCATTTAATGTGGAGTCGGTATTGCAAAAAAAATTCAACAACATTAATTATGAATTGCTGGATGCAAAAAATGAGATTGGGTATAAGCGAGACCTGGCCTCACCTATGAGTGAGATGATGGGCGTGGCTATTTTTGCCGGCGTCTTATGGTTTGGTGGCAGACTGGTTTTAAGCAGCGAACTGGCAGGGATCAACGGCGCCTTGTTTTTGGCCTATATGGGTTTGTTTTACAACATCATCGACCCGGCAAAATCCATTGCCACTGCCTTCAGTAATATGCGTAAGGGCTCATCAGCCATCGGCAGGATAGAAGAAGTGCTGACAGCACCTGTAACAGTGGATGATAATCCAAACGGGAAAAAGATCGAAGCATTCACAACCGGAATTGAATTTAAGAATGTTGGGTTTAAATATGATGATGCAATAATCCTTCAGCATATTAATCTGAACGTGCAGAAAGGCAAAACAGTTGCACTGGTTGGCAGCAGTGGTGCAGGTAAATCGACCCTTGCCGACCTGGTGCCCCGTTTCCATGATGCCAGCAGCGGGGATATCCTGGTAGATGGAATCAATATAAAAGATTATTCACTGTATTCACTCCGTGAACTTATTAGTATTGTAACCCAGGAACCTATCCTGTTTAATGATACCATTGCCAACAATATTGCCCTGGGTATGAACAATGCCACCCAGGAAGAAATTGAACAGGCAGCCAAAGTGGCGAATGCACACAATTTCATTATGCAGAAAGAGCAGGGTTATCAAACCAATATTGGCGACCGTGGCAGCAAACTCAGCGGGGGTGAAAGGCAAAGGCTTACCATTGCCCGTGCAGTGCTGAAAAATCCACCCATATTGATCCTGGACGAAGCTACATCCTCTCTGGATACTGAAAGTGAAAGACTGGTTCAGGACGCTATTAACAATCTGATGAGTAACCGTACTTCTATTGTTATAGCTCACAGGTTGTCAACCATCCGGCATGCCGACGAGATCATTGTGCTGCAAAAAGGCGAGATCGTAGAACGGGGCACACACGACAGCCTGATTGCACAGGATGGTTTTTATAAGAGACTGGTGGATATGCAGGAGGTGAAATAACTCTTTACTTTTTAAGCCCCTTTTCTGGTGTAATCTCCCGCTAATTCGTATTTACTTCAGTTTTAGTAACAGGAAACAGGAGAACCTCGGTCCCGTAATTTACCCAAATACCGGGAGTAGAAATTTTTCTATTAGTCAGTAAAACTAATTCTATCTCTTCTTTTAAAAGTCCGTTGCATCTTTACATCGCATTTAATTGGTTAAGCGATAGCATTAATAAATTAAAGAATCTACAAATCCAATCAGATCCGATCCCTATGAAACCTTTTGTCCTATGCAATCCGGTTTAAAGGCTTATTAATATTTAAGTCTTGCGGCTTTACTAATAATAAGCTGCTATTAAAGGCCTTGCTTTTATGCAAGGCCTTTGTGTTAAGGTCAAATTATTCCATGTAAATAGAACAATAGAAATTTTACTATACCTGAGTAGATATTCGCCTATCATGATTACTGCAAAGTTTTCTGAAGTTTGCTTTTCAAACATCCACTAAAAACAAATTATTTATGAAAAATCTTGTATCACTTTCAGACAGGGAATTAATTGAATCCTATGTAAAAAACAATCACAATCCTGCATTGGAAACGCTTATATACAGGCATAAAGAGAAAGTATATAGCTGTATTTATAACCTTGTAAAGGATAAAACTAAAGCTGACGATATTTTTCAGAATGTATTTATCAAGGTAATTGATAAACTGAAAAAAGGAGAGTATGCGCACGAAGATAAATTTGCGCATTGGGTAGTGCGGATTTCGTATAATATGTGTATGGACAAGTTTAGGGAAAAAACATACACCTGCAGTTTTCCTGAAGCTCCCGAAGGAGATTCTTTCAGTTTAGCCTACATACCCGATTCGGTTACAGAAATGGCTATCGAAAAGGAACAAAAAATAAATGTCATCAGAAAAATGATCGACCTGCTGCCGGTAGATCAAAGAGACGTGGTTATTTTGAGGCATTACAGTGAGTTGAGTTTTAAAGAAATAGCTGTCCTGATGGGTTGTAGCGTAAATACAGCTCTGGGCCGTATGAGATACGGGCTTATGAACTTGAAAAGGATGATTGTGGAAAATGACCTGGCAACGGCGCTTTGAAAATACCGGAATTTTAAAACTTTTCAGGTTATGGTTCTGAAATTTGCGGCTCCTTACATAAAAAAAGAACCCCCCTTTTGGGAGGGGGCTCTCTTCTTGCTAAGGGGTTATCAAAATTCTAACTAAACCAGAGCAAAGATAGAATGATTTTATTGCGGCCAGTCAGTTTTACTTCTACGATGCCATAGAAAAATTTCTATTGTTGTTTTATTGATTAATTTTCTATGGGTCAATAGTAAAACATTTTTAGGCAGTAGAAGAATTACTATCCGATGTTTGATTCATTATTAAGAACTTTACATTTTATAAATCTTAAGTAAACAAAAAACACCCCCTTATCCAGTTTAAATGTTTAAATTAGAACTATGAAAAAAATCTTATTTGCAGAAGACCATTCTATTGTTATACGAGGAATGAAAATATTGTTTGAAAGAGAATTCCAGGAGTATGAGTTGGATATTGTGCACAACACAACTGATTTAATGAATCGCCTTAAAAACAACAAATATGAATTGGCAATTATTGATTTGCACCTGGAAGATGGGGACACACTTCATTTAATATCAACCATCCTGAATTTGTACGATCAGCTGAACGTACTGATCTTTTCCGGAAATCCTGAGGAATTATATGCACAAAAACTTTATAACGAAGGTGTAAAAGGATACCTGAACAAGCAAACGGATGACCAGGAAATTATTTTTGCTTTAAAGCAGCTGCTTGAGGGTAAAAGGTATATGAGTGAAAATTTTAAGAAATTCCTGCTTTCAAAAAACTCAGTTAACAGAGATAACCCATTTGAGCGCCTTACCCAGCGTGAATTGGAGGTTTTGAACCTTATGGCCAGGGGAAAACGACCAACGGAAATCTGCCAGGAGTTGAATTTACAACCCAGCACGGTGGCCACCTACAAAATAAAATTGTTTAACAAACTAAAAGTCAAGAATATTTTGGAACTAAGTCAGCTTATGAGTAACTATAAAATGTTTATTTAAAACCCTGCGGCAGAACCTCACTACTTTTAAATTCATTTTATCAATAGAGCCTTTAACTATAGCTCCTTTAAATCACCCCACTTGAAATAGGGCGGGTGGCTCAATGAAATAAAAATGCCAGGATGATCTTTTCATCTGATCATTTAATCCTGCAATAAATAAAACCGGATTTCAGGAAAAATAATATTTCTTCCTCCCTGGCTTGGTTCGGAATTGTATTATACTTCTGAGCTTTCCATACCCGGCCTGTCTATCCTTTCGCATGTTTTAAATACAGCTTCGTGCTTTTTTAAAAACATTACCTGGTACAAAACGCAGCAAAGTCCGGATGACTTGTATGTCAATGACATAGCAGGCATCCTTCCTAATTGAATTGCAGGATTCAAAATTTTCAATTTTCGGCAATTTATTTTTCTGTAATCTTTGATATAGGCCTGGCAATATTCCGGCTGAGCAAGACTTTTATTTTGTGAAATCAGGAATTGCAGAATCATTATTTTATAACATCAGGCCCGGATGATATATATACTTTATTGAGGAGGGGGCCATCAAAAAAAGCATATAGCAAACTTAGGTGCTATATGCATTTGTGGAGCTTTTTGATTATGTCCGAAAGAAAATCATCCGTGTTCATCATGAACACGGATGATTTTTATTTTGACAATTGCAGGCCAGCTGGCGTGCAGTGAATTTATTAATATTACGATCTGCAGGCAGAACCGGTTCTTATATCGCTTGAGAAGCTTACCAAATCCGGATACTTTATTCCCTAATCAGTTTCTGGGCTGTACCCAGCAATATTCCTTTGTCATCCGTTAATCGTATAATGTATGTCCCTGCTGCAAGGTTCCTGATATTCAGTTTTTCCGAAACCGGGCTTCCCGTAAGCAGCATATCCTTCGTAATAACTTTAGCTCCCAGGGTACTGATAACAGATAAAATAGCCCTGCCACCCTGGCTGCCGTAAATTGTTACATTCACATAATCTGTATTCTTTGCAGGATTAGGGTACAACAATATAACGGGGCTTGAACTCTTACATTTGTTTTGCGATACAATTACGTTGCTGTAAATAAATGAACCGCTAATGTCTGCCATTTTTAGCCGGTAAAACATCACTGCAATATCCTGTGTTGTTTTAAAATTATATTTCCAGCCGGGCCCGGTTCCGTGAGCGGCCAGTTTTCCTGCAGTTTTCCAACTCCTTCCATCCTCACTTTGCTGTATCTCGAAATAGCTGGTGTTTTGTTCATCCGCTGTTTCCCAATACAGATCTGTGTTACAGTCGGTATTCCTTGCAGTAAATGCTACAAGTGTTAATGGCAGCGTACCGTTTCTTACAGTCAGGCTAAGTTGTGATGTGGTGGTGCAGGATGCCGCGCCAATGATATTTGTATAAGTATAACTAAGCACCACGGTACCGGAATGGTTGAAGGTTACCGTATTACCTGTTAAGATAGCAGCACCACTTACAAGAGAAATTGTTCCGCCGGAGGGATAGGTAAGGATTGGCACCGACTGTGTTACACCATACGCAGTTCCATATTGGGGTAATACCGATGGGTTTGCCTTTATTTCTGCTAACTGAATGCCACAAATGGGAACCCCAGCAGTTAAAAATGTATAACTCGCTTCTTCAACATCTGCATTTGATCCATTGCCCATGCTGCCGTTAATGCGGTGGCCTACATAGCCAAAGTTGACAGTATTGCATTTCGCAAGCATAGAAGTATGACCTCCTGAAGAAACTCCCAATATTACATCAGAGGAGCTTACTCCATTTGGTATGGCAGGGTTATTATTGGAGGAAAGGGGATCTGGCTGTCCTATCATGTACCTGGCATTAACTCCAAAGGAATATAACATTCCGGCAGTAGTAAGCACATTTACCGAAGGTAGATTTGAGTCATGATCGTTGACGCTGATCCACCGGATATTATTCATCACCGGTCCAGATGCCGAATCATACCTGGGCCGTATCCAGGAGATTGTATTAAGACCGGTCCAGTCGCCCAATTGACTGTTACTATTCCAACCCATGGTATATAAAGAATTATCCGCCATTAAAACATAATAAGATACTACTCCAAAACCCATAGCGGCAATCATTTTAACAGAGCCGGCAGCCGGGTTTGTCATTTGAGCTGCATTCATCCTCAATGTTGCGGGTGAGTTGTCGCCTAATAATGAGTAATTACCCCATGTCCACATTGTGTTATCAGATCTTAATGCCATCACAATATTAGTCGAGGCTCTGACAGCCACAATATTGGAGAGGACAGGAGTGCCAACTGTGTTGGCCCGAACCCGTGACCAGGCAAGATTAGAAATTGCAGAGATATCCCCCCTTGTATAATAGTTAACGCCAAGCACCCATACTTCACCGCTGCAGGTAAGTATAAACAAAGACTGAAATGTAGCGGTCATCATTTTAACGTCAGCAGGATTGATACCTGGAGGCAAACCATTTCCGTTCAGTGAAGTTAATTTCTGAAAACCGGGACTAGAGGTTAAGTTAGAGTCAATAACCAGGCCTTCCACCCCCCATGCATATAAACCATCGGTTACCAATGCAAAAAACTGGCAATTGTCAATTCCTTTTGATGCTCCGGTAACTTTCAGAACTTTGTTTGCTCCAAGCGCCGGGTAATGGGCACTGTCTATTAACTGAGGCGACAGAAGATGGCTTACGCCATCATTTGCCAGGCGTTCTCCCCATACCATAAACTGCCCGTCAGTCCTGCGTATCATGGTGCTGTGAAAAGTGCTCACCCAGTTATCATATTCAATGGTGGCCGCGTTTGTACCGGAGTTCATAAATGAATTATTGTAATCGGTATTGGGGCAGCCAATGCCGTTTACATAAGTGCAGCTTTGGGCATTTACCCCGCCAACTGCAGGTAGTAAAACAGCCCAAAGCACAAATATTGCCGGGCTAATGGCCTTTTTAAAAGTTAAGGCCGAATGCAGGAAAGAGTGTTTTTTATTCATAAAAAGGGATTTTAGATTAAAAGATTTGCCTTTTATAATTAATACGGCAAAGATGCTTAACCCCTCCTGGATAGACGATAGAAATATTTCTACTCGGGCATGAAATTTTACTACTATCCCGCACTTGCGTAAATGTAACTGATACGTGAAATAAGTTTGCTTTTATGGGTATTGTCTCGCCGCTAAAGCAAAATCGAAAATGACAGGGATATGAATTCCAGGCAGGCTAGAAATTTTTCTATCGACTAATAGAACTAAAAATTTCATGGTGCCATAATATTATTTTTCATTTGTGTAAATGATTACTCATTATGTGTTGAGGGTGCCCTTGAAAACAATTAACCTGGTTACGGTTATTATTTTAAAAGTTAGCTGCCGGGAAGATTTTTATAAGCGGCCATATTGATAGTGAAGGCAACAGATAAGGCTTAAGCAGCTTGCACAATTACTGATTGTATTTTGGCTTGCTGCCTTAGCCGGATGAGCATACTATAACTTTTCGATAATACCTGCAAACAAACAGATCAGTCAGTATCTCATTGTTTTGGGTTTATTTTGGGAACGGAGCCGGTTTCTACCGGCTCTTACTATAATATGTACAGGAAGAGAGAAGGATCACTTTCTTAGCTGCGCTTTGCATATGAGGGTAGCTCTATTGTGACTTTTGTGCCTTTATTTACAGTGCTTTCCACGTAAAAAGCCCCATTGGAAAATTTCAAAAGATCCATAATAATGGTATAACCTACCCCGAAACCTTTTTCTTCGTTGGTGCCCAGGTTGGAGTTTATTGGATTGAAATTGTTAAGAGACATTACTTTCTCTTTTGTCATCCCCCGCCCTGTATCTTCTACTGATAAAACTAGCCAGTCATTTTTCTTATCTGCCCTTACTGTTATAGTGCCCCCGTTGGTAAATTTATTTGCATTCAGGAGCAGGTTGTGTAGTATGATCTTAACCAATAAAGGGTCCTGTAAAAATGAAAGGTCGGCGGGGGACTCAATAATGATCCGGTTTGACTTTTCATTATTAAAAGGTAAATGGAATGCAGTAAGCTCACTTAGCATATCAGCAACTAAAAAGGCGCTGTTTATTTGTGGAATGAATTTACTGTTCTGTATTTTCACCCAATGAATAATACTTTCGCAGTACAACAGTATTTGTGTTGAAGTGATATGAATATCGCCTACGCTCCCGGTAATAGTATCTTTACTTAACTGCTCATGGTACATTTTAAGCTGTGATGCAACTTTACCAATATACTGTAGCGGTATCATAATATCATGACCCAGTAAACTTATCAGTCTTGATTTAAAATAGTTTGTTTGCTGAAGATCGGTCAGTATATCATTTAACTCTTCATTTTTATCAACCAGCTCTTTCGTTTTTTCAGTTATTTTGTTTTCCAGGTCAGCATTTCTTTTGTTGAGATTCCTTGTTTTAATGCGTACAGACGCATATATGATTACCAGCATAAGGCCAAAGCAAATGATCCAGAACAGTGGAAACTCGTAATACTTCTTTTTTATTTGGAACGGTACGGTTAAGGTTGAATATGCTGTTGGTGAAAACCCGGTCTTAAACCGGATATGCAGCACATGCTTTCCACCCTTAAGATCTGTTAGCTGAATACTTCGAAGTCCCTCCTGCACATATGACCAGCTTGTGTCATTATCAAGCCTATAAGAAAGCCCCGGACTATACAGTTGCTCCCATTGTGCAAAGCACAAATGCCAAGTTAATGTTCGTTCGTTTTTACCGAAACTGAATTGACCGGTTCCTGTGTAAACAGTATCTTTTGTTTCCACCCTGTTGATGAAGATGGGATAGTTTCTAACGTCGGGCAGCGCTTGCACGTTTACTCTTACAAGCCCATCAAGTGAAGGGAACAAAATATCTCCGTTCGGAAGCCGGTTGTAAGCAGGTGAACATCCTCCATTAAATTCATTACCCTCTAAGCCGGAATTGATATCGAAGTACTGGTAAAAGAGCTTTTCTTCATTGCCGCCGGCAATGTTCAGCAGATGTGTTTTGTTTATCCGGAACAAACCGCGGTTGGTAGGCACCAGAAAATTACCTATGCCATCCTCACACAGTACGTGGCTATATAATAAGTAGCCCTTTGAATCAACGGGAAATGGATGCAAATGCCGGCTTTTAAAGTCATACAAAAAGAAGCCATTGCCATAGGTGGTGATCCAGCAATGCCGGTCCTTATCTATATAAATACTCCTGATTGATTTGATATTTACATTTTCCAGCGGAACAAGTTTTTTATTAATTGTATCTATACGCCAGATGCCTTTATTGTTGCCTCCGAACAATTCCCCTTCCGGGCTTTCTGCCAGGCAGGTAAGTTCAAAGCCCTTGGCTCTGTCAACACCAATGAAATCAATAAGCTTATCATGATCTACATAGCCAAGGTATTCAGAGGTGGATATCCATATCCTGCCATTACTTGCCTGCAGTATGGTTTGCATAATATTGTACTTAAAGGTGGATGTTTTGCTGAGAGGGAGTTTAATATAAAAACTTGTTTTGTTCGTTTCGGTTCTGTACTTTGATATAGAATCACGGGAAGTATGCCACACACAGCCCTCTTTATCAACCAGCATAGCCAGCGGAGTTTGATGAACAAACGGAAGAATGGAAAAACTGCCGCTTGCAAGATTAAACAATACGCATGTATTGGTAATAATGTGATTGGTATCAGGCATTACGCAGGAATAAACATTATTTCTGTCACTATTCATTTTCCCTACAATATCCAGTTTCCCCTCTCCCTTATAGGTACGGAATGGGTTTTTCTCGTACACATAAAGACCTTTGAGCTCTGTTGCCACGAAAATCAGTTTGCCGCCCGGGTCCATGATTATGGAGAAAATACTGGCAGGCAGGTTTTTAAGGGTTGACACATATTCTGTCGTTACCGTATTTCCGTTAAACCTTATCTTATACAGTTTATCTCCGTTCAGTAATAATGGCTGGCTGTTGGCAGGGTCATAATAAATAATCGGTTTCCCTCTCAGGAAAGCCGTATCAGCTGAGGTTATTCTTTTACAGGTCTTCATTTCCGGATCAATTAAAAATCCGGTACCATTATCATTGAGAGCGTATACTTTTTTATCCTGCTCAATAAGTATTGGAATTTCGTTTGCAGGCTTAGCCCAGCTTGCGGTAAGTGTTGAATCGGTGAAAAATCTAAATTGGGTATTGGAAAATGACAGCCAGGTACTGTCAGTAAGTGCCAGTAAAGTAATTGGCGCAGAGAAAAAATCATATTTGGCGCTATTTAGTCTATTTAAGTTTTGCTTATATGAAAAAATTCCATTTATCATACTCACATTGGAAAAGGATCCTCTGAAATAAGTACCCAATAAATAGGAGTTTTCAATACTGTCTTTCTTAAATTCCCTGGGAACCGGCCCGTTTATGGAGTATAACGTGCTGCCGCCGTTTTTATCAATCACAAACACGCCTTCTTTAACTGTTGAAAAGAAAACAGACATGCGTCCCGATTTCAACCCGGGCAGGTTTCTTTTATCAAAAAGCAATGGATCAACGCCATCATACCTTATAATACCACTTTCTGTTGCCATCCAAAGAAATCCTGTTTTCCTGTCGAAGTACATACTCGAAACAGAATTCTGTTGAAGCCCATTACTGTTATCAAGCACTTTTTTCAGGTACCAGTCTTCTTTGATTTGTGCAGAAGCTGTTATGCAGGTACAGGCACATAAGAGTAACAATCCTTTTTTCAACCAGCTTGTAATTTTATAGAATACGAACCTTTTCAAAATAAGCCTGCTCTCATTTTATTAAGATAATACTGAAATAATTTTTCAATTAAGTATCGCAATGGGAATAACAGAGCCCATGTTAAACACAACTTTAAATTTAATGAATAATGAAGAGATATTTGAATTTTTCGCTTTTGTTGCTCTATAATGCAATTCTGAGTTGCATCTATTCAATACTATATTGCGATAGTAGAACTTTTTCTAGTGGTGAGTAAACAATGTTTGATCAATTTATATGATAAACAGTGCCACCTTTGTGCTAATTCCAACCCTTTGAAAAGCTATTTTAAAATCCAATATTCTTTCTAGACCGGTAATGTTTGAAGTATGAGTATTGGCGCACATTTTCGAATAAGGAAAAACATGCTTAATCTTTACAAACTTAAGATGGCCTTTAAGAGGGCCATCTTTTTTATATCATTTATGCACCTTCAATCAAACCTATGGCGTTGCCCCAGGGATCAATAACCACTGCCACTTTAATTCCATCGCCCACTTCCTTTACAGCATCAGACAAAACAGCACCATCACTTACCAGGGCAGATACACATTCTTCTATTTTATCCACGCTCCAGTAAACAAATGAATGGTTGCCTGCTGATACGCCTGTCATATCCGGGTCCAGCCCAAGTTCGCAGCCATAGATGTCGAATCCAACATAAAAAGGCATATCAAAATATGGTTCAATACCGGTTACCTTTTTGTACCATGTTTTGGCCTGATCAATATCACTTACATGATATACTACTGTTCTTAATTTTTTAAACATAAGCGTAAAATTTAAGCACGAAGGTTCACAAAGTTTGCCAATAAAAAAAGGAGAACGATTTCTCATTCTCCTTCCTATTAACTAATCACTTATTAACTAATAACTATTTAGCCGCTCCCAGCTTAGCTTCCATACTAAGTGTGGCATGTGGCACTGCACGTAAGCGGGCTTTATCGATCAGCTGGCCTGTAACACGGCAAATTCCGTAGGTCTTATTTTCGATACGCATCAGTGCTTTTTCCAGGTGATCTATGAAAGTGATCTGGCGGCTGGCCATCTGGCTAAGCTGCTCCCTTTCCATACTCATACTTCCATCTTCCATCGTCATGTAGCGGGCGTCATCATTATCGCCGCCCATTTCATCCTTGCGGGTAATTAAACCCTGCAGGTATGAAAGTTCCTTTTTCGCAGAATCCAGCTTGCGGTTGATCAGTTCCCTGAACTCGGCCAGGTCTGCATCACTATAGCGGTTAATAGGCGATCCCGGGTCGTGCTTTGGCTGGTCCAGTACCGATTTGGTAAAATCTGGCTGGTATTTACGGGATGTCTTAGTTGTTATTTTAGGTAATACTACCGGTTTTGCCGGAATGATCTTGATATCTTTTGCTTTTTCAGGCGATTTTGCTTTTACAGGAGCCGGCGCAGCTTTCACCGGCGCTGCTTTTTCAGACACTTTTTTTACCGGGGCTGGTTTTGCAGCCGGTTTCTTCACTTCGATCTTTTTTGTCATAGGTTTATTTGCGATTTTTTTAGGAGCAGCCTTAACAACTGGTTTTACTACTTTTTTGGCCACAACAGGCTTTTTAGGGGCCTTTTTTATAACTTTTTCTACCTTTTTTACTGTTTTTTTAGCTACTGGCTTTGGTGCTGGTTTTTTAGCTGCTGCCTTTTTAGGAGCTGGCTTTTTGGGAGCTGCTGCCTTTTTTGCCGGGGCGGCTTTCCTTGCGGGAGCTGCCTTTTTAACGGGTTTTACCACTTTTTTTGCTGCTGGTTTAGCAGCTTTCTTTTTTGTAGCCATACTATTATTCTTTTTTAAGTACGTTCACATGTAAAATAGCATCATTCACTTCTATCTCAATTCCATTGTTAATGATGGGTAAAAAAGCAAGCGAATCTGCAAGAATTTCGGCGCAAATATAGTCTTTATATTGAATTATAGACGGTTGCAGGGCAGCATTTTCGCTTACCGAAACTTCAATGCGGTCGGTCAGGTTAAATCCGCTGTCCTTTCTGATATTTTGGATGCGGTTCACAAACTCCCTGGCATCGCCCTCTTTTTTCAAATCATCAGTAATGGTTATATCCAATGCTACTGTTAAAGAACCTTTTACAGCAATTTCGTAACCTGGTATTTCGTCCGTTGCCACTTCCAGGTCTTCAGCATTTATGGTTACAGGCTCTTCACCCAAACTTGCATATTCGGGATTTAGAATATATTCACCTTCCAGTACTTTATCGATGGTTGCATTATCAAAAGCTGCAATTTGATCAGCAGCCCATTTCATTTTTGGCCCCAGCCTTTTCCCCAGTGTCTTAAAATTGGCTTTTGCTTTTTTCTTAATAAAATCATTATCAGCACCCAGCACATCCACTTCCTTGATATTGGTTTCAGCCTTGATGATATCTTCTACTTTTTTAATTCGTGCTTCCATTATATTATCCATCGCCGGGATGAATACTTTTTGCAGCGGCTGCCTTACTTTAAGGTTTACTTTTTTGTTTTTGCGCAGCGATAATATCAGTGAAGAAATATCCTGGGCAAGTTGCATCCTTTTTTCGAGATCAATATCGATAACATTTTCATCGGCCTTAGGGAAATCGGTGTGATGAACCGAATCGTTTTTAAAACGTTCAGAAACCATATTCAGGTTGTTGAATAACCAGTCTGCAAAGAAAGGAGCCACCGGTGCCATCAGTTTACATAATACTTCCAGGCATTCATACAGGGTTTGATAGGCACAGATCTTATCGTGTTCGTATTCTCCCTTCCAGAAACGGCGGCGGCACAGCCTTACATACCAGTTGCTTAAATGGCTGTCAACAAATTCCTCAATGGCACGGCCCGCCTGTGTGGGTTCGTAGGCATCAAAATTTTCCTGTACATTTTTTATTAAGGAGTTAAGTGAAGAAAGTATCCATTGATCTATCTCCGGCCTTTCTTTAACAGGAATATAGGTTTCTTTAAATACAAAACCATCCACATTTGCATACAGTGCAAAGAACTGGTAGGTATTATATAATGTACCAAAGAACTTACGCTGCACTTCCCTGATGCCTTCCACATCAAATTTTAAACTATCCCAGGGCGATGCATTGGTGATCAGGTACCAGCGGGTGGCATCGGCGCCAAAATCGTTGATGGTAACAAACGGATCCACCACATTACCCAGGCGCTTACTCATTTTATTACCGTTCTTATCCAATACCAACCCGTTACTCACAACGGTTTTGTATGCCACACTATCAAATAATAAAACGCCCAGTGCATGCAGGGTATAGAACCAACCCCTTGTCTGGTCAACCCCTTCGGCAATGAAATCGGCCGGGAAGTTTTGTTCAAAGGTTTCTTTATTTTCAAACGGGAAATGCCATTGGGCATAAGGCATGGCGCCACTGTCGAACCAGACATCTATCAGGTCGGGCACACGCTTCATGGGTTTACCACTGGCAGATACCAGCGTAATATCATCCACATAAGGCTTATGAAGATCTAATATTCCTTCATGCAGGTAATGCTTGTTTGTTTCACCACCCAATATTTCGGCGGCTTTTTTTATCTGGCTGTTAAGTTCTTCAATGCTGCCAATACACATTTCTTCATCGCCATCTGCTGTTTTCCAGATGGGCAGCGGCGTTCCCCAAAAACGGCTTCGGCTCAGGTTCCAGTCAACCATATTCTCCAGCCAGTTACCAAAGCGGCCTGTGCCGGTACTTGCAGGTTTCCAGTTGATGGTCTTGTTCAGTTCCACCATCCTGTCTTTTACAGCCGTGGTTTTTATGAACCAGGCATCCAGCGGGTAGTAAATGATGGGCTTATCCGTGCGCCAGCAATGCGGATAATTGTGTTCGTATTTCTCTACTTTAAAAGCCCGGTTCTCCAGTTTTAGTTTTACAGCTATGTCAACATTCACATCCACATAATCTTTTTCATCCTTATAGTTCTTTACATAGCGGCCGCTGAATTCACCTACGCCCTCAACAAATTTGCCCTGCTTATCAACCAGTGTTAAAATACCCAGGTTGTTTTTCTGGCCCACCTTAAAGTCATCGGCACCAAAAGCAGGGGCGGTGTGTACAATACCGGTACCATCTTCGGTGGTAACAAAGTCGCCTGGGATAACACGGAATGGTTGAGCACCCGGGGTTATTTCCTGTATCTTTTCTAATGTATTTGCTTCGGAAGGAAGGAGTTGTTCGTATTCACAACCATCTAAATCCGATCCTTTGAATTCAGCCAGTATTTTCCACCTTGGTATCTTTTTCGTGTCTAAGCGGCTATTTAATTCAAATCCGGGTTTTATAGAGTTGATATCGATATCAGTTAAATCAAAGTATTTGTTCAATAATTGTTTGGCAAGAACAACATTGACTGGAACGTGAAGGTATGGGTTGTAAGTTTCTACAAGAACGTAATCAATGTTCGGTCCAACCGTTAAGCCAAGATTAGAGGGGAGTGTCCATGGGGTTGTTGTCCACGCTAAGAAGAAGATGTCCAAAGTTGGTTTTGGGTTGAACATCTGTTCGAGGGTTAATATCTGTGTATGGTCGATCGAACCTCCTTCCTCAACTGCCCTGAATAAAAACTCACTCTTTTCATTCCTGATCGCTTTGAACATTGCAATAGCACTCGTATCCTTCACATCCTTATAAGTACCAGGCTGGTTAAGTTCGTGGCTCGATAAACCAGTACCCGCCGCAGGCGAATAAGGTTGTATACTCACACTCTCGTACAGGTAACCTTTTTTATACAACTCGCTGAGGCACCACCAAAGCGTTTCAATATAATTGTTCTCAAAAGTTACATAAGGGTCGTTCAGGTCAACCCAATAACCCATTTTCTGTGTGATATCGTCCCACTTATCTTTAAAGCGCATCACCACTTCACGGCATTTCTTATTGTAATCTTCCACCGAAATTTTGGTTCCGATATCTTCTTTGGTAATGCCGAGTTCTTTTTCAACGCCCAGTTCAATGGGCAAACCATGCGTATCCCAGCCGCCCTTACGTTTTACCTGGAAACCCTGCATGGTCTTGTAGCGGCAAACCAGGTCCTTTAATGTACGTGAAATAACATGGTGAATACCAGGCATGCCATTGGCACTTGGAGGGCCTTCATAAAAAACAAAGGGAGGGTGGCCTTCCCGAAGCGATATGCTTTTCTCAAAACTGTTATTTGATTTCCATTTAGCAAGCATCTCCTCTCCGATGGAAGGCAGGTTCAATTGCTGATATTCTTTGTATTTGCCGCTCATATTGCTCGTAATGCTGATTTTCTGCCGGTTCAGGCTTTAAATAAGTGTGCAAAGGTAGTAAAATAGCAGGGTTTGATAACGGGCAATTACGGATTATTTGAGCATTTGAAAACGTAAAACCGGCCAGGTAATTTCACCCCTCTAAAAATGACTCCAGGCGGAAAACCCGTTTTTACCGGATTGTATTCTTAGTTATCCACATTTTCCGGCATTTGGCATAATAATGGATTTCTAAAATTTCGAAAAACAGAACAATTCATTACGCAACATATTGAATAAAGAGTTTTGCTGGTTTAGGGTTTTATTAGGGTAAAAAGACGGGGGTATTCTTATTCCCGTCTTACTTTTAAAAATGAAATTTATTCAAGGTTCCGCTTTAACCCCCAATATGCTTTCGAACAATATCTCAAAGAGAACAGGTACAAACAAAAAAGCATCCACCAAAAGTGGATGCCTTTTTTTTCAGGGTTATCTATTCAATAATTTTTATTGTATGAGGCTGTATTTGAAAACGGGTTTACCCCTGGTTCCGCCATCGGTACCAATTCCCATGCTCAGGCATTGCAGTTTGTAATAATTCCCGGTGGCATCTTTAATAACATAAAAACGATCCTGCCTGGCACCTGTTGCCGGTTGGGTGCTTCGCCAGCTGCTGCCAATGGCCCAGCGGGAAGATGAGAAACTGCTGTTGTTTGCACTGTCCTTGTTAAAATTGGTATAAGCTGCAGTGGCGGCAGCCGCACTGGCGTATATTTTAGTGCTTACAGTTACACCGGCCAGGTAATTAATGGCTATCAGGTCGCTAAAATTATAGGGCACAGGACCTGCCCCAAAATTGGACTCAAATACGGAATAGCTCCAAACCAGGTCCCATTTCTCTTTTTCGGGCTGTGCATCCACAATACCATTCTCAAACGAAACGGTTTTAAAATTATACAGGGCGTCTTTAGGAACATTGATGGTTTTAAAAGTTGTTTCCTGTATGCCGGCATATTGCATGGTGTAGCCACCTGCTGCATTGCGCAATACCCTTAATTTAACCCAGGGCCTGGCAGCAATACCACCACCGGTGCCACGGTTCACAATGATCACCTTATTGTCTGCATCGGTGGCTGAAATGGCAGGGATAACTGTTTTGGTAAGATCACCTGCAATGTTATCAAAATAAGCAAGGTCGGGCGGCAGGGGGTTAAACTGGCTGGTGGTTAAACTAAGGCCAATAGTATCTGCTGCAGTTACATCGGCCAGGCTGTTAGCTGCCAGTACCTTGGCTCCGGCCACGGCAAAATTATTGAGCACTACCCGAAAATCTGCACCACAATAAAAGCCAAGATCCCAGGATGAGCGCAATACCGGAGTTTGCTTGGCTGCCGACAGATCCAGGTAAACCGAATTGGCTGCGTTGGCACCTGCTTCTGTGCCGGCGATACCGTTCAGTTGTACTTCCGCCCCGGCAGAGGGTGGCACATTAAACACAGGATCAACATCTTTTTTGCAGGAAGCCAAAGCTATTAAGGCCGCCGCAGGTAGTATTATTTTTTGAAAACGCATTGTATTGAATTTTAGAAGTAAGGGATGATTTATTTTTTATTCCATTGAAAATTTAGACCCACAAAATAAGAGCGTCCGTAGCCTATGGCTACATTGTAACCGGCGTTGTGCACGCTGGTTGATACCGCAGCATTGTTATTGACATTGGTAACATTAAAGATGTTTTTTATGCCGGCATTAAACGATAAAAACCTGTTCAGTTTGGTAGTGCCGGTAAAATCAGCCAGGTGATAAGCATCTGTTTCAGCAATCAATAAAGCTGGCTGGTTGGCTGCATTTTTACCGGTGACCAACTGAGGTTTTTTGCCGCTGAATTTATAGAACAGGTTGAACCTGGTTTTGATTACATTGACCGTATAGCTTACCGAAGCATTCACTTCGGGGCTCCATAAAAAGTCTTTATTGGTTTCGTTGGTATAATCCTTTTCATCGTACAGTTTGCGATAGATACCCACGTAGGAGAAGCCCAGTGCGCTTTCCAGGTTTTTGTACGAATATTTATTTTCCAGAGTGCCTCCCACCGTTTTTGCTTTGTTAACGTTGTAATAAGTGTACTGGTTAGAGGTGGGGGATGATAGTGCAAAATCGATCTGGTTATTAAAGGCATTATAAAAACCTGATAAGGAAATGCTGTAAGTGCTCTTGTTCTTAGGTATGGCATTCCAGTTAAGTGATGCGTTAAAGCTGTTCGAGTTCTCTGCTTTCAGGTTGGGGTTGCCCACTACGTTGTGATTGGCATCCACAAAATAAAAATACAGTTCACGCAGGGCCGGAGAACGGAAGCCGTAGGCGTAGGCAAAACGCAGATCAAACTTTTTGCTGATAATGAATTTTGTATTGAAAGACGGAATGACCGGTGGTGCATTATAAACTGAGTTCTTTATAAAGCGCAGGCCCGGCCTTAGGTTGAACCTGCTACCCGCTTTTATTTCAGCAGAAACAAAAGCTGCATAATCTGTAATGGATGGGTTGTCAGAAATTCTTGGACCACTGGCAGCTTCCCTGTTAATGTCGATACCAGGTTGCAAAGAAACGATATTGCTCAACTGATACTGTACGGTTGTTCTGAAAACAAAACTGTTGAATTTGGAAACATCCTGCTCACCTTCACCGGTGGTAAGTTCATCGGTATTCTTTTCAAAATCGTGGCGGGTGGTACGGGTGGTTCTTTTATAATCTGTATATGCAATCGTTGCGGCCAGCTGTAATTTTTTGCTGAAGCTGTATCCGCCCTGCAGTTGATTTGTAAAACGGCTGGTACTGTATTTCTGATCGATGGCTTTGTAATTGCCATAGTTGATGGCGCCTTTGCTCAGTATATCTTCACGCAGCAGATCTGTGCGGAAATAAATATTGAAAGGCCCCTTGTCATAGCTCAAACGGGCATTGCCAAGCCATTGCTCCTTGGGAAGCCATTCCTTATCACGGCCATAAGCATCACCGCCAAAACCATTCATGTCGTTGTGTGAGCCACCGGCAGTAAAACCCCAGTTATTCTTCTTGTAATCGATGCTAAGGTTTTGCTGGTGAACACCCCGGTAATTAAATGCATGGTATTCAGAACCGGCAGTTTCTTCCTGCACTTTGGCAGTAAGGGTTAAACCATTGTTCTTATTTTTTTTAGTGATTATATTGATAACACCTGCCAGTGCATCCGACCCGTAAGATACTGACATGGGGCCTTCAACGATCTCAATGCGTTCAATGCTGTTCACATCTACCTGGTTCAGGCTTTCCCGGGTATCACCACGGTCAACCATGGGCACACCATCTAATAATATCTTAACGTTGCGGCCACTCATGCCCATCAGTTGCACGTCGGAGGTGCCTAACGTATTGTCGGCGGCAAACCTGAACCCAACCTGTGTATTCAGCACCTGCTGAATATTGGCGGCACCGCTTTGTTTAATGCGTTCGTTGTTGATGACCCTTATCTGGTAAACAGATTTTTTTAGCGTCTGCGGTTTATACTGGCCGGTTACCACAACCTCTTCCAGGTTTTTGTGGAACAGGGAGTCCTGTTGGGCAAATGCAGTTGTGCAGTTTGTTACAGTGGCAAAAAGGATTGCAACGGGTATTGTTTTTTTCATGTAAAGGAATTTGTGAGTCCAAAAAACTGACCAGCGATTTTTTGTTTTGGTCATTTACGAACACAAAATTGCTATCACGATGTTTTACAATTATCATGGTTTTGTCAGGATGTGAAATACCTGTTCTAAATCATTTTGTTTTACCAATTCATGACAGAAAACATGACCAGGAATAAAAAAACTACTGATGAAGATCAGTAGTTTTTGAAAATTTGAGCCGTAGCACTCCTTTAGCGGCCAGGCATACCGAAGATTTTCTTCAGCATATTTACAATCGCTTCTAAAAAGTATAAGAGAGGGTACCGGTAAATTGCCTGGGTGATATGGGGTTCACACTATTGTCATCGTGCACATTATAGCTGAGCTGGTTGAGGATATTGTTTACTTTAAAACGAAAACGTACCTGCCCGTAAGTGTATCCAACACTTGTTTCAAATAAAAAATATGCAGGAACCGGCATCAGTGCATATCCCGGATTGGCTTTGGTGGTGCTTCTGCCTGCCACTCTTTCGCCCACATAATAAATACCCATTCCGGCATTCAATCCTTTTAAGGCAGCGCCTGGCTTTACATGATAATAGATATGTGTGTTGGCGGTATGATTGGGCGTGTATAAAATTCTGCTTCCCGGTATATACAGGGTGCTTTTTTTATAGCGTGTATCATTATAGCTATATCCTGCATTGATGCTAAAGCCATGAATGTTCTTTGTAATGATATCCAGTTCAAAGCCCTTGCTTTGTGTTTGTCCGCCGGCTTCCCTGCGGGTATCAGCAGGTGCCAGGTTCGGGTAGCTTTGCACTGCATTATCGTTGCTGATGAGGTAAGCAGTGGCATTTACAGAAACAGCTCCCTGCAACCACAATGTTTTTATACCAAATTCATATTGATCTATAATGGAAGGTTGCAGTACACGGCCAAATGTATCCAGCGCTGTATTTAATTCGTAGGTGTTTGTGTAACTGGCAAAAAGTGAAATGTTTTTTACAGGCTGATAGACGAGGCCCAGCCTTGGACTGAAGGCGTCATGCTTCCTTTTATCATTGTGCATTTTATGATTGTTGCCGGCATATATGCTGTCTGGTGTTTCAATATTGGAAAGAGAATATCTTATACCCGCCAGCAATTTTATTTGGGAATTAATTTCAATGAAATCCTGTACATACAGCCCCAGGCGCTTTACAGGCGTATGGGTATAGAAGAGCCAGGGCACATGGGGAATATCATTTCTGGTTGTGTAAGTTTTAGTTCCAAAAATATTCAGCGTATCATAAATATTCTTTTTATCGCTGCGGTATTGGGTATAATCAAAAACGTATGCTTTTGTTTTGATCATATCTGCATCTGTGCCTGCCAGCACAGTATGTTTCAGCCTGCCGGTTTTGAATTTGCCGGTAACCTCTGCCGACGCAAATTGATAGTGTTCTGTATTCCTGTTCCTCACAAGTCCCCTGATCCAGCGGCCATAATTAGCAGCAGATGAATCGATGAACTGGCTGTTGGTATTGGGCCTGGCAGCCCCAAACAGGTCATTGTTGTATTTACGGGTGCTTGCCAGCGCTTTAATCTGCCAGTTGTCAGACAGCAGGTGGGTGAGGGTAACGGTGGCAGCAATTTGTTCTGCATTATTATAACTCCAGGGCAGGTTTAAAAACAAACTGCGTGGCGTATTGGCAATGGTATAGTAAATAGCGCCGGTCCCAAAATCAAGTGTCCGGTTATCCTGAGTGTAATCTCCTTCTGCCAGCAACTCGGTTCTTTTTCCAATCTTAATCAAAAAAGAAGGGTTAATATAAAATCGCTGCGATTTTACGGCATCCCTGAAACTCCGTGCTTTGGTAAAACTGCTGTTCAGCCTGAAAGCCAGGCGCCTGCTGTTATTGACAGGCCCGTAAATATCAATGGCCGGTTTATAATAATCATAACTGCCAGCTTGGAAACTTACACTGCCTCCTTTATTGAATTGCGGTTTTTTTGTGACGATGTTTAAAACACCGCCGGCACCTACGGTTCCAAACAAGATGGCATTGCCGCCTTTCAGTACTTCAATATTTTCAAGTCCGCTTACTTCGGGCATGATGCTGTTGTTGAAGCGAACACCATTTTTAAACGTGTTATTACTGTTGAATGCAAAACCACGAGAAGCCAGTTCTTCCTGGTAACCGCCTGTATTGCCCATCACATATACACCATTCAGGTTTTGGACTGCATCCCCGATTGTTTGCACCTGCCGGCGTTCCAGTACCTGCTTTTCCAGGATAACAGTTGTTTGCGGCAGATCCATCGGTTTAACAGGTAGCTTCCCAATGGTTGTGATGCGGTCCGTTTTAACCCGGCTGCCGGTAACAATGATCTCCGATAATTCAGTAAAGCTTTCAATAAGCGTAAAATTTACAACTGTTTCCTGGCTTTCTTTATCAATGCTGATAAGTTTGTATTGTGTTGCCAGCCCGGTGTACGAAACCGTCATATTGTATTTGCCGGGCGAGAGCCTGGCAAACTGGTAATTACCATCTGTATTGGTTACCGCAGTTTGATTGATCTCTGTTAATTGTACATTTACCTGGCTTGCCGGTTTTCCATCACTGGTGGTGATGTTTCCCTTGAGTGTTGCCTGCTGCGCTTTGGCGGCTGCGGGAAAAGCTAACATTAAGAACAGGCTAAAGGCTTGTGCATACTGCTTCATAAATAAATTTTCATCTGCTTAAGAAAGTGCAAAGAAAATTTAATCAGCCTGCCGGGCTGTTACAGAATCGGGAAGCATATTTACGGAAAAAGGAAAATAAAATTTAGTGCAACAGTAATTCACATGGCTTGATGCCGGTATGTTTCTTAAATGCCGTGGAAAAATGCGAAATGGAAGAATAGCCCAGCATCATGGAAACTTCTGTTACGCTCAGGCCCTTATCATACAATAAATATTTAGCGTGTTCCATACGCTGGCCCTGGTAAAAATCAAAAATGGTGGTACCGAAAATCTCTTTAAAACCTTTCTTTAAATAGCACTCATTAATAGCCACTTTACGGCTTAAAGCCTTGATGGTAATTGGTTCGCCAATGTGCTGCAATAAAACTTCCCGTGCTTTGATGATCTTCTCCCTGTCTTCGGCATTTTGCAAAAACTTGCAGCTGAACTCGGTTTCTTTTTCTTCGCCCAGCATACAATCCATGCTGTACAGCAGCAATATCTGGGTTTGGGCATTGATGAAGATATTCTCCCGGGTGTCCGTATAAGTATGATTCAATAAAGCTTCAATAGCCGTTCTTGTTTTACCACACAGCGGTAATTGCTTGCTAAAGGAGGATTTATGTCTGAAGGAGAGCACCTCTTCAGATAAACCGCTTTGGGTACTGTTATTGGTGAACTGGGTAAGATAATTAGGTTTGAAACTGAAACTTACCACATCCACGCTGTCAACTTTCTCAACACAGCTTTTGCTGGTATTGAACTTGCAGAAATCGCATTCCGTTTGCTTTTGCCTGCAATACACATTGCCGCTCACACAGAAATTCAGCTGCAGGTAATTGGCATCAGGGTTGTTTTTCTCAACATGGTAAACCAGGATCCCGGTATCATCAATATTCCACTGGGGCTGTTTGCGGTAGCGGTTAATGGTATATTGTACCGAACCAGGCACCACCCGGTCCACGTGCAGTAATACATCCAGGTCTTCCTGTAAAAAAGGCTGCCTGTGAGCAAGGTTCAATATGTTACCGTGTTGATTCATCGAAAAATTTCGATACAAAGATACGGAAAGAAATTTAATGTTTAAACGTTCAATGGTTAAAGTTTGTTACGATTACGGGAATTCGGACAGGTTTTACGGAGATTTTGCTGATAGCACAGCAGCAGGCATATTGCAGCATGATTTGTGTGATCTGCAGGCCATGATAATGCGTGTAATAAATGTTAAAAACTACCCCAAAATAACCCTCTTTTAAATACCTGGAACCCCCGTTTTTTCGTACCTTCGCCCGAATCTCAAATTCAACAAATAAAAGAGATTTTGAACGACAATATGAGTACAGAAGAAGTAGTGGTTCCCACCCCCGCCAATACGGCATACGGGGCAGACAGTATACAGGTTTTAGAAGGGTTGGAAGCGGTTCGTAAAAGACCCGCCATGTACATTGGTGATATAGGTGTTAAAGGCCTGCATCACCTGGTTTATGAGGTGGTTGATAACTCCATCGATGAGGCACTGGCCGGCCATTGTAAAAATATTTCCGTTACCATTAATGAAGACAACTCCATTACCGTGGAAGATGATGGACGTGGTATTCCCACTGCCATGCATACCAAGGAGAAACGAAGTGCCCTGGAAGTGGTAATGACCGTATTACACGCCGGAGGTAAATTTGATAAGGATTCCTACAAAGTATCCGGTGGTTTGCACGGGGTGGGTGTAAGTTGCGTGAACGCCCTTAGCACCAAATTGCATGTGGTGGTTAACCGCGACGGAAAAACATTTGAACAGGAATACGCTACAGGCATCCCTAAATATGCTGTAAGGGAGATTGGTAGTTCTGACAAACACGGCACCAGGGTTCAGTTCTGGCCCGATGGCACTATCTTTCAAACAACCACCTATAATCGTGAAATACTGGAAGGCCGTTTGCGTGAGCTGGCTTTCCTTAACAGGCGGATAACCATTCACCTGAACGATCTGCGGGATGCAGACGAGGATGGCAAAACTTACAGCAAGACTTTTTACAGCGAAGGTGGTATTACCGAGTTTGTGGAAATGCTGGATAAGAATGCCAACCGCAATGCTTTACTGCCAACTGTAATTTACTGCGATGGCTTTGATGATGCTACCAACGTAACTGTGGAAGTGGCAATGATGTATAATACCGGCTACCAGGAGCACCTGTTCAGCTATGTGAACAATATCAATACGATCGAGGGAGGTACACATGTATCCGGCTTCCGCCGTTCAATAACCAGGGTGTTTAAAACCTATGGTGAAAAAGAAGGCATGTTCGAAAAGGCCAAGGTCGAAATTGAAGGGGATGATTTTCGTGAAGGCCTCAGTGCTATTATTTCCGTTAAAGTTCCTGAACCTCAGTTTGAAGGACAAACCAAGACCAAGCTGGGTAATAATGAAGTGATGGGTGTGGTGGACTCAACTTTAAGCCGTGTTTTATCTGCTTTCCTGGAAGAGAACCCCAAGGATGCTAAAACCATCATTCAAAAAGTGATTTTGGCGGCACAGGCCAGGGCAGCTGCTAAAAAGGCCCGTGAAATGGTACAGCGCAAGAGCGTGCTTACCGGTGGTGGCTTGCCGGGCAAACTGGCCGATTGCAGTGAAAAAGATCCGCACCGTTGCGAGTTATACCTTGTCGAAGGAGACTCGGCTGGCGGAACGGCCAAGCAGGGCCGCGACAGGAGCTACCAGGCCATTCTTCCATTGCGTGGTAAGATATTGAACGTGGAGAAAGCCATGGAGCATAAGATATACGACAATGAAGAGATACGCAATATGTTCACGGCACTGGGTGTCAAGATAGGAACGCCGGAAGACCCCAAGGCACTTGATCTTTCCAAGCTGCGTTATCACAAGCTCATTATCATGACGGATGCCGATGTGGACGGAAGCCATATTGCCACCCTCATTTTAACCTTCATTTTCCGGTATATGAAAGAACTGGTGGAGCAGGGGTTTGTATATATTGCCCAGCCACCACTTTACCTGGTTAAAAAAGGAAAAGACCAGTCTTATGCCTGGAATGATGAAGAACGTAAGAACCTCATTAAATTATACGGCCAGGGCAAGGATGAAAGCGTGAATGTACAGCGTTACAAAGGTTTGGGTGAAATGAATGCCGAACAGCTTTGGGAAACCACCATGAACCCGGCAACCCGTACTTTAAAACAGGTAACATTGGAAAGTTCGGCCGAAGCAGACAGGGTATTCAGTATGCTGATGGGAGACGAGGTTCCTCCACGCAGGGAGTTCATTGAGTCTCATGCCAAATATGCGAAGATAGACGTGTAAAAACCGGTTTTCAAGCTAAAACAGGGCGGTTTTAAAATATTTTTTTAATATAATTATCACCATACAAGGGGCTCATAAGCCCCTTTTTTAATTCCGGTTAATAATAACGGGTTGAAACGATATTATAAAGCGCTGCCAGCTCTAAACTATTGTCTGTTAAGGATTTTAAGCTCCCGCTACCCTGTTTTTAGCTTTTATGCCCTTATAAATTGCATTATTTACAACTTCTAGTGGCCGGGGGAAAGCTGTTTGTTTTACACCCCGTTTTCCCTGTAGCCGGCTGCCTGATTTTTGCCAAAACCAATATTTTGCGTAGCTTGTAACCTGAAGCTTACTACTTCAACCCATATTTACTAACCATATAAATTTATTACAATGTCAAAAATGTTAACAGCCTATTGCATGAAAACAAAGGAAAAGAATGTTCCTATGCAAAATGCAGTAATAACTAAAACCGCCCGTGGAGGGTATATGGCCCAGGGAGATGATGGAAAAGGCAACAAAATGACCACCATGCTCAGCGAAGCAAATGCACTGGAAGCCGTTAAGAACGGTGTTGCCAAAAAAGCCTGGTAATTACAGTTTTCAATTTATTAAAGGGGCCGTCTCATTGAAAAATGAGGCGGTTTTTTTATTTCTTATTATTATCCTATGTTTTTTGCTGATTTTTATTTCTGCTGTTCACAATGTTCATTCCCTTACAGCTGCCTCCTGGCACTGAACCCACAAGTCCGTTTAATGAATCCGGTATCCCTTTTTTGTATTTTGCCATTGTATTGTTATTTTAATTTTGAAAATACTGTTTTGCAGCGTTGCCAGATTTGAGCATTCCCAAACAAACATACGACCCGGGAAAGCCGAAACGATCAGGAGCTGTCGCTTTTGTACCGTGCTGTCGCATTTGTACCTTTCCCGACATTTTTATCCCTGTTTTCTTTATGTTTTGTTCGTGTTTTGTTCGGGATTTCTAGCTGTTTTAAGCTTGATTTAGCTACCAGGTTAGAACAAGGGTAGAACAAAACCGCTCCAAAACCAATGCCAGCAAGCCTTTTGGCCGATTGTAAAAGTAAAATAAGACAAATTGATACAATTTGGTACAAAAGCGACAGCAAATTTGGAAAGGGTATTTCGCCTGCCGTAATATTACCAATAAACAGAAGTATGGCTCATATCTCAACGCCGGGAAGCGCTGCAATACACTGTGGGTAAAAAATAAGCACTGTTATGAACTGAACATCTAAAAAAGCGATGTCTTTTTGAGAAAGCCTCTTTTGTTTTTATATCAATAAATTCCGCCATAAATTAAAAGAAAATATTTATTTTCATATTCAACCTTAACAGAACCCTTACTATGAAGCAATTATCCGTCCTTTTTTTTCTGCTGTTTTTAAGTTTGTATTTGCCTGCACAGGATAAGATCCCCGCTTTTGGTACCATTGACAAATCCGACCTGGAAATGAAGGATTGTGATTTTGACCCGGGTGCAGAGGCTGTTGTACTGCTAAATGTAGGCGAAGCACAGTACGCATACATTGCTGATGCCGGCTGGGTACTGGAAACTGAATACCGCACCCGTATAAAAATACTTAAAGAATCCGCAAAGTCCTATGCCGATGTCGTCATTAAGTATTTTAATGAAGAAAGTACTGAATACCTCAGGCAGCTTAGCGCCATTACCTACAACCTGGATGCGGGCGGAAATATTACCGAGAGCAAACTGGAAAGCAAGGAGAAATACAAAAAGAATATTGATGGAAAAATAGCAGAGGCAAGTTTTGCCATGCCTGATGTGAAAGTAGGATCTGTAATTGAATACCGTTACAAGCTTTCTGTAAGCGCATTCGGATATATACCTGCATGGAAATTTCAAAAACATATACCGGTTAAGTACAGTGCTTACCATGTTATATTGCCTGAACATTTCCAATACATTGTGCAAACAGTCAGCAGGCAACCGCTGGAGAAAAAAAACACCAAATCAACCGGAACCTGGTATGTGATGCACAATGTACCGGGTTTCAAAACGGAGCCGCTTGGGTCAAGCGAAGAAAATTACCTGCAGCGCATAGAATTCCAGTTGTCCAAAATTGATGTTCCGGGATACTACTATGAAAACAGCTGGGCTAAAATTATTGAAAGACGGCTTGCCAGTGAGAATTTTGGCCTTTTACTTAAAAAGAACACAAGGCTGAATAATGAACTGTCTGCACAACTGGATGCAGCTGCATCCGATAACGACAAGATAAGAACCGTATATGAATTTGTGCAGCGCAACATGCAATGGAATGGAGATTTTGGAATTCAGCCAAACAGTTCCTTTGATATAAATGAGGCCTGGGATAAAAAGAACGGAAGTATCGCAGACATTAATTTCATTTTGCTGAAGTTTTTACAAAAGGCCGGAATTGATGCAAAGCCTTTGCTGGTAAGTACCAAAAAGCATGGTGCTATTAATGCGGAATATCCGTTCATAAACCAGTTCAATGCAGTAATGGCCTACATTAAGGATGGCAACAGGCGTTATGTGCTGAATGCGGCAGATAAAAGCAATCCCTGGTACCTGGTTCCTGAGAATGTGCTGTACACCAATGCGCTGGTGGTGGATAAGGATAACGGTGGTTTGGTGGGGCTAAATAATGACAAGGCTTTTCAAAATGATATTTTCTTTACTGCTTATGTGGAAGCCGATGGCAGCCTTTCGGGCAACGCCAGTCTTACCTGTAGTCATTATGCCCGGAGTAGCCGGCTGAATGTGTATAAGGAGGGAAAACTGAAAGAACTGCTTGAAAATAACGAAGGGATACAAATAAAAACAGATTCAGTTTCGCTGCAAAACAGCAATGATGCATCCAAACCTTTTTTACAGCAGGTACAGTTCAGCGGGCATATGCAAACAAGCGGAGGCTATTATTTTCTGCCATTGACTGTTTTCTCGCAACTGGGCAAAAACCCTTTTACCGAAGAGAACAGGGTTACCAATATCGATTTCACTTATCCTCAAAAATACCTGGTATCGGCTTCATATATTCTGCCCGATGATTTTGTGGTAGAAGAGCTGCCCAAAAATAAAAAAATGATGATGCCCGACAGCAGCATTGTATTGGCCCGGATGGTTCAAAAGGAGAATAACACCATCTCTTTCAGGTTCATGCTGGATATTAACGCCCCGGGGTATGATGTGGAAGACTACCCGCTTATCAAAGAATTCTTTAAAAAAATGTATGCCATCCTGGAAGAAAGGATCGTGCTGAAGAAGAAATAATATTGAGATGGCACCATATTATATACATACTACCTAATCATTTGCGATGATAAAAAAAACCGGAACGGTATTTTGCTTTCTGCTATCAGCTATTTTGTTGCATGCGCAGGAAACCATACCTGCATTTGGAAAAATAGACAAGGCCGACCTTGAAATGACAGATTGCAGTTTTGATCCCGGGGCGGAAGCTGTTTTGTTGCTGGATATTGGTGAAATAGAATTTGATTATTTCCGTGGCTCCGGCTGGGTTTCAGAAACCAGTTACCGTATACGCATAAAAGTTTTAAAAGGGAAAGCTGCCAGCATGGGCGAAATTAAAATTCCATATTATAGTAAAGGCAAGCGGGAATCTATATCCAATATCAGCGGTGTTTCCTGGAACCTGGATGGCAATGGAAAAATAACAGAAGCAAAACTGGAGAGCAATAATATCTATGATAAATCAGTTGACCGTGATTTTTCAGAAGTTTCCTTTGCCCTGCCGGGTGTAAAAGCAGGAACGGTGTTTGAATATAAATACAAAATTCAGCGCAAATCGTACAGTTATATACCCGGCTGGAGCTTTCAGCAAGACATTCCCGTTAGGTATAGCGCCTACAATGTCATGGTGCCTGAGTATTTTCAGTTCACTGCATTGATTACCCAACGCCAGGAGCTTGAAAAGAAACCCAGTAATGGTCTTAAGGATGGAAACTGGTATATCATGCGCAATATAAAGGGCTTAAAGGATGAACCCTATAGCTCGGGCAGGGTCGATTATATTCAACGGATAGATTTTCAGCTGTCAAGCATCAATGCTCCCGGCTATTATGAAGAAATAAGAACCACCTGGCCCAAGATCGTTACAGAATTACAGGACGATGAGGACTTTGGCCAGGCATTAAAAAGAAACCTGAAAGGTATTGATGAAATTACGGGTATCACGGTTGGTATGCCTAAAACGGAAGACAGGATAAGGGCCATTTATAAATATGTGCAGCGGCATATGCAATGGAATAATAATTACGGCATCTATTCAGAGAATGGTATCAAAGATGCTTGGGACAAAAAGAATGCAAGCATCACCGACATCAATTTCATACTCATCAATATATTACGGGAAGCGGGTATTGCAGCCAAACCGTTGCTGGTGAGTACAAAAGATCATGGCGCCGTAAACCCGTTGTATCCTTTTCTGAAACGCTTCAATGCCGTGCTGGCTTATGTGAAGGATGGCGACAGGGAGTACATCATGAATGCCGCCGATAAATACAATGCCTTCAACCTTGTTCCCTACGATGTGATCAATACCAATGCTTTGCTGGTAGACAAGCAGTCGGAGAACCTGATACAGCTGAAGAGCAATGAAAAATACA
This sequence comes from Ferruginibacter sp., assembly GCA_044226725.1. Lineage (GTDB taxonomy): Bacteria > Bacteroidota > Bacteroidia > Chitinophagales > Chitinophagaceae > Ferruginibacter. The sequence goes on along the minus strand of JBGAGM010000004.1, from coordinate 224,575 downwards.
TCAGCAATGTTTTTTTCAGCTGCAGCATAGAAGATGATGGAAAGATAGGAGGCAGGGCTACTTTAAAAAGCTCCGGGTATGCACGCAATACAAGGATATACACATACAGGAAAGATAAGCTGAAAGAAATGCTTGAAGACAATGAAGGAATTACCATTAAGGTAGATTCTTTTACAGTGAAGAATGAGGAAGATGAAATGCAGCCCTTTGAGCAGGAAGTGGATTTCAGCGCCACCATGCAGGAAGGAGGAGGTTATTTTCTGCTGCCCTACAACCTGTTCACCGGGCTTGGCAAAAATCCGTTTATTGAAGAAGAAAGAGTGATGCCAGTTGATTTCAGCTTCCCCAAAAGCTATGTGATCAATGGTACCTTTGCCTTGCCGGATGATTATGTGGTGAATGAATTGCCCAGGAACACAAGGCTTATCATGCCGGATACAAGTATTATATTGACAAGAAAAATGCAGGAAAGTGGCAATATCATTTCATTCAGGGTCACGCTGGATTTGCTGTATCCTGATTATTTTGCAGAAGCTTACCCCTATTTAAAAGATTTTTTTAAAAAAATGTATGCCATCCTTAATGAAAGGATCGCCCTGAAAAAAAGTAATGACCGTGAAAAAAAAATACAGCCTTTTGTTGGTTTCCCTGCTTGCTGCCTGTTGTTGCAGCGCCCAGCTAAATATTTATTCCGCACTTACCATTCCGGATTCTTTAAGGACGGATGCCGATGTGGTGATGCGTGATGAAAGCATCAGGCTGGTGGTGAAAGATAAGAACACAGCCCGCTACGAGGTACACCAGGTGTTTACGGTAATGAATGAACAGGCAAAAAAGCACCTGTATTTTGTTGAGTATTCCGATAAATTCAGGGTGCTGGATGATGCGGAGATAAAACTCTATGATCTGATGGGGGTTAAAAAAAATACCTGGTCAAAAAAGGAAATGAACTCCGGTAAATATGGTGATGAACTGGTGCCGGAAGGCAAATACACCTTTTTTAATGTAAGCACCCCATCATATCCCGTTACTGTAGAGTTTAATTACAGTGTAAAATTCAAAGGCATATTCAGCCTGCCCGGGTATGAAATGCAGCCGCCCTGGCAATCGGTGCAGCATTCTGTTTTTGAAGTGGAAGCCCCGGCTGACCTGGGCGTACGTTACAAACTGCTGAACACCGATATTCAACCGGCAGTTATTAAGGACGGGTCTGACAATGTACTGAAATGGGAGATCAGCAACCGCAAAGCCTATAAACGTGAGAAGCACAGCGGATCTGCTTATGCCTATGAGCCATTTGTTTTGATAGGTCCCAATAAATTCCAGCTGGATGATTATGAAGGCGACATGACCAGCTGGAAGAACTTTGGCTCCTGGATAGATAACCTGTATGCAAAAACAACCGGCTTGCCGGAAGACAAAAAACTGTTTTATCAAAACCTGGTAAAAAATGCTGCCACGGATAAAGAGAAGGCTGCCATCCTGTACAATTACCTGCAAAATAATATGCGTTATGTAAGCATACAGTTAGGTATTGGCGGCCTGCGGCCCTTCCCTGCAAGTTTTGTGGACGAAAAAAAATATGGCGATTGCAAGGCGCTCAGTAACTATCTGAAATCAGCGCTGGATGCTGTGGGCATAAGATCCAATGTGGTGATCATACAGGGCGGATTGACACCCCGCAATGTGCTGGAAGATTTTCCTGCTAACTATTTTAACCATGCCATACTTTGTATCCCGCAGCAAAATGATACCACCTGGCTGGAGTGTACCAGCACCACGCTGCCCTTTGGCCAGCTTGGCCCGTTTACCGAAAACAGGAAAGCCATGCTGGTTACTGAAAATGGCGGTGTGCTGGTGAATACACCGGTAAGCAACCATCAAACCAATACCCAAAAAGTGCATACCATTATTGAAGTTAATGATGATGGTGGTGCAAAAGTTTCAACCGGCTTTACCCTGTTTGGAGAAGACAGGGACGAAATGCTGATGCGCTACCATGATATGAAAGAAGATGAAAAACGGAAGTTCTTCATTACACAAAACGAATGGAAACAGCCGGATGAACTGGAGATCAGTAATTCAAAAGATAAAGCCAATCCATACCAGTTGGCGGCAAAAATGAGTTATGAAAAGATATATTCCTTCAATGCAGGCAGTAAGCATTTTTTTGAGACGAGGTTGTATCCCATTTTCGATGAGGAGATACCCGACAATACCAAACGGAAGGCAGATTACTATTTTGACTACCCTTACCAGGTGCAGGATACAACATTGTATAAATTCCCCGCAGGCTACGTACTGGAAAATATGCCTAAGAACAAAACAGTGCAGTTTCCCTTTGCGCACTATAGCAGCAATTACAACTGGGATGCTGCCACCCGCACACTTACTGTCATTGCCGAATTGCAAATAAAAGAACGGGTCATCAAAGCGGCAGATTACACCCAGTTGCTTGATTTTAAAAAGCAGGTAATGGCCGACATAAGCGAAAAGATAGTTATGAAAAAAGAACAGATGTAGCCAGCCTGCAGTTCCGGCTGTTGCAAAGTCTTTTTATTTTTTTATATTTAGCTGATGAATACTGCTAACAATGAGAAATCACTTCTCCGGCCTCTTTGTGTAAAAAACGCAGGCATTTCTTGTTTAAGAAAGGGTATTGCTTCCCTGGTGTTGATGCTGATCACTACTGTTTCTTTTGGTCAGCCCTTTGTGCCGGTATCTGTTACCGGCTTCAACCACGATGTGGTGGCAGAAACAGGAACCAGTTCTTTAACTACTACCACTATTGCACTTGATGCTGTACCTGCTTCCAACAGGGTGATGTACACCAATACGTTCCGCATTAACAATGCATTTGGCGGCGGCGGCTTACCAGATAACGGCATCATCACCGATGCTTCCGGCTCGTACCAGCTGAATTCGTATGCAGCCAATAATGCTTTGCTGCTTCAGCGTGCACAGTCAGGCGATCTCAGTTTGGCCACACCCGCTAAATTCAGCACCATAAGGGTACTGGGTTTTACAACAGAGGGTACCAGTTCCATCAACGTAACCTTGCATTTTACAGACGCAACCACTACCAATGCACTGGTGAACTATGCACTGGCAGACTGGTTCAACAACAGTGCCAACCTGGTGCTGTCTGGCTTTGGACGCTGCACCAGGGCCACACCTGCGGGTTCGGCCGATGGTTATCCCTCTAACCCAAGGATGTACTATATCAATATACCTTTATCCTGTACCGATAAACAAAAGACACTTGATAAAATAACTTTTGAGAATGTAACAACAGGGGGCAGCAATGCACCTTATCCTAATGCAGTGTTTTTGGCTGTATCCGGTATGAGCACCACGCCGGCCTCCATCAGTGCCAATATCACTGATGCAGGATGCAGTACCAATGGATCGGTAACTTTAACGATCGGCAATGTTGTTACACCTTATACCGTTACCTGGAATACTGTGCCGGTACAAACCGGCGTTACTGCCACCAACCTGCCTGCGGGAACATACCAGGCAACCATACGTGATGCAAATGGTTGCGATACAGTGTATACCGTTAATATCGCCCTCATCAACAACCTTACCATGACAGTGCATGTGGATACCAGTGTTTGTGCAGGCGCTTCGTTCTTTGCCAATACCATCAGCAATGCAGCCAGTTACAGCTGGAACCCGGTGAATGACCTCAGTAATCCTTTAATTGCAAATCCGCTTATAACACCTACGGCCAGCAGGTTCTATACGGTTACAGGAACTACCGGGGTCTGCAGCATCAGCAAAAGTTTTACGGTAACCTTCAAAGAAAAGGCTGTTGCTAAATTTGGTTACACCATCAACCAGTGCAGCGGCGATCCGGTGCAGTTCTCAGATTCTTCGGTCCTGAACGGGGGATCTGTTGATCAGTGGAAATGGTTCTACAACGGAAATATTTTCAGCAGCATAAAAAATCCTGCACGCCTGTTCACACAGGGAACACATACAGTGCGGCTGGTGGTGAATGGCGCAGGCGGTTGCGAGAGCGATACCACCGATCATACTTTCAGCTTCAATGAAAAACCGGGCATCAGTATGAATTTTAATAATGCCTGTAAAATGACACCGGTTGATTTTACTGCCTCTGAAACCACAGCACTTGGCATCAGCAACTGGGCCTGGAGTTTTGGCGATGGTGCAACTGCCAGCGGAAGCGTCACGCAGCACATTTATTCCAGCGGCAACAATTACCCTGTAAAACTGGTTGGCAAGGCAAACAATGGTTGCAATTCGGATACGCTTACACAAACTATCATTATTTATGCCACCAACGCGTTTGCTGGTAATGATATCACCACAGCATCGGGACAGCCGGTGCAGTTGCAGGCATCGGGCGGCATTAGTTATGAATGGACACCCGCAAGCGGATTGAGCAATCCTTTTATTGCAAACCCCGTGGCCACACTAACCGGCTCGCAGGTGTACACCTATGTGGTGAGGGCATACACACCGCTTGGCTGCGATAGCTATGATACCATTAAGATACAGGTGTACGAAGTCCCCGAGATATATTTGCCGGGCGCCTTTACACCCGGAGGCATTACCGCCAATAATATTTACAAGGCCTTGCCTGTGGGTATCAAAGAATTCAAATACATGAAGATATTTAACCGGTACGGACAGGAAGTATTCAATACCGGCGATGCGTTGGTTGGCTGGGATGGAACCCTTAAGGGAAAAGCACAAAGCAGCGGGGTGTATGTGGTTATTGCGAGGGGTGTCGATTACCGCGGGCTGGTCATTGACCGCCAGGCAAGTTTTGTGCTGATCAGGTAGCAGGGTGTTGTAAGCAAAAAAATATTTACGCTTCCACAAAATCAAGGTCCTTACCAAAACTGTCTTTGGTAAAATACAGTGCCGTTGCAGACAGCAGCATTACGCCTGCACCGATAATTGCCGCGGCATTCAGGTAGCCCAACTCATTCAATGATCTCAGCGGTTTAAAAACCAGCAGCAGCAGTGGAGCAAAACCACGCACAAAATTGGTGATGGATGTTGCTGCAGTGGCACGCAGGTTGGTGCCAAACTGTTCGGCACTGGTGATGATGTACAATACCGAAATGCCTGTACCAAAACCCAATCCGGCACACACAAAATAAAAATAAGCGGCTGAGCTGTTGTGTTGTGTAAAGAAAAGGATGAGGAAGAAAATAAAGATGCCATAAAAAAGATACAGTGCTTTTTTGCGGCTTTTGAATTGCTGGCTGATCAATCCTGCACATACATCGCCGCACCCCAATCCTATATACTGGTAAAGAATAGCATTGCCGGGCGTGATACCGCTGATATTCATTTGCCTGGCAAATTCATCTGCAAAAAATATCAGTATGCCAATGCAGTACCATACCGGCATGCCGATAAGCATCCCTTTCAGATAACGAAGAAAGCGGTCTTTGTTTTGAAAGAAGAGCAGGAAGTTTCCGCGGCTTGCATTATTATTTTTCAGTTCACTGAACATAGAACTTTCGGAAACCGATATCCTTAAAACCAGCAACAGTAAGCCTATGGCACCACCAATAAAATAAAGGGTGCGCCAGTCGGTGACCAGTTTGGACAGCAATGCAGCGCTGATACCGCCCAGCACACCGCAAACAGCAATGATGGTGCCGGCCAGTCCGCGTTTTTCTTTAGGTAATATTTCTGAGGTAAGTGTGATGCCTGCGCCCAGTTCGCCAGCCAGTCCGATGCCTGCAATGAAGCGTATGATGATATAGGAATCGATATCCTGCACAAAGCCATTGGCAATATTGGCCAGTGAATACAATAAAATAGAACCAAACAACACTTTCAGTCTGCCGAATTTATCGCCGATGATACCCCAGGCTATGCCGCCCATTACCATGCCGGTAAGCTGTACGGTAACTGTCCACTCGCCCGTCGATAAAATCTCTTCAGGTGATAAACCCAGCGACGCAAAACTGGGCTTGCGCACTACGCCAAACAGCAGCAGGTCGAACACATCTACGAAAAAACCCAGGGCCGCTACCAGTACCGGCATCGATAGAAGGCCATATTCTTTTTTAATCATGCAGGCAAATTAAGCTGGAATTGATAATGACAAATGTAAGGACAATAACGGTTTTGATCCTCTTTATCGGTTTTAGTCCTCAGCAACCAAAAACACCCTCCGCTTCATTTCAAACTTCGCAACTATATTGTTTTTGGCTGGGCTCTAAAGCATTGCACATCGGTGCTTTTATTTATGAATGGACTAATTTTTTAAGCCCGGGCACCATCTGGTTTAGCAGAAAATGATGTAATATTGATGCGGTTAAAAGCAACATGAGAACGAGCAGATTCCTGCGGATCAAATGATCGCAATTGGAAAATTTTCAACACACCAAAACAACGATAAAATGACCAGGTCCTGTAAACTGTTTACCATTATTGGTTTGATATTTTTTTTGCCTGTTGCCGTAATGGCACAGTCGCTGAGTGTAAATACCGATGGAACTGTGGCCGATGCCAGCGCCATGCTGGATGTTAAAAGCACCACCAAAGGATTGCTGGTTCCGCGGATGAGCCGTACCGAAAGGAATGCCATTGCATCACCGGCAACCGGGCTGCTCGTTTTTCAAAATGCACCGGATAGTATCGGGTATTATTATTATAACGGTACCGCGTGGACATGGCTGTTGTCAGGCTCCAATGCTGATTCGCTGGCCTGGCGAACCGGGGGTAATACCGGTACCTCGGCAGCCGCTAATTTCATCGGTACAAAAGATAATACCGATTTGGTGATCAAAACAAACAATACGGAAGTGATGCATATTGGCACCAACGGCGCTATTGGTTTGGGAACCACAACCCCCGGTACAGGGGTGGGTGGCAGCAGCAGGATCGACATCCGGGATGAGACCGGCGTTCTCAGTGATATTACTCAAACTGTTGCCGGCGTCTCCGGCTATGGGTATCATAACTTCGTTAAGCAACGGGGTACCCTTGCTGCGCCGGCTGCTGCAGGCTCCGCCGATTATATCGCACAGATCAACGGGATGTTGTACGATGGTGCCACTTACCGCTATGGTGCCATCATAAGGATACAGGCAGATGGTACCATTTCAACCACCAAAGCACCCGCTGCTTTTCATTTTTATACAACAGATACCGCTGCCAATACCCCTACAGAACGGCTTACCATCAGGGCAACAGGCAATGTGGGTATTGGTGTGGCAGCACCTGATGTGAGGCTTGATGTGGCGGGCAGTTCAGCTGGTACCAGCTCCCTGCTGCTGCGCAGCGGTAATGTATCCAACGGGTTTGGAAGCAACCAGGTATTGTTTGGATACAATGGCACTGCCACTTACCGGCATGCAATCAAAACACGCCATAATTCGGGCGCTGCCAATGGAAATTCCATGGATTTTTATTTATGGAACCAGGGCGTGGATGCCACCACCGATATTGGCACCAAGCCAGCCATGACCCTGGATGGAAAATGGAGGGGCATGCTGGGTATTGGTACCACAACGCCAAACAGCGAACTGCATATCTCTGATGGAAGCGCCAGCCTCAAATCGGTAAACGATGGTGGCGGCTTTGGCGCCTCCGTACTGATAACAGATAATAATATTCCCCGCATTTATTTTGAAGCTGCAGCGCAACCTGCCAATAAAAAACTGATGGACCTCCGTTTGTTCAACCAGAGCCTGCGTTTTGCTTCGCTGGTTGATAACGGAACCTCATTCGATAAAAGCGATATACTGGTCATTAACCGCGATGGCAATGTGGGCATCGGCGTAGCCACCCCGGCTGTGGCGCTTGATGTGAACGGTAGTGCCACCATCGGAACCGGCAATACCAATACCGGTTTAAAAACAGTTGCTTCCGGCAATGGCAACAACCTGAGCGGCAATTACTCAGAAGTTACCGGCGAAGCAAATACGGTGAGCTCCATCCGCTCGATGGTATCGGGCCTGGGAAATACCGTGAACGGCGAAAACAATATCGTAACCGGCGTATCCAACCTGGTGGTTTCACCCTATGGCCATTCTATTGTGGCGGGTTACCAGGATACCCTTAATGGCTCCGCATCTGCCATTTTTGGCTTTAAGAATAATGTAACAGGCTTTACCGGCTTTGCTGCCGGAGACCGGAATACCGTGTTTGCCCAAAATGGAACTGCCTTTGGATATCAGAATGCCACTGTTGGTACCAGCGCTTTTGTGGCTGGGGTGCTTGATACGGCAGCCGGTAATAACGCTGCTGCTTTTGGGGTGGGCAATAAAGCTGCCTCTTATAATGAGTTTGCCCTGGGTATGTATGGCAGCAATTATACCCCGGTATCTGCATCCGTTTACGACCCGGCCGACCGCATTTTTAATGTAGGCAACGGTACATCCCCAGTTGCAAGGGCAGATGCGCTTACCATATTAAAAGGAGGGAATGTGGGTATTAGTACAGCTAGTCCCACAGCGCTGCTGGATATTAACGGCAATACGCTCAGGTTAAGATCTGCCAAAACTCCTGCCTCGTCATCTGATACCGGCAATACCGGCGACATTGCCTGGGACAACGATTATATTTATGTATGCGTGGCTACCAATACCTGGAAACGGGTGGCCATCAGCAGCTGGTAATTAAAACAATCACCCCGGAAGCGTCAAAGTCATTGAGGCTTCGACGCTTTTTTATTAGTTGACTTCTTTCTCTTCCTGCTGATACGCATGTAATCATTCATTCCCTTGTATTATTGCACTGCTTTCTTTACTTTACAAACAAAACCGCTTTTACGGCATGATCATATTCAGCATCATTACCTGCCTTGCCATCTTAGTAGTATTGATCGCTGTTGTAAAATTTCATCCCTTCCTGGCATTTATCATGGTATCCTTTTTACTGGGCTGGTGGCTCGGGCTGCCCGTTGAAAGCCTGACCAATTCGGTGAAAACCGGCATCGGTAATATACTCGGCGACCTGGTGGTCATTATTTGCCTGGGTGCCATGCTGGGCAAACTGGTTGCCGAAACAGGGGCTGCTCAACAAATTGCCGATACACTTTCAAAAACGTTCGGAACAAAAAGATTGCAATGGGCCATGATGCTTACCGGGCTTATTGTGGGCATACCACTGTTTTACAATGTGGGCTTTGTGTTGCTTATACCACTGCTGTTTGCTGTGATCCATCAAACGGGCAAGCCTGCTGTGTATATGGCTTTGCCGATGCTTGCAGCGCTTTCGGTAACGCATGGGTTTCTGCCGCCGCATCCGTCGCCGGTGGCCATTGCTTCGCAGATGCATGCCAATCCGGGTAAATTGTTGCTGTACGGCCTGGCAGTTGCCATACCTTCTATATTACTTGCCGGGCCTGTGTTTGCCGCTTCTGTTAAAAATATTCAGTCCGTTCCGTTACAGGTTTTTAAACCCAAAACAGTGGAGGCAGGTGAAAAACCGGGAGCTGCAAATAGTTTTTTTACAGCTCTATTGCCTGCCATTTTGCTGATAGGCTTTTCAGTGATCATGAATACGATGAAGCCAGCCGGTACTGTAAAAAGTCAGCTTGCTTTTTGGGGCGACCCGATGGTTGTGATGCTGATATCATTATTATTAGCAACCTGGTCACTCGGTATTAAAAGCGGATACAGTGTCAAAGCCATCATGGGTTTTTATGCTGATGCCATTGCAGAGATAGCCGTGATACTGCTGGTAATTGCCGGTGCCGGTGCCTTTAAACAGGTGATGGTTGATAGTGGTGTGAGTGCTACCATTGGCAACCAGTTATTGCTGGTACCCGTGAACCCGCTGGTGCTTGGCTGGCTGATGGCCGTGGTGATCAGGCTATGCGTGGGATCTGCTACAGTAGCCGGTTTAACAGCAGCCGGTATTATGGCGCCGGTACTGTTGCAGTCAAATGTGAGCCCTGAATTAATGGTGTTGTCGATAGGGGCAGGCAGCTTGTTCTTCTCCCATGTCAACGATTCGGGTTTCTGGATGTTCAAGGAATATTTCAACCTGTCGGTTAAGGATACTTTGAAAACATGGTCGGTAATGGAAACGATCGTTTCGGTGGCCGGACTGGCAGGCGTGTTATTATTACAGTGGATGCTGTTTTAAAAATTCTGAAATACCTGCTGCTATCAGTTCCGGTTCCTGCTCCACATTAGCAGTAAATACATCCTGCGGAATTTCCAGTGCATCAAATTGTGATTGAAGCAATGCGGGTGGCATAAAATGCCCGGTTCTGTTTGTTAATCTTTCCTGTATCAGTTCAAAACTGCCTGTTAAAAACACCCAAAACGGTTTGTGTAAATGGGCAGATAATAGTTGCCGGTATTTTTCTTTCAGGGCCGAGCAGGCGATGATGGCCCCCTTGTTTTTGCTTTCTTCTTCGGCCAGTGCATGCAGTTGTAATAACCAGCCCTGCCTGTCTTCATCTGTCAGCGGTATACCAGCTTTCATTTTTTCTTTGTTGAATGATGGATGAAAATCATCCCCGTCGAAAAAAGGAATGCCTGTTCTCTCAGACAGCAACCTGCCAACCGTGGTCTTTCCCGAGCCCGAAACGCCCATGATGTAAATGATGCTGTTCATAAGTACAGTTGAATTAAGTTGTTTCTGCCGGCTGGCTTCATTATGCAGACCGGAGGGCTAAAACCCAAACCTTACAGTTGTTACGCCCGTTTCTCCAATCTTTCCCTTCTTCTTCGCTCGGCAATACCCCAGGCCGCCATGGCCTCCAGCACGGGTGCCAGTTTTTTTCCTGCCGGCGTGAGGGAATATGTAACGAATGGCGGGACCACCGGCTCGGCATAGCGGGCAATAAGCTCATCATCCTGCAACTGTTTTAAATGCTGTATCAGCATTTTTTCAGTGATGGCCGGAATGGCTTTCTTCAATTCGCTGTAACGTTTGGGGCCGCTCATCAGCTGGTACAGAATGATCGGCTTCCAGTGGTTGCCGATCTTGTTCATCACAAAAGTAACCGGGCATTGCGTTTCAGATAATTGCTTATTGAAATTACGGGTGCTGCTCTCTTTGATCTTTGTCATAGTTACATACTTTGGGGTAAGTACTTGTAAAAAAGTAAGTACAAAGATAACTTTGTGTTTCAAAAAAACAAACGAATCATGAAAATTACAGTAACAGGTTCTTTAGGGAACATCAGCAAACCACTTACAGCCATATTGATCAAAGCAGGCCACGAGGTCACCCTGGTTAGCAGCAGCGAAGATAAAAAGCAGCAAATAGAAGCACTGGGCGCCAAAGCCGCCATTGGCTCGGTAAATGATGCTGCATTTTTAACAAAGGCATTCACTGGTGCTGATGCGGTGTATACCATGGTGCCGCCAAATTTTGCGGCTCCCGATTTCAGGGCTTATGCCAATGCCACCGGTAAAAACTATGCAGCAGCCATACAGGCGGCCGGGGTAAAAAAAGTTGTCAACCTCAGCAGTATCGGAGCCCATTTAAATGATGGTACAGGTCCTATAAAGGGCTTGCATGATGTGGAAGGCATCCTGAATGCAATAGAAGGTATAGCCATCAAACATCTTCGGGCAGGTTTTTTTTATATCAACCTGCTGGGCAATATCGGCATGATAAAAAATGCCGGCATTATGGGCGCCAACTACAATGAAAATACCAGCCTGAAGCTGGTGCATCCCAACGATATTGCAGTGGTGGCAGCAGAAGCATTGCAATCAGACCTGGCTGGCAAAACGGTAAGCTATGTGGTAAGCGATGAACGCACCACAGCCGAAGTTGCCAAAGTATTGGGCGAAGCGGTGGGCAAGCCCGGTTTGCCCTGGGTTAGCTTTACCAATGAACAGGCACTGGAGGGCATGTTGCAGGCTGGTATTCCGCAGGAAATGTCTTCCTTATACGTTGAAATGGGGGATGCTGCAGGCAGCGGCAAATTATGGGAAGATTATGAACTGAACAGAACCATTGCAGGAAAAACCAGGCTGGAAGATTTTGCAGCGGAGTTTGCAAAGGCGTATAATAATTAATGAGTTATACTTTCTCTTTATCTTATGTCCCGCAGCACACAAACTGCGGGATATTTTATTTTACTGCTTTCGGAACTTGCCTGAAAAGGATGCCAGGCAAGGCGTATTTTGCAGGAAACAACCCCGGCACCAGCAAAAAGCTGCATTTTTTATTTTGAACGGCTCTTATTACTGCCGGAACTGTCCATTTTTTTCAGTAATTTTCAGCTCTGATCATTCGCATAATCCCTGGTTAAACCTTACTGTTGAAAGCAAAGCATTTTTTATTGAATAGATTTAAATGTGTTTAATCATAACAACATGCGCAAAATTATTCCTGCATTTTTTTTCCTGTTCACAGTAGTAAGCTTATCTGCCCAGGATTTCAGTAACCGGGGAAAGGATTTTTGGATTACCTCCGGCTGGCATTATGCAATGGGAACGGGCTCGCCGCCGGCGATGACTTTATCACTAACTTCTGATGTAAATACAACCTATTCAATAGAAGCTTATGGTGTGGGGGTTTTTGCATCGGGCAATATAATTGCAAACCAGGTTACTAATGTGGACGTGCCCAGTACCTATTTCACCTATACTCCTCCTTCCGGCGGGGGAAACGGTTTGTTTACAGGGAAAGCAATACATGTAACTGCTGCCAGGCCAATAGTTGTATACTCCTTCACTACACAGGCACTTTCCAGTGCGGCCACTTTATGCTTGCCTACCAATGTGCTGGGCAAACAATATTATGCAGCAAGTTATACCCAGGTTTCAGCAAATGCCACCGCAAATAATTTTATAACGATCATTGCTGTTGAAGATAATACGGTAGTGGAAATAATACCCACCCAGGCAACTGTAAGCTGGGCGGCAAACTCAGTCAATACCATAAATTTAAACAAAGGAGAGATCTACCAGGTTTTAGGACAAATGACAGGCAGCAGTGGTTCAGATCTTACCGGAACATCCATACGATCGGTGGCTTCCGGTACAGGAGGTTGCAAAAGAATTGCAGTCTTTTCCGGAAGCGGAAGGGTTTGGGTGCCGTCAAGTTGTGGTAACGGGGCAGATAACCTGTACCAGCAACTTTATCCTGTGAACACCTGGGGAAGAAAGTATTTAACGGTACCGAGTTCCAACAGGAACAGGAACTACTACAGAATAATAAGGCCGGCAGCCACAGCTATTGTATCTCTCAACGGAACAGTGATACCTGCCGCTTCCTTTGTAAATAATTTTTACGAATTTGATAATACCATACCCAACCTCATCGAATCGGATTCAGCAATTTGTGTGGCCCAGTATTTTACCAGTGCTTCCTGTGTGGGCAACCCTAATCCTTATGATCCTGATATGGTGATATTGAACCCGGTAGAGCAAAATATCGCCGATGTTACGCTGAGCAGTTCCGACCGGCTGTCTCATGCCACCACGCCACAGCATTATATTCATGTTATAATGAAGAATGCCGGTACCGCTATTTCGAGTTTTCAATTCGACGGAGGCCCCATTCCCCCCACTGCAACCTGGGTAACGCATCCACAGGATATTAATTACTCGTATCTGTACCTTGATAACGTAACAGAAAGCTCTCACTCACTAAAATCCGACAGCGGGTTCAATGCCATTGCATACGGATATGCATCTAATGAAACCTATGCGTATTCTGCCGGCACCAATGTTAAAGACCTGTATCAGCAGGTGCTTATTAAACCGGAATATGGTATTGAAGCATCACCCACTGTTTGCAGCAATGCACCTTTCAGGTTTAAAATTTCATTCCCTTATTGTGTGGATTCCATTCGCTGGGACCTGTCTGCACTTCCCGGTCCGCCAAACCCCGCTATTGTTGTTGAACATTATACAACCTGCGTGGAAGGGCCCGGCGGCCCTGATTCAGTTCGTGTGCTGAATGGCCTGCCCATATACTGGTATTCTTTACCAACATTATATTCATTTCCCGGCATTGGTACTTATCCTGTTGCTATAACAGTATATACGCCTAATTCTTCCGGCTGCGGATCTGAACAATCAATAGATTTCGACCTGGAAGTAATTGATCCGCCGCCTGCAAGTTTTACACATGATGATCCGGGATGCTATGCCGACCCAATCACGGTAACAGAAACAACCCCGCAAACACCCAAAGCCACGTACCTGCAATGGTGGGAGTTTTATGACCCGGCCACCTCGCCACCAACCACTACGGTGTATACAAATGCCGCCACGCCGGCTGTGCCGCTCCGTACGGTATCACATACCTTTACAACACCCGGTGTAAAAAGAATAAGACATGCCAGTGTAATTACCACAGGCTGCATCAGCGATACGATCGTGCAAATGGTAAACCTGCCGGATATACCTGATGCAACCATATCGGCCGGAAACATACTTGAATGTGTAAACTCCACCGACAATCCTACTGTTACTTTTACTGCAGTTGGTGGAACGGCGCCCTATACATTTTCTTATACCATCAATGGCGCATTGCCGGCACAAACAGTAACCACATCCGGTACCAATACTTCTGCCACCATACAGGCACCTACGGGTGCAGTGGGCCTGTTCAATTACGAACTGGTAGGTGTAAAAAATGCAAACCCGGCCGGTACAGCCTGCACCCGAAACATTACCAACCAAAAAGAAACGATCAATATTATTCAGAACGCAACCATTACTTTAACCTCTGCTGCAAGTACCACCAACCAAACCGTGTGCATTAATAAACCAATAGAACCAATAACCTATAAAATGGTGGGCGCTACCAATGCAAGTATACCCTTGCTGCCGCCGGGTTTAACTTATTCAATTGCCAGTACCGGCTCCGATACCGGTAATATTGTAACCATTACCGGCGCCCCCACTTCAACCGGGGGACTGCCTTTTGATTATACCTACAATTTTACGGTACAAACGGGAGGCACTACCTGCACACCCGCCACAACCAATATAGTACTTAAGGTAAAACCGGATCATATCATTACTTTGAACCCCGACTCGCCGGGCAGTGATGTGCAGGAGATTTGCGTTAATGATCCTATGAAACCCATCATCTTCAATTTAGGCGGCGGGGCCACTGGGGTTGAAGCAATCGATGGTTTGCCACCGGGCATTACCTACAAAGTAGTCGACAACCTGCAATTGGTGATATCAGGAAACCCGTCGGTGGTGCAGGACCAGACAACGTATAACATTACCACCAAAGGAAGCAACTGTGTGGTGGCCCATACTACTATTAAGCTAACCGTGCATGCCTTCCCTTCAGCTAATGCAGGCCCTGATAAAACAGTACTGGAAGGCGGATCGGTTGAATTAGCAGCTACCGGCAATGGTACCGACCTTTCCTATGCCTGGGCGCCGCCCGATCATTTAAGCAGCAGTACCATACTGAGGCCCAGGGTCATCAGTCTGAAAACGGATATGGTGTACCGCCTCACTGTTACCGGACCCGGCGGCTGCCAGACCTCAGACCAGGTGTATGTGAAACTGCTGAGGATACCTGCCATACCCAATTCGTTCTCGCCAAACGGAGATGGTATCAATGATCAGTGGAAGGTCGGTTTCTTAAATGATTATCCTGATTGCCGTGTACAAGTATTTACCAGGGCAGGCAAACTGGTATTCAGTTCGAAAGGGTATAACCTTAGCTGGGATGGTACCCTTAAAGGCAAGCCCCTGCCTTTTGATACTTATTATTATATCATTGAGATTGGCAGCGGAAGAGAACCGGTAACGGGATATGTTACTATTTTGAAGTAAGGGGAATGCAGCGTACGACCGGCTTTGTCTCTGAACTGCTTGACCCGATAACCAATTAATGGCATAAATAATGTCTTATTATACCAACATGGCTGTGCCATTGCGATAAGCTAATACAGGCGAATTATGACAGGCTGCTGGTTGAATCCGAAGCCCTGCTTTAATCGGGCTATAATGTGCATGATCAGGGTTTAGATCAATCCCCCCATCCATTTATTGATTTACTGTTTCCCGTCAATAACCTTAGTGCCGGATTGCTGGTTTGTAAAATCCTTATTCGGCAATTTAGCTTGCTGCATATTAAGGGTGTTTTAACCGTTTGTTTGCCAAAATAAAAAAAGTATTTTGGCATTGTGTGTAAATTGATATTCTGCCAGATTTAATTAATGAATTATGAAGATTAAGAAAAAACCATTGGGCAAAAGCAGGACGCCTGAGCTGCTGCGATCGCTAAATGCTGTGCTGTTTTTTGCCTGTATTCTTTTTAGTAGTATGGCTGTTTCACAAACCTATGGCAATTACGACCCTTTCAAACAAAGGCAACAGGCTTTAAATTCGTTCTTCCTGATGGGTATAGATATTTTTTATGGGAATGACACGGCTTTTATTAATGGCCTTTCGCACAATAACAGCGACAATACTATTTCGCCGGAACAAAAACAACAATTGGAAAATATGACCTCAGAAATGTTTGAGGCTTTGCGGGGAGAATACAAGTCTAAAAGATCTAACCTGGAAGATTTTTTTGGAGTCAAATTACCAAAAAAGATCAGCTCCATATTGATTATGCCGGATAATTTTAAGGGGGCCAGGATACAACCATACAGCGCCCCCGGAGAAAAAACACAATACAGAATTGATATAGGGTTTATTTTCCTGAGGGATAATTTCAGGGCTTGTTTAATAAATAACTTAACCAGGGTAATTCTGGCTGATCGGCTGGAGGAAAGAAAAGATACGACCGTGGCAATTGACACTGTGGTAACGGAGAATCAAATTGTGAGGGTACTCAGGGAATCAATAAGATTTCTTAAACAAGCACCGGCAAAGATAAATGCTGTGGATCTGCTGGTTGGACCACAAGGGGAATTTATTCAGGCAGCAGAAACTATGATCTCATTGGGATATATGGCTGATGCAATCGAAGAAATTGATAAGCAGTTTTACGGCACTGTGTTGTTTGGTTTAGCACACGAAATAGGTCACGAAGTGCTGGGTACAGTATTACCACCTCCGGAAAATGAACGTACTGCAGACTGGTTTAAGAACAAGGAAATTCAGGCCGATATGTTTGCAACTTTTTTATTAACTAATTCATATATGTTCACGGGAGTATCATTTATTTACTTTAATAGCGGAGGGTTGGGATCAGCGTATATTGCTTCGATAAGCAAGAATTCTACAAGGCAGTTCCTGGGCTATGGTATTTATTTTGGAACCACATATGAATTAAGTTATAGTGGTTATCTTACGGACCCGGAATATCCATCCCCTTCAGTAAGACTTGAAGAATGTACGAAGGTTTTTAATGCGGCATATAAACTCTTTTACGAATCGGTAAAAGATAAGGCAGACCGCATAGCACGCCGGAGTACCATATATAATACACAACCAAAAATGGAAAATGAAAAGTTTAAATGGATTAACAGAAACTAAATTAAGGCCTGCTTCTGGCAAGGGGTTAGCACTTATTTTATGGATGAGCTGCCTGCTGTTAACACAATATAGCATTGCCCAAAATGGGAATGACAAAAAGGATCAGCATAAGGATACAGTCAGTCTGAAAATAAGATTTACATATAATGGATCCGGAATTGCGCCTGGCGAAATCGTTAGGGTAATTTCGGTCAATTCCGAAACCAATATGGTAACACGGGTAATTCTTGAATCAATGCAGGACCAGGGCTACTTAATAAGTAATTTAGGCGGAGGTAATTATGCACTTAAGCAAAACACCATTTACCAGACTGAAATAAAATCTGTAAGTGATGAGGTGATAAAAAGTTATAACAATACCGAAGCCTTAAAATTAAATACCCAATACTATTATGGTTTGCAGGTAAGTTTTCAGTTTTCAATAGACAATAAAAATCAGGAGGCATTAATTAAACTGAATACAAAATTAATGAAGAGAGGGGGAAGCAGCAGCTGGACGGATTATACGGGCAATTATAACACGGCTTATTTTGAAAATGCCATACTTAACGGGATAGAAAAAAAATTGAACACTTTATACCCCCTCAAGAAATGAATCAAAACAACCAATACCTGAAATTCAGGTTGCTTTTAACAGTACTCTGGATCATCTTTTTTTTAGCAGCACTGGGTGTTTGTGAATCGTATATTCATGTGTTAAAGGACGGAAAAGTATATATGACTTTTACGGAGCGCCCCTTGTATCTCAAACCCATTTGCCTGCTATACGGACCTTACATAGCCGGTATATTAGCTTTTTGGTTTCTCAATCCTTTTCCACCAGCACAAACAGAAATTGCGGCCAGGTATAAAATGATCATTGCGTTCAGTGTCACCATTATTTTTAACCTCTTATTTATCTATATTATTAGTCAGGCGTATTTAACCAATAGAAGCGACAGCAATATTATAGATGATGTGGACTTTGCAATAAAAATGGCGGCATGGCTTAGCTTTTTGGTGGCACCCGTGAATGCATATTATTTTGGCACCAAAAATCCTGCATAAAAATTAATGGGTATTGACTATGTCTTACAATAAATCTTTCTGTCAATTAAATTTTCGCCCTGCTTTTTTGTACACTGCTATATAACCAATAATCAGCTTTTGGGTGAAACCCGGGTTTCGTTTGCTGTTTATTTAACGATCATCACAGTTCCTTTCTGAAATTCTTTTGCTCCATTACTTCTTGTATAGCTTGACTGCCATACATAATTGTTGTTTCCAAGCAGGCGGCCTTTAAACATACCATTCCATCTTGCGTATGGGTTGCGTGTAAAGAAAACGAGCTGGCCATACCTGTTGTAAATATGCAGGCTATAATTTGATATGCCGGACAGGTTGGATAAAGGCCCCGGACCAAAATCATCGTTAGTGCCATCACCATTAGGTGTAAAAGCAGCCGGGAAATAAATATCCAGCATGCAAAGATTCATATCAACTGGATTGATCAGCAGGTTAGCTGCTGCTGATGTGCAGGTGGTCCCTGTAAAGCGTGCAACTATATTGTACGATCCCGCAGGAAGGCCGCTGTAGCTGGTGCCGGATTGAAAAGGGCCTGCATTCAAACTGTATTCCACATTGCTGCCTGTTGGCGACGTGATCACAATGGTACCGGTTTTTACCTGGCAGTCAGGTTGTGCAGTAACAGTTGCTGTTACAGGAGGTATTGCCGCAGCTGCGATAATAGTAACGGTGCTTGCCAAAGAGACACAGCCCGTGGTAATATTTTTTACCGTAACTGAATAATTATTTGGCACAACATTATTGAACACTGGTGAAGCCTGGTAAGCAGTTCCATCAATGCTGTACTGCAGGGTGGCACCTGTGGGCGAAGTAATGCTGATGGTGCCGGTTGCTGTATTGCAATCAGGTTGTACAGTGGCTGTTGCCGGTGCAGCAGGCGCCGGCGGAACAGGGTTAACTGTAGCAGAGCCTGCATTGGACACGCAACCCGTTGCTGTATTTTTTACAGTAATGGAATACGTATTTGGCGCCAGGTTGGTAAATGTGGGCGAAGCCTGGTAGGTAGTTCCGTTAATGCTGTATTCAAGTCCTGCACCTGCAGGTGAGGTAATGATGATGGTACCTGTAGGTGTATTGCAATCTGGTTGCGATGCAACGGTTGCCACTGGTGTGGCAGGAAGTGGTAAAGGAGCAGCGGTAACACTATTACTGTTTAAACTGTTGCAGCCGCCCACATTCTGAACAACGGTGTAAGTTCCCGCAGTTGTTACTGTTCGGGGGTTGCCGCTGCCGCCATCGCTCCAGGTTAATGTGCCGGTAACACCGGTTGCAGTAAGGGTGGAGCTTCCGCAATTATCAATCACGGAAAGCACAGGCGCCGCAGGTACGGGCAGGGGGGCTGTTGTTACAGCATTGCTGACAGTACTCACACAACCTCCCACTGTTTGGGTAACGGTGTAAGTGCCTGCAGTTGTTACTGTTCGGGGGTTGCCGGTACCGGCATCGCTCCAGGTAAGTGTACCGGAAACGCCGGTAGCGGTAATAGTTGAGCTTCCGCAATTATTAACCACTGTTAAAACAGGCGCTGCAGGCACAGGCAGTGGCGCAGCCGTTACTGCATTGCTTGCATTGCTCTGGCAGCCGCCTACTGTTTGCAAAACGGTGTACACACCGGGTGTTGTTACTGTCCTGGGATTACCGCTTCCGCCATCGCTCCAGGTTAAGGTACCGGTAACGCCTGTGGCAGTAAGCGTGGAGTTGCCGCAATTATTGGTTACTGTTAATACCGGTGCTGCCGGAACCGGTAAAGGAGCAGCCGTTACGGCATTGCTTGGTAAGCTGGTGCAGCCTCCAACTGTTTGTGTGGCCGTATAAACACCGCCGGTGGTTACCGTTCTGGGGTTGCCGGTTCCGGCATCGCTCCAGGTAAGTGTGCCGGTAACCCCGGTAGCGGTAATGGTTGAGCTTCCGCAGTTATTTACCACCGTTAATACCGGAGCAGATGGCAATGGTGTTACTGTTACCGTTACATCTTTTGTTACCGGGCAAACACCAAAAGTAGTGCTGGTAACAGTGTAGGTGGTTGTGCTGCCCGGGCTTGCTGTAACCGTGGGGCCTGTGGTGGTATTAAGTCCGGCGGGAGGCGCCCAGGTATAGGTACCCGAGCCACCTGTAGCTGTAAGGTTTACACTGCCCCCTGCACAAATGGTGGGTGCGGAAGGCGAAATATCCAGTATGTTCACGCCGCTGTTTGCTTCAATGGTATACGTGCAATTATCACCATTAAAACCATCTATCATCAGGTAATAAGTATTGCCCGGGGTAAACCCTGTACCATTAACAATAGTAACTAAGGGGCTGCTGGCCGAAGGATAAGGATAAATATGAGGGTAGCAGCCATAGGTGGTAACCGGCCCCGAATTGCAGGTGCCGCTGAAGAACAGCATTTGAATGCCGGCTGTATTGTACCCGCCGGTGGTAGTGGTGGGCACCCACACCGAAAAAGCAGCTGTTGTAGATGATGCAACAAATTTTACGAATGAATTATTCTCTAAACCAAAACAGGCATTGAGCCCCGAGCCTGCCCAGTCCTGCACGGTGGTGCCGGAAGTATTGCCGCATACACCGCTGAAATCGCACACGCTGGTGGCATTGCTGCAACTGGAGGTGCCCGGAATATTAGCTGAGCAGCCTGGTTTGGGCGGTGGCAGCTGAGCTGGTGCATTGCTGAAAGTGATATTCCAGTTGGTCACTGAACCTGCATTGCCTGCATTACGCCTGTCCTGCACAGCCAGCGACCAGGTGCCGTTTGCATTTTGCCCGTTATTAGCAGCGCCCAAATAACCTTCGGGTATAAAGCTGCCGGTAAAAGGTGCCGACCCTGCTTTGATGGATGTGGTGGCAGAGTTACTAAAACAGGTGTTGGTATAATTATTACCCGTACCACCGTTTTGTATGGTGAGGGGTATGGTGGTGCCATCTGGCGCTATTAATACGATTTCCAGCTCATCATCATTGGGGTGCGTAATATTCATGCAAACACTGGCCAGTCCGTAGCTTGTATTAATGGTGCCAACGCCGGTAACGCTGATGTTGAACAATGTCCTGGTGGTGCTGCTGCCGGGGATGGCGCCACCCGTGCCATTAAAAGTTTGAGCCTGTAAGAGCGAACTAAAAATAACTGCCAGGAAAAAAAGTATAGATGATCTCATATAGCGGTTTCGGCCAGTATCCACCGGTTCTTTTTTTGTTTATTAAGTATGCAAAAGAAAACAATAATCGGGATTTATAGGCAGGGTGCAGGCAGTTTTTGTTTTCTGTTCCGGCCGTGCATTTGCAGCATGGTTTATAATACATGAAAGCTTTTGAATGTTTAACAGGGCCTTTTTCATCCTAACCGGCCTGTTTTGTGCAGCTCCTTATGGCTACATGTGCCGGGCGGGCATAACAACAACCTGTTAAAAAACGATCATCCCCCCGCTTCATACAACCTTATTACCACTGAAATAAAAAAGCACTGCGTTCTCAAATGGCATGGATACTTTCGTAACCTATGCGTATAGCCATTTTAGCCACCATCTTATTATTGGTCCGGGACCATGTTATTGCCCAGGAAAAAAGAAACATCCGCGTAACTATATCTGATGAACAGAAAAACCCGCTGGCGGGCCCCACTGTTTACTTACTCGGCAGCGATTCGGCAACCATCCGGTCTGCTGCTGCCAATGCTTCCGGCATGGCTGAGTTTACAAACCTGGATGCCGGTAAATATTTTGTAAGGGCCAGCCAGGCGGGATATGCTGACGGATACAGCCAGGCCGTTGATCTGCAGAAGAACAGTTCCTTTGCTGTTACCATCGCACTGAAACCTCAAAGCAGGTTGCTGAATGAGGTTGCCGTTGTTTCAAAAAAACCAGCCATTCAATTCCTCCCTGATAAAACTGTAATAAACCCCGAAGCTACGCTTTCAAATGCAGGGGCCTCGGTAATGGATGTGCTGGAAAAATCGCCGGGCATTACGGTTAATAAAGATGGTTCGATCATTATGAAAGGCAAACCGGCCGTAACCGTACTCATAGATGGTAAACCCACACAGCTTAGCGGCACCGACCTGCAGGCTTACCTGCAGGGCATACCGGCTTCGCAAATAGAGGTGGTGGAACTGATAGAGAACCCCGGCGCTAAATATGATGCAGCGGGCAACTCGGGCATCATCAATATAAAAATGAAAGCCAATAAAGTGAAGGGTTTTAATGGCTCGTTAAATGTAAGTGCCGGGCAGGGTGCGTATTCCAAAACGAACAATTCGCTTAACCTCAATTACCGGAACGGGAAATTAAACTGGTTCCTTAATTATGGTATGCGTGCCAGCCGGGAAAAAATGGATATGTGGACCCTGAGAAAATACCAGAATACCAATAACGAAGATTCCGTTCTGCTGGAACAGCCTAATTATAACAGGAACAAGCAAACGGGGCATAATATTAAAACAGGTCTCGACTTTTTTCTGAATAAGAATACAAGCTTCGGACTTGTATTTACCGGCGGCTATTTTAGCAGGCAGGCAACCAGTACCAGCTCCATCAACTGGATGGATCCCTATCATCATATTGATTCTTCCATCAACACCTGGGGCGATAACAACCGGAAATTTAAAAGAGGTGGCGTGAACCTGAACGGCAAGTTTAAACTTGCAGGTGGCAGTGAACTGGCAGTTGACCTGGATTATGTAAGTTTTACCATCAGGGGCGACCAGCAATACCAAACGCAGTTGCAGGTACCGGGCAGCGATGTGGAAGCTACTAAAGGTAATATACCATCCAAACTGAAAATATTTTCTGCAAAGGCAGATTACAGCAGGCGGTTTAAGCAATTCACGCTGGAAACCGGGCTTAAAACAGCCATCAATAAAACAGATAACCTGGCCGAGTATTACCTGGCGCTGAACAATAACCCCTGGCAGCAGGACCTGAACCGCAGCAATCATTTTTTATATACCGAAACCATCAGCGCTGCGTATGCAAGTGTGGATGCAGAAAAAGGTAAATGGCACTGGCAGGCGGGGCTCCGTTATGAGAACACACACTACAAAGCCCACCAGCTGGGCAATGCGGCAGTTAAGGATTCGGCTTTTAAAAGAAATTATGGAAGCCTGTTCCCAACGGCCTTTGTTTCTTACCAGTTGGACAGTAATAACAGCATTACCCTGCTTGCCGGAAGAAGGATCGACAGGCCGCAGTTTCAGCACCTGAACCCCTTCCAGACCATCCTGAATAAATACACTTACGAATCGGGTAATCCATTTATCAAACCACAGTACACCTGGAATTTTTCCTTGTCGCATACCTACAAACAAAAGCTTACCACCGAGGTTTCCTTCAGTTACCTCAAAGATTATTTTTCACAGATATTCATCCTGGATTCCAGCAGCAGTAATGTGAATAACAACATCCTCATCTATACCAGGGGCAATGTAGGTTCTTTTAAAAATTTCGGCATTACAGAAACCTTTCAAACAGCCGTTACCAAATGGTGGAGCCTCACGGCGGTGGCAGTGTACAATCACAAAGTAATAAAAGGGCAGGTGTGGGCGCCTATAACAGCCAAAGTAGACCAGCTTAATATCAGCATCAACAACCAGTTTCAGCTTAAAAAGGGATGGAGCCTGGAGCTGAGTGGCTATTACCAAACCCGCAGCCAGATAGACCTGCAGGAATGGCTGGAGCCACAGGGCGAACTGAATTTTGGCGTTGGCAAACAGGTGCTGAAGAAGAAGGGGACCATCAGGCTGAACATCCGCGACATCACTTATTTTCAGAATTATTCCGGCTACTCCACTTTTGAGAACTCCTACGAACCCTTTACCATAAAATGGGATAGCAGGGTGGTACGCCTGAGCTTTAGCTGGCGTTTTGGAAAAACGATGAAGGCGGTAAAACGTTCTGAAGGCGGCGCTGCCGACGAGATCGACCGGGTGGGCGGAAATTGATCTGCCTGGTTGATGGCGGTAACAGCAGCCTGATTGATTTTTTCTCTATCAGTTGCTGTGCTCACCAACCGGTAGGGGAAAATGCCGGATATGCTGCGTTTTCCATCGGGGTTAGTGGCATTTTGAAACCATTTATATACGGACATACGCAGCCCGGTTAATTCCTTTTTCTTTCAGGATTAACTGGTTTTCGTTACCCCGTATGTTGCACCAGCAGCAGGTATAGCGGCATGCCCAGGGTAATGTTGACCGGGAAGGTGAGGGCCAGCGCCATAGGCAGGAACAGGCCCGGGTTCGATTGCGGAACGGATATCTTCATGGCGGCCGGCACAGCTATATAGGAGGCACTGGCAGCAAGGATGGCAAACATGAAGCGGTTGGACATATCAGGCGTTACAGCGGCACTTAGCAGGGCCACCAGGCATCCATTGACCAGCGGAATGAAGAGGGCAAAGACAACCGGGAACCAGCCGAATGAGAAAAATGCCTTTAGCTTTTTGCCGCTGGTAATACCCATGTCCAGCAAAAAGATAGCAAGAAAGCCTTTGAACAGATCGTTGGTAAATGGCCTGATCCCTTCAGCCTGTTTGGCATTGGCCAGGTACCCGATGATCAGGCTTCCGAGGATCAATAATACACTGCCATTTGTAAAGGAGTGCCGGATAGCGGCCCCTTTTTGAATAATTGCCTGCTCATCTTTATTGTACATGGAAATGAGCAGCAGCCCGACGATGATGGCGGGCGATTCCATCAGTGCCATGATGGCAACCATATGCCCGTGAAGCGCCAGCTGCTGCGATTCCAGGTAACTGGCCGCCGTTACAAAAGTGACCGCACTTACAGAGCCGTAGGTGGCCGCAATGGCTCCTGCATTAATAACACCCGTTTTTTTTCTGAGCAGGAAGAACGTGTACAGCGGTATGGCCATGGAAATGAGAACACCAAACAACATCGACCATATGATCTCGGCCGTAAATGCCCCGTGCGACAGCTCCTGCCCGCCTTTGAAGCCAATGGCAAACAGCAGGTACAGCGAAATGAACCTGGAGGAATTAGGCGGTATCTCCAGGTCGCTCTTTACATAAACCGCCAGGATGCCCAGCACAAAAAAAAGCAATGCGGGGTTGGTGAGATTTTCCAGCAGAAAACTTATATCCATGATAAATTACTTGATAAGATATTCCCGGGGCCGGGCAAGCCTTTGCCGGAGATAACCGGCTGTTGGCAGGCCCTTTATTATTAACCTGCCATTGTTATGTTGATCTCGGAACTTATCAGCAGTTTTTTGTTTTGCCTGGCGGCATCTTCCAGGATGTTTTCCAGTTTTTCAACATCCTTCCTCAGTTCAGGAATTCTTTTTTGAGCGGTCTCGTCATCTTTTCCAAAACGTTCGTTCGAACTCCAGTTTTTAATATTGTGAAAGTTGATCTTTGATTTTATCAGGTT
Source organism: Ferruginibacter sp. (assembly GCA_044226725.1). Taxonomy (GTDB): domain Bacteria; phylum Bacteroidota; class Bacteroidia; order Chitinophagales; family Chitinophagaceae; genus Ferruginibacter. Next base: position 198,754 of record JBGAGM010000004.1, on the reverse strand, counting down.
AGTTAAGATTTCCCTTGCTTCGCTGTGCGAGAATTCCCCGTTGATGGGGATTAATTTTTCAGTTCTTTTCATTGTTATAGGTGTTTGAGTTTGATACAAATTTGATGGCGAATGCGCCTGTCATGATGGCCAGCGATATATAGAACCGGCTGTTCACCTGCTGCTCTGTAACGAAGGCCATAATTAAAAAGCTGCAGGTAAGTAACAGGCTTAACAGTGTTTTTAGCGACAATGATTTCATATTGTTTTGTAACTTTTTTTGTTTTGAATGATATGCCTGTTCCGCCCTCCCGCGGCAACTTTCCGTTCTTTCCGGGCTGCAGCTTTCCCTGCACCGTTGGCGCTGTAATTTGAATATGCAGGCGGGAGGTAATGTACTATTGGCCCTGTCCTAAAGAATAGGCGGCTTTTCCGTCGAAAGCGTAGAGGTTCTCTGTTTTAATGGTATCTATATTTTCGTTCAGTCCTTTTTTCAGCAATTCTATTACTTCTGCATTGCTGATCTGTGTGCCGTCAGGGGTATTGAACCTGCAACGCCAGTGGTCTGTACAAAAGGTCTCTTTAAAGCCATCGGGCCAAACCTTGATACCCCGGTTGGTGATAAGCGAGAGTTTGGTGTGGCCGGTCTCCATTTTTTTAACCTTACCGGCCAGCTCGCCGGGGTTGGTGCCTGGCCAGTGAACAAAAACATCCACGCCCACCAACGCTTTATTTTTGGGAGGCCTGCGTTTATATTTTGGCAGCTGCAGGGCCGTGTTGTTGCTGTACACAACGGGTTTCAGCAGGGCCGGTTCTTTGCCCAGGTTTGCTATCACGGCTTTTGCAAATTCCCGGGTGCCCACCAGTTGTTTGCTGGTGCCTTCTTCAAAGATGTCACGGGTATGAATGCCGTCTTCCAGGGTTTTAAGCCAGGCATTCTGGATATTTTCTGCGGTTTTGGTTTGTCCGATATGGTTCAGCATCATAATAGCGCCCTGCAATAAACCCGAAGGGTTGGCCAGGTTGCGGCCTGCAATATCGGGGGCCGAACCGTGTATGGCTTCAAACATAGCGCATTCCTCACCGATATTGGCCGAGCCTGCCAGTCCTACCGAACCCGTTATCTGTGCGGCAATATCACTCAATACATCGCCATAGAGATTGGGCATCACGATCACATCAAAATCGCCGGGGGTATCGGCCACTTTAGCGGCGCCGATATCGATGATCCAGTGTTCGTTCTGAATATCGGGATACTCTTTGGCGATCTCGTCGAATACCTGGTGAAACAATCCGTCTGTTTGCTTCATGATATTGTCCTTGGTAAAGCAGGTAACTTTTTTCCTGTTTTGCTGGCGGGCATATTCAAAAGCATAGCGAACGATCTTTTCGCAGCCCGGCCTGCTGATCAGTTTGAGGCATTGCACCACTTCATCGGTTTGCTGGTGTTCGATACCGGCATACAGGTCTTCCTCATTTTCCCGTATGATGACCAGGTCCATCACCGGGTGTTTGGTTGCCACAAAGGGGTAAAAGCTCCTGCAGGGCCTTACATTGGCATACAGCCCCAGGAATTTGCGGGTGGACACATTCAGGCTTTTGTAACCTCCGCCCTGCGGGGTGGTGATGGGCGCTTTCAGGAAGACCCTGTTCTTCCGGATGGTTTGCCATGCCTGGTCATCGATACCGGAAGGGTTGCCGGCCAGGTACTGTTTTTCGCCGATGCCGATCTCATCAATGGCGATGCCGGCGCCGGCTGCCTGCAGTATCTCCAGGGTGGCGTCCATGATCTCGGGACCAATCCCGTCTCCTTTTGCAATGGTTATTCTTGTCATGTTTTTAATTTTTACAACGCAAAGATGGGGAGGCTTCTTCATTAGTTTTTATTTATCTTTATAATGTAAACCATAAAAAACATTTATGAATTACACCCTCAACCAGCTGCAGATCTTTTTGAAGATCGTGCAAACACAAAGTGTAACCAGGGCTTCGGAAGAACTTCACCTCACGCAGCCGGCTGTATCCATTCAGCTTAAGAATTTCCAGGACCAGTTTGATATCCCCCTTACGGAAGTGGTGGGCAGAAAGCTCTTCATCACTGATTTTGGACGGGAGATTGCCGAAGCCGCTGAGGATATCCTGAACCAGGTTTATGCCATCAATCACAAAACACTGGCCTACAAAGGCCAGCTTACAGGAAGGCTTAAGATATCCGTGGTATCCACGGGCAAATATGTGATGCCTTATTTTCTGGCAGGGTTCATGAAGCTGCATACCGGCATCGAATTACTGATGGATGTTACCAATAAGCTAAAAGTGATAGATAGCCTGGCCAATAACGAAGTTGATTTTGCACTGGTTTCCATTTTGCCACAAAACCTGCCGGTGGAGCAGCTAAGCCTGCTTCAAAATAAATTATACCTTATTGGTCCCGCCCAAAAGAAAAGCAGTAAGCCGGTGAAGCCCAGGGATATCTTTAAAGAGCAGCCCCTGATCTTCCGGGAACAGGGTTCGGGTACGCGGCAAACGATGGAGAAATTCATCAGCAGCAACCATATTGCTGTGCTGAAAAAAATGGAACTAACCTCCAATGAAGCGGTTAAGCAGGCACTGCTGGCAGGGCTTGGTTATTCCATCATGCCCCTGATCGGTATCCGCAACGAATTGCATAACCGGGAGCTGCAGATCATTCCCGCCCGCGGACTGCCAATCAAAACTACCTGGAGCCTGATCTGGTTAAAGGGCAAAAGGCATTCGCCGATCTCAGTTGCATTCCTCGATTATTTGAAAAGAGAAAAATCGAATATTGTGGGGGATAAGTTCAGCTGGTGCGATTTGTATTGATCTGTACCCCGGGGTGATCATACCACCGGTTGCTGTGCTCACCTGCCGGTAGGGGAAATATGTTTTAGAATGCACCAATACCGTGCAGCATGGATAAGGCCGCTAAAAACCGGCTTTGTCTGTTTGAACTTTAGGAGGTTCCGGCCCTGCTAAACCTGTTGGGAAATACCTGCCGGTAAAACTGCCCGCTGCCGGGTGCAGCAGCCCTTCGGGGGTTCCCGAAACCTTGTTGCAGGGGTGCGGCAACCTTTCGGGAGTTCCCGAAACCTTGTTGCAGGGGTGCGGCAGCCTTTCGGGAGTTCCCGAAACCTTCCCGCAGGCTGCAGCAGACTTTCGGGAACTTCAAAAGCCTTTTTGGATGTTATGGCAGCCTTTCGGGGTTCCGGAAACCCTGTTGCAGGGGTGCGGCAACCTTTCCGAAACACCGGAAACCTTGTTGCAGGGCTGCGGCAGCCTTTCCGGAATGCCGGAAACCTTGCTGCAGGGGTGCGGCGCCTTTCCGGACGCCCAAAACCTCATTTCGGGGGGTGCGGTGTTATTTCAAGCGCATCTGAAAGCCTGTTGCAGGGGTGCGGCAGCCTTTCAGGAACATCTGAAACCTTGCCGCAGGGGTGCGGCGCCCTTTCAGGAGTATCTGAAACCTTGTGGCAGGGCTGCGGCAAGCTTTCAGGAACATCTGAAAGCCTTTTGCAGGGGTGCATTGGGCATATTTTAATATATTATTCCCACCGGATGGGCGGAAATGGGTTTTTTTAAGTATTATTTTCCCACCGGATAGCTGATTGCCTACTTTGTCTATTGTTCTGTTGGAAGGGAGCCTACCCAGCCGGCAGGCAGTATTAAATTTTCTCGTGGCTGGTGGGGAGACAAGGCCCGGCGGCTCATGGGTTTAGGAGTTGGGGTTGGGGTGGGGGAAGAGGCAAGGGCGAAAGGAACCAAACGAAATGAATGATCAGGAAGTTATAGAGATAATGGAGTTATAATGGACCTTGTTTTTTAAGTAATAACCCGGGCAATATTATTTTCACCTCTTTTTCCCTTGCTTCATCCTTCCAGTAAACAATAAAATTGACCTTGGCTTTGGTAATTATAAATCCATTTTTCCGGTAATCGCTTATTACTTCCCTGAACTTCTTTGAATATCGAACAACTAGATCTCCGTTTGGAGTTCCCAGGCCTTCATCCAGAATTTGAAGTAATGTTCCGCTTAACAGATTGTCTATTCTTTTTTGTACCAATTCAAAATGTCCTAAGTAAACATCTTTATGTGTGAGGTACATCGCTATTTGCTGAGGCTGGGGGTACACATTTCTATCTGTGGTATAAGTAAGACCATCAGTGATAAATGGCTTCAAATAATTCCCTTTACAGTGTATTGATAAATTTTTCTTTGCCCTGGTGATGGCAACATAAAATAGTCTCTTATCCTCATCAGTAACAGGTGTAAAATTCTTTAATAAAAGATACACATTATCAAACTCTTTCCCCTTGGCTTTATGAATGGTTGAAACATACACCAGCTCTGAATTGATGTTAAGAAAATCTTCGATCTTCGACTCGAATAAGAAAGCACTCCAGTCGCTTTTATATTTTTTTGCGGTATTTGCATCTTCAAACGCCCTGATCACCGCATTCACCAGCTCTTTTTTTGAACTACTGCTGATATGTGCATTTAACCGAAGTTTGGCTTGTTCCCAATCCTCATCCGCTATCAGCGGATTTTCTGAGTATCCCTGAATAATATCCGAGAAAAGGCGAAGCTCAAACAAGTTGCTGAGATTAAAGCCATCGTTGGACTGGATAAGTTTTGCCTTTATGCCTTCTTTTACCAACAATCCAGAGATCAACATGGCATCCTCATTTGTTTTGGTGAGAACACAGGAAGAACCTGAAAGCGCTGCCTTGCTGATCACACTACTAAGAGGTACTACCAGGTTTTCATTGATATACTCTGTTATCTGAATATTGCCCTGCTGTTGCTGGCTGGCAAAACAAGGTTCTGTTTTCAGCCGCTTGCTGATAGAAGATGCCCACGCATTGGTCAGGGTTACAATATTATCGCTGCTCCGGTAATTCTCCGTTAATTCATATTTAGTTGCCTCCTTTTCTGTGATCAGCCTTTGCATATATTCCGAATCGGCACCCCTGAATCCGTAGATGTTTTGATCGTCGTCTCCCACCAGTATTACCCGCATTTCTTCATTTTGATCCATCAAAGCCCTTACCAGTTCATATTCTTCCTTGTTCATATCCTGGGCTTCATCCACTACCAGCACAGTTTTAGTAACCCTGTACGTTTCAATTTCACCATTTCTTATTTTTTCGACTGCCGTTTTAATGATGTTCTCAGCTTCAGATAAACTTCCGACCCGCCCCAGCAGGTCGAAGCAATAAGAGTGAAAGGTTTTTATTTCTATGAAATTGGCGGCATTACCAATCAGCTCTATCAGGCGCTTTTTAAATTCGGTGGCCGCAGCCCGGGAAAATGTAAGCATCAGCAGTTGCTCGTGCTTTACATCTTCGGCTAACAGGAGAGAGGCCAGTTTGTGTACCAGCAACCTGGTTTTGCCACTTCCGGGACCCGCAGCTACAACTATATATGGACTGCCCGAGTCTTTAATAATTTGTAATTGGGCAGGCGACAGGGCCCCAAACAACTTCATGAACTTTTCCGGGGTCAGTGTTTGCCTGATCTCATCCTGGCGACTTCCGGGGAAATACTTTGACAGAAAGGAACTGTAATTCAACCTGAAATAGTCATCTACAAACTCTAAAGCTTCCTTATAATTACGGATCATCTTTTTAGCATACTCACCTACAATATGAATTTGCTGTACTTTTTGCTGGTAAAACTGCCTTAGCTTTTCGTAATCACTTTCTTTGTATTGTATGCGGTTGTTCTTTTCGATCCGGTCGATCGTGAGTTTATTATGAACAACTAAAAACCCGCCTTCTATTTTGATGGCTTCAATGCGGGAAAGATAAAATAAGCTGTCTTCAATATCATCCAGGCTGGCTTTTATCGCAAACATACCCTGCCCGTTTTCTATCATTTCTTTTAATTCCTGTACAGAAAATTCAATCAGAATTTCTTCCTGTTGATTATCCGTTTCAGCTATCGCCTTCTTATGCAAATACTCAGTAATCAATTTGGCCAGCAAATGTCGTTTTTCCTGCTTTTCACGAAATAATTTGCTGTCAATCGATAAGCCAATCTGTATATAATTCCTTGAGTATTCCATATAACGCCGGCTTATCCAGTTCTTGATTGCCCAAAAATTCAGAATGATCTTAAGCTTGTTGAGCGAGCTGTCTTTTATGCCCGATTGAAGAAACTGTTCAATGATCTCTTTCAGATTATATGCCGCCTCGCTTTCTTTCAGCTGTGCCAGTAAAAGCTCTTCCTGTTTTCTGAAACTTTCAACAATGGCCAATGATCTGCTTGCCGATTCCGATCTTTTGATAAAAGCAGTCAGGTCTTTTGTGTCTGCAAGTATCTTTTCTTCCCTCAGCAGTTCAATAACCCGGATAACTTCTTCCTTTACAATACCCAACTGATCGGAAATATAATCTATACGGGATTCTGCAATTTCTTCGGTTGACAGGCGTTTGCTTTTACTGGAAAATAATTTTTTGATGATCCTGGTTGCTTTTATCTTTTGGGCTTCCGAAAATTTTTCCGAGCTGTTGATCTTATCAATTGCTTCCTGTGCATTTTTACTAAGGATACTGCTGGCATAGATCCGGGGCATGTTTTGCCCGCGTTTTAAATACCCCGCATCTTCCAGTGCTGCAATAGCAGTAATGACACGGGTCTCTATTTCGGCGATCCCGTCATCCCAACCGGCCTTCCTCGCAATTTCCAGTGCCGAGTTAGAAGCCTTGTCCCTTGACCTGGTCAGCTCTTTAATGGCTTTCCACACCTGGTTGATCTCTTTACTGCTGATCTTTGTCTGGTTCAGCAGGATAAAATGCTTGTCAAGGTCTTCTTCATTAAACAGGATATAGCATTCCGCATTGATCTGTTCATCCCTGCCCGCCCGCCCGGCCTCCTGTACATAGTTTTCCAGCGAATCAGAAATATCATAGTGTATCACGCACCCCACATCACTTTTATCCACACCCATACCAAAAGCAGAAGTGGCCACCATGATGTTTACCTCGCCCGCCATAAATGCATTCTGGTTCTCCGATTTTTCTTCCTTGTCCATTTTGCCATGATAGGGCCTGGCGATAAATCCGTCGTCGGTTAATCTCTTAGCCAGTTTATAAGCTCTTTTGGTCCGGGATACGTAAACAATGCATGGGCAGTTCTTTATTTCTATGATACTTCTTAGCTGGTTGTATTTTTCCTCCTCATTATCCTTCCGGTAAACACTGTAATGTAAATTGGTCCTTGAGGCATTGGACTGAAACACAGTCAGGTTAAGATTCAATTTGTCTCGGAAATATGCCCGGATATCCTCAATTACTTTTAGTTTGGCAGTTGCGGTAAAACAGGAAACAGGAATGGTATGATCAAGTCCTTTAATTTGCTGCAGCTTTTTGATGAAATCACCGATATACAGGTAGTCAACCCTGAAATCCTGCCCCCAGGCCGAAAAGCAATGAGCTTCATCAATTACAAACCGGGCAATCTTTCTTTTCAATAGCAATCTTTCAATGGTAACTGAGCGAAGGGATTCGGGTGAGATATAGAGCAGGCTTACTGATCCGTTTTCGATTCTCTCAATCGCCTTACTGCGTTCTATGGGATCAAGCAATCCGTTAATAGTAACCGCATTGGTGATACCTCTTTTTTCAAGGTTATCAACCTGGTCCTTCATCAATGATTGCAGGGGTGCAATTACTACGGTCAATGCTTTTGCGTTTTCGCCACTCATTAATGCCGGAACCTGGAAGGTGATTGATTTACCTCCGCCGGTAGGAAATACGGCTAATATGGACTCGCCATGTATTGCGGCTCTTACCGCATCTTCCTGCAGTGATGCATCGCCAAATTTCCTGAAAGCCTGAAAGCCAAATTTCTTTTGCAGGAAAAGAACGGGGTCCATCGCAAGTTTGCAATAGTCGCATCCTCTGATACAGGGTGTGCTTCTCAGTAAAAAAAACAATCGTTCTGTATCCGGGTATTGTTTTAAAACCCAGGGTGGTGTTATGGAGAGACTGTCATCGCAGTGCAGCAATGCCAGGGTGTAGGCCAAAGCAACCGGAGAGGTACTGATAAATAATTCGATATCGCTATCCCCGCATATTTTGCCATGGAATTGTTTTCGGATGAGTGCCGGCAAATCTTCCATGCCCGCCCTGCCCGAATAGTTAAGATATTTGAAGAAATTCTCAAACCCTTTTTGTTCTGCCAAGAGCAGGTACAGGATCTCTTGAAAAGGTTCATCCAGTTTTTGAAAAGCATCCACTTCAGAAAAGAACAGATCCCTTGCTTTTTTGGAATCATTCAGTGGGTTGTTTAATTCCTCGGTTTGCAGTTTGTCATCTTTCAACAGATGGTGATAAGGCCGCCTCGGAAACAGTAGGGGAGAAAGCGGTAGAGTATCGATTGCCCTGTCCAGGCCCCATTGAGCATTGCCAAAGTACTTTTGCAATACTACCAGGTCGTGCTGTAAAATATTATGTCCGCAAATGAACTGTGATTGCTCTATGAATGTATTGAAATCATAAGCATGGTTCCTATGAAATTCCTTTTCGTCCGACAGGATACATCCTATATCAAGCAACTCATTATTCCGGGTATTTGTTTCAATATCAAAAAAAGCAACCAGGCTCATTATTAGGATAACACTGATGTATGATTAAAAATACATTAAAATTTTTTATTTTAGGAGGGCTTTTCTTTGGAATTGAAGGAGGGACTTATATATCGTTTGGTTCACTTCATTGTCCTGAATGCAGAGCAATGTTAGTTTTTACTTATTATTTTTAAATATGAAGTTCTACCTCGGAGTAACAGATAACAATTGGTTTAATCACCTGGCTAATCTTAACCCGGAAGATGTGAACTTTTGGCAACCTGGCGGTAATACGGCTTTCAAAGTGCTTATGCCGGGAGCCCCTTTTTTGTTCAAACTGAAATATCCTGTTAATGCTATTGGAGGTATTGGCTTCTTTTCCAGTCATACTTTTTTACCCATATCAATGGCATGGGATACTTTCGGTAACAGGAATGGCTGCGATTCATTCCATGATTTGCAAAGAATGATCTTGCAATACAGGCAGGATAAAATCAATATAAATCCAATTATAGGCTGCATTATTTTAACCAATCCTATATTCTTCAGAGAGGGGGACTGGATTAAAATACCGGAAGACTGGAACAAAAGTATTGTTCAGGGTAAATCCTATTCAACAGAAACGGAAATTGGTAGGAAACTCTGGATGGAGGTGGAAGCATTGCTCCAAAAATATTTATACCCGGTTGCAGATGAATCAAAAAGCCAACTGATACTGGAAGATCCGCAGGCAATGTATGGCCAACCATTTTTGACAAAGGTAAGATTAGGGCAAGGAGCATTCCGGATATTAGTTACAGACGCTTACAACAGACGATGTGCAATTTCAGGTGAAAAGACCCTGCCTGTATTGGAAGCTGCTCATATCAAACCCTATGCATTGTCCGGCCCTCATTTTATTTCAAATGCTTTACTTCTCAGATCAGACTTGCATAAGTTATTCGATTCAGGATATCTGACAATTACACCGGATTTAAGGGTTGAAGTAAGCAAGCGTATCAAAGAAGAATACCAAAACGGGAAGGAGTATTATAAATTTCATGGTAACCAGCTTTTTAATCTGCCTGCCCGGGAAAAGGATAATCCAGCTCCTAAGTTCATTGATTGGCATAATGAAAATGTTTATAAGGATTAAAAATTTTAGATTTTGGTATTCTCACTCAGCCCACATCACCCGCAACCCAAAAATCAAAAAGCAGTACATTTATATAAATCACCCGACCCCCTAATGTCACATCCCCTTCATCCTACGCACCCTGTTTTCTTCATCCTGGCCTGCCTCAGCTTTCTCTCCTGCAACAACAGCAGTAATGCCACGCAAAAGGAAAAAGCAGATCGGGCTTTCGGCGAAACTGCCTGGGTTAAAACGGTTTGGGATATCGAAATGCAGCAGCGCAGGATGGAGCAGCCTGTTATGAACAATGCCATCGACCCGGAATTAATGACAACCTGGGAAAGCTTCAAACAAATAGCAGCATGGAAAGACTTTGCCTCCCTGAAGCAGATCAGCAGGGATACTGTTATAGCCTGCCATGTGAAGATGGGGATCAATGACTTTATCAGCCAATGTTTTCCCCGGATATTTGATACGGCATTACTGAAGCGGTTTGCAGAGATACCTTATTCCGAATGTATTGCCGGGGAAAACCAATTCCAGGTAGTGAAGCAGGTAACAGCAGAAGGGGCCTGGATCATGACCTTTGATTTTCTGAAAACAACCAAGGGCTATAAATTTTACCGCTGCGATTCCTTTGGCGGCGCTGATTGCTGCCGCTGAGCATAGAATGTGTGCTCACTAAACCTATATTGTTAGTGCAGGGCTGCAAACCAATAAAAGCCCAGTAAATTTCTGCTGTACAAGAGTGCCATACATTGCCATGGATACTGACTCTATGAGCCATTTATTTTGTTATGTTTCTGTTCGTGTTTACAGGAACCGGGTGGCGGATTAAAAATCCGGCTATCTTTAATATCAAAGAACGAACACTATGCGCTTCCTTGCTCTATCCTTTATGCTGCTTTGCTGCACCACTGTTTTCGGGCAAAAGCAGGGCCCGGTTAAAACCATTGAAAGGATATTCCGGCAGTACATCAAATATGATGAAAGCACCGATACCCGGGCTAATAAGGATGCCATGACAAAGGCACTGGGGGCTTTGAAAAATTCGGTGAAGGAACAGGACCTTCCATTACTGATCGATGTATGGATGTATTATGACCCCACTGATTTTACAACCCGTACACTGGTGGAGCCCATTTTTTTCAGTCATAAAAAAGCAGCCCTGGCGGCTATCAATAAAAGAATAAAGACCAAAAAGAATTGGGAGAGCAGGGATACGGCACCTTTTTCTGAACTGGAGGAATTAAAAGCCAGGCTTTTGTCTCAACGGCCCTCCCGCTAAACCTATAAGGTTTTCAGCACAGCGGGCCGGCCCGGCAAACCTGATAGGTTTTGTCCAACCCTGCAAACCTGTAAGGTTTTCAGCGCAGCGGGCCGGGCGGGCAAGCCTGACAGGTCTAAAAAATATCATGCTGCCATCAGGGCTGCAAACCATTCGTTGCTGGTCGGGAGACCAGGCCACGGCTGCAGGATACAGGTGCATCTTGCCGATATCGGCAAGAATATCTATTTTTAAACTAAAATTTAGGCCGATTCTTGCCGGTAAACCGTAAAAAACAGGTTAGATGAATTTCATTTCTGTCTCTGAGTTTGCAAAAAAGTGGAATATTCCTGAAAGAACAGCCCGCAACTATTGTGCTGCCGGGAAGATAAAAGGCAGTTTTTTAACGGGTAAAACCTGGGCCATTCCCGAAGACGCCAGCTTACCCACAAAAAACAAGGAAAAAAAATTCAGCAATAACCCTTTGCTCAACCAGCTTAAAGAGCAAAAGGATATGAAGCTGAAAGGCGGCATTTATCACCGCACTCAAATAGACCTTACTTACAACTCCAATCGTATAGAAGGCAGCAGGCTTACCCACGATCAGACCCGCTTTATATTTGAAACTAATACCATCGGTATTACTGCTGAAAGCATTAATGTTGACGATATCATTGAAACCAATAACCATTTTCGCTGTATAGACCTCGTTATTGAAAAAGCAGGATCAAAACTAACCGAATCCTTTATTAAAGAGCTGCATTACCTGCTCAAATCCGGTACATCAGATAGCAGAAAGGACTGGTTTGAAACCGGCGGCTATAAAAAAATGCCGAATGAAGTGGGCGGCAATGAAACCTGTTTGCCGGAAGAAGTGCCTGCAAAAATGAAAGAACTGCTTTCAACCTATCATAGCCTGGAAAAAAAATCATTGAACGATATCATCAACTTTCACCAGCAGTTTGAAGCAATACACCCTTTCCAGGACGGGAACGGCCGTGTGGGCAGGCTCATCATGTTCAAAGAATGCCTGGCAAACAATATAGTGCCGTTCATCATTGAGGATGACCTGAAATTATTCTATTACCGGGGGCTGCGTGAATGGCCACAGGTAATGGAATATTTATTGGACACCTGTCTTACAGCGCAGGACAGGTTCAAAGCCGTTTTAAAATATTTTGAGATCGATTTTTAAAGAACGATGTTTTGCCAGTTACTGAAACAGTTTATGCAGGTTTAAAAAAGGTGAGGATGCATCATAGCGGATGCCCCGGCCTGGTCTCCCGACCAGCAGGAACCGGGTTGGTTAAAAGTTCATACTAAATGTTTGATATTGCCTGGTCATGTATCAGGCAGTATTTAATTTTCTCGTGGCTGGTCGGGAGACCAGGCCCGGCGGCTCCAAATCCTTGCCATTTTTTAGCCGGCTTAACTAATAAAGTTCGCCATGCTGCAATCAACGCAGCAAACCTATAAGGTTTCCAACGCTGCCAGCCGGGGCGGCAAACCTGATAGGTTTTCAGCGCAGCAGGCTGGCCCGGCAAAGCTGACAGGTTTTCCCCGGCAAACCTGATAGGTTGCTTAAAAAATAAACTGGTGCATCTTCCTCAAAAATTCATACAAGGAAGCCATATCCCGAACATCATCCACCACCAGCAGAAATAATTTACCGGTTTGCTTCAGCTTGCCCTTGTTGGTTCCTTTTTGCAGGAAGTCGATCATTTTGTTGAAGGTATCGCTGGTGAAGTAAGGACTGTCGGGGTTGCTTACAAAATAGCATTTGAGGGTCTCGTTCTTCAGCAGCATTTTTTCGAAGCCCAGCTCCACGGCCAGCCAGCGGCTGCGTACCGTGGTGAAGAGGTCTTCCACGGGTGCCGGTATGGGGCCAAAGCGGTCGGCCATCTCGGCGTGGAAGGCCACCAGGTCGGGTTCGTTCTCACAGTTGTCCAGGCGGGTGTACAGGGTTAAGCGTTCGGCGATGCTCTCCACGTAACTGTCGGGTATCAGGATTTCCAGGTCGGTATCAATGCTGCAGTCCGTTACAAAATCATCCTGCTGTGCAATCTCATCCTTGTACAGTTCCCTGAACTCGGTGCGTTTTAATTCACGGATGGCTTCGTCGAGTATTTTATGGTACATTTCAAAACCAATCTCGGCAATAAAACCGCTTTGCTCGCCGCCCAGCATATTACCGGCGCCGCGTATGTCAAGGTCACGCATGGCTATCTGGAAGCCGCTGCCCAGGTCGCTGTATTGTTCCAAAGTGGTCAGGCGTTTGCGGCTGTCGGGCGGCAGGGTGCTCATGGGCGGGGCCAGCAGGTAACAGAATGCTTTTTTATTGCTGCGGCCCACACGTCCGCGTAGCTGGTGCAGGTCGCTGAGCCCAAACTGGTGTGCGTTGTGTACAATGATGGTATTTACATTCGGAATATCCACCCCGCTCTCCACGATATTGGTGCAGATGAGCACATCGTATTTTTTGTCCATGAACTCGAGGATGGTATCTTCCAGTTCATCGCCTTCCATCTGGCCGTGTGCGTAGGCAATGCTCAGGTCCGGACAAAGCCCCTGTATCAGCGTTTTCATTTCGGCCAGCCCCTTGATGCGGTTGTGGATGAAGAAAACCTGTCCGCCCCTTTCGGTTTCGTAATAGATAATATCGCGGATGGCATCTTCATTGAATACCATCACTTCGGTTTGTATGGGCTGCCGGTTGGGCGGCGGCGTGTTGATGATGCTGAGGTCTCGGGCGCCCATCAGGCTGAACTGCAGGGTGCGTGGTATGGGCGTGGCGGTAAGCGTTAATGAATCAACGGTTGTGCGGAGCTGCTTTAATTTCTCTTTTGCCGCCACACCAAATTTCTGTTCCTCATCAATGATCATGATGCCCAGGTCGTGAAACTTTACATCCTTGCTAAGCAGGGCATGGGTGCCGATGATGATATCGATCTTTCCTTCGGTAACTTTTTGCAGGGTTTCTTTTCGTTGTTTGGTTGATTTGAAGCGGTTGATAAAATCAACGGTAACCGGAAAATCCTTCAACCGGTCGCTGAAGGTTTTATAATGCTGGTAAGCCAGGATGGTGGTAGGCACCAGCACGGCGGCCTGCTTGCCATCGCAGCAGGTTTTGAAAGCCGCACGTATGGCGATCTCTGTTTTACCAAAACCCACATCGCCGCAAACCAGCCTGTCCATCGGCGATGTTTTTTCCATATCACGCTTCACATCTTCAGTTGCCTTTGCCTGGTCGGGCGTGTCCTCGTAAATGAAACTGGCTTCCAGCTCTGTCTGCATGTAATTGTCGGGCTGGTGTGCAAAGCCTTCGCGGCTCTTGCGCTCGGCATATAATTTAATGAGGTCGGTGGCAATATCTTTTACCTGGCGCTTGGTCTTGTCTTTCAGTTTGGCCCACACATCGCTGCCCAGCTTGTTCATTTTGGGCACGCTGCCTTCCTTGCCGCTGTACTTGCTTATTTTGTGCAGCGAAGAAATATTCACATAGAGCAGGTCGCCATCCTTATACTGAATGCGAACGGCTTCCTGCATTTTGCCATTGGCTTCAATCTTCTGTAATCCGCTGTACACACCCACACCATGATCGATATGGGTTACATAATCGCCGGGCTGTAATTCTCTTAATGTTTTTAAAGTAAGCGCTTTGTTCTTGCTGAAAGCCTGCTTAACCTTGTATTTATGGTAGCGCTGAAATATCTGGTGATCGGTATAGCAAACGTTCTTCAGGTCGTCATCAATAAACCCTTCGTGTATGGAAGTGGGTATGGGAACCACCTGCACTTCGGCTTTCCCATCGGGGCCTGTGGCAAGGTCGGTGAAGATCACATGCAGCCGCTCCAGTTGTTTGGGGTTATCGGCAAAGATGTAAATATTGTATTGCTTTGCTTCGTATTCCTTTAAGTTCTTTATCAGGAGGTCGAACTGGCGGTTGAAGGAGGGTTGGGATTTGGTTGAGAAGGCAATTGTTTCTTGTTTGTTGTTAGTTGTTTCTTGTTTTTCGTTTGTTGTTTCTTGTTTCTTGTTTGTGGCAGATTGATGATTGGGGAAGCTGGCTTTGTCGCCAAACTCAACTACATGCCGTTGTTTTATTTCTTCTTCAAGAATTGCTGCTGTTATAAAATCGGCTTCGGTGAACTCTTTAAATAGTTGGTCGTTTTCAACTTCTTCAGCAGGAGGGTTGCTTTGTAAACGAGAAACGAGAAACGATTCTGCCTCCTGCTCTATTTTTTCCCTGATAAAATTCCAGTCCTCGCTCCACACCACGGTGTTCTCCGGCAGAAATTCCATGATGGAAACCTTGTCGCCGTCGTCGAACCGGGTTTCCACATTGGGTATGATGCTTACCTGTAATAATTTTCTTTCGCTCAATTGTGTTTCGGGGTCGAAGATGCGGATGCTGTCGATCTCATTGCCAAACAATTCCACCCGGTATGGTTTTTCATTGCCAAAGGAATAGATATCGAGGATACCGCCACGTACGGCAAACTGCCCGGGTTCGTACACAAAATCGGTGCGACTGAAACCATAGTTAACAAATTGTTCGTAGATGGCCACGGGGTCGATGGTATCGCCCTGCTTAAGGGAAATGATGTTGGCCGAGAGTGTTTTGGGCAGCACCACTTTTTCGAACAAAGCCTCGGGATAAGTGATGATGGCGCCCACCCGGTTATTGCCCGGCGGGTTGCTGAAGCGGGTAAGGCATTCGGTCCGCAGCATTACGTGGCTGGCATTCAGCAGGCGGTAGTTCTTTTTATTTTTAAAGGAAGAAGGAAAATAAAAGAGGTTGAGGGCGCTGGTGATATTCTCTAATGTGTTGTGAAAATAAGCGGCCTCTTCTGCATCCCTGAGTATGATGAGGTGGTTCAGTTGTGAGGCGGCCTCGTGTTTAAAAACGGCCGAAACCACAAAGGGGGCTGCACTGCCCTGGAGGCCGGCAAGCTGTATTTGTTGCGGCCGGGACGCAGTGATCCTGTCCACTATCTTAAAACAGCGGGGGTCACTCAAATAGCCGTTCAACAACATTTCCAGGTTCATCGGGGTTGCAAAGATAAGCTGAATAGAAAATGCAGCATATATTCTGTTTAAAATTGCAATATGAAAGCCCCAAAAGCGTTAACAGTATGGCTTAGCAACGATTTAATGCATAATTTCGTTAATAAGGCATATCCGGGCAAAATCCAATGGTAATAAAACCAATGAAAAAATTCTATTCTTACTGCTTTTATGGGTTCTTTCTGCTAAGCTGTTTTACAGCGGGGGCGCAAAATACAGATATACCCGTCCGCTTTGCCAACGGCAATTTCATCACCGGCAATAATGTTCAGAAGCAGTTGTTCCAAAAAGAAAATTTACAGGCTTCATTTTTCAATAACAACTATTATGTGCTGCTGCAGTTTGCACAGCTTCCTTCACCGGCCGTACAGCAGCAACTGAAAGCTGCGGGCTGCAGCCTGCATGAATATATTCCCGGTAATGCCTACCTGGCAACCATAAAAAGCAGTTTCGATTTTTCGCAGGCTGCTGCATTCGGGATAAGTTCCATCAATACCTTACCTGCACTGTATAAAAAAGACCCGGCCCTGGCCGGATCGCAGCCGGCCAGCAGCAGCCAGCAATTAATGGCCGTAAATTATTATGATGATGCAGACCCGGCTGCGGTAAGGGAAGCGCTCATCAATACAGGGGCCGGCATCGTGCCAACAAAATATACCGCAGCAAACCTGGTATTTGTACAGGCCGACCCTGCCAAAGCAGCAGCCATTGCCGCACTGCCCTTTGTAAGTTTTGTGGGGCTGCAAAAATTAACCGATAAGGAACTGAATTATAAGAGCATCGGCAAACATGCAGTTACCAGCCTGCTCACCTCATCCGGTAAGAACCTGAGCGGCAGGGGCATTGCTGTTGGTATTGGTGATAATGCCGAAATAGCCACCGTTACACTCGACTTTACCGGCCGTGTGGTGAACCGGGTACCGGCGCCATTCAGTTTTCATGGCATACATGTTTCCGGTACCGTGGCCGGTGCCGGTTTGCTGGATCCCAAGCACAGGGGCATGGCGCCCAAATCAACCATCATCAGCCAGTACTTCAGCGATATACTTACCCAGGCGCCCACCTACATCACCGATTACAATATGGTTGTTACCAACAACTCCTACACCAATGCCGATGACAGCTGTGCAGGATCGGGGGCCTATGATGTGGTGAGCAATTATGTTGATAAGCAGATGGGCGAGTACCGCCAGCTGCTGCATGTATTTGCTGCCGGCAACGACGGGGGCAATACCTGTTCGCCATACCCGATCAATTTTGCCACCATCAAATCGGGTTACCAGGTGGCCAAGAACGTGCTGAGCGTGGGGGCAATAGATACACTGTATGCCCCGGCGGCTTTTACCAGCAGGGGCCCGGTGAATGACGGAAGGCTGAAGCCGGAGATAACCGCATCGGGACAAAGCACCCTTTCCACACGCCATAATTTTACCTATGGCACCAGCAGTGGCACCAGCATGGCCTCGCCCATTGTGGCGGGCAGTGCCACTTTATTAAATGAACTGTACCGCCGTTTGAATGGCGGCGCTGTACCGAAAGCTGCCTTAATAAAAGCAGTGCTTTGCAATACGGCAGAAGACCTGGGCAAACCGGGCCCGGATTTTACTTACGGATTTGGGGTGCTGAATGCCCGCAGAGCAGCAGACGCTATTGAGAATAATCGTTTTTATTTGAGTGCCGCCACGCCCTCAACAAACAGCATAACAGTACCGGCAGGGGCCAGGCGTTTAAAAGTGATGCTGTACTGGAACGATACGGCCGCTGCGCCCAATGCAGCCACGCAGCTGATCAGTGATCTTGATCTTACAGTGCTGGCACCCGGCAATATTTTGCACCAGCCACTGGTGCTGGATCCGTCGCCTGCCAAGGTAGACAGCAGTGCAGTGGAAGGGACAGACAGGAGAAATAATATTGAACAGGTGGTGATCGATAATCCCGTTGCGGGCAATTATGATATCAATGTGAATGCCTTTGCACTGCCCTACGGTCCGCAGGAGTATGTGGTTACTTACCAAATTGATATGAACGGAATAACCGTGGAATATCCCTTTGGTGAAGAGAAAATGGTGCCCGGCGAAGCGGAAACCATCCGCTGGAGCGCCTATGGTGATGAGGGCAATACATTTACCGTGGAATATTTTGACGGCACTGCCTGGAACACGATCAATAATAATGTGCCTGCCGCTGCCTTGTCGTGCAACTGGACGGTGCCTGCAACAGTAAACAATAATTACAAAGTGCGTGTGAGCAGGAATGCCTCGGCCTATACCGATGAAAGTGATTTTAATTTTACCGTGATCGGTCAGCCGGTTGTAACCGTCACTATTCCCTGTGATGGCTATGCACAGCTCGACTGGCCGGCCATTACCGGCGCCACCTCCTACGATATCTGGCAGCTGAAGGGCGATAGCATGACTGTGATTGGCAACACAAGCAGTCTTACTTATCTGATCTCCGGTTTAAACAGCGCCACCACCTACTGGTTTGGCGTTAGTGCAAAGAATGGTACGGTTAATGGCAGAAGATCGGTATCAAGGTCAGTATTGCCATCAACCGGGGTTTGTACCTTGTCTATTTATGATAATGACCTGAAAGCCGTTTCGATTGATGCACCGGTCTCCGGAAGGCAGTTCACTTCTTCTGCACTTACTGCAACAACGCAAATTAAATTCACCATACGTAACCTTGACAATGTTGCCAGTACCGGCACGTATGATCTTTATTATCAGATAAACGGCGGGGCAACCGTGATGGAAACAAGCGCTGTTGCTATTGCGGCACTGGCAACCAGGCAATATACTTTTACAACCACGGCAGATTTTTCTGCAACCGGTGTGTATGATATCAAAGCATGGGTGAAGAGGGCGGGTGATACGCAGCCAATGGATGATACCACTACCATCAGCATCAAACATTTGCCCAACCCCCTGCTCACATTGCCCGTTACGGATGGTTTTGAAACAGCCGCTGCCAAAGATTACCTGGTAAACACCACCGGCCTGGATAATATTGATAAAGTGGATTTTAAAACGAATACCACCCGTGGCCGTGCCCGCACTTTTGTGAATACCGGATTTGCCTGGAATGGCAGCAAGGCCATTACGCTGGACCAGTTCCCGTACAATGCAGCGCAAACAACCGACAGTATGCTGATGACGTACAACCTCGGCAATTATGTTAGCGGCCAGCAGTTGCGGCTGGATTTCTGGTACAAGAACCACGGCAACGAAAACAATCCCAATAACAAAGTGTGGATCCGCGGCAGCGATACCAAAGCCTGGGTGCTGGCATACGACCTGGTGGCCAACCAGGCGCCGCTGGGGCAATACAAACATGCCATCATCAATATCAATGATGTGCTGGATACCGTGCTGCCTGCACAACCGCTCAGCAGCAGTTTCCAGGTTAAGTTCAGCCAGCAGGGAAATACTTCGGCCAATAATCCCAATCCTATTATTGACCAGGATGATGGCTATACCTTTGATGATGTAGGTATCAAAGAAGTGTCGAATGATATTGGCATCACCCGGGTATTATCGCCATCCGTTTCGGGTTGCGGCATGGCCGGTAACCAAACCATATCAGTGGAAATAAAAAACTACAGCAGCGGCAGCTTCAGCAATGTGCCGGTATCGTACAATGTAAACGGGGGAGGAACTGTCACTGAACTGATTGCATCATTGCCGCCGGGTATTACCACGTATAATTTTGCTGCACCTGTAAACCTGCTGAATGATGCGGATTATAATTTTAATTTCTGGGTAAACGAACCAACAGATAATTACCGCGATAACGACAGCATATTGAATTATGCGTTGCACACAGCGCCGGTCATCAGCAGTTATCCTTATTTAGAGGGATTTGAAAGCGGAACGGCAGGCTGGTACGCAAAAGGCCAGAACAGCAGCTGGCAGTGGGGTACACCGGCCAAAACCGTTATCAGCAAAGCAGCGAACGGAACAAAGGCATGGGTAACCAATTTAACAGGCAACTACAACACCAATGAAATTGCTTATTTGTATTCACCCTGTTTCAACCTTACCGGGTTAACGCAGCCGGTATTATCGTTCAGTCATATTTTTCAGATAGAGGATGCAGTGCCCGCAGATTACAACTGGGTTGAATATTCAACCAATGGCGGCATTACCTGGAGCCGCCTGGGAACCAATGGCGGCGGTGGCACCAACTGGTATAACGACCCAACGGGTAAAAACCAGTGGCGCAATTCATTGACCACCTGGCATGTGGCCAGCTTCAATGTGCCGCCAACGGCAGGTGTAGTGCGCTTCCGCATTGTATTCACCAGCGATCTTGGTTTCAACCTGGAAGGTGTGGGTATTGATGATATTCATGTGTTTGATAAAGCAGCCATTTACACCGGTACCACACTCACCAATATAACACAAACCGTAAGCGGCAGCAGCTGGGTGCATTTTAATTCAGGCGCCACCCGTGTTGCTTCCATCAATGCCAATGGTAATAACCTGGGCAGCACCCGGGTGGATGTGTATCCTTACAGTGGTGCGGTGCGCTATCAAAACCACCAGTACTATGCCAACCGCAATATTGTGATCAGGCCAGCCAATGCACCGGCTACCGATGTAACCGTGCGTTTTTATTTTACAGATGCCGAAGCCAAGAGCCTGATAGCAGCTACGGGCTGTACGGTTTGCACCAAACCCAGGGACCCTTATGAGCTGGGGGTAACCAAATTCAGCGGACTGGCAGCACAGGAAAACGGCACCCTTGCTGATAATGCAGGAGGCGTTCATACCTATATATTACCTGCCAACACAGCCATCATACCGTATGATAACGGATACTATGCTGAATTTGCAGTGAACAGCTTCAGTGAATTCTGGCTGAACAATGGAGGGGTAGACGGGGCACATTCCTTACCGGTTAACCTGCTGAGTTTTGAAGCGGTAAAACAAACCAAAAAAGTATTGCTGCAATGGACTACCGATAACGAGCTGAATGCAGATAAATACATTGTGGAAAGAAGCAGCGACGGAGTTGCTTATGCATCCATCGGTATGGTGCAGGCATTCAATAACAGTAACAGGAATAATTATAGTCTTACCGATGCACAGCCATTGGCCGGGCAAAATTTCTATCGTTTAAAAATGACGGACATAGATGGCAGCTACCGCTATTCACCTGTACGAACTGTAAACTTTGGAAATGCCGGGGACGATTTCAATATTTATCCCAATCCTGTAAGCGGAGGTAAGATCTATATTGCTTCAACCGGAAATATGACCAGCGCTTCGGTCTTTGATGCTGCGGGCAGGCTGATACAGTCATACAGCCTCAAAGGCAGAACCGGCATACTGGATGTGAGCGGCATTGCAAAGGGCAGCTACCAGTTAAGGATATTCACCGAAAGCACAGCACATACAGAGAAAATAATCATTCAATAACAGAAGCTTCCGTAATTTCTTTTTGCGGAAGCTTTTTATTTCATTTCTTAGTAACTTTCCGCAAACACTTAACATGGCTTTATTACCGTGGCGCAAAGGGAAGGTTATCCGCATAGAGAATGAGACCGCCATTACCAAAAGATACTGGATCGAAGTACCGGAACTGGATTCATTCGATTTTATTCCCGGGCAGTTTGTAACACTGGACCTCCCCATACACGAAAAGGCCAACAAACGCTGGCGCAGTTATTCCATTGCCTCCTGGCCCGATGGCAGCAATATTTTTGAGCTCATCATCGTGCTGGATAAACATGGCGCCGGCACCAACTATATCTTTCATGATGTGATGGTGGGTACCGAACTGGTTTTCCGTGGCCCGCAGGGCGTATATACTTTAAAGGAACCACTGGATAAGGACCTGTACCTGATCTGCACCGGCACGGGCATTGCCCCTTTCCGGAGTATGCTGCACCATATTAAAGACCACCCTATCCCGCACAAAAAAATCACGCTGATCTTTGGCTGCCGCACAAAAGATAACCTGCTTTATTATGAAGAGATGAAAATGCTGGAAACGGCCATCGATGGCTTTACCTATATACCGGTTTTATCGAGAGAGCAATGGGAGGGCCGCACCGGTTATGTACACCCCATTTACCAGGAAATGTGTGCGGATAAAAAACCTGCATCCTTCATGCTTTGCGGCTGGCGGGGAATGATCGATGAAGCAAAAGAAAAGATCGTGGCGATGGGTTATGAACCAAAAGATATTCATGTGGAGATATACGGGTAGGCAATTGTATGCAGGCACGTATATAAAAAATGATTTTGATCAGTATTTACAGTGATAAGAACGATATCAGTAATTTGATTTAAAATAGATTTTTCTTCCTTAACTTGTACCACTAAAAAGAAATCACAAATACTTCTGCTATGGGTGCTTCTTCGATGATCGTTTTGATAATTGCAGCGCTTGCTTTTTCTTCCATTGCTGTAATGATTGCAAGACTGGTTACAAAATATACCAAAAACCCCCAGAAGGGCCAGCCTTACGAATGCGGTATCCCCACCAGGGGGAAAACCTGGATACAACTAAATGTGGGTTACTATTTGTTTGCCCTGGTGTTTTTGATCTTTGATGTGGAGCTGGTATTTATTTATCCCTGGGCCGTGGTGGCAAAGGCTGCCGGCTGGATAGCATTGGTGGAGATCGTGATCTTCTTCTTTATATTATTTGCAGGGTTTTTATACGCAAGGAAGAAGGGTGCGTTGAAGTGGATGTAGGAACCCCCTCCGCCCCCTGAAGGGGGAACTAATGGAGGCGATTACAGCGACGAAAAATATTTAATTGCTTAAGTGATGGATAAGAGTTCAGAAAATGCAGGGTCTTTCTCAGCTCCCCCTTCAGGGGGCGGGGGGGGTACTAATTTTCCGGGGCAGATACAGGAGATACCTGGCGGAGGGATCGTGCTGAGCAAACTGGATGATATCATCAACTGGGCACGGTCAAACTCTTTATGGCCGCTCACCTTTGCAACCAGTTGCTGTGGCATTGAATATATGGCCGTTGCCGGCGCCAAATACGATTTCTCAAGATTTGGTTTTGAAGTGGCACGTGCCTCTCCCAGGCAGGCCGATGTGATCATCATTGCAGGTACCATTGTAAATAAAATGGGTCCTGTTTTAAAAAGATTATACGATCAGATGGGCGACCCCAAGTATGTGATAGCGATGGGCGCCTGTGCCATCAGTGGTGGCCCTTTCTTTTACAATACCTATTCGGTTGTAAAAGGCGCCGATCATATCATACCGGTGGATGTGTATGTGGCCGGTTGTCCGCCCCGCCCCGAAGCATTGCTGCACGCATTAATAAGCTTACAGCAAAAGATAAAGGCGGGCATGACAAGAGAACAAATAAAGTCAGGTATTTAATATTGTATGAGTAACGAGGATCTGAAAACCAACATAACTGAACTGCTTCCTGCTGCCACGTTCGATGAAACGGGCGAATGGCTGAATATTAACGTTGAGCCGGCAGACTGGTTATCTTTTGCGACCAGGCTTCGCAACGACGATTCTTTATATTTCGACTATCTTTTTTGTCTTACCTGTATCGACTGGTCGAAGACTTCTGCGGAGAAGACGCACCTCACCATGGTGTATCATCTCAGCTCCACCAGGTACCGGCATAACATCGTAGTAAAAGCCAAACTGGATGCGGCAAAGCCAGAAATAGAATCGGTAAGCCATATCTGGAGAACGGCGGAGTTTCATGAGCGGGAAGTGTATGAAATGTTTGGCGTAAATTTTTTAAACCATCCCGACCTGCGGTTATTGATATTACCCGATGGCTGGGAAGGAAAGAACCCGATGCGAAAGGATTTTGAGGACCCGGTGAATATGATAAAACTGTAGGAAATATCGAATTTGAAGATAGCGAATATCGAATGTGTGCGTAAAAGCAGGCTGCTGGTAATGTGAGAATATTCGACATTTGACACTCGCAAATTCAACATCCAATGGCATGGGATATTGAGAATCTGGTTATAATAAAATAATATCGAATGTAGGAATATCGAATGTCGAATGTGTGCGTAAATGCAGGCTGCTGGTAATGTGAGAATATTCGACATTCGACATTTGCAAATTCAACATCCAAAGGCATGGGATATTGAGAATCTGGTTATAATAAAATAATATCGAATGTAGGAATATCGAATGTCGAATGTGTGCGTAAAAGCAGGCTGCTGGTAATTTGAGAATATTCGACATTCGACATTCGCAAATTCAACATCCAAAGGCATGGGATATTGAGAATCTGGTTATAATAAAATAATATCGAATGTAGGAATATCGAATATCGAATGTGTGCGTAAAAGCAGGCTGCTGGTAATGTGAGAATATTCGACATTCGACATTCGCAAATTCAACATTTAAAAACATGTTCGAAGAAATAGGCACAACCACTGAAGGCGATCTCGTCATTAATGTAGGACCACAGCATCCTGCAACCCATGGCGTATTGCACCTGGTGATCACCCTGAGTGGTGAAACCATCAGGAAGGTGGAGCCGCACCTGGGATATATACACCGCTCTATTGAAAAAATGTGTGAGAGCTTAACCTACCGGCAGTTCATTTATGTAACCAGCCGAATGGATTATCTTTCTGCCCATATCAATAACCATGCATGCGCCCTCTGTGTTGAAAAAGGGATGCAGATAGAAGTGCCCGACCGGGCACAGGTGATCCGGGTGATCATGGACGAGCTTACAAGGATAGCTTCGCACGAATTGTGGTGGGGCGCCATGGCAATGGATATCGGGGCTTTCACGCCATTCTTTCATGCCTTCAGGGAAAGGGAAAAGATCAATGAGATCATGGAGGAAACCTGCGGGGCAAGATTGACGATGAACTATTATGTGCCCGGCGGACTGATGGCTGACCTGCACCCTGATTTTCAGAAGAAAGTAAAAGAGTTCATCACGCTTTTTAAAAGAAAGGTGGATGAATATGATGAACTGGTTACCGGCAATATCATTTTCATAAACAGGATGAAAGGGGTTGGCGTATTATCAAAAGAAGATGCCATTTCATTTGGATGCAGCGGCCCGGCAGCCAGGGGCAGCGGGGTAAACTGTGATATCAGGAAATTATATCCCTATGCCGTGTATGATAAAGTGCAGTTTGATGAGATACTGGAAACCGGCTGCGATTCGCTGGCCAGGTATATGGTGCGTATCAGGGAAATGCGCCAGTCGGTAAAGATCATTGAACAATTAATAGATAATATCCCTGAAGGCGATTTCCAGGCAAAAACAAAAGCCGTGTTGAAATTACCCAAGGGAGAATTTTATACCAGGGTGGAAACAGCAAGGGGAGAGCTGGGTGTGTACATAGTGAGTGAAGGAGGAACAACGCCTTACCGCATCAAGTTCCGTTCACCGGGCTTTTCCAACCTCTCGGCTTTGGACCATATGGCCAGGGGCAGCAAGCTGGGCGATTTGGTGGCCATGATGGGAACACTGGATCTGGTAATACCGGATATAGACAGATAAAACCCCCTCCGCCCCCTGAAGGGGGAACTTGAGAGTCTGGTATTACAAAAGTCTTTTTATTATTTCGAAAGTCGGAATGAATATGAAAGAGAATATGTTTTACGGAGCAGGTAATTTGATTTTTGAAAAGGCGAAAAAGCTAAGAAATAATGTTACTCCGTCTGAAATGATATTATGGGGAAGGTTGAAGGAACATTTTCCGGATATCAGATTCAGAAGACAACATCCAATTTCTTTATACATTGTGGATATATATTGTCATGCTTCGAAACTTGTAATTGAAATTGATGGAAGTATCCATGAATTAGAAGAAGTGAAATATAAAGATGAATTGAGGCAAAAGGATTTAGAGAAACTTGGTTTAAAAGTGATCAGATTTAAAACGAAAGAAATTTTAAATAATCTGGGATCAGTCCTGGAAATAATTGAAAAACACTTAAAATAATTATTCTCCAAAGTTTCCCGACAAGGTCGGGACATTGGGGGTTTATGTGGAGTTTATCAAACATAGCGGGCGCAATTCATGACTGGCTGAGTGCAACATTCAGCACAACATGGGTAATGATCTTTGAAATGGTCATTGCCGGTGTTGCGGTGATTGGTTTGTTTGCCATACTGGGATTGGTGCTGGTGCTGATGGAGCGCAGGGTGGCAGCCTGGATGCAGATCAGGCTGGGGCCAAACCGGGTAGGCCCGCTGGGTTTACTGCAATCCATGGCCGATACGCTGAAGCTGCTGGTGAAAGAAGGTATGACACCAGATGGTGCAGATAAATTCCTCTTCAACCTGGCGCCCTTTATTGCCATGATCGTGGCCATGCTGCTGATGGCGCCCATTGCCTTTGCAAAGGATTTTCAATTGTGGAACCTGAATATCGGTGTGCTGTATATCTCTGCTGTTTCTTCCATCATGGTTATCAGTATCCTGATGGCGGGCTGGGCAAGCAACAATAAATATTCACTGATGGGCGCCATGCGCAGTGGCGCACAAATTGTGAGCTACGAATTGTCAGCGGGATTATCCATCCTTACCGTGGTGATCCTTACCGGCAGTCTGAACATCAATGATATTATCAATGCACAGGCAAATGGCTGGTGGATATTCAAGGGGCATATCCCGGTGATCATCTCTTTTGTGATATTCATTATTGCGGTAACGGCCGAAACCAACCGGGCGCCATTCGACCTGGCTGAGGCAGAATCAGAATTAACAGCAGGCTTTCATACAGAATATTCAGGAATGAAGTTCGCTTTGTTCTTCCTGGCCGAATATATCAACGTGTTCATTGTATGTGCTATTGGCGCCACCCTGTTCTTTGGCGGCTGGATGCCTTTTCATATAGGAAGCTGGGAGGCTTTTAACCATGCAATGGATTATATTCCATCCAGCGTTTGGTTCTTTGGCAAAACATTTTTCCTGATATTTCTGATCATGTGGTTCCGGTGGACGTTTCCGCGGTTGCGTATCGACCAGTTGCTGAACCTGGAGTGGAAATATTTACTGCCGATCAGTATGTTCAACCTGTTGCTGGTAACGGCGATTGCAATTTTGGGATGGCATTTTTAAAGTAAGAGAATGGTTATTGTAAGATACATAAAAGAAGTTTTCAGCGGCTTGAAGTCGCTGCTGGTAGGTATGCGCCGTACCGGTTATTATTTTACACATCATAAGGAGATCATTACCGAGCAATATCCCGATAACAGGGATACACTGGTGCTGGCCGATCGCTTCAAAGGTGAAGTGGTGATGCCGCACAATGAGAACAACGAGCATCGCTGCACGGGCTGCACCGCATGTGAACTGGCTTGTCCTAATGCAACTTTGAAAGTAGTCACCAAATTTGACATCACGCCGGAGGGAAAGAAAAAGAAAGCAATTGATAAACTGGTATATCACCTGGAGCTGTGCACCATGTGTAACCTGTGTATCGTGGCCTGTCCTTCAGATGCGATTGTGATGGCACAAACATTTGAACACAGTGTTTTCAACAGGGCCGACCTGACCAAAATATTAAATAAACCCGGGTCCAAAATAATGGACGGGGTGGAGTAATAAAATGAAGAATTAAAGACGAAGAAAATAAAAGCTGAAAAGAGATATTGAGTTGAAATGCATAATTACAAATGATCAATTAAATTAAAATGCCCGGCCTCCCTCTCCTGGTGGAGAGGGAATGAGGGTGAGGTTTATGAGCGGATCGAACATCATATTTTATTTGTTATCGCTGATCACCCTGGTGAGTGCAGTGCTGGCTGTTACCACCCGTATGATCTTTCGTGCTGCCATTTATTTACTGTTTACACTTATTGGTATAGCCGGTATTTATTTCTGGATGCAGTACGAATTCATAGCAGCCGTGCAGGTGGTGGTGTACGTGGGGGGCATTGTGGTACTCATCATCTTTTCCATTTTTCTTACACAACAGGCGGGCGAATTGCTGCCCCGGCAAAAAATGGGAAGACAGCTTTTTGCTGCATTGGCATCTTTTTGCGGACTGGCACTGGTAATGCTGCAATTGGCACAACACAGTTTTACAGCAAGCCCCGGTAAAGTGATTGAACCCACTGTGGCCAATATCGGCAGCCGGATGATCGGCGTGGAGGAAGACGGCTATTCATTGCCTTTTGAAGTGGTGAGTATTTTACTGCTGGCAGCATTGATCGGCTGTATCGTCATTGCATTAAAAAGTAAACCTGAAACCAAATGATGGAACCCGGACTATATCATCTTTTGTTCCTGAGCACCACCCTGTTCTTTATTGGTGTGTACGGTTTCTTTACCAGGCGCAACCTGGTTACCATGCTGATGAGCGTGGAGCTGATCCTGAACAGTGTGAGCCTGAATTTTATCGCCTTCAATAAATATTTGTGGTACGATAAAATGGATGGCTTGTTCTTTACCATATTCATTATAGCTATTGCTGCAGCCGAAGCTGCCGTAGCGATTGCTATCATCATAAATCTTTACCGCAGCCACCAGTCGATCGATGTGGAGGATGCAGAAGAATTGAAATATTAGGAACCCCCTCCGCCCCCTGAAGGGGGAACTAAGGCAACAGCTCAATATTCATGCTGTATGCTTATCGGGTGAGTGGTTGCTTTAAAACAAATGAATAGAGAAATGAGTGCTGCATACAATTGTTAAATTAAAAAATTAAAGCCCTGCCTCCTGCTCACCTGCGAGAGGGAATGAGGGTGTGGTTTATGCCAAACGCAACCTATATACTGCTTATACTGTTACTGCCACTGGCAGGGTTTTTAATGCTCGGGATCTTTGGAAGAAAATATTTCAAAGGCACATCCGGTGTTATTGGCACCACCCTGATGCTGATATCCGCAGCACTTGCATTATATACAGCCTATGGTTACTTCTTTGATTATGGTAAAGTAAACGGGGTTTACCAGAAGCTGGTTCCGCTCAAATATACCTGGCTGCAATTCTCCGAAGGCGTTTCTATCGACATGGGCATTATCATCGATCCCATTTCTGTGATGATGCTGGTGGTGGTAACATTCATTTCACTGATGGTGCATATCTACAGCCTGGGGTATATGAAGGGTGAAGAGCGCTTCCCCACCTATTATGCTTTCCTGGGACTGTTCACTTTCTCTATGCTGGGACTGGTTGTGTCTTCCAACATTTTCCAGATATATATTTTCTGGGAACTGGTGGGTGTTTCGTCTTTCTTATTGATTGGTTATTATTACGACAAGCCGAGTGCCGTTGCAGCCTGTAAAAAAGCATTCATTGTTACCCGTTTTGCAGATGTGGGATTTTTGATCGGCATTTTGATACTGGCTTTCCAGGCAGGTACACTTGATTTTAATACACTCATCAGCACGTTAACATCGCCTGAAACCGAAGGGTATAAATCTGCAGCTGCGGCATCGTTCATGGGCGTGTCTGCACTTACCTGGGGACTGGCGCTGGTATTTGTTGGCGGCGCCGGTAAGAGTGCCATGTTCCCGCTGCATATCTGGCTGCCCGATGCGATGGAAGGCCCAACGCCTGTTTCTGCATTGATACATGCTGCTACCATGGTGGTTGCGGGCGTGTTTTTAGTGGCAAGATTATTTCCTGTATTTGCTATCTCATCACCGAATGCATTGACTATGGTTGGTTATGTGGGCGCCATCTCAGCCCTGGTTGCAGCCATCATTGCCTGCACACAAACGGATATTAAACGGGTGCTTGCTTATTCCACCATGAGCCAGATCGGGTACATGATGTTTGCGCTGGGTGTTTCAAAATATGGCGGCGAAAATGGCCTGGGCTACACCGCATCCATGTTCCATTTATTTACGCACGCCATGTTCAAGGCTTTACTGTTCTTAGGTGCCGGCGCTGTGATACATTATATCCACAGCAACGAAATGAAGGATATGGGCGGACTGCGAAAATACCTGCCCGTTACGCATATCACGTTCCTGATAGCCTGCCTGGCCATTGCCGGTGTGCCTCCCTTTGCGGGGTTCTTCAGCAAAGAAGAAATATTGCTTGCTGCCTATGAACATAACCAGGTCATTTACTGGATCGCATTGATCACTTCGGGGCTGACTGCTTTTTATATGTTCCGCCTGTACTTCAATATTTTCTGGAATAAAGAAGCACAGATACATGGCGAAAAGCATGGCGAAGGTGGTTTTGTAATGATGATGCCGCTGGTTTTGCTGGCTGTTGGTGCAGGCCTTGCCGGCTTTATCCCCTTCGGGCATTTTGTTAGTGCCGATGGTAAAACCCTGGAAACACATTTCCACCTGCTGTTTTCGATAACGCCGGTATTACTGGGGCTGGCCGGAATTTTCATTGCCATGTGGCTGTATAAAAAACAAAACGATAAGCCTGATAAGATAGCTGCTTCATTAAGCGGCTTATATAAAGCAGCTTATCATAAATTCTATATTGACGAGGTCTATATATTCATCACGCAAAAAATAATTTTCAATTTGATCGGCAGGCCGGCAGCATGGTTTGATAAGCATGTGGTGGATGGACTGATCAATGCAACCGGTAACGGCACCAGGGATATTTCTGATTCCATTAAAGGGCTGCAATCGGGTAAGGTACAGTCGTACGCCATTTATTTCCTGGCAGGAATAGTTGGTTTAGCCTTATTGTTCTTATACCTGTGGAAATGATGCTGATGAATTTTAAAAAGAGAAAATGAATTTATTATTACTGATATTATTGCCTTTGCTAACAGCGGTTGCTATACTGCTGGCGCGGAATACTGCACAGGTAAGATGGGCGGCGTTCCTGGGTTCCATACTTCAGCTGGGGCTCGCTATGGCATTACTGATCTTGTTTAATAAGGAAAGATCGGCAGGCAATTCCGCACAGATGTTGTTTGAGGCGCAGTACAACTGGTTCCCATCCTGGAATATCAGTTTCCATTTTGGGGTGGATGGTATTGCAGTGGCCATGATATTACTGACGGCTTTTGTGGTGGTGGCAGGCGTACTGGTTTCCTGGAATGTTACTAAAATGACGAAGGAGTTTTATTTCCTGCTCATTTTATTAAGCCTTGGCGCCTATGGTTTCTTTATTTCGCTCGACCTGTTCATCCTTTTCTTCTTTTTAGAGATAGCGGTGATCCCGAAATATTTATTGATTGGTGTTTGGGGCAGCGGTAAAAAAGAATATGCTGCCAATAAGCTGGCCTTGATGCTGATGGGAGGTTCGGCACTGGTACTGGTTGGTTTGCTGGGCATTTATTTCACAGGCAAGGGCCATAGTTTTGACCTGCTGAAACTTGCTTCCGAACAAATACCGGTGCAGGTACAGATGATCTGCTTCCCGTTATTGTTTGCGGGCTTTGGTGTATTCACCGCTTTATTTCCCTTACATACCTGGGTGCCTGACGGTCACTCTGCTGCGCCAACAGCGGGTTCTATGTTTTTAGCAGGAATCTCCATGAAACTGGGAGGATATGGCTGTTTGCGGGTGGCAACCTACCTGATGCCCGAAGGCGCAAAGGAATATGCCAATATCATCATCATACTTTCTGTGATAGCTATTTTTTATGGTGCCTTTGCCACGATGATGCAGAAGGACCTGAAATACATCAACGCCTATTCATCGGTGAGCCATTGCGGATTTGTGCTGCTGGGTATAGGTATGTTAACCAAAACTTCTATCACCGGTGCCGTGATGCAAATGGTTTCGCATGGGTTGATGACGGCCCTTTTCTTTGCGGTGATAGGTATGATCTACGAGCGTACACATACTCGGCAGGTGAGCGAGATGGGCGGCTTGTTAAAGCGTATGCCTTTTATTGGAACTGTATTATTTATTGTTGGCTTATGCTCATTAGGGTTGCCGGGGCTGAGCGGTTTTGTTGCTGAGATGACCGTATTCATGGGCTCCTGGCAGCATCCCGATACATTCAGGCGGGTGGCAACCATACTGGCTTGTTTGTCAATAGTGGTAACAGCGGTATATATTTTAAGGGCCGTAACCAAAACAGCGATGGGCCCGCTGAAAGAAGAATTCAGTGTACTAACAGATGCAACCTGGAACGAAAAACTGGCTGCGCTGATCCTGATTGCAGGCATTATAGCCATTGGTGTGGCGCCTTTCTGGCTTAACAACCTGGCTGCCCCCGGAGCAGAAATAATTATGCAGCGGTTTAAATAAACCTGTAAGGTTTTCGCAGACACTGCATGTTTAAACGAATTTAATAACCTTATAGGTTTAGAAATGAATGAAATGCTGACATTGATGAAACCCGAACTGGTGCTGACAGGGATCCTCTTCCTGCTGCTGTTCATTAAAATGGGCAGGGGTATGAAGAATGAGACCATGTTAATGCTGGTGCAGGTACTGTTGCTGCTTAATTTTATCGGCGGGTTTTTCTTCAATGAACAAGGTCAGCTGTTTGGTGGTATGTATCAAACAACAGCGCTGGCAGTATTTCAAAAAAATATACTCAACCTGGGCGTTTACCTTATCTCATTGCTGTTCGCAGATTGGTTTAAAAGATCGGAACACATGCCTGAGTACTTTATGCTGATGCTTTCGGCATTATTAGGTATGTTCTTCCTTATTTCAAGCGGCAATTTGCTCATGTTCTTCCTGGCGCTGGAACTTTCAACCATACCGGTTGCGGCCATGGCCAATTTCGACCTGGATAAAAAGAGGTCTTCCGAAGCAGGTATGAAGATGATCCTGTCTTCTGCATTTTCTTCCGGCATTTTATTATTTGGTATTTCACTGATCTACGGCGCCACCGGTACCATCAGCTTTGCAGAAATACCAGTACACCTGAATGGAAGTCCGCTGCAGATACTGGCATTGATATTTTTATTTTCAGCTTTTGCTTTCAAATTATCCATTGTGCCTTTTCATTTATGGACAGCCGATGTGTATGAAGGTGCGCCCATTGCCACCACGGCATTTTTATCCGTTGTTTCTAAAGGCGCTATTGTCTTTATTTTCATGACGGCCCTTTACAAAGTGTTTCAGCCGATGCAGGCTACCTGGTACAATATGGTTATGATACTGGCTATTGCCACTATGGTGATCGGAAACCTGTTTGCATTGCGCCAGCAAAACATCAAACGCTTCCTGGCATTTTCATCCATTGCCCAGGTGGGTTTTATACTGGTGGGTATCAGCAGTAATTCACCGGCCGGCTTAACTTCAGTGGTTTATTTTGTGCTGATCTACATATGCTCGAACCTGGCAGCATTTGGTGTGGCGGCAGCTGTTTCGGCCAAAGCTAACCGGGAGAATATTGATGATTATAAAGGACTGTATCAAAGCAATCCTTTTCTTAGCTGGGTGCTGGCATTGGCATTGTTCTCCCTGGCGGGTATTCCGCCAACGGCCGGCTTCTTTGGTAAATTATTTTTACTTACAGCAGGGGCAACCAGGGGAAGTTATTTGTTCATCATACTGGCAGCACTGAATATGATCATATCGCTGTACTATTACCTGAGGGTGATCCGGGCTGTGTTCATGGATAAGAATGATCTGCCCATGGAAAAGATTGAAGTGGAACCTTCAGCAAAACTGGGATTGATTATTTGCAGCGCTGGTATTATTCTGGTTGGACTGCTGAGCTGGATCTATGACTATATTCAATCTTTAAGTTAGAAGTTGTGAGTTCATAGCTCATAATACATCATTCATAACTTTTTAAAATGGCAATAAATAAGAATCACGAATTTGAAGAACTGGCCACAGGCCCCGGTGGGGAGGTCGTTAAATGCGGCATCGTGGAAAAGCATGTTTCGCCTGAAAGAGTTGCCTTCTTAAAAACATTACTGGAGTTCAATAAATTTACAGTGGTGGTTGTTCCATCACCACCTGCAAAAGCTGCTGCGACGGCAGCAAAACCGGCCGAAGGTGAAGAAGCTGCCCCTGCTCCGCCACCAGCCCCGCCTGCCCCCGAAACTTTTACGGTTGGCGTTACGGATTACACCTTCAATACCATCAATGCCATTTATGGCCGCTTACTAAAAACACCCGACGGGCGTGTGGTTACCATGGCATACTGGCAACAGAAAGAAACTGTGAGCCGGGATGATATTCCTTATTACGAGGATGTGCATTGATACTTAACAAGCCATTGTACCGCAGCGGCTTTTTCCCGGTCCGGCATACTGTTTTTAATGACCACAATCACCATCACAACTGAGTGATGTTTTAGATTGGCACAGCAACATTGCATAACTATGTGTACAATAAAAAACACTGGTTATGGCAACAAAAACAAAGGCCGGAAAGTATGTTTATTTTTTCGGCGGCGGCAAAGCCGATGGAAATGAGTCCATGAAAAATTTATTGGGTGGCAAAGGAGCTAATCTTGCAGAAATGGCAGGCCATCCCAAACTTCGCTTACCGGTTCCCCCGGGTTTTACGGTTACAACGGAAGTCTGCACCTATTTTTACAAGAATAAAAAAACGTACCCGAAAACACTAAAAAGCCAGGTGGAGGAAGCGCTGGCTAAAATGGAAAAGCTTGCCGGTAAAAAATTCGGCAACGAAAAAAATCCATTGCTGGTATCCATACGCTCCGGCGCCAGGCGCAGTATGCCCGGTATGATGGAAACGGTATTGAATGTGGGGCTTACTGATAAAACGATTGGCGGACTGATTGCCCAAAGCGGCGACGAACGCTTTGCCTATGATGCATACCGGCGGCTGATCATGATGTATGCCGATGTGGTGATGGAAAAAGGGGCTGGTATAGAAGTGAAGCACAACAAAGGCATCCGCAAACTGATGGATGAAAAACTGGAGCATATCAAACAAAAGCAGGGGTATGGCAGCGATACAGAATTAACCGTGGATGAATTGAAAGCACTGGTGGCCGATTATAAAAAGACCATTAAGAAAATGCTGGGCTCCGAATTTCCTGATGACCCCTGGAAACAATTATGGGGCGGTATCGGTGCAGTGTTCAGCAGCTGGAATGGCAAGCGTGCCATTGAATACCGCCGGATTGAAAAGATACCGGATGATTGGGGTACTGCCGTTAATGTGCAGACCATGGTATTCGGCAATATGGGCAACGACAGTTGTACCGGCGTTGCTTTTACCAGGAACCCCGGCAATGGTGAAGATAAATTCTATGGCGAGTACCTGGTGAATGCACAGGGCGAAGATGTGGTGGCCGGTATCCGAACCCCGGCGCCGGTGAACCAATATTCGATGAATGAGCAAAGCAAACATTTTACTTCGCTGGAGAAACTGATGCCTGCATTGTACAAGGAATTATTCAGCTACCAGCAAAGGCTGGAGCGGCATTATAAAGACATGCAGGATATTGAGTTCACCATTGAAAAGGGTAAACTGTATATGCTGCAATGCCGGGTGGGCAAACGCAACGGGGTAGCAGCTGTGCGTATGGCTGCAGAAATGCACAAGGAAAAACTGATCGATGCAGCCACTGCAGTGATGCGGGTGGCACCCAACCAGCTGGTGGAATTATTACTGCCCATGCTGGACCCTGCAGCAGAGATCGTTACCAAACCTGTTGCAAAGGGATTGCCTGCAGGCCCCGGCGGCGCCATTGGCCGGGTAGTATTCACTTCCGACGATGCAGTGGCCTGGGCTGCCAAAGGCGAAAAAGTAATTTTAGTTCGTGAAGAAACCTCGCCCGAGGATGTGGATGGTATGCATAAATCGCAGGCCATACTAACAACTAAAGGAGGTATGACATCCCATGCCGCACTGGTGGCCAGGGGATGGGGCAAATGCTGCATTGTGGGCTGTTCTGATATTGAGATACATTCTGATACCAAAACATTCCATGCAAAGAATGGCGCTATCATCAAAGAAGGCGACTGGCTTAGCCTGAATGGCACCAGGGGATTGGTGTACGAAGGAAGCATGGCGCTGACCGATATCGACCTGGATAAAAATCATTCCTACAATTACTTCATGAAGCTGGTTGATAAGATCAAACAGATTGGCGTACGCACCAATGCCGAAACACCGGAAGATGCAGCCCATGCCATGAAGTTTGGTGCTGAAGGCATTGGCCTTTTCCGTACCGAACATATGTTCTATGGCGAAGGAAGTGAGCAGCCACTGTTCCTGCTGCGCAAGATGATCGTAAGTAAAACTGAACCCGAAAGAAGATCAGCATTGAATGAACTCTTTAAATATGTGAAGAAGGATATCAAGGATACCATGAAAGTAATGAAAGGTTATCCTGTCACTATCCGATTACTTGATCCGCCATTACATGAATTTGTACCGCACGATACCGACAAACTGCACCAGCTGGGTAAAGAACTGGGCATCAGCATGAGTGTTTTAAAAAGAAGGGTGCTTGCATTGCACGAGAACAACCCCATGCTGGGCCACCGCGGCGTAAGGCTGGGCATCAGCTTCCCTGAAATTACCGAGATGCAGGTTCGGGCTATATTAGAAGCAACAGCCGAAATATTAAAGAGCGGCAAAAAAGCATTTCCCGAAATTATGGTGCCGGTTACCTGTACGGTTAATGAACTGATCAACCAAAAACTAATTGTAGATAAAGTGTACCGGGAAGTGTGCGAAAAAATGAAGATGAAAAAGATACCTTATCTCTATGGTACGATGATAGAAACACCCCGGGCTGCGATACGTGCAGAACTGATGGCGCATGTGGCTGATTTCTTCAGTTATGGCACCAACGACCTTACACAAATGAGCTTTGGTTTCAGTCGTGATGATATCGGTGGCTTCCTGCCCAAGTACCTCGACCTGAAGATACTTCCTTACGATCCGTTCCAGACCATCGACCAGGATGGTGTGGGAGAACTGGTGAGGGCCGGCATAAGCGGGGGAAGAAAACACAAGCCCCATTTAAAAGTGGGTATCTGCGGCGAGCATGGCGGCGATCCCGATAGCGTTAAATTCTTTCACCGGCTGGGCATGAACTATGTGAGCTGTTCTCCTTTCCGTGTGCCCATAGCCAGGCTGGCTGCTGCGCAGGCGGCGCTGGAGGGAAAGAAATGATGGAGTGATTTTTATAGCGGTCTGTCAGTCTGAGCTTGTCGAAGACGGGTTAACTCAGTAGTGGGCCGGCTTCGACAAGCTCAACCTGGCAACTTTTAAAACCTAAGGGCATTTGATCTTACAATTGCCTGATCACCCTAACAGGGCTATTAATTATCTATTTTATCCGGCCCATCCCTATAATTGCTGCAGGCAGCCACTCCTGCTCAAAACGGGTATTGGGTGCTACTGGTTCTATAGCCAGCACAATAAAGGCCAGGTTGCCCGCAGGCGCCTTGCTTTTAACACTGATCTCTTTTGCCGGCAACAGGGTGTTTTTGTAATCAAAAAGGTATTGCTCAATAGCTATAAAGGCGGGCGAATCTTCTTCAAAAGCCGAATATAAAACGGCCAGTTTCAGGTTAACCGATACAGTACCTGCCGGCATTTTTTTCATATCCCGAAAGGGGTTCATAGCAGGGATGCTTACCTGCAAAATACCGCCGCCTGTATCTTTTACCGTAACGGAAACAAAGAGCATATCCCGCAGATCGGCAGCGGCATTCAACTGGCACATATCGTTGGGCCGGGTGCTGATCTCCCAATCCGGTTGTTGCTGGTTTGCGGCATACTGGTTGCGCATCCACCCCCGGGCATTGTTATACGAATAGAGGCCGAATTTAAAAAGCAGTGCCGGTTGCAGCTGCTTCAGCATCCGGGAGCAGTTACCTGATACCCGTCCAAAAACAGTGTTATTGGAACTGGCCGGCTGCCCTCTTTTCTTTTTTCTTTTACCGGGTTTTGAGCGTACATAATTTTTTCCATCCCTCGTATAAAAAATGAGGCTGCCAACGGCGCCACTCAGGTTGTTGTTTTCCATTCTTGCCATGATCAGTGTTTTTTAAGCGGCTTCTAAACCGGTTGCCCTGCAGACAACAGTATTTTGATTCATGTCAAATATATAATAAATACATAATAAACCCACATTAAACCACATAAAATGTGGGTTAATGTGGGTTTGATGTGGGAATGATGTGGGTTTGATAGCTTACAAACCAGTGCCATGGCTCATTAAGAGGTGCTTAAATGAACATATTGCCGTCCTGGCTTTTTAACCCCGGTTGCCCCTTCGACTTCGCTCAGGACCGGGCGATTGGGGGCATGACCAGTGATCCCGGAGAGTGCAGGTTTGGGTTTAGTGATCGGGTTGGAACAGTTGCCGAAGCGGAGGATTAAGTTGGATGTTTGGTTGGTTTTGGAATTCGTTTAATAAGCCGGTTGCAAACCGGGCGATTTAGAGCGGAACAAGTGATCCCAGAAAGTTTATAGTTGAGTTTGATGATTGCGTTGGGAACACTTGCCCCAGTGAGGCAGGTTTGGGTTTAGTGATCGGGTTGGGAAAAGTTGCCATGATTGGAGCCAGGTGGAATTGCTCCATCCTTCAGGGCGGGGTTATGGAAAATAATATTTTGCCGGGCTTTAGCCCCTGATAGGTTATTTTCAGTATTGGCGGAAAAAAGGGAAAAGAGAACACCCGTTCTTTGACCAGCAGCGATTTAATGTGGAACTTTTTAAACCGGGCTATTTAGGGCGTGACAAGAGATCCCGAAAAGAATTCGTTGGGTTTAGTAATTGCGTTGGAACAGTTGCCGAAGTGGAGGATTAAGTTGGATGTTTTGGTTGGTTTTGGAATTCGTTTAATAAGCCCGGTTGAAAACCGGGGGACCTGCCTGACGGCAGGCAGGATCAGGACGTGACAAGTGATCCCGGAAAGTTGACGTTTGGATTTAATGATTTCGTTGGGAACACTTGCCCCAGAGAGGGGCTCATTGGTAAACCGAAGGGTCAATTGTTGCAATCTGTTGAATTGGGATAGCATCCTGCTCTGGGGTTGACATTGTGGTTGATTTGATGACAGTAAAAATACAATGTTCCCATTGTGCCCAAATTTTATTATCTAAAAATACTGTTAATGCAGCAGCATAATCCTATTTTGTAAGCCTTATTGAAGGGAAAAACAGGTCAAGCCATGGGTACTTTTTTTTATAAGAAAAAATGCAATCAATAGCGACGGCTGAAAATTCTCTTTTTTTGTCAATCATTCTATTTACATCTTTTATATAGGCGATTAATGCATTCTCTTCTTCAGCTGTTTTTATTGTTTTTGGATAAATAGTAGCAGCCAGTTCAATTTTTTCCTTGCACAAATCCCAAACTTCTACTCTTTTTTCTACAAACGATGGATAGTGCAAATGATATAACTCAATCGAGACAACAACTTTACAGTATTCCCATGAGCTATCTAATATAGACCTATGAGGTTCAATTTTACCGAATTCATTAAAAGTTAAATATCCAGGATCGTCAATATTACAGGGATCAAGCAAACAAATAGCTTCGGCATTGATATCTGCTAAGGATGTTCCGACCGCACTCCCTAGTCTTAGTGGGAAAAAATTTGATTTGCCTTTAGTGACACCATCAGTTGACTCCCGTTTGTTGGAAGTATTAACTATGTAACAAGAATACCGGTAATTTGGATAATGAAATTTTAAGAAAGGATAGCCGTTTCTTGAATTCGGATTGATTCTTGCCCAAACAGTAGAATTCAAAGTTGCATATTGGGGCGTTAGTAATTTCACCCTAGCGGCTTTTGGTCTAAAGTGATCAATTGGGTTAACGGAGCCGATATTACACGATTCGCTATACCAGCATTTTTTTGAAACGAGTGTCTCAAAATCATTTCTGAGATAAGTCCAAAGAAATTCATAGTTATTCCCTAGCTCGGCTTTTGCCAAATCTAGCCAATTTGCTGGTGGTTGAATAGGGGTTATATCTATGTATCTCATAGCTACTGTTTGCCTTCTTCGTCTAGAAGCTCTTTTAATATTTTTTCCACTAGGGCATCATGTTTTTGCTTCTCGCCATCTGTTAGGGGCTCAAAATTCGATTTACGGTAATTCATCTCTGCATCAAATCTTGCCTGAAATTTTTGATATAATGGATCTCTAGTAACTCTTGAAAATCCAAGTCCATCTAATTCTTTATTAAGATTCTCAAGTTCGTGCTGGATGTCTTCCTTTTTTTCATTCAAAGGAAGTACATAAGCTTTATGCTCATGATTATAAAGCATGCTTTCGATATGTCTTCTTCTTTCTAATTGTTGTTGCGTTTTTTTATCAAGTGTAGTTTCTAGCCCGAAAATCTCAGTTAAGACTCCAGCGACGCCCATTCCTTTGGGATCTTCAGTAGGGGGTTTTGTTTGAATCTTATTCTTATGACTATTAAATGTTCTTACTTCGGCTTTACATAAACTTCCGATTGTAAGTGGGTCATGACTTGACATAATAACCTGAAAACTATGTTTTGGCTTATTATCCTTTTTATTTTTCTTTAGAACTATATCATTTATGAAATCCATATATTTCCATTTCCAATATGGATTTAAATGAGTATCAGGTTCATCTAATAAAAATAAGGCTTCGTCTGTAACAGTAAATCGCATTAATCCTAAAACAGTTAATAATTGCTGTTCGCCTTCACTTAAATCTCGAAACAAAATACGACTTGTATGAGTCTTCTTTACCCGAACCTTGATTCCTTCTTTTGTCAATAGCTGTGATACGTTCGCTGTATTTAATACGTGAAAAAAATCAAAACTAGACCAATTACTGTCAGCCACATATTTCCTTATCTTTTCAAAATCGTCGATAAATAAATGAACTGATTCCTGCCCTTTTTTTGACTTAACTTTTTCCCATAGTTTCGCTTTAGGCTTCACTAGGTCCCTTAATGGGGCAAAAGCAGCCTTATCATGTAAATAAGTTAACAAGTCTTTTACCACACCTCGGCTTCCAAAAAATTTATATTCGCCATTTTTCTTCATCAGTGCTGCCGTTGACCAACCTGGCTTATGAATTGTAAGTAACACGGACTGCAGCAGTTCAATTCCTAAGTTAGTTTTTAAAAAACTTATTGCTTCAGGCTCGTTGTCGATAAAAAAAGACAATAATGAAAGTTGGCTGTGAATTAATTCAACATATAGCAATCTTGCCGGTGCAGGAACGACATTAATCTCAGCATTCATCGCTCGTTTTGCAAAGTCCGCTTTATGATCCTCAAAATGTTCTTCTAAGCGATTGCTGTTACCTAAACCGGAATAATATGCAAAAATATATTTGGGTAAATAATTTGATTTATTCTCCTTAAATTTCTTAATTACTGTATATTTTTTTTTCGTTTCGTCAAACTCCAAATATTGATACGTATACTTTTCCCCTTCTTTAATTCGGCTGATTTTTATTTTCTTATCATAGCAATGGTAAATAATTTCAAATTCGAAAAGCAATTCTTCTTTTTTATCAGGGAAATCCAGCTGCTTGAAGATCAAAACTACCGCCTCCAAGAAATTCGATTTTCCTGTCGCATTTTGACCAATTAGAACTGTTTTTAATTCAGTAAAATTGATTTCAAAATCCTCCAAGTTACGGAAGTGTGTTATTTTGACATACTCAATTTGCATTTTGTATAAATATTATGTTTGTGGACATTTTTTCTTGCTCATTGGAAAAACTTGTTTTGATTTGCTTCCTCTTTTCGAGACTAAGTAATTCTTCATAAAATTGTTCAACCTCGCCATTTTCGAAATAAATGGATTCTTTCCAAAGTTCCTCAGTAGTTAATACCTTGCTTTCTTTTATGATTTCTTCAAGGGGCTTTTTTTTTCCAAGTTCTTTTTTCATTGCATTTTTTATTTTTGTTCTGAACTTATTAGATTCATTCCTGCTTATCTCCAATTTCCCTTTTTCTATTAATAGATTTTTTAATAGCTTTTCTCGTGAAGCGATTTGGGTTTCAGGTTCCTCGTACTCACCTTTAAAAGCCTCTTGAAGAATTGATTTTTCCAGATTTGTCAAGTTGTCAATAGTTAACTGATAGTCATTCTCTAATTTATCAATTTCTTTTAAAATAATATTTGTTTGATTGATAATTTCCTGCTGTTCCTGTATTGAGGGCATATATATCGGGATGTCATTTATTTTATTTATGTATAAGGATGGTTGGGCATCACCTTTAGATATTGACTTAATTATATTCTGTGTATCCGAAGACTGTAAATGAATAAGCATAAACTCGGGTAAGACTAAATTAGGGTTGGAGCGAATCAAGGCTACACTTCTTACAATCACGAAAGGTGTGTTTTGTTTTACTATTGAACACCTTCCAATTGTTGCACCAACACTAACCATTAAGATGTCATTTAATTGGGGAGCACATCTTTTCAAGGCTTTTTCAAAATCTGAATCGGAAATAAAATCTACATCATCATAGCTGATATAGCCGTCCCGAATATTTTTTGCCGACAGTAGAATATTTCCGGTATTTGTTACAAGGCGTTTCGGTGTCTGATGCTCTCCATCAGTTATTTGTAAGCATACATCAACTAATTTGTGTTCATTCCAGTCATATTTTTGCTTATTTGCAACCCTCCATTTATCAGTCAAATCGCCGGATAATGCTTTTTTTATAACAGCGTAACGAAAATTTTCGAATGATTTTTTTATCTCCTCATCTTCATCAAAATCAACGTTGATGTTAGATAATGTCTTTTTGATGAATTCTTTTTGTTGATGCAAGAAACTTAAATTCTGAGATAATTTTAGATGAACCTCCTTAATGATTTCTTTTTGCTGAGAAAGAGGGACGTATGGTATTTCTAGGTTGAAAAAAAAATCGGAGTCTACGTGAGGTATTCCCACACCGGTTGTATTACCATTA
This sequence comes from Ferruginibacter sp., assembly GCA_044226725.1. Classification (GTDB taxonomy): domain Bacteria; phylum Bacteroidota; class Bacteroidia; order Chitinophagales; family Chitinophagaceae; genus Ferruginibacter. Next base: position 156,045 of record JBGAGM010000004.1, on the reverse strand, counting down.
ATAAAATCATATTGTGATTTTAGGAAAAAAAATAAATATTCGGTATCTAATCCTATAGGAGTTAGTGACATTAATGTAGACCCTATAACTCCATCCCTACCTTTTAGTGTTAAGCCACTTCTTGAGCCATCCCAGACAACGAGAACGTCATTTTTTGTTGCTAGGTTACCAAATTCTCGCCTGGTATATTCTTTTATTTCCCCACTCTCAAGCGCATTAATGTCTAAATAGGGGACACTATCCTCAAATTCATTTCTTTTAAGGATTAAGGGTTTTACTCCTTTTTGAGATAGAACACAATTGCGAACTGGGACTGTATACAAAAATTTGCGCATATTATTTTTTAGGATTTAATATCTCTTTTAATCGTTGTAAATCTGCTAATTGTTGCTCGAAATTTGCGATTAGCTTGTCTAAATAGTAAATAGGGGGCTCTAGTGGCGCAGGCACGTAAAGTTTTGTAAAAGATAAGTCGTAATCTTTTTCTTTAATTTGGCTTAATGTATATTTTTCAAATTTATTAGTTTTCTTTCTAAGGCTGTTACCATTTGGATCTTTACCATAACAACGAACAAAATCTTCAAAATGCTTTTCATAATCTAATGGTCGAGAAGATTTAGTTACGTCTTCTACATCGGTTCTTGCATCATAAACCCACACATTCTTTGTTGGTACTCCTTTTTGTAAAAAAAGCACGCAAGCTTTTACTCCATTTGCATACGGGGTAAACGTACCACGAGGCAGCCGTAAAATAGTGTGTATGTTACAAAGCTTTTCTCCAATCAATATTTCCCATATTTCCTTCGCTTTTGAGTCAGTTAAGCAACTATCAGGTAATATGATTGCGGCTCTGCCCTTCAATTTTAAAACCTCATAAATGTGCTGTATGAAGTTTAGTTGGATATTGCTTGTTTCTACTAAAAAACTACGTTGTTTAGGAGGGCCTGCACTGCCTCGTGTACCAAATGGAGGATTCGTAAGAACACAATTCAAGCTATCTTTTTCAACTCCGTCTGTGTAAATAGAATCTCCTAGAGTAAGATTTGCTCTAACACCGTGTAAAAATAAATTCATTAATGCTAGGCGATAGGGGCGAACGACTAGTTCTTGTCCATAGTAAGCGGTATCTTTCACTTTAGCCCATTTTTTCAAGGCTAAGTTGTCCTTAGCCCATTCTACAGCCATTGTAAGGAAACCGGAAGTGCCGCAAGCTACGTCAGCAATTCGAAAATCTTTTTGCTCCATGGGATCTGGCTGCATAACGTTCACAATTGCCCGGATTAAAGGGCGAGGCGTGAAAAACTGTCCAGCTCCTTTTTTTCCTTCGTTAGCCGTTTTTTCCAATAGTCCTTCAAATGCCTCTCCCTGCACATCCTTTTCTAATTTTGTCCACCCTATACTTTCAATGCCATCAATAATTTTTTTTAAACTGGCAGGGTTTTGAATCTTAGAAATAGGCTCTTGGAAGATTTGCCCTAAAATACCTTTTTCATTTTTTAATTTCCGCAGGGTGTACTCATAATGCAGTTTTAGGTCATCGCCAGTTTTCACTAATAAATTTTGCCATTGACAGGTCTTTGGTACTTGGATACCATTTTCATCTGCCATTTTTAGAAACAACAAATAAGTTAATTGCTCAATATAATCTGCATAATCAACTCCGTCATGTCTAAGAATATGGCAATAAGACCAAAGTTTTGCGGTAATATCCATTTGCTATCTTATAAAACTATTGTTTAAGCAAAAAAAGGCTTTTTTTTACTCAAAACCGTTAGTTTATTTGGTAAAATATTGGGCTTAGCTCAACCTTAAAAAGAAGGGGACCTGCTCGAAAGAATCAAACTAGCTGGAAAACAGTCATGATAAGCTGGTCTAACATGCACTAAGTCCCCTGGCACACGAACCGGGGCAAAGGGATATTACAAAACCTTAATCACCCTCACCGGACAAGCTTTTGCTACCTCCTGTGAATGAACAACCAGGTCGTTGGTGATGGGTAAAATGAAGATATCTTTTTTTCCGGTGCTTTTTAAGAGGGTTGCTTTGCCGTCTTTTTTAGACATGCGCCAGAGGGCAGGCTGCTGCTCCTGGCATACACCGCAGCCGATGCATTTATTGCGGTAGTGGATGATCTTATGCATCGGCGGCCTCCACTATTTTATACAATTTGTCGCTGGCAGTTACTTTGGTGGTCAGGGGCAGTGTAATGAGGTCGCCTTTGGAAGCAGCCGAACTTTCAACACCATTCACCACCAGTCTTTCTATCTTCTCTTTTATCATGCCGCATTTGGGCCCGGTGATCATAAGGGTGTCGCCCTGTTTTAAACTGCCTGCTTCAATAATGAATTCACCCACTGCGATCTTTGGATAATATTTGGTGCCTTTGCCCAGGTATATCTTTTTTTCTGTTGCCACCGAGCCCGGTTTATCAGTCCATTCGCCTAAGGTCCTGCCCAGGTAATAACCTTCCCAAAAACCACGGTTATACACTTTGCCCATTTCAGTTTTCCAGGCTTCCGCTTTTTCAGGAGAAAAGGTTTTGTTCCTCACAGCTTCAATGGCTTCTTTATAGCATTGCGTAACCACCTGCACATAATCGGCCCCCTTGGTGCGGCCTTCTATCTTCAGAACGTCTACCCCGCTGGCCATTACCTGGTCGAGGATATCAATGCAGCAAAGGTCTTTGGGCGACATGATGTATTCGTTCTCTATCGCCAGCTCTTCACCGCTTTCGGTATCTTTTACGGTATAGCTGCGCCGGCAGTTCTGTACACAGGCACCGCGGTTGGCAGAAGCGTTCTGCGAGTGCAGGCTCAGGTAACATTTTCCTGAAACGGCCATGCACAGGGCCCCGTGTATGAAGATCTCGATCTTTACCAGTTCGCCGGAAGGGCCTTTTATCTTCTTTCTTTTTATTTCGTCGCAGATCTGCTTTACCTGCTTTAAAGTGAGTTCCCTTGCCAGCACGATCACATCAGCAAATTTTGAAAAGAACAAAACCGATTCGATATTGCTTACATTAGCCTGTGTGGAAATATGCAGGGGAATGCCCAACTGGTTGCAATAGCTGATGACCGACAGATCGGATGCGATGACCGCATTGATGCCCTGCTTCTTTACTTCCTTTAAAATGGTTTTTAGTAATTGCATATCATGCTCGTACATTACCGTGTTAAGCGTGATGTACGAACGGATATTACCTGCTTTGCAAATACCGCTTACTTCTTTTATGTCCTCAATGGTAAATGTTCCTGCGCTCCGGGTGCGCATGTTCAGTTGCTCCACGCCAAAATAAATGGCGTTGGCACCTGCATTAATGGCTGCCTGCAGGCTGTCGAATGAGCCGGCGGGAGATAAGAGTTCAATAGTTTTGTTCATTTAAGGCTGACTTTCCAGTACTTTAATATAATTGGCCCGTTCGTAACCGGTAGGGTCGCTGATATGCTGCTGGCTCATTGCACCTTTAAAGTCGCCGATGCTATTGAAGCCTTTGGTATGCATCCATGCTTCCAGTTCTTTGTTCATTGTTTTAAGATAACCGATGCCGTTTTTATACAGGGCAGAGGCGGTCATGGCCACATCGGCACCGGCTAAAATATATTTGATGACTTCAATAGAGCTTTGTACGCCGGTTGTTGCTGCCAAGGAAACAGGCACACGGCCATATAACAAAGCGATCCATAACAGGGGCAACCTTATTTCATTCGATTCGCTGTATTGCAGATTGTGCAGCAGGCTTAACTGGTTGATATCAAAGTCGGGCTGGTAAAAACGGTTGAACAATACCAGCGCATCGGCTTTGTATTCCTGCATGCGTTTTGCCATATTGCCCATGGCGCTGAAGTATGGATTGAGTTTTACGGCCACCGGGATTTTAACGGTGGATTTTACCTGGTCGATAATATTCAGATAGCGGTATTCAACTGCCGAAGTGGATAAATGAACATCCGCAGGAATGAAGAAGATATTTATTTCCAGCGCATCGGCACCGGCCTGCTCCATTAGTTTTGCGTAGCTGATCCAGCCTTCGCTGGTAATACCATTTAAACTGGCGATGACGGGCATATGGGTTCTTTCTTTTGCCTTGCGGATTATTTCCAGGTATTGATCTGATCCTTTATGATAATCGTCCAGGCCGGGAAAGAAATCGCTTGCTTCGGCAAACATATTGCTGGTGCTGCTTACAATGGCTTCGTACCTGGCTTCTTCTTTTTTTAGTTGCTCTTCGAACAGCGAAAACAAAACAACAGCTCCTGCTCCGGCATCTTCCATTTGCACAATATTGCTTACTTCTTCTGACAGGGTGCAGGCCGAAACCACGATGGGTGATTTCAATTGTAAGCCCATATAAGTTGTACGTAGATCCATAAAAACAGTTTTATAGTTTAACAATAGTAGTGTCAGCCTGCGGTTGTCGAAGGCGGGTTCATTTGATCAAGCCGGTTTCGACAAGCTCAACCTGACAGCTCAATAAATCAGGCCACCGGCACAAAATCACTGGCTGTTTTGGTGGCCAGCTCTTCATAATTCTTCCAGCGCAGGTTTACCATTTCCTGTGCCAGCTTCATCAGTTCTTCTGCTTCAGCAGGGTTGGCCTGTGTAAGTACTTTATAACGCAGTTCCTTATAAGCGAATTCTTTCAATGGAATTTCAGGCCTGGTTGAATCCAGTATGAACGGATTGAGCTTCTTCATTCTTAATACAGGGTTATAGCGCATCAGCGGCCAGTAACCGCTTGCAACGGCATTGTGCTGCTGTGTTAAACCATCTTTCAGATCATAGCCATGTGCGATGCAATGGCTGTAGGCCAAAATCAGTGAAGGGCCGTCGTAAGCTTCGGCTTCTCTCATGGCCAGCATGGTTTGTTGCGGGTTGGCCCCGAAGGCTACTCTTGCCACGTACACATTGCCATAGGAAACTGCCTGCAGCGCCAGGTCTTTTTTGCCACCACGCTTGCCTGCCGATGCAAATTTTGCCGAGGCAGCTGTTGGTGTTGATTTGGAACTTTGTCCGCCGGTATTGCTGTACACTTCGGTATCCAGCACCAGGATGTTGATGTTCTTCCCGCTTGCCATGGCATGGTCCAGTCCGCCATAGCCAATATCATAGGCCCATCCGTCGCCACCCACCAGCCATACGCTGCGGTGAACGAGTTGTTCGCAAACAGAATACAAATGCTGCGCTGCAGCTTCGTTGATGTTCAGCAGTTTTTCTTTAAGCGCTTCCACTCTTTTTCTTTGAGCGGCGATCTCAGATTCCTGCTGTTGCGGGGCATTGATAATTTCTTTTACAAAATCCTCACCCAGTTGGGGTGCCAGTTGATTTAATAAGCGGTGTGCCATACCCAGCTGGTGATCTGCAGTCATGCGCATGCCCAGGCCAAATTCTGCATTGTCTTCAAATAAAGAGTTTGACCAGGCAGGGCCCTGGCCTGCGGCATTCTTTGTCCAGGGGGTGGTTGGCAGGTTGCCGCCATAAATGGAAGAGCAACCGGTTGCATTGGCCACCAGCAGGCGGTCGCCAAACAACTGCGATAATAATTTGATGTAAGGCGTTTCGCCGCAACCGGCACAGGCGCCGGAAAATTCGAACAGGGGTTCCATGAACTGGGCACCATGTACGGTGGAGAAATTAATTTCGGAGCGGTTGTTCCAGGGCAGGTCTTCAAAGAAACTGATCTGTTCTTTTATTTTCGAAGTGTCGGGTTCTTTGCCGGCCATGTTTATGGCCTTGAAGGATCGGTTTTTTGGATCTGAAGCGGGACAAACTTCCACACATAAATTACAGCCGGTGCAGTCTTCGGCATACACCTGCAATGTGTATTTTGTTTCGGGGAAGCCTCTTGAATTGATAGGGGCAGATTGAAAACCATCCGGGGCATTCTTTAAAAATGCTTCATTATAAAATTTGGCACGTATTACGCTGTGCGGACAAACAAAGGAACAATTGCCGCATTGTATACAAAGATCAGGCTCCCAATGAGGAACCTGGTCGCTGATATTTCTTTTTTCCCATTTGGTGGTGCCGCTTGGATAAGTACCATCAACCGACATCTTACTTACGGGCAATTCATCGCCGTGGCCCGACATCATTCTTGCTGTTACCTCTTTTATAAAACCCGGGGCATCATTACCCACCACAGCCAGCATGGCGGCTGCCGAATTGGCTGCAGCAGGTACACTTACTTCATACAGGTTAGCCAGTGTGGCATCTACCGCTTCAAAATTCTTCTCAACTACTGCTTTTCCTTTTTTAGTATAGGTTTTTTCAATGGCATGTTTTATTTGCTCTATCGCTTCGTCTTTTGGCAACACGCCACTGAGGGCAAAGTAACAGGTTTGCATGATGGTATTGATACGGCCATTCATGCCGGTATCCCTGGCCACTGTGTTTGCATCAATAATATAAAACGAAAGTTTTTTGCTGATGATATCCTGCTGAACCACGCCGGGTAATTTATCCCACACTTCGTCCTTGTTGTACGGACTATTCAGTAAAAATGTTCCGCCGGGTTTTATCAGGTTCAGCATTTCCACTTTTTCTGTAAAGTTGAACTGGTGACAGGCAATGAAATCGGCCTTGCTGATGAGGTAAGGAGCCCTGATAGGTTTTGGCCCGAATCGCAAATGCGAAACAGTTCTGGCGCCCGATTTCTTTGAATCGTACACAAAATATCCCTGGGCATACAGGTCAGTATTTTCACCAATGATCTTGATCGTATTCTTATTGGCGCCTACTGTTCCATCGGCACCCAGCCCAAAGAACAGGCCCTGGCGCCATTCGCTTTCATCCAGTGTGTAGGCTTCATCATAATCCAGGCTGGTATGTGTTACGTCATCCTGAATACCTACCGTGAAATTATTTTTAGGACGGTCTTTTTTCAATTCATCAAAAACTGCCTTTACCATGGCGGGCGTAAATTCCTTGGAGGAAAGACCATAACGGCCGCCAATGATCGTTGGTAAATGACTGATCTTGTTTTGCTGCAATGCTGTAACCAGGCTTGACAACACATCCTGGTACATAGGTTCGCCGGAGGCGCCTGATTCTTTAGTGCGGTCTAAAACTGCAATGGATCTTACAGAAGCAGGTATTGCTTTTACAAAATGTTCCAATGAGAACGGACGATACAGGCGTACCTGTACCACACCGGTTTTTTCGCCGGAAGCGTTCAGTGCTTTCACTGTTTCTTCAACGGTTTCGCCACCGGAGCCCATGATGATGATGATACGCTCTGCATCGGCAGCGCCGGTGTATTCAAACAGTTCATATTTTCTGCCGGTTATTTTTTCAAATTTGGTCATCACATCAGCCACCATACCGGCAGTAGCGTCGTAAAATTTATTCACTGTTTCCCGGCCCTGGAAATACACGTCAGGGTTTTGGGCAGTTCCGCGTATGAAAGGATGATCGGGGTTCAAAGCCCTTTTACGGTGAGCAAAAACTAATTCATCCGGTATCATCGCTTTGATCTGATCGTCTGGCAATAATTCCAGTTTGTTCACTTCGTGTGAGGTGCGGAAACCATCAAAGAAATGCATGAAGGGAATACGGGAACCTAAGGTGGCAGCCTGGGCTATCAGTGCAAAGTCGTGAGCTTCCTGCACGCTGGCCGAACTCAGCATGGCAAAGCCGGTTGTTCGTGCAGCCATCACATCCTGGTGGTCGCCGAAGATGGACAGCCCCTGTGCGGCGAGCGAACGTGCTGCAATATGGAAAACAGCGGGTGTTAATTCACCGGCTATCTTGTACATATTGGGCAGCATCAGCATCAAACCCTGCGATGCGGTGAAAGTGGTTGTTAAAGCACCGGTTTGTAAGGCGCCATGCACCGTGCCTGCAGCACCTCCTTCGCTTTGCATTTCCATCACATCCGGAACACTGCCCCAGATATTTTTAATGCCTTTAGCGCTCCATTCATCTGCCAGTTCGGCCATGGTTGATGATGGCGTGATGGGATAGATAGCGCATATTTCATTAACCCGGTAAGCAACATATGCAGCCGCTTCATTTCCGTCGATGGTGGCAATTAATTTATTTTTATTGGGCATGGTCAGTTGATTTAACAGGTTCTGGAATCATTTCGATGGCGTGGCAGGGGCATTGCTCGTAGCATACAGCACAGCCGGTGCAGGCATCATAATTGAATTTGTAGCGGTTGCCGGCGCCCAGTTTAATAATGGCATCTTCCGGGCAGGCGCCAAAGCAGCCATCGCACTCAAAGCAGTTGCCACAGCTAAGGCAGCGTTGTGCTTCGTAACGTGCTTCTTTTTCCGGCAGTCCCGCATTGATCTCATCGAAGTTCTGAATAGCGATCCCGGGTGATAGTTTATCCTGTTCTTTTTGTGGTGCATCGGTTTTGTACCACATATGCAGTTTGCGGTAGCCTGCAGTTGGGTGTTTCTCCGGTTTCTGATAAGATTCGCCTCTTAAAAAAGCATCGATATATTTTGCAGCTTTTTTTCCATGGCCAATGGCAATGGTGGCGCTGCGGTTTTCGCCGGGCAGCATATCGCCGCCTGCAAATACACCTGTGCAGCCGGTCATGCGCTGGGTATCTGTTTTGATAGTACCATCTTCATGAATGACCATGCCATTCAGCGCACGCAAAAATCCTGAGTCAGTTTCCTGTTTGTTGGCAACGATCAGCACATCTGCCTGAATAGTTTCAAATTCATTGCAGCCAACAGCCTTTCCTTTTTCCACTTTCATCTGCTCCAGCGTGAGGGTATTTTTGCTGATGCTTTTGATGCTCTTCAGCAATTGCACATCCACTCCTTCAGCAAGTGCATCTTCTGTTTCGTAGTCATAAGCAGGCATCAGTTTTTTATCGCCGGCAAAATATACCGTGGCCTCCGAGCCAAATCTTTTGATCATCCTGGCAAGGTACAGGGCTAGTTTACCACCTCCATAGATCACTACTTTTTTACTCATAAAAGGTGATGGGTTTGATCTGGCTTCATTAAAGAATCCAAAAGCATCCGTTATATAAACAGAAGCATCATCTTCTATTTGCTCCTGGTGGATCAATCCTGCACCAATACCCAGGTAAACGGCATCAAAACCACCTGCTTCTTTTTCCTGCATGAGGTCCTGTACTTTGTGGTTCAGTTCTATTTTTACGCCAGCCTTCACAATACGGCTGATCTCAAAGTCAAGTATATCTTTTGGCAGGCGATAATCTGGTATGCCGGTCCACAACAAACCTCCTGCATGTGTACCTGCCTCATATACGGTTACGCTGTGGCCCATACGAACGAGGTGCCAGGCTGCAGAAAGACCCGAAGGGCCTGCGCCCACCACCATCACTTTTTTGCCGCTGGAAGCTGATTTGAATTGAACGGGCCACTGCTGCCTGATGGCTTCATCGCCGATAAAGCGTTCCACTGCATGTATGTTAACGGTGGTATCAATATGATTCCGGTTGCAGCCTGTTTCGCAGGGCTTTACACATACACGTCCCATGATGGCGGGAAACGGGTTGTCTTCCAGCATTGTTTGAAATGCAGAGAAATAATCGCCCGCCTGTGCAAAGCTCAGCCAGGCCTGGATGTTTTCTCCTGCCGGGCAGGCGCTGTTGCAGGGAGGCATAAAATCAACGTATAGCGGGCGCTGTTTTCTTAATGGCCCGGTGCCATCAGCATGCGCTGTGAGGTCTGCCGGTTTGGTAATGTCGGTTGCTGACATAATGGTAGATTAGTGAATAACAGAATAGCGGGCCAAATTAGATGGAAGCCCGGCATTATTCATTGACCTAGTTCAGGAGCGGTGCTGATATTAATCATGTTTGATTGTTGAAGCTTTTTTTTGATTCAATGCTGTATCGGGAAAAGAGGGCTGTTTAATGGGCTGGCTTTGCTTATTCTAAAATAAAATCAGTAGTTTAATTTTACCGGCCAATGGTATTTTTTGATATTGAATGAATCCTGTAAATATTGAGATCCAGTATTGCCTTCAATTGAATATGGGATGCCTTGCTTATCTTTTTGTAAAATAAATCCTCCATTTTTATAGGAATAAAAGTGAATAGCCGCCCTGTCGCTAGATGGTACGGTAGTACAAAAATCACTGTTATCGAAATCGAGCATGTCTAAAACTCCGTCATTATTTACATCTCCAAATGGAACCCAATCAGATAAACGGCAGCTATTTACATAAAATAATTTGTTACGCTCTACATCATATAATAAGTGATAGCTTACATTTCCCATTGAGGCACCCTGGGTTCCGGTTACAGTAGCCCGTATAAAATAAAATTCTTTGCCTCGAAATAAAAAATCACGAAATGACGAAGGATCAAAATCAAGAAATGCTTCATAATCTAAATCGATAACAGACCTGGCTTTTACAGACTTGCCATTTATTTTTAAAACTGCGCTGCCGTTATCTGAATCGGAATAAAGGCCTAATACCTGTTTTTGAATAAAACTGATTTTGCCGTTTCGTAATGTATCGAATCTGACGTTGCCCTTATCTATTATTCTGCAGCTGTGAGACAGACCCTTATTATTTAGTAAGACAATGTCTTTTTTTGAGATCAGGCTATTTAAAAAGACATCAAGCTGGCAGGTTAATGAATATCCAAGTTTATTTACCTGAGGTATTCCTAGATTTCTAAAGTAACCGGTATCTTCAAGGTAAACCATGTCGGCTTCAAAGCTGTCAAGGTAAGTGTTCCTGTTAACAATCGTATTTGTATCAGGTGTTTTTGAAGTAATGTGTACAAGTGATGAGTCAAAAAAAAGCTGATCCCGCTTATTTGGACCATTGCAACCAGCGGCTATTAAAATAAGAAAAAAGAGGAACCATTTCATAGTTCCTCTAAATTATCATTATTTGCCGTGTAACTTAATTAATTTTCTCCAGCACCAGCTTCTTCACATCGCTCAAAGCAATTCTTTCCTGTACCATAGTATCGCGGTAGCGGATAGTTACGGTATTGTCCTCTTTGGTTTGATGATCGATAGTGACACAGAACGGTGTGCCAATGGCATCCATACGGCGGTATCTTTTACCAATGGCATCCTTCTCTTCGTAAAAACACATGAAGCTTCCCTTGCAGTCATCCATCAGCTGGCGGGCTATTTCAGGCAATCCATCTTTTTTTACCAGCGGAAGAATGGCCAGCTTGGTGGGGGCGATCTTTGCAGGGATTCTCAGTACCACACGGCTGTCTTCGGTACCGTCTTCCTTGTTCCATTTTTCTTCAGCATAAGAAAGACTGATGATGGTAAGAAAGAGGCGGTCGAGGCCAACCGAGGTTTCCACCACATACGGGATGTAATTGCCATAAGGTTTGCTGGTTGCCGGGTCGATATCATTATCGAAATACTGCATTTTCTTTTTGCTGTATTCCTGGTGTTGTTTCAGGTCGAAGTCGGTACGGCTGTGAATGCCTTCCAGTTCTTTCCAGCCGAAGGGGAATTCAAATTCAATATCCAATGCGGCATCGGCATAATGCGCCAGTTTTACGTGATCGTGAAAGCGCAGTTTTTCGGCAGGGATACCAATGCTCTCATGCCATTTCTTTCTTTCCTCTTTCCAGAAATTATACCATTCCATTTGAGTGCCGGGGCGAACGAAGAACTGCATTTCCATCTGTTCAAACTCCCGCATGCGGAAGATGAACTGGCGGGCAACGATCTCGTTACGAAAAGCCTTGCCCGTTTGTGCAATACCAAAGGGGATCTTCATCCGGCCGGTCTTTTGCACATTGAGGAAGTTCACAAAGATACCCTGTGCCGTTTCGGGGCGCAGGTACACTTTGTTATCATCCGGGTTATCACTTGCCACGGCGCCAAATTCGGTGGAGAACATGAGGTTGAACTGGCGCACATCGGTCCAGTTGCAGGTTTTACTGATGGCGCAGGTTATCTTGTTGTCTTCAATTAATTTTTTCAGGCCTGTATAGTCATCTTTTGCCAGCAGGGCATCCATCTGCTCCAGTAATTGTTTGCCTTCATTTTCGGGCAGGGTTTCGGCAAAACTTTCGATCAGGTGATCAACCCGGTATCTTTTATTACTGTCTTTGTTATCGATCATCGGGTCGCTGAAATTATCAACGTGGCCGCTGGCCTTCCAGGTGGTGGGGTGCATAAAAATAGCCGCATCAATGCCCACGATATTGTCGTGCATCTGGGTCATGCTTTTCCACCAGTAATCACGTATGTTCTTTTTTAACTGTGCGCCGTTCTGGCCATAATCATATACAGCAGCCAGGCCATCATACACTTCGCTGCTTTGAAAAATATAACCGTACTCTTTGCAATGCGAAATCAGGTCCGCAAAATTGTTCGTTTCGTTTGCCATATGCCTTCTTTACCTGTTTTGGGCCGGCAGTTAGTTTTTTTATCCGGTATACAGGTAGGGCGCAAATTTAGGCAATATTGTCAACTATTTTTAAAGCATATATTTGTTGCAATAATAATAACCCGTGGCTGGCAAATTTCAATTACCCGAGAACAAACCTTCTGTGCTGGAGCGTTTTGGATTGTATTACCTGAATTTTTTCAGGAAGCGGGATCTTACCCATACTGTTTTCGACTTTACAGATGAAGAGCTTTCCCGCAAGATCAGTAACATCACCAACAAAGGGATTTTACTTTCTGCCCTTACCGGAATCGTACTCGTTTTTCCAACGGTTTGGGTGGATGTGTATTTTGCCAAAGAGCCCTGGTTTATTCATTACGGCTGGGTTGCGGCGGTAACCTTGTTATCCGTACTGATAGAGTTTTACCTGCTGTTTATCATCGCACTCAAAGCAGTGTATGAAGTAAGTGATGTCATTAATTTGCATGCCAGCCCGGGGGAGTTCCTGCAGTCGGGTATCTTCAGCGTAAAAAATATACTGGCACGTACAGCCCTGGAATTGCCCGATCCTGAATTGAAGATATTGGGCATTGATCCGTTCAAACGTATCTCCAAAAAGAACCTGCTGGTACTGGGGCTCATCTATAAAGCGAAGATCTTTGTAACGAACTTTATTTTAAAATATGCACTGAAGTTTTCGGTAGGCGAACACATACTGGGATTTTCTGTATTGTACGAGGCCCTGCTGGTGGAGGCTTTCTGGAACGGCGTTGTTTTAAAGCGTGTGGCACATGAGGCAAGGCTGCGGCTTTTTGGTTTTGCACTGGCCAACCGTATTGCAGATAATATAAGGCAACAAAAGCAGCTGGATCTGCTATCGCCCGAAGCTGAGGTTGGCTGCATGCGTGCCATTGGTAATGCAGTGGTGATGACGCAGAACTACCATCCCAATATGATCCTGCTGCTGCTGGAATTCCAGCAACTGCTCAGCCTGGATGAGGCCAATAAATATGATGACTGGGACCTTTTTTTAGACAGCCTGCAAAAAGTATCTGAAAGCGAGCGGAATTTCCTGCTGGACCTTTTTACGGTTGCTGTTGCATTTGACGGAAAAGTTTCCGGTCTTGAACAGGAGCATTTGAGATCGGCATACGGAAAGGACTTTGATCTTTATTTCCCACGCTTATTGCAACTAACCGCAGATCTGAAAGCGGGAAGGCTGAATGCAGCTTATAAATTATGCAGGCTCGATTTTACAGCAGGATAAATAACATGATAACGGAAGAAAAGATACAGGAAGCCAGGCGCCGGTTAAAAAGAGGGGTGCCGCAGGGCGAAATGGAGAATGACCTCAGAAATGAAGGTTATACTGACAGTGATATTGAAAAGATATATGTACCGTTCAGGTCTTCTGTAATGCGCAGCTGGTACCTGCTGTTTGGTATGGTTTTTTTATTGGCCGGATTTTGGAGTGCTGTTATTGCAAAGGAATTATATTCATTAGTGCTTATCGTAGCTGCTGCTATCCTTTTATATCTGTATTATACCGAAACCCGGAAGCAGGAAAGAGAAAATATGCCACATGAATAAATTTGCATATTTGAAAAATACATCCTGCGTTATATTGCATCAGTTCTAAATAAAATCCATAATTACCAGTTTGTGGTATTGCATATTAATAATGATGGCACTAATTTTGCGCCCGAGAAAAAAACATTTCTAATTAAACTTCGCGTTATGAAAAAATTAATTCTGATTTTAATGGCAGCAGTAACTACTGGTAATGCCATTGCACAAACCAACAAAGGCGACAAGATGATCGGTGTGAGTCTTGGTGCCTTAAGCTACACAAACAGTGATAGCAAAACAACGTACAGCAATACACCCACCGTGTACAATTCAGATGGAAACAGCTTTTCTATTTCCATCAATCCAAATGTGGCCTGGTTTGTAATGGATAACCTGGCTGTGGGCGGCGGTATCAGTGTTTCTTTTTACAACAGTACCAGCAACAGTTCTAACACCGGTTCCACCACCACATCTGAAAGCAAATACAACCAGCCTTCATTTTATATTGGCCCGCTGGCCCGCTATTATTTTGGTGGCAGCAGCAAGGGAAAACCTTTTGGACAGGTTAACTTCCAATATGGTATTGCCGGTGGTAAAAGTACCAGCAGCACCAGCACAGGCGCCAGCAGCGAAACCAAAACAAAACCTAAAGGTGATTGGAATGCCGGTTTAACTTTTGGCTATGAGCATTTTGTAACTTCTAATGTTGGTTTATTTGCTTCTGTAGGGTTCAACTACGGTAAAAGCAAAACCAGCTACGAATACAGGCCTTCAACCGGTTCAGGCTACGATTACACCAGCGAGTACAGCAGGTTCTATATTCCTGTGAATGTTGGCTTGCAGGTTCACCTGAGTAAAAAGGGAAAATAATTCAGAGATTATTTTTTAAAAGTAAAAGTGCAGCCCTGAAACAGGGCTGCACTTTTTTTATATCACAACGAACAGGGTCTGCTAATTCTAACCCGGGCGGGTTTACCGGTACAATCAATAAACGAAATTGGTTATGGCTGAGATTAAAGCAATTGATTAATGGAGTTTTTCGTTTTGCTGATGCCTGTCGCCGTCTCTTGTCTGTTTCTTTTCAAAATTCTTTTGCAGGGCTTCTGTTAAATTAACACCTGTCTGGTTTGCCAGACAGATCAGCACCCATAATACATCTGCCATTTCATCTGCCAAATCTTTCCCTTTGTCAGATTCCTTGAAAGACTGTTCGCCATATTGGCGTACCATCAGCCTGCTTAATTCACCTACTTCTTCCATGAGAATACCCAGGTTGGTGAGCTCACTGAAATATTTTACACCAACGGTTTTAATCCATTGGTCAACCTGCTGTTGTGCCTGCTTGATTGTCATTTCATTCATGGTTGATAAAAATTGTAAGGGCTAAAGCCCGTGAGTGGATTTTTTTTTGTTTTTAGCCTGGCCTTTAAAGGCCAGGCAATTGGCAGTAAGATATTGGGCTTTAGCCCATATAAATTTATTCTTTGTTCTTTGTATCAATCACAATCGTCACCGGTCCGTCATTCAGCAATTGAACTTTCATATCCGCTCCAAACCCGCCCGTAAAAATTTTTTTTCCCAGATCAGTTTCCAGATGAAGAATCATTTTTTCATACAGCGGAATGGCTATATCGGGCTTGCTGGCTTTGATATAAGAAGGGCGGTTGCCTTTTTTAGTGGAGGCATGCAGGGTGAACTGGCTTACCAGTAAGATATCACCGCCGATATCTTTTACAGAAATATTGGGCACTTTGTTTTCATCATCAAAAATGCGCAGGTTTACAATTTTATTGCTTAGCCATACAATGTCCTCACTGGTATCAGCATCTTCGATACCAAGTAAAACGAGCAACCCGTTTTTAATTTCAGATTTGATATTGCCGCTGATGGTTACAGATGCCTGTGTTACCCTTTGTATCACTACTTTCATGGTTGCAAATATAGCATCAAAGCAATGGCTTTAGCAGCAAGGGCTCACTACTTTCTGCCGGCCACAAACAATGCCAGTAATCCCAATGGCAATGGTATCCACCAAAAATCTTTTAGCTCGGATAAATGACTTGAGTTTTTGCCGATCATGTACATGGCAACAGCTGCAGCCAGGCATACTATACCCAGCAGTAAGAAGAGGCTTTTTTTGTTCATACCAGTCAGTTTTTTTTTATAAATCTACTCATTGTAATGCCGGATTGCAATAGCCGGCAGCATTTAATTTGTGGCTGGCAATTTGCTGTTCCAACAACAATAAAACTGCAAAAACCTGCATTTATCAGTCCTTTGGATTTTTGCTGAAATTTCCAAGTGGTTTAAACCAACATTTTGCGAAAAATATGGGGAAAAGTGAGCAAAACCACTGTCCGCAGGCGTCTGAAAAATTATCCACCGCCTTTGTCCACAGGTGTTGATATTTATAAGTTTGATTGTTCAGTCAATACAAATATTTTCGTTTGCTTAACATTCAGATAACCCATTCTTTCAACGATAAGATTTATATGGCAAAAAGATCAAAACCCGCACAGGGCTTACAGTTCACCCGTCAGTTTACCAAAGAGGGTGTTAGTCCTTTCGATATGTTTGAGTACGATTACCGTACTTCTGTAATTAAGAACCCGAGTGGTGAAGTGGTGTTCCAGATGGATAATGTGGAAGTGCCCAAACAATGGAGCCAGATCGCAACCGATATCCTGGCACAAAAATATTTCCGCAAGGCAGGTGTGCCTAAAGAAGATGGTACCACCGGCAGGGAAACAACCGTGAAACAGGTTGCACACCGTATGGCACATTGCTGGCGGGTATGGGGCGAACGCTACGACTATTTTGCAACAGCCAATGATGCCCAGATATTTTATGATGAACTGGTTTATTCTATTTTAAACCAGGCCTGCGTACCTAACAGTCCGCAGTGGTTCAATACCGGCCTGCACGAAGTATATGGGATAACCGGCAAGCCACAGGGGCACTATTATGTAGATGCTAAAGACGGCCAGTTAAAAAAATCGGCCAATGCTTACGAACGTCCCCAGCCTCATGCCTGTTTTATTTTAAGTGTTGAAGATGACCTGGTGAACGAAGGTGGTATCATGGACCTGTGGGTACGTGAAGCCAGGATATTCAAATACGGAAGCGGTGTGGGTACCAACTTCAGCAGCATACGCGGCGAGGGCGAAAAATTAAGCGGCGGCGGTACATCCAGCGGCCTGATGAGCTTCTTAAAGATCGGAGACCGTGCTGCAGGCGCTATTAAAAGCGGCGGCACCACCCGCCGGGCAGCTAAAATGGTTTGCCTGGACCTGGACCACCCCGAAATAGAAAAATTCATCAACTGGAAAGTAGAGGAAGAAGATAAAGTGGCTGCTTTGATAGCTGCCGGCTATGCAAGTGATTACGAGGGTGAAGCTTACCGCACCGTAAGCGGCCAAAACAGCAACAACTCCATACGCATACCAAACGAGTTCTTTAATATTCTGGACGAAGATGGTGAATGGGAACTGAAAGCAAGAAGCGATGGCCGTGTAATGAAAAAAGTAAAGGCAAGGGAACTGTGGAACCAGATCAACTATGCTGCATGGCGTTGTGCGGATCCGGGTACTCAATACGATACCACTATCAACGAGTGGCATACCTGCCCGGAAGGTGGTCCTATCAGGGCTTCCAATCCCTGCAGCGAATACATGTTCCTGGATAACACCGCTTGCAACCTGGCCAGCGTTAACCTGCGCCAGTTCTTCGATGAAAACACAAATACTTTTAACGTAGCTGGTTTTGAACATACCTGCCGCCTGTGGACGGTGGTACTGGAGATATCTGTGCTGATGGCGCAGTTCCCTTCAAAAGAAGTGGCGCAGTTAAGTTATGATTACAGGACACTTGGTTTGGGCTTTGCCAACCTGGGCTCAATGCTGATGGTAAGTGGTATCGCTTACGACAGTGAAGAAGCCAGGGGTATTGCAGGGGCCATCACGGCCATCATGACCGGTGTTTCTTATAAAACATCGGCCGAAATGGCCAGTTTCCTGGGAGCTTTTGATAAGTACGAAGAGAACAAACAACATATGCTGCGTGTAATGCGCAACCACCGTGCAGCTGCTTATGATGCCAGTGAAGCTTACGAAGGCATTCAAATAAAACCACAGGGTATCAATGCTAAATATTGTCCTGACTATTTGTTGAAAGCAGCCACTAAAGCATGGGACGATGCCGTTCAGCTGGGAGAGAAGTACGGCTACCGCAACGCCCAAACAACGGTGATTGCACCAACCGGTACCATTGGCCTGGTGATGGATTGCGACACCACGGGCGTGGAACCAGATTTTGCACTGGTGAAATTTAAAAAACTAAGCGGTGGTGGTTATTTCAAGATAATTAACCAAAGCGTACCGCAGGCATTGCGCAATTTAAAATACAGCGAAGCCGAGATCGAAGAGATCGTAGCGTATGCAAAAGGGCATGCTTCACTTGATAAAGCGCCCTTCATCAATACCAAAACATTGATGGAAAAAGGATTTTTACAGGAAGATATCGACAAGCTGAACAGTGTGCTGGGCGCAGCTTTTGAAATTGGCTTTGTATTCAATGTATATACTTTGGGAGAAGCCACCCTGCAAAGGCTTGGTTTTAAACCCGAGCAATACAATGACTTTGGCTGGAGCCTGCTGGAAGCGCTTGGCTTCAGTGATGAGGAAATTGAAGCGGCCAATATATATGTATGCGGCACCATGACCGTGGAAGGCGCCCCTTATTTGAAAGAAGAACATTTACCGGTATTTGACTGCGCCAATAAGTGCGGCCAACTGGGCCAGCGTTATATACATGCGCACGGGCATATACGCATGATGGGTGCAGCGCAGCCATTCCTGAGCGGCGCTATCTCAAAAACCATCAACCTGCCAAACGAAGCCACACAGGAAGAGATCGCTGATGCATACCGCCTGAGCTGGGAACTTGGTTTGAAAGCCTGTGCTTTGTACCGTGATGGTTCCAAACTGTCTCAGCCTTTAAGCAATAAGAGCGATAAGAAGAAAAAACTGGACGAACCCGTTTCGGAAGAAACTGCAACAGCCATGGCAGCAGAACTGGCCACGATGGTGGATATGGGCAAGCTGACCATCGACGACCTGCTGGACGAAATGAATAAGCGTGTACAGAACAGCGCTGATACCACCCTGAAACGCCAGCTGGCCATGATCGTTGAAAGACGTGCATTACCAGCCAAGCGCCGCGGTTTTACACAAAAGGCAAAAATAAACGGCCAGGCCCTGTTCCTGCGTACAGGCGAATACAACGATGGTACTTTGGGAGAAATATTCATAGACATGGCGAAGGAAGGTGCCACCATGCGCAGTATGCTTAACTGCTTTGCCATTGCTATTTCCATTGGCCTGCAATATGGTGTGCCCCTGGAAGAGTATGTTGAGAAATTCGTGTTCACCCGCTTTGAACCAAGCGGCATGGTTGACCACCCGAATATCAAGAGCGCTACTTCCATCATCGACTTCATCTTCCGCTCACTGGCTTACGAATACCTGGGCCGCAACGATTTAGTTCATGTGCTGGATAAGCCAGAAGTGCAGAACCTGGGCAATGAAGAATGGGATATTGATACGCCCACCATCGGCGACCGCAAGCCCGAACTCAGCGAGGTAAGGGTAATGGGAGCCGCCAAGCCTGCCACTACGCCTGCTGCCGCGCCGCATCGCACGGCCCACAAAAAAGTGGAAGGCAGTATGGATGCCGTGAATGCAGCAGCTAAAAGCATGCAAAGCGACGCACCTGCCTGCAATACCTGCGGACATATAACAGTACGAAGCGGCACCTGCTACAAATGCCTGAACTGCGGAAACAGTATGGGTTGCAGTTAATTTGGTTTGATAAGCACAAACATACATTGAAACCACCGGTGTAAAAGCCGGTGGTTTTTTTTATGGAACAAGCTTTTGTAACGCTGATTGAACGGTAGTGGCGACGCTCCGTTCATCAGCGGTTCTTTGGGGAGCTGCAGATGTAAAACAGGTGACGACTCTTCAAGAGCCGTCACCTGTTTGTATTATTTTACTACCTTAACCTGGCCGTTATTCCTTCATTATTTCTTCTTCACAAAATCCCTCAAATAGCTGCAGCTGTTAAAGGCCTCTTTATAAAAAGCAGTGCCGCTATATTCCTTTACAAACTGCGGGAAATATTTATTGTTTTTAAATTTTGGCCAGTATGCTTTATTGGCTTCTTCGTATTTATCCCAGTTGCCGTAGCTGTATTCATCATATTGCGGCTGGTGCTCCAGCTTTTGGGCGCACTTGGCCATCATGAATAAGCAACGGGCTTTAAAATTCTTATCGGTACCGGCTTTCATGGCTTTCTCAAAATAATCGTGGGCCTTGTAGGCGCCATAATATTCTTTTTGGAAACCGGTGGCATCGGCCGGAATATGGTACCCGTCGCTGCCGCTCCGGTAGTATTGCACCATTTCCCAGGTATGCCCGTAGTAGGTTATATTGTACATGCCCAGCGCCAGCCGGTAATAACTTTTAGCTGCGGTGGCAGGTTGTTTTGCATCCTGCTCCAGTTTCAGCATTTCCTGTGCAAAAGCCAGTTTGGTGGTCTTAAAGTTCTTTTCTCCGGGCAACTGTTCTTCCCGGTCGTACAGCAGGTCGGCAAAGGGATTTTTAAGGATCGTTTTTTTATCAGCCGATTTTTTAAACCACTCAATAGCCTTATCATAATTGAATTCACGCAAGTATGAAGTACCGGCAAAATCAACCACTTCTTTTTTGGTAACTGAATTGCGGCTGATCAAATAGCTTTCAAATCTGGAAGGCTGTTTATTGTCAACCAGGGCATACAATCTTTCCACATCTTTGCTCATCAGGTTATTCCTTAAAAAATCAATGCCATTCATCGATCCGTAATAATCCTGTTTGCCTTTCATGATCCAGTCGGCATTGCCTATGCACAGCACTTCTTTGGCAAGGTCGCCCTGCTGGTGGTAGCGCCTTGCTAAAACTTCGCTTAGCAGGTTCCTGTAAATATTGCGCCACTGCTGAACATCCCAGTAATTAAGGGTTACAGCTTTTTCTGCTTTCACCCTGTCTTCCAGCCATTGCAGGGAGGGGAGCAACTGCTCTTCAAAAGGCGCATCTATTTTTTCTTTTTCATTAATGGTGACCAAAATATTGGTAAGCGCCCATTGGTCTTTTACCTTTTGTGTAAGGGATAATCTTTCCGCTGCGGCAAGGTATTTTTTACTGGCAGCATAATCCCTTGTCATATAGGCAGCATAGGCAGCTGCGG
Organism: Ferruginibacter sp.; assembly: GCA_044226725.1. GTDB lineage: Bacteria > Bacteroidota > Bacteroidia > Chitinophagales > Chitinophagaceae > Ferruginibacter. Next base: position 134,883 of record JBGAGM010000004.1, on the reverse strand, counting down.
TTTCAAATAAGCCTGCGTTGGTTACATTATTTTTTTGTGCGGCATGGTGCAGGAAAGAAGCAAGGGCTGTTACCTCTTTTTCGCTTTCCCGCATAATGCTGTCACGGCTTTCATCTTCCCAGGTAAAATAAAAGGGTTTGCCCCCCGGCTGTTTCAGCATGGCCGGTGTCAGGTATTTTTCTTCCAGTTTGTTTATTTCACGTACCACCAGTATCTCAAGCTCCTCGCTACCAGGGTTAAGCTTGTAAATTTCCTCCATGTCCGTCAAATTGTTATCGCTGCTGTTCAACGCAAACAGCGAAAGCATGGCAGCTCTTTCTTTGTCATTCTTACAAAGACTGAGGTATTCTTTTCTGTCTGCCTTGGAATCCACACTCCATATAAAACCCAGGCAATTAGAAATCCGTTTGGCGGTGCTGGCAGCAAATACTTTGCTGAAAAGATAGGCAGCTTCTTTTTGACCGCCACTATGAAATAAAGCACCTGCTTTCAATGCGAGGCTTAGCGGTTGAAGTACGCTGCTGTAATTTATCTTCGAAGCATATTCATCATACCAGCTGATAACATCGGTATAGCGGCCACTGTAAAGCCCCAGCCGCAGGAACTGGTAAGCATACTTTTGTTTGAAAATATCTTTTTTGGCCACGGCATACAATTGCTGGCCGTTCTTTATCAGCTTAGCCATTTTCAGGCTGTCTCTTTTCAATGCATCCCATTCGCCTTCGCCTCCCAGTACGTATGGCTCCACCTGCTTTGCATACATGATGTAGCCCAGCGCTTCCAGGTCCCTGCTTTGCATGAAGTAAGCCGTCATGCTGTTTTGCTTTACTGAGTCGGGTATTTTTAATGGCTGATTTTTTTCCAGGTTGTAGTAGAGATTATTCAAATCCTTCCAGGCAAACTTGTTCACCAGTTTTTTTGCATCCGCTTTTTTTACAGATGGCCCGCAATAGGCAGCCCATTCATCTGCCAGCACATCAGCCACTTCGGTTGGTTCAGTTTCATCATAGAAAGACCTGTACCCCACATAGTAAAAAGGCCGGTAACCCCGGGCATCGGGCAGATTTTGATGAAAGAAGGAAGTGTAATAATCATATGGGTCTGCTTCAGGACCGCAGCCAATGATGTTTTGCGGAAACGAAACGATGGCAGTGCTAATGCAAACTGTTATAAATGCTTTCCAGTTCATGTGTGGGGTATTTGCTTAAAATTACAGAATCCAAATGGTAGAGGGATACCCTCAGGGGGGTATTTTTAAGTTGGCTGCCTGTTAAAGCAGCTGCCATCAGCACTTCTTTTATATCACTTTGTTCATCCCGGATCATGTCGCCCTTGCGCAGTTCATATCCCTGCAGAACCGTGTCTTTTAAAACCTGGTACCTGTTTCCGCTTTTACTGCAGCATGAACTGTTAAAAGCTTCATCCGGTAAATTCTCTATCAGGCCTTTGTATGTATTGTTCCTATACAGCACTTTCCAGTTGAACAACGGAAAAGCTACATCCAGTGGTAGTGGATAGCCGGAAAGGTTGCCTGTATATTTTTTTAATTCCCCGGTCTCTAAAATCGAATTATTAGTGGCAGGATTTTTAAGGTTGCCCATATTATAGCACATGAGCAAGCCGCGGTCAACAGGGGGGATGCCGGTTTTGGTAAGGAACTTTACCTGGTGCAGTCGAATGGTGGCAGAAAGCTTGTAGTTTGCAGCCAGTAGTTTAAGGTGCTTCAAAAGCCGGAAGTAGTTGTCTTTACTTGCTTCGGTCCAGTCACAGTCAATTTGTATTTCGGGAATCGAATCAAAACTGTTGGCCCGCCCTATGTCCTGCAACAGGCTGTATATATTTTCGGCCAGGTTATCTGTCCGGGATGAATCAATTTTTTGAATACAGCTGTTGGTAATAAAAACTACAGGAATAACAGCAAAGTCATTTGGCAATGCACTCTTTGAACCTTGCAGTTTAGCCACTGGTACGGGTTTACCTGCAGCTTCGTCCCAGTCCACATCAAAGAATTTAAGGTAGATGGTTTTTACATTTAGAGAATCGAGTTTTTGTTTTTCAAAACTGGTGAGGTTTAAAGTGGATTTCCAGTAGTAGAAAGCAGGGGTTATTTTACGTGCTTCTTTTTTTACATTACAGGAAGCAAAAAAGCACAGTAACAGCAGTACTGATAAAATTGAATGGATAGGCCTGGCTTTCGGAAGAAACATAGTAGTAAAAGTACAGCAATAATAAAACAGGAATGGCAAAAACAAAATACCCTCCGGATGGTACGGCCGTTTCAAATTATTTTTTCAACTTTACAACATAAAACAACAATTATGAAATGGTTCTTCACCGTTATGCTTTCATCCTTTGCTTTCATCCTGCAGGCACAGGATTATAAACTCGATGGCAACGAAGTAAAGATATCCAAACCGGTTTTGTTCGAGACCGGCTCGGCTAAACTAAAACCGGAAAGCATGGCAGCTTTGGAAATAATCAGGCAATACCTTACTGATAAGTCTTACATCAGCCTGTTGCGGGTGGAGTGCCATACTGATAACAGCGGCGATGCGGCTGGCAGCCAGGCGCTTTCTGAAAAAAGGGCGATGGTTATATGCAGTAAATTGACCGGGATGGGTATTGATTGTAAAAGACTGATAGCTGTGGGCTTTGGCGATACGAAGCCCGTTGCTGACAACAATACCCCCGATGGCAGGGCGCAAAACCGCCGGGTTAGTTTTGTAAATGCTTCCTTACGTGGCAGGGCCATTGGCGGTATGCCGGTGGATGGTGGTGGTAAGGTAGCTGGTGAAGTTTGTAATTGAGTTATTGCCCCAGCCACTCCTTAAAGCCATTCACCCTTTCCCTGCTTACAACTGTTTCGGTGCTGGTTGCCGGACTGATCTCCAGTTTCAATCTTCCGCCAAGCCAGGTATTCACTTTTTTTATGGCTTCAATATTCACCAGCAAATGCCGGTTGATCCGGTAGAACTTGCCGGGGTTCAGTTGTTCTTCCAACTGCGTCAGATTGATCTCCAGCAGGTGTTTATTGTTATTGAAATCCACCGCATAGCAAAGTTTGCCATCGGCATAGCAATAAGCCGTGGCTTCTGTTTTTATAAAGCTGAGTTGCTGCCCCCGCTTTACCAGCAGGCGTTCCCTGTATTTGCCCATATTCATTTCAGCCAGCATCTTCATCAGCTTGTCAGGATAATCACCGGTTTTTTTTGGATACAGCTCCCGGTATTTTTCAACGGCCAGCCTGAGCTCGTTCTCATCAATGGGTTTTAACAGGTAATCGATACTGTTCACTTTAAAAGCCTTTAAAGTGTATTGGTCAAAAGCAGTGGTAAAAATCACCGGAGTATTTATGTGAACCTGCGAAAAGATGTCAAAACTTAAACCATCGGCCAGCTGAATATCCATGAAGATAAGGTCGGGTTGTGCTGATGTTTGAAAATATTGGACTGCAGCAGCCACGCTGTCGAGTTTTTCAACAATGTCCATATCGCCGCTAACCAGCTTCAGCAATTTGCCCAGCCGGGTTGCAGCGGGTATCTCATCTTCTATGATTATGACCTTCATGTTAGTTTTATATCAATGGGATGGAAACTGTGAAGCTGTTTCCGGTTTCATCAACCTTTACCTCCTCATCGCCAAATAATTTATAGCGGTTGCGAATGTTTTGCAAACCAATGCCGGTCGATTCGATCAGCTGATTTTTTACCTGCAGGTTATTACTTACCAGCAGGTGGCCGTTTTGTGCAAATACTTTGATGGTAAGGGGTTTGGCCGCCGATACAATATTATGTTTGATGGCATTTTCCATCAGCAGTTGCAGCGATAGTGGAACGATCTGTTGCTTCATCTTCCCTTCAGGCACATCAATATCTATATGCAGGTTGTCGCCAAAACGGGTCTTTAATAAAAATCCGTAAGCCCTTAAAACATCCAGTTCATTTTTTAAGGGTATCGTTTTTTCATCCTGCACTTCCAGTATATGGCGATAAACCTTCGACATTTGTTGTACAAATTCAATGGCCTGGTCCGGGGTATCGGGTATAATGGCTGTGAGTGTGTTCAGGTTATTGAACAGGAAATGGGGGTTGACCTGTGTCTTCAGGGCATCCAGCTGGGCTTTCAGGCTTTCCCTTTTCAGCGTTTCTTTTTCTTCCACCGATTTTCTAAGTTCATTCATGAAGTAAATACTTTCATAAATGGCTATGATCATGATGGTGCAGAATATGGCGGCTGAATTGGTATTGATCAGCCTGTCATTGTCAAAAAAACTGCCATTCCTGCGCTTAAAAATAATATCATCAATTAACCAGCCAAGCGTATTATTACCTGCAACAGTAAAAACAAACATGGCCACCGATTGGTGAACAAGCCTTTTGCGTACATCCCTGAACTGCGGGTATTTGCCGCGGCTCCAGATCATGATGAGCCGGTCGCCCGCCCAAAGGCAGATGATCATCACCATCGTTTTGAAATAAAGATCGGCAGTAAAATAAGGCGGCCTGCTGAAGCGGCAGCCGCCAAAGATAAATGGCACAATAAAGCTAAGTGCCGGCACCGTAAAAAGGATGAGCCAGCCATCGTTAAACCCTATTTTGCAATTGGTGCGCCTCATTTGGTAAAGATATAAAAACCCACAGCTTTCTGTGGGTTGGGTATTGGTTTAACTTAGTGATCTTTTATTTTTAGTTGCGGCCATTATACAATTCAACTGCTTCCTTCAGCAGTGCAATATCAGCCTGTGCTTTTTTTGCCTTTTCAATGGCGGGGGCATAATTATTGAAACTGTTAGCCACTACTTCGTTCAGTGTTTTTTTAGAAACCAGTTTCAGTTGCCCGCTTTTGTTGTCATAAATAAAATAATCGCCGGGCCTTCCTTCGGTACCGCTTAAAAAGAAAACTTCGTTCCCGATGGTTGTTGGCTTGCCGGATGCATCACTTGCTTTTTGCAGAAAAGTGAGTTCCCCTTTACAAACCACCTTAAAAAAATCGCCTTTAATACAGGTGTAAGCAACAGCATCAATTTCGGCTGCGGTGATATCGGCTCCGTGGTATTTTTTTTCTTTGCCATTTACCAGCAATGTAACCGAAGCGTCTTTACGTATATTGTCTTTGATAAAGCCGCTTGCAATGCTGTTGTCGGCCAGTGTTACAGATCCATTAGTGAACCCTTTAGGGGCATCCTGGGCGCCGGCCTGGAAAAAAAGCAGGCTTAATGCAAGGCCCGGTAAAAATTTTAAGATTTTCATGTCAGTTTTTTTAATTGAAAAATATATCAGGTAAATGATTTCAATATCAATATTAGGATGTGTTCAATATCCGGGAAATCAAATAGGAGTGAGTTGCAGAAAAGACAGAGTGAATTGCAGAAAACGGGTTGCGATATTTTTTACCAGATGATATTCCGGCTGCTGTATGCTTTATCTTTGCGTGATGACATCCCTATTTTTTACCTACGATAAGAACAAGGTGATCCAGGCATTGCGCTATCACTTTATAACACGCCGCGAAATAAAAGTGATGATGATTCTGGTAAATGTATTTGCACTGCTTTCGGCCGCACTTTTTTTCTTTAAAGTAATATCCCCTTTTTCTTTTTTGATAAGCTCCCTTTTATGGTTTGTGCTGATGGTTGTTTTTTGGTTTGCACTGCCTTATATGATTTACCGGAAAGCCGATACTTTCAAAGACAGTTTCCGGGCCATTTTAGGTAACGATTTTATGCGGATTGAGAACGACCGTGGCGGAAGAAGCTGGAACTGGCCTGAATTCAGTAACTGGATGGAGAGCCCGCATTTTTTTCACCTGTATTTTAACAGCCGTTCTTTTTTCATTATACCCAAGGATGCTTTTGAAGGAGATGAAGAGCAGGAGGCAAGAAAGATATTCAAGGCCAGGATCAGGAAGCAGTGAAAAAGTCAATAGTCATTAGTTTTTGCTGATGCAAGAGCCTGTTCTCATAAAAGGTTAAACCAATGACTCAATTACCATGGGCCTATTTACCAATGACCTTATCTCTTACAGCCTTTTTTCCATTACAAAATGAGGTATGGTAACTTCGGTAAAGCGATCTCCCACAGCCTTGTATCCCAGTTTTTCATAAAAGCCCAGAGCCGTTTCCCGGGCATGCATGATCAATTTTTTGTATCCCTTATCACGGCTTAGTGTCTCAGCAAAATTCATCATGCTGGCTCCAATGCCTTTGCCCTGCTGATTATTTTGCACGGCCATCTGCCTTAACCGCAGGCAATTATTATCAGTTTTGGTAAGTATGCAGCAGGCCAGCAATACATCGTCGTCGAAAGCGCCTATCAAAATATCTTCTTTTTCCCTGGCCAGCTCATCAGGGGTAAAGGATAGGCCAAGGGGTTGCCTCAGTATCTCATTCCTGAGCTTTACCATTTGATGGTACTCTTTTGAACCGTGATCGATTTGCTTTAAAGCCATATGAGCGTATGTTTTTTTCTACGGGTTAAAGTTTTGGCAGGAACGGGTTTACAATATACAATTTTTTACCGACTGCTTATATGAGAAAACAACAAATAATACTAAAATGCCTGATTAAGTATATGCCGGATGGTTTGCCAAAACCTGGTTAGGGGAAATCGAAAATTTTATTTGCTTAAATGGGTATTTATCAAACAATATCTATTTCTTTGCAATTAGTGCAAAATGTATATTTTTGCAACCAATACAAACTAAATTTAATTATCATGTCAGACATTGCAACAAGAGTAAAGAAAATAATTGTTGACAAATTAGGAGTTGATGAAGCAGAGGTTACACCAGAAGCTTCTTTTACCAACGACTTAGGTGCCGATAGCCTGGACACCGTAGAACTTATTATGGAATTTGAAAAAGAATTCAACATCTCTATTCCCGATGAGCAGGCAGAGACCATCACCACTGTAGGTCAGGCTAATGCTTACTTAGAGGAGCATGCTAAGTAATTAAACTTAACTATCACAGGCAAATTTTATGGAATTAAAACGGGTTGTAGTTACCGGGTTGGGAGCACTGACCCCATTGGGCAAAACTGTCGGGGCTTATTGGCAGGGTTTGGCCGAAGGGGTGAGCGGCTGCGATTATATCAAACAATTCGACTGCAGCAAGTTTAAAACCAGGTTTGCCTGTGAGGTTAAAGACTTTGAACCAACCGATTATCTCGACCGCAAGGAAGCCAGGAAAATAGACCGCTTTACCCAATTTGCATTAATTGCCAGCGATGAAGCTGTAAAAGATGCCGGTATCAGCAAAGACAATGTTGATGTGGACCGTGTAGGTGTGATCTTCGCCAGCGGAATTGGTGGTTTAATTACCTTCCAGGAAGAAGTGGTGAACTTTGCCCTGGGTGACGGTACACCACGTTTCAATCCTTTCTTTATTCCTAAAATGATACTGGATATTGCCGCAGGGCAAATATCCATGCGTCATGGATTCCGGGGCCCCAATTATGCCGTTGTAAGTGCCTGTGCATCCTCCACCAATGCTATTATTGATGCTTTTGACACCATTCGTTTGGGTAAAGCTGATGTAATTATAACCGGTGGTAGTGAAGCCGTGGTTAGTGCAGCAGGTGTTGGCGGGTTTAATGCCATGAAGGCCCTGAGCGAAAGAAACGACAGCCCCGGTACAGCCAGTCGCCCGTTCGACAAGGACAGGGATGGTTTTGTGATGGGAGAGGGTTCCGGTGTGATCATTGTTGAAAGTCTTGAACATGCTTTGGCAAGAGGGGCAAAAATTTATTGTGAAATTGCTGGTGGCGGCGCCACTGCCGATGCACACCATATAACAGCCCCTCACCCCGAAGGCCTGGGTGCAAAGAACGTTATGAATGCAGCATTGAAGGATGCCGGCATGAAACCAGAGGATATTGACTATATCAATGTGCATGGTACTTCAACGCCTCTTGGCGACCTGGCTGAAACAAAAGCAATACTGAATGTATTTGGCGAACATGCCTACAACCTGAATATCAGTTCTACAAAAAGTATGACAGGCCATTGCCTGGGTGCTGCAGGTGCTTTGGAAGCGCTTGCCTGCATTATGGCAGTTACTAAAGATATCGTTCCCCCAACGATAAACCATTTTACAGACGACCCCGAGCTGGATCCAAAACTGAACTTTACGTTCAATAAGGCACAGCAACGGACTGTAAATGCCGCCCTGAGCAACACCTTTGGCTTTGGCGGGCACAATGCTTCTGTTATCGTAAAAAAATATATAGCTTAGTTATTTACAGCTTGTTTTCCGCATTTGTGGTCAACTTTATTTCGACACAAATTTTTATTAATTTTAGCTGATGTAATTAAGTTAAGTTTCACGTAAACTTTTTATTGCTTTGCAATTCATTAAAGATTTTTTCAGGAGCAAAACGCATAACCGGGAGTTCAAAAAACAACTCGGCAATGTTCTTGGCTTTACACCGGGAGACGTGGCGCTGTACAAAACGGCCCTGAGCCACCGGAGTGTAAGGGAGGGTGCCGATGAGAATAATGAAAGGCTGGAGTTTTTGGGTGATGCCGTTTTAAGCTCGGTGGTGGCGCATTACCTTTTTAAAAAATATCCCTATAAAGGCGAGGGCTTCTTAACCGAGATGAGAAGCAAGATGGTGAACCGCCAGAAGCTTAATGATATTGCTTTGAAAATGGGCCTCAAAAAGATCACTTTCTACAATAAATATGATAATGCGCTGAAGATATCCCAGATATTTGGTAATACACTTGAAGCATTGATAGGTGCAGTTTACCTGGATAAGGGATATGCCGGTACGCATAAATGGGTGGAGAAATGCATCATTATGCCCCATATGTTCATGGACGACCTGGAAGATGTGGAGATCAATATCAAGAACAAATTATATGGCTGGGCCAATAAAAACGGCAAAGCACTCGAATTTGAAACCCTCAATGAAAAGTTTGAGAACGGCAGAAGGCTTTTTACCATTGGCGCTACTGTGGATGGAGAGCTGATTGCCGAAGCTAAAGGATATAATAAAAAAGATGCCAGCCAGGTAGCTGCCCAGCTGGCGGTGGAGAAATTAGGACTTTGACAAGTTTGTAGTTTGAGGTTTGTTGTTAAGAACGCTGATGTAATAGAGTCTTTTCAACTACAAACCCAAAACGACAAACTATAAACTTTTGAAAATGACTTTTGGAATACTTGGAAGCGGAAGCTGGGGAACTGCGCTGGCAAAAATATTAACTGATAACGGGAACACTATTTACTGGTGGAACCGCAGCGAGGCTCATATCCAACATATCCTGGAAAGGCACCACAACCCGCAATATTTGCCCGCAGCACATCTGGACACTTCAAAATTAAAATTAACAACTGATCCTGCCGCCGTAATTGCCAACAGCGATTGTATTGTAGTGGTTATTCCATCTGCCTATACTGATAATGCACTGCATGGGCTTAGCAGGGATATTTTTAAAGGAAAGAAAATCATTTCTGCTATCAAAGGAATTTTACCGGAAAGTAATTTACTGCTGAACGAATATCTTAAAAATGAGTTCGACGTTGAGCTGAAGGACTATTTTGCAGTGCTTGGTCCCTGCCATGCAGAGGAAGTAGCAGCGGAAAAGCTATCCTATCTTACTTTTTCCGGCATAGATGAAAAAGCCACACATGAAATAGCCGCATGCTTCAAGACCAGTTATTTGAATACGGTGGAGAACAGTGATATTTTTGGGGTACAGTATGCGGCTGTTTTAAAGAATATTTATGCAGTTGGCTCCGGCATTGCCCACGGGCTGGACTATGGGGATAATTTTTTAAGCGTGTTCATCGCTAATTGCGCTGATGAAATGGCCGGTTTTTTGAAAAAGGCAGGAATAAAAAATATAGAAGTAGGACACACAGAAATTCGCAAGCCTGCCGAAGAACACCGCTCCAATAACTATGCTGCATCCGTTTATCTCGGCGACCTGCTTGTAACCTGCTACTCTCTGCACAGCCGCAACAGGGCTTTTGGCAATATGATCGGCAAGGGCTATTCTGTAAAAGCTGCCCAGCTGGAAATGAGTATGGTTGCCGAGGGATATAATGCAAGTAAATGTATGCATACCATCAATCATAAAATACTGGCGGATATGCCGATTGCTGATACCATTTATAAAATTTTATGGGAAAACCTGCCTGCTGCTGCGGGTTTTAACAATATTGAGTTGACATTGGTGTAAAAAGGGACTAACTTTATATCATCAAATTAAAAAAGATGCCTTTCTCTTTCTTAAATATGGGTACAACTGCCATTCTGCTGATGCTGTTCTTTTTATCGGCGCAGGAGTTTGTAAAGTACCTTAAAAAGCATTTCAGTCACTCAGAAAAACAGGTCTGAAGCAATTCCATCTGCGAACAATTTACCTTCTCTTGTTAAGATAAAGCTTTCATCTGCAAGCACCAGTTTGCCGGTGGTTTCATATCGGTGGCAATTCTTTCTTAAGCGGATAGCTTCGGCTTCCCCAAAGACCTTACTTACATGACCCAGGCTCAATCCTTCCATAGTTCTGAGTGATGTCATGATATATTCGTTCAGTTGCTGCGTTTTCGTTAGCAACTCTTCTTCATAAGGGATGATTTTGTTTTGCAAAGATTGAATATACTTACTGTTGTTGGCTACATTCCATCTTCTGCGTTTGCCGTCAAAAGTGTGGGCAGCCGGTCCAAAAGCATAGTAACGTTCGCCACTCCAGTAGCTGCTGTTATGCCTGCTCCGGTAGCCGGGTTTTGCAAAATTGCTGATCTCATAATGCTCATAACCTGCGGCCTCCATCCAGTCCATCAATAATAAAAACTGGCGGGCTTGCTTTTCCGGATCAACATTTTCCTTTTTATGCAGCATTATCATTTTATCTAAGGCAGTTTTGGGTTCTACGGTCAATGCATAGCAGGAGATGTGGGGGATATTTTTCTCAATGGCAATATCCACATTCCTTTTCCAGTCATCATCATGCAAAAGCGGTGAACCATAGATAAGATCAACCGAGTAATTGGTAAATCCCGCCTGTTTTATTTTATCAATACACTGTAATGATTCTGCTGCATTGTGCGCCCGGTTCATCCAGGTCAGTTCAGCTTCCACAAAACTTTGTATGCCCACACTGAAGCGTGAGATGCCGAGGTTTTTCCAGTCCCGGAGTTTTACATCACTGATATCATCCGGGTTTGCTTCCAGCGTTATCTCAATATTTGCAGCAAATTGAAAACGCCTTTGCAGGGTGTCAAAAATCAACTTCAACTCATCGGTGCTTAAGATACTGGGTGTACCTCCTCCAAAATAAAGGGACGATATAACCTCTTTTTCGCCCGGCAGCATAGGTTCGGTAATATTGATCTCGGTAATTATTGCATCCAGCATTTTTTCTTTTTGGCCCAGGGAAGTGGAAAAATGAAAATTGCAATAATGGCAAGCTTGTTTACAGAAAGGAATATGTATGTAAATACCCGGCAAAGATTTTGGTTTTGGTCCCGGCAAGTGTCGGGATATTATTTTAGATTTGATCATTAATGATGCCTGTTAAACCGATACGCTTTAAAGAATTGCTTCCTGTACTGCTGTGCATGTGCATCATAATTACTTCAGTATCCGGTCATGCACAATCAACTACAAAGCTCCCCTATCAGCTAAACATTCATTTTGTTGACAAAGATAATTCCTTTAAAGCCGGCTCTTTAAAATTGCAGACTGCTTTTGCAAACAAATTGTTGTGCGATAATTATATCAGGGGCCTGGTGGGTCTATTGGGATCCAAAGGATACCCAACCGCATCGGTTGATAGTGTGTTTGAAGCAGCGAATGCCACAACCATACATTTGTTTTTAGGAAAACAATATCAATGGGTAAAACTGGTTCCGGACGGGATTGAAAAAGCAGCCATGACTGAAAGCGGTTTTCGTGAAAAAGACTTTGAGGGTAAGCTGCTCAATATTCAACAATTGCTGGGATTGGAGCAAAAGCTGCTTGATTATTATGAAAAGAACGGGTATCCTTTTGCGGAAATATTTCTTGACAGTATACGGCTTGATGAAGAAAAGATGGAAGCGTTGCTGAGGGCAAAAAAAGGCCCCCTTTATCATATTGACAGCATACGGGTATTTGGCAAGGTGAAAATATCAAAAAAATTCCTGCGTCACTATTTAACCATCCCCAATGGCAGCTTATACAATAAAGAAAAGCTGGAAGACGTAGACAGGCGTATTCTTGAATTGCCATATTTGCAGGCTTTGCAGCCCAGCGACATTACCATGCTGGGAACAGGCTCTGTACTTAACCTGTACCTGGCAAGTAAAAGAAGCAGCCAGGCTAATTTTTTAATAGGATTTTTGCCAAGTGCAAACCAGTCGGGCAAATTGCAGCTGACTGCCGATGTAAACCTCGACCTTAGAAATGCCTTAAGTAATGGAGAAACCATTTTACTCAAATGGCAACAATTACAGCCCAAGTCGCCCAGGCTGAACCTGGGGTTTCAGCAGCCCTATATTTTTAATTCGGCTTTTGGGCTCGACTTTGCGTTTGACCTGTTCAAAAAGGATTCCACTTTTCTTCAGATTAATGCACAGCTTGGCGTGCAATACCTCTTGTCTGCTTACCAGGCCGGAAAGCTTTTTGTGCAATGGCAAAATAGTTTTTTGCTGGGTACGGGTGTGGATACCAACCTGGTAAAAGCTACAAAGCAACTCCCTCCCAATATTGATGTAAAGGCAGTGAACGTGGGCCTGGAGTATGAATGGAATAAAACCGATTATAAGCTTAACCCGCGGAAGGGGAATGAAATAAAACTTGCAGGGGTTGTTGGCATCAAGAATATAAAAAAGAACAATGAGATACTTAATTTAAAAGACCCTTTGTTTAATTATGCCAGCTTGTACGATTCTGTAAAGACCCGGTCTTACCAGTTCAGGGTAAAGCTGGGTGCAGCTCATTATTTCCCGGTAGGAAAGCAGGCGACTTTTAAAGCTGCCATTAACGGCGGCCTTTTCATAAGCCCCAGTACATTTCGCAATGAGCTTTTTCAAATAGGGGGATATAAGCTGCTCCGGGGGTTTAATGAAGAGAGTATTTATGCCACGCAGTATGCAGTGCTTACGGCAGAATACAGGTACAGGCTTAAGCTAAACTCGTATATGTTTGGCTTTGTTGATGCAGGATGGGTTAAGAACAAATATCAAACTGTTAATCTGAATAATAATTTTATTGGTGCAGGGCTCGGCCTTGTTTTTGAAACAAAATTCGGCTTGTTAAACATCAGTTATGCCGCAGGCAAACGCAATGATGTAAAACTGAATCTGCGAGAGGCATCAAAAATCCATTTTGGCTATGTGAATTACTTTTAAAAGTATCACATACAGCATCTATTTTTGCAAAAAAATTCATAGTGAAGCCGGTTTATTTTTTGATTTTCTTCCTCTACCTGTTACCGGCCACGGTATTTGCTCAAACTGTTGATACCACCATGGTAAAAGATTCAACAGCAAAAGATTCCATAGGAACTGATTCATTAAAAAAATCCCTGGCAGCAGATACTGCAAAAGCTTTGGATTCTGCTAAACTAACAGCCGGACAAAATTTCAGGATTATCAATAAGCTCCTGAATGCAGATGCCATACCGGTTTCGCTGGCGGTTCAGGCTAAAAGGCAGGATTCGGCGGGTTCGTTTTTTTACCTGCTCACCGCGATGGTTTTGCTGTTGGCACTGTTAAGATATTTTTACGGCCGCTATTTTTCGAATCTCTTCCGGGTTTTCTTTAATACCTCACTCAGGCAAAACCAGATAACTGACCAGCTGCTGCAGGCCAAATTGCCTTCCTTTCTTTTTAATATTTTTTTTGTGATCAGTGCCGGTATCTACGCCTTCATTTTTTTGTCGTACCAAAAGCACATCAGCACTGATAATAAATGGCTGGCTGTTCTGCTCTCCGTAATGCTGATCGGGGTTGTTTATTTTGTTAAGTTCTGTACCTTGAAATTTACAGCATGGATCACCGGATTTGAGGCTGAGGTGAATACTTATGTTTTTGTCATTTTCCTCATAAATAAAGTGATTGGCATTTTTTTGGTTCCTTTTGCGGTTGTTTTGGCTTTTTCGGCTCCGGGCATAGCGGCCACGGCGGCAATGATATCGGTATTGTGTATCGGTTTTTTTCTTCTGTTCCGATTTTTCAGGTCTTACGCATTAATTCAGAACCAGTTAAAAATCAGTAAATTTCATTTCTTATTATACATAGCAGGCCTTGAGATTTTGCCCCTATTGCTGATTTACAAGGGCTTAATGATTTATTTATCGAAAAATCTTTAATTTTGCACAGCACCCAGTCATTGTTATGGTTAAAAATGGTTCCACAAACGCTGTTACCCAAGGGAAAACAGTAAAAAAAGTACTCATTACCCAACCTAAGCCGGAAGGTGAAAAATCGCCATATTTCGATTTGGCAAAAAAGTACAATTTAACGCTTGATTTCCATCCATTTATAGTAGTTGATGGTATACAAGCCAAGGAGTTCCGCAAGCAAAAGATTGATATTGCCAGCTTTTCTGCCGTCATTTTTACCAGCCGCAATGCTATCGATCATTTCTTCCGCATTTGCGAAGAGATGAAAGTGAGCGTATCCCAGGATACAAAATACTTCTGCATTACCGAGGCCGTGGCACTTTATCTTCAAAAATTCATTTTATACCGTAAAAGAAAGGTTTTTTACGGTGCGGATGGCTCCAATAAGAGTTTGTTTGATGTGATAAACAAACATAAGGATAATGAAAAATTCCTTTACCCCTGCTCCGAATCGTTTGACAGTGAGATAACTAACTGGCTTAAAATGCATAATTGCGAATATGCAACCCCAGTTTTGTACAAGATAATAAGCAATGATATTACTGAGGTGATTGCCCGCAATTATGATGTCATTTGCTTTTTTACACCCGGAGGAGTTAAAAGCCTGATGGAGAATTTTCCTAAATTCAAACAAAACGGAACCACCATCGGAGCATTTGGGGCAAACACCTTCAAAGCAGCTGAAGAAGCAGGATTGGTGTTGCAAATAAAAGCTCCCCAACCCCAGGCACCCAGTATGGTTAGTGCATTGGAAATATATCTTTCTTCCCTTAAAAAGAAATAGCACCGTAAAGCACATTATTCCGGTTTTAATTAGCTGGCTGAACCATTGTCAAAGGTTTTTGTGATTTCTTTAACATTTATGAAAATCAGCTGTTTGTGACCCTGATCTGCGTGGTTTAGCGGGTATGGTGATAATTGATTGGACAGGTGTGTAAGTTGTTTTTTCTATTATAACGTATTCCTCAACATAAAAAAATAACCTGTTTTAATATGGCTGCATCAGAATAATACGACCAAACATTATTCATTAAGCCAGTACCAGTAAAGCAAAAATCAAGTTATTTGAAATGGCAAAGCATGTGGGTTATTTACTTATATACAAGCAAAGCCAGGGGATCATGAATTTGTCAAATTCTTTACCAGCCTGAATTTAAGGCAAGTGTTGCATGAATGTGAAAGTTGCAGTCGTTTAAGATTTACCAGAATATGAAACAGGTACTAAAGACATTTTTTCAGTTTAACAAATTTCGTGGAAAATAAAGTGCTGCATTTTTTTGCCAGTAAATAAAAACTCTCGAAATTACGTTTCGCTTTTTAAAGAATACATTACCTGCCTTTTGAGAGCGACAAGCAAGGTTTTATTAATAATAACGGACATAAGTTCAGGCATTTAAACACAATATTTGAAAATTTCTATCGTTTAGATTTTTCAGGGCTTATTTTATCTAAAAAATAATAATTGAATCAATCAGAAAATGATGATAAACCAAAATAATCATTACATTTGCCTCATACCCTCAAAGTTAAATACGATGAAGTACAGGTTGTTTTATTTTGTAGCTCTGGTAGCTATCACATCTTTATCTTCCAGTTGTAAGAAATCTGGTGGTAAATCCGGCAGCGGCGGTTATGCCGTAGACAAGGGCCAGTTAATAGGTGCTGCCCCCGGTACAAGGTGGAGTTTGCCAAAACCTCCCGGAATGGTTTACATACCACCAGGAACATTCCATATGGGTTCAAGCGATGAGGACATGAGTTATGCCCTTACTGCCCGTAATAAATCCGTTTCTATTAATGGCTTTTGGATGGATGCCACCGAAATTACCAACAACGAATATCGCCAGTTTACAAATTGGGTGAGGGACTCAATCGGCGCTAAACTGATGGGCTATGTTAAACAAGGTTCTGATGGTAATGAATACGTTGATTGGAAAAAAACCAGTACAATCAAATGGGGCGATAAGGCTACCATGGAAAAAGTGGATGCTATAATTGTAACCCCCGATAACAGGCTCTTTGGAAAAAAAGAACTTGATGCTAATAAAATTGTATATCAATCAGAAGTTTTTGATTATAAGGCCGCTGCTCAAAACAGGGATGCATCAGTCCCACGTTCTAAATTCATTATTAAGAAGGCTATTCCGGTTTATCCTGATTCATTATGCTGGGTAAGGGATTTTGCATATTCTTATAATGAGCCAATGGCAAAAAAATATTTTAGTCACCCTGCATTTGGTAATTACCCGGTTGTAGGCGTTAACTGGAGACAGGCTACTGCTTTCTGTGAGTGGAGGACACATTATCTGAATGCATATTTGGAGTCTAAGAAAAGAACTGCTGAGAATGATTTCAGGTTGCCTACCGAAGCTGAATGGGAATATGCTGCCAGGGGAGGCCGCTCGCAGGCTGATTACCCCTGGGGTGGTTATTACCTGAGAAACAAAAAAGGTTGTCTGCTGGCTAACTTCAAACCAGGCCGCGGCAATTATCCGGAAGATGGGGGTTTTTATACTGTTAGAGCAGACGCATACTGGCCTAATGATTTTGGATTATACAATATGGCCGGAAACGTAGCAGAATGGACCTCCTCTTTGTACTACGAAGGTGCTTACAATTTCCAGCATGATATGAATCCAGACATCCGCTATGATGCAAAGGAAACTGATAAACCACGTGATAAACGTAAGGTATTACGTGGAGGCAGCTGGAAAGATGTTGGATACTATTTAAGAACAGGTTCCCGTTCATACGAATACCAGGATACTTCCAAATCATATATCGGTTTCCGTTGTGTAATTGATTTACCACCGGCTCCTAAAAAAGGCAAGAAGAAATAAACCCATTTTCAAAAGTCAACCATTCTTATCGATAATATTTTTAGAGTATTTTCTTATTTATCCGTTTGCGTAGGGCAACTGCCCTTTGTACACATGTTTTTTGATAAATGAAGAAGGTATTTTAAAAATATTTTCATATAAACTTTGTAATTATTAAAAATTTAACAAAACCCAACTAAAACTTAAATTTTATGGCCGGACGTCCAATTGATCGAATCCTAAACATTGGTGTATCAGCAGCAGCGGTACCCGTACTATTTGGTGCATTGCAGAAAATATTACACTCACCAAATGCAGATATGTGGTTAAAAATTGGTTTATACACCGAGTGTTTAATCTTTGCGGCTTATGCAGCATTGTATGTTTTTGCTCCGCCACCGGAAGCTCCAATACCGGTTGAAGCAAAAGTTTTAGGAGATTCACCATTGAAAAACATGGACAAAATGCTTTCAGAAGCAGATATTACACCAACCAGCCTTAAAAAACTGGGCGAAAGCTTCAATAAACTGGGTACCAGTGTTGCCGGCATCAGTGATGTAAGCGATGTTGTTAAATCAACCAGTGATTTCGGTGCTAAAACAAAAGAGGCTACTGCAGCAATTGGTACAATGGCCAGTGCATTTAGTGCAAGTGCCGCAACGATGACGTCTTTCAACAGCGCCAGCGAAAGTGCAAAAGGATTCCATGAGCAAGTTCAGGTTTTAACAAAAAATCTGGGTTCATTAAATACCATTTACGAATTAGAATTAAAAGAAAGTAACAATCACCTGAAAGCGCTGAACAGCTTCTATGGCCAAATGGCACAAGCCAGTCAGGCTATGATGGCCAGTGTGGATGATGCACAGAAAGCTAAAGAACAAATCGGTGCATTGGCTGCTAACCTGGGTAAATTAAACTCAGTGTATGGCAACATGCTGAGCGCTATGCAGGGAAGATAAACTGGTTCATGGGTTTCCTGCCAACGAGAATCAGCATCCATTGGGTGGTATACTGATTAACAGGTAAGCGGGGTTAACCAATTAACCATCTGAAAAACTATTAATTAAACAATCGTAAATTTAAAATACTATGGCTTTACCTAAAGAGCCCAGGCAAAAGATGATCAACCTGATGTATCTGGTGTTAACAGCAATGTTGGCACTGAATGTATCAGCGGAAGTTATCGAAGCCTTTAAAACAGTAGATAAAAGTTTGATGAAGTCAAACGACAATCTGGAAGCTGGCAATACGACTATATTTAAATCTTTGGAAGACAAGTTAAAAGACCCGCAGGTAGATAAGGAAAAACTGGCAAAATGGACTACTAATGCCAATGCAGCCAAAAAGCTATCTGAAGACTTTAATGCTTACATAGAAGGATTAAAAAAGGAATTAAAAACTTTATCAGGGTTTAAAGGAGAAAAAAATGAAAAGGGTGAAGATAAATTTAAAGATGATGATTTAAATGCTTCTTCTAACCTGATGGACAATCAAAAAAAGGGAAAGGAACTGGATGATAAACTGAAAGCTTATAAAGCAGCTATGCTGGCTATTGATCCGGAAATTAATACTGCTTTTGCAAACACTTTTCCTGTTGAATTTGATCCTGCTAAAGATGCTACAACCGGAAGTTTCAGGATGATGCCAACGGTGGCAGCCCTTACACTGCTAAGTAAATATCAGAACAATATTAAAAACGCAGAAAACCAGGTTGTTACTTTTTGCCACAGTCAAATTGGCCAGGTAAAAGTAATCTATGATAAGTTTGCTGCCGTGGTTGGTCAAAGCTCTAACTACCTGATGCCAGGCGAAAAGATGAAGATCACTGCCGGTGTTGGTGCCTTTAGCACGCAAGCACAGCCACAGATCACAATTGGAGGTGCCGGTGTTCCGGTAAATGCGGATGGTGTTGCAGAAAGAGAATTTACAGCTGAAGGCGGTGGTTCTAAATCTGTGCCCGTAACCGTTACTTATACGAAGCCAGATGGTTCAAAAGAAAGTAAAAGTTATTCAATAGAATATACAGTAGGTACTCCTGGCGGAGCAGCTGTTATGCTTGATAAGATGAATGTGTTCTATATTGGTGTGGACAACCCGATAACGATCGGTTCGCCTACAGGATGGGACAGGACAACAGTTAGTATGACTGGTGGCACAATCACCGGTACAGGTTCAAAACGTGTGGTAAGGGTATCATCTATCGGGGATGCAAGTATAACGGTTACAGCTGATGGCAAGCCTTCAACATTCAAATTCCGCATCAAACGTATTCCTGATCCAATCATTAAAGTTGGACCAAGTTCTGGCGGAAGAATGCAGGCAGTGGTTTTCAGGGGCCAGCAATTTGTAAGGGCAGACCTGGAAAACTTTGATTTTGAAGCCAAATTCAGTGTAACTGGCGGTACTGTTTACTTTATGAATCCCGGCGACAGAAACGTAAAACAGATTTCTTTAACCAGTGGCAGCCTCGCAGGAGCAGCTGAATATATGAAGACTCTTGCACCAGGTTCTACAGTAATTTTTGATAATATTCGTGTGGTAGGTCCGGATGGACAACCAAGAACAATTCAGAATCCTCCGGGTTTCTCATTATACTAAGCGTTTAAATTTAAAGCTATGAAAATGCGGTTTTTCAAATATTTTTTACTGGCAATTTGCTTAGGCATTTTTGTTAATTCAGTAGAGGCGCAGAAAAAGAAAACTACCCGTTCTGCTACCAAGCGTTCAAGTACCCGTAAAACAACCGCTTCTAAAACAAAGGCTAAGGTATCGCCTACTGAAGCGCAGGTAGATACGGTTGCTGCGGTCGTTCAAACCCCTGCACCGGTTGTTGCTACTTTTAATGATAGCTTACCTATAAAGTCGGTAAAAAAATCATTGAGGCCGGATGAAGCTGTGGAAACAACCATATTAAAAGACAGAACGCCACTGCCTTATGAGAACTTAAGAGCAGATGATGCTATGTATCGCCATAAGATATGGAGAGAGATCGATACACGTGAAAAGATAAATCTTCCATTCAGGTATGCAGCTGATGAAAATAATGGAAACCAGCGTTTCATTTCAATATTGTTTAAAGCAATTCAGGATAGTGCCGTAACTGTATTTGATCCAATGGACGACAGGTTTACCACGCCGTTGAGCAGGGCCGACCTCGTTCGCAGCATGGCGGGCGAACCTGTAATTGTTCCTATCTATGATTCATTGGGTAATGTTATCCGTTATGACACAACATCCAGAGATATCGTGTTAGATTCTTTTTATAAATTCAGAATTAAGGAAGAAGTGATTTTTGATAAAGAAAGTTCTCGCCTGTTTTGGAGGATATTGGGAATTGCACCGGTAATGAATGTTTATACAACCCAGGGCAACCAATATGTAGGTACCAAAGAGCTTTTCTGGGTTTATTATCCTGACATGCGCCCTATTTTCTCTAAATATGATGTGTACAATGGTAAAAACTATGGTGCCCGTATGAGTTGGGAAGACCTGTTTGAAGGGCGAATGTTCTACGGACGTATAATTAAGAGTTCTATTGATAACCCTTATGACAGGTTTATTGATCAATACCCGGGATTAAAGGACAAAGGTATTCTTCAGTTACTGGAAGGAGAGAATATCAAAGAAAAGATATTTAATTACGAACAGGATCTGTGGGCTTACTAAAATAGCTTGCTGATCAAATATAATTGAAGCCCCTGTTTTACACGGGGGCTTTTTATATTTCGGAAATATGTATAGTGATTTAAAAAATTATCAACTTTAATGGAATTACCAGTTTGTGGTATTGGTTGTAAAGAATTGAATGACTACCTTCGTCTTGGTTTTTCATAGGATATTGGATTTTAAACGGGGCTGAATTTCTATTCCGGCCCCTTTTTATTTATCAGCCTGCTGCTCGAAATAGGTTTTAATCAAAATAGCTTTGGCCTTGCCTGCAAAAGCAGCAATCTTTTCAACAGAACTTGCTTTTATATTCTTTACTGATTTAAATTCTTTCAAAAGCATATTGGCTGTTGCTTTGCCAACCCCTTTTATTTTTTCCAGTTCATTTACAAAAGTTCCCTTACTGCGTAAGTTTCGATGATAGTTTATACCATAGTTATGAACCTCATCCCTTATCCTGCGGATTAGTTTGAGGCTCTCACTGTCCCAGGGCAATTTCAGCGACTCAGTATCGCCCGGAAAAAAGATTTCTTCTTCATTCTTGGCCAGCCCAATTACAGAAGTGCTGCCAGGAAGCTGTAAAGCTGTAATACTTTGCATTGCTGCGCTTAGCTGGCCTTTACCTCCGTCTATGATGATCAGCTGGGGCAGAGGTTGTTGTTCATCTAACTGACGTTTGTAACGCCGGTGAATTACTTCAGTCATTGAAGCAAAGTCATTGATTCCCTCAACAGTTTTTACTTTAAAACGCCGGTAATCTGCCTTGCTGGGTTCTCCCTGTTTAAAGCATACCATTGCCGAAACGGGGTAGCTGCCCTGGAAATTAGAATTATCAAAACACTCGATGTGTAAAGGAATATTGGGTAAATGAAGATCTTCTTTTAACTGTTCCAGTACCTTTATCTTTTCAGCAGCACTCTTATCTTCAAGATTTAGCATTTTTCTTCTCTTCAGTTCTTCCCTGAAATGGTTTACATTTTTTTGGGAGAGTTCCAGAAGTTTCTTCTTATCACCACCTTTGGGTATAGTGACCCTGATATCGGTTTCGGGATAATCAATTTCAAAAGGAACTATTATCTCTTCTGAACTGCTGTTAAAATTTGCCCTGATTTGTGCAATGGCAAAGCTAAGTACTTCGGCAGCGGTTTCTTCCAGTTGCTTTTCCAGGGTAATGGTTTTGGTTTGAACGACTGCCCCTGAATTGATGGCCAGGTAATTGACATACGCAATGTTGCCATCCTCTAAAATGGAGAATACGTCCACGCTTCCTGTTCGGGTATTTACAACAGTTGACCTTACCTGGTAGTTCTTCAGGTGCTCAATCTTGTTTTTCAAAATGGCGGCCTTTTCAAACTCAAGGTTCTTTACATGTTCCTGCATTTCTTTTTTGAAATGCTGTATTACAGGCGACAGGTTACCTTTTAAAATATTAACAAGCTGGGCCAGTTCTTCGTTGTAATTCTCCGGTGTTTGAAATCCCTGGCAGGGGCCTTTACAGTTTCCAAGATGATATTCAAGACAGACTTTGAATTTTCCTTTCCGGATATTGTTTTCCGACAGGTTTAGTTTGCAGGTTCTTAGTAATATGGTTTGCCTGATAAAATCCAGCAATTCCCTGGCTTTTTCCACAGAAGTATAGGGGCCCAGGTATTGGGAGCCATCATTTATTCTGCGGCGTGTAAAAAAAACACGCGGAAACCGTTCATTCTTAATAACGATGTAGGGATAAGTTTTATCATCCTTTAAATTGATATTGAAACGGGGCTGAAATTCTTTTATTAAAGTGTTTTCAAGTAAAAAAGCATCCTGCTCGTTGTTTACAATTGTAAATTCAATGTGATGAATGCGCTGGACCAGTTCATGTGTTTTATACGAAGTAAATGTTTTAACAAAATACGAACTAACCCTTTTTCGAAGATGTTTTGCTTTGCCAACGTATAAAAGCTCATTAGCCGAATCAAAATATTTATATATACCCGGTAAAGTGGGAATCGTTGGGGCGATGGCTGAAAATTCCTGCTGTGTCATTATTATTTAAAAATCCCAGATGAGTTTTTCTTCTTTTACCACTTTCATAGCACCACTTGTGTCTGCAATAATAGTAGTGGTCTTGCACCATTGTTCATTTACCCAGGTTAGCTGGAGCATTGTATTTTTATCCAACTGTTTTACCAGGTAAATTCTCTTCACTTTATTACTCTTCGGATCAACATACACATCCCAATGCCTGAGTTTCATACTGTCTGGTAAAGGGCCCGCAGGATCGTACGTAAAAGTTACCGCATTCAAAGACTGGTCCAGGAAACTTTTTTCTTTAAAAAGAGTAACCAGGTTAGCCGAATCAATTTGAGGTGTCAGGAATTCTGAAACTGAACTATCCAGTTGCTCCAATTTTACCCAGGCAGAATCGGTAACTCCGTTAATTGTCGTGTATCTGACAGGATTGACACCCGAGCTTTTAATATTGTAAATTTCGCCTTTCAGGCAATCAGTTACTGGAAAGAAATTCTTTGCCACAGCAGTGTCCTTCAAAGTATTTATTTCGTCAGGTTTTCCGGAATTTGTACACGAATAAAAAAATATACTGCAGGTAATAAAAACAAGGTTTAGTTTCATTTTTCAAAGTTAAAAGGAAAGTATGTTCTTGCAAAAACACTGTTGTTAATGATAAAGTTAACCATATTGTATATGAAAACGCAGCAATACAGTATGTGTTGCTGCGTTTATTATAATGTACAGTTAAAAATTAAAAACCTTTGGTTAAGCCAAACTTTAAACCCACAGCGTAAGGCTTTTCAATTAAAGCGATATCCTTTTTGTATGTTGAATTTACCTGGTAACGTACCTGTGGACCAACCTGGAGATTGTAAGATCCAAGTTTAAAGTTCATGTAGGTTTCAAATCCAAGGTTTAAATTCCAGGGACTGATTGATGAGCGATCAGATACATAACTTTTCAGATCAGAAGAAATAATATGTGCATCACCATTAAAAACATAAGAAGGCTGAATAGTAGCGCCGGCAAACCAGTCAACGTTATTCTGGCTTGAGATCCGGTATGCAAAGCCTACGGGCAATGAAACCTGGTAGGTTCTGTTGTGCAGGGTAACAGGCTGCAGGGGCGTGGCATTAAATGAATTTGAAGTTGTAGACATCCTGGCTGCGGAATAGGAATAGCCGGTAGCGGGGTCATTTAATAAGATCGTTGTTGATATTGGATGATTGGTTTCGTCTGCTGCTATATTGTAATTAGTATAATTGAATTGAACACCAGCTTTCAACTGTATCCTTTTGGCAACCAGGTAATTTACACCAAGCCCTGTTTCAAACCCAAAACCAGGCTTTTGGCTTATAGAGTTATTGATATCTGCATTGGCAAAGGCTGTGGCAGATCCTTTTGAGTTGGTAGTTAATTTACGGTAATTAACAGCAGGTGTAACATAAAACTGATAACCCAGTTTTCCCTTCCATTTTTTTGCAGCCGTTTTATTTTGCAGGGCATAGTTTTCGATCCAGGCTTTCTCCTCATCAGTCAGGCCGGTTTTTAGCTTTCCATTCTTATCTTTTCCTACATTATTTGCTGCAAGCTCATTTTTTTTGCTGCCATTATTGGGCAGAAGCTCAATACTTTGCTTTTTTGCAATTGCATTAATTTCCTCCTGGGCTGATGCAATTTCCTCTGTACTTGTCTCGGCCGAAGTATTACCTGAATTGTTCTTTACTGACGATTTTCCGGGAGTGCCACCTGCTTTGCGGTTATTAGCGGCAACATCGGCAAATATCTGGTTTGATTTTATATAATTATCAACAGCTTCAATAATGTCATGTCCGTTACTGTTGCTGGGTGCGGCAGTAGCCAAAGGCTTTTGTTCAGTTGTTTCTGATGCTGCAGTGTAAACAGGCCTGTTGCTTCTAACCACAGTGTAACTGTATTGATCAGGAGTATTTGTGATCACATCTTCAAAAGCATTGTTGTATCCAGCTTCAGGTTTCTGAATAACCGGTGCATGTGTATTGAAGGGTGATCCGGGATTGGTTGTTTTTGTTATAGTAGTCTCATTGTTTTTTTCGAAAGATGATTGAGTGGAAGCGTTACTGTTAATTTGTTTAGTGATAGAGTTTTCTCCGGTGTTTAAATAGCCAATAAGAATAAGGGAACCAATTAAAAGCAAACTCATTACAACCGAAGGCCATTTACGGCCGGGGTGCAAATTATTGTAAATGCTATGCCATACCCTTTTGGAAGGATACATGCTGAACTGGTCTGCTCTCTCTTTCAGAAGCTGCTCAAATTCATCTTCATAAAATTCGTTCTCCATCATTTTATAAAAACATAATAGTTATTGGTAATCCTGAGTTTGAAAAGCTTTGAAGCCGTCAAACCAGGTTATACTGCACCCAAAAAGTTTGTTTTTTTCTTGGGCTTTTGAATTATTTTTTTCCTGATCAATATTTCTTCAAGCATTGATTTTGCCCTGGTATACTGGCTTCGGCTCGTACTCTCTTCAATGTCCAGCATAAATGCAATCTCCTTATGCGAATAGCCTTCGATTGCATACAGGTTCAAAACAGTCTTATATCCTAATGGCAACGACCGTATACACTCAACAACCTGCTTCGCCTGCATGATAGAAGGGATCATTTCTTCCCTGATATGAATGCTGTGGGCATTGCTTATATCAACGCTATCTGAGAACTTCTTATTTTTCTTCAAAATATTGATACAGGTATGAACAATGATGCGCCTGATCCAGCCTTCCAAGGCCCCTTCATTCCTGTACTGGTGCATCTGTGAAAAGACTTTTATGAAACCCTCCTGCAACATATCTTCGGCATCCTCCCGGTTTTTTGCAAAGCGGTAGCACACACCCAGCATACGTGGGCTAAAACGGTTATATAATGCCTCCTGCGCAGTGGCATTATTCCTGAGACATCCGCTAAGCATAAGCTCTTCCGTCATAAAGTGCCTGATTTCCCTATAAATATAGACAAAATGCACGTAACTAATGCTGCATGTACGTTAAAAAACATCCCAACAAAAGCCGGGATGTTTTTAATAGAAAAGGGTATAAGAGTAAGATTATCAAACGAATATAATTTTATTGATTACCAGTTGGCCCTTAGCCCAACCATGAAATTCCTGCCACCTGCTGAAAAGCCTGAAGCAAAAGCCCTGTAATTTCTGTCAAGTATATTATCAATACCCAACTGCGCTTGCAGGTTCTTAATTACCTTAACAGTAGCTTTCCAGTTCAATGTCATCCAGGACGGCATGCCATCAGGAGTGGCATACTGTGCATTGTCCTCGCCATCAGCATTGTACATATCCAAACGCTTCCAGCCATTATAAATGATATAAACTTCAGTATTCACTATTTTGTGTTCGTAGCTAAAACCCGTTCTTCCCATAAATGGCGGGATATGATCCAGTGGTTTACCGGTTACATTTCTGTTTACCAGTAAGTAGGTACCATTAGCCTGCTTTTCGTAAATAGCTGAGCCTTTTGAAGGGTCTGTTTTAAAACGGCCTTTGGTATACGACATGGTACTGCTAAATCCGAGGCCTTTGCAAATACTGGCTGTAATGTTAAAGGTAAAGCCATAAAGGTTTGCCTTATTTACATTCTGACTTGCCAATACCTGGCTTTTTACACCATTATATATGATAGAATCCTGACCATTTAATTTGTAGGGCGCTTTTAATATTGCGTTTCTGAAGAGGGTATAGAAACCTGTTAATTCAATACCTATCGTGTTTGCAATACGGTGGTTGATACTTAGATCAAAATTATAAGTGTATTCGGGTTTAATATCTGCATTGGGAACAACTACCTGCCTTGCAGCTGTGTTAGATTCAAATATTTTGGCCAGGTCATCTATATTAGGTGCCCTGAAACCGGAAGATATGGATGCCCTTACAGCAGTGTTTTTGAGCGGCGTATAAACTATGCCAATATTACCTGTTACCGCAAAACTGTTTTGAGCTACAGCAGTGTCAGGCAGATTGAAGAATGAATTATCGTTCACGTTGCTCCGTAGGCTTATATATTGAAACCTGATACCATCATTTAAAACCAGTTTTTTATTCCTGAATTTGTACAGGTGCTGGGCAAATACCCCTATATTATTCATTTTATTTTTTCCATCGGGATAACGGCTGGCTATTTTGCTTACAGCGCCAGTGGTTAAGTTAGTACGTGTGGCAACTGATTTCACATCATTAAACTGGGCATCTGCACCAAAACTAAGTTCGCTGTTGCCTATATCTTTTCTTGCACTGATGGTAATGCCAAATACTTTTACTTTTTCTACCTGGCTGTCAAAACGGTCATAGCGTCTGTATTCCCTGGTTTGCCTGCTTTCTTCAATATCCTGGTAATTGATATTTAGTTTTAACGCATCTGCAAAGCCCAGGCGGCCAGCATTTAATTCATAAGCTCCCAAAAATCTCTTTTGCGGACCATAGTACCATTCGGCATAACGAAGTGTCGTGCCAATGGATCCTCCAAAATTTCTGATATCCTGCAGGCGGTCATAACGCGGAACATCGGTTGTGTTCGACAATTGAAAATTGAGTGAATGTGTAATTTGATCATTTTGCCTGAAAAGTAATTTTTGGATAATATCCCACTGTTTATATCCCGAGAATTTTTGAATACGGTCATCAGTGTTTACAAGTACGGTATCCACGCCGTTAATATTTCCGATATAATTGCTTCTTCTTCCAAAATTCGGATACTTATCCGGGTAGTTACTTCCCATTTTCATATCGCCGAAGTAACTGTAGTTATAAGATTGAAACCAGGCAAAATTCTTACCACCCACGCTTACATCAGCATGTATAGTTTTTTCATTATTAATGCTGCTATATCTTGCAAAAGCCGTTCCGGTGGAGATAAATTTTTTGTTTCCGGACAGTACAGGTGCTTTGGTAATCAGGTGTACAATACCGCCCAAAGCATCACTTCCGTATATTGTGGAAGATGGGCCATACATGACTTCCACGCGGCTCATGGAATTCTGATCTGTGGTGATAATGTTTTGTAAATGACCGCTGCGGTAAATGGCGTTATTCATTCTTACACCATCAACAATCAATAAAATACGGCTTGCTTCAAAACCACGTAATATTGGGCTGCTGCCCCCCTGCTGACTTTTTTGTACAAATATTTTACCGGTGTTTATCAGCAAATCGCCTGTATTTTGAGCATTACTCTGTGCAATGGTCTTAGCATTGACGACATCTATTTTCTGCGCAATATTTTTCCTAGTTTCAGCAAAATTACTGGCAGATATTATAACCTCTTCCATTGCTATTTCTTTTATGGTTGTATCTCTGGTATTTTTCTTTTCCTGTGCAAAGCTGGCACTGGCAGCCAAGCCCAGGCATATAGATATAAATATCCTTTTCATAATGTTTGATTTAATAAAAATAAGTGATGGCCGTACCTGAGGCACAGCATAAACACAGGCATGATTTCCTGCCTTTTAAAATGAAAAGAGTTCTGAAATCAATGGGGGATGAATAATGCTCCGGTGCGGAGCAAGAGGCAGGCGGGAAACATATACTTGATAAAGCGTTGGAGTATAGAGCCAAGACGCCTCCAGGGCTATCTTACTGCGGGTGTCAAAAAGAGGAGAGAAAAGAAATTTGAAAGCAAAGTCTCCATCTGTACAATTGTTGTCACTGTGCTCAGTATATTCTTTCAGGTTGGATAAAAGATTTGTTTCTTCAGTATCAAACAAACCGGTTAGTGTTACAATGTCGTTTTCATTGATCTCAAAATACTTTACATCAAATAATCTTCCATCCAACATGGCTTCTTTTCCAGTTTTCAACCAGTTGATCTTTGCTTTTGTAATGCGAACTGACTGAAGGTTCCCAGCGCTCATTTTTTTCTCAACTTCCTGCTGGATCAAATTCTCCTGCAGAATAAAATGTAACGAAATTAAAAAAGGGGCCGAAACAATCAGCAAAAAAATGAAAGCAGCTATTTTGGAAGCAAACAATTGCATAGCCAATTGAAAAAGATAATACAACGGTAAAATTAGGTAATTTAGTGTAGAATATGGTTGTTATAAACCACCATCGGAAAATTGGTTACCGGGTTGTTTATAATGGAAGCAGAAACATCGAATACATTTCTTAGTAGGTCTTCGCTTAGTATGTCTTTTGAACTGCCTTCAGAAACAAGGGAACCCTCTTTTAAAAAGAATAATCGGTCACCATATTGCGAAGCAAGGTTGATATCATGCATTACAGCAATTAAAACAGTTTGGTCATCGAGGAAATCGCTGGCAATTTGTAAAAATTCCTGCTGATATTTAATGTCAAGGCTGGTAAGTGGCTCATCTAAAAATAAGTAACGGCAACCATCGGCTGGCTTTTCCCAAAGCTGGGCCAGTACACGGGCGAATTGTACCCGTTGTTTTTCACCCCCGCTTAACGTCAGGTAATTTCGTTCTCTGAAGGCGGAAAGATTCATCCGGTCCATCACTTCCATGCAGATCCTGATATCCTTTTTATTTGGGGCAAATGTAAAATGCGGATAACGGCCCATCATTACCACTTCTTCCCCTGTTAAAGGGAAACTCAGCTCCGGCTGCTGGCTCATAACTGCCCTGCATTTAGCCAGCTCCTCTTTTCTTAAATCTGTTATTTGCTGATGTTGATAAAAAACAGACCCGCTGAATTTTGTTGTTTCGCCGCTGAATATCTTTAAAAAACTGGATTTTCCCGAGCCGTTTGGTCCGAGTATCATATTAAATTCTCCCGGGTGAAATGCCGTGCTGATTCCATGCAGTATTATTTTTTTGCCAATAGTATACTGAATGTTTTCTGTCTTAAGCATTGTATCCTCCTTTTTCATTTATCACATTGAAACGTTTCAGCAGTAAAATAAAAACAGGGGCGCCAACGAGGGAAGTAATGATACCGATCGGCACTTCGGCAGGAGCAAGAATTAACCTTGCACACATATCGGCCAATACCAGCAGGGTAGCACCCAATAGCATGGAAGCCGGTAAAAGTTTTTTATTATCACTCCCGATCAGGAGCCGCAATACATGAGGAACGATCAAGCCCATAAAACTGATTACGCCCACAAAAGCTGTGGCTACAGAAACCATGGCTGTATTCAGCAGCATGATCCTTCTTTTCAATTTATCAGCATCCACTCCCAGGTAACCGGCCTCCTCTTCGCCCAGTAACAGGGTATTCAGTTGTTTTGAATACCGGAGGGCAATAACAAATATGATAGTTGCAACAGCCCCTACTATAAATACCTGCTGCCAGGAAGCGCCGGAAAAAGTACCCAGGTTCCAGAATGTGATGCTCCTTGCCTGCGGATCCCTTGCTATATAACTCATAAAACCGGTACCACTTAAACAAACAGCATTGATGGCAATACCAATTAAGAGCAGTGTCATGACAGACACCCTTTTTGCATTTTTTGCCAGCATGTAAACAATATAAGTTGCCAGCAGCGAACAGGTAAAAGCTGCAACCGGTACCAGTAGTGGTCCCATGAAACCTTTAAAGGCAGGGCTGAAACCGGGAGCCATCACAAAAACAATGGATGCTCCCAATGCAGCGCCGGCACTGGTTCCCGTAAGTCCCGGCTCAACAATTGGGTTTCTGAACAGGCCCTGCATCAATACACCGCTAACGGCCAGGACAGCGCCTGTAATACCACATAACAACACCCTTGGTAATCGCAGCTGTATAAAAACCCCCTCATAAATATTTGCCGGGTTCCTCCCCTGGAAAAAATGTTTTAACGAGGAAAACATTTCTGAAGGCAATACAGATACGGCACCAAATGCAATGGCCGACAGCAACACTGCGATCAGCATTGCAATTAATACCGTGAAGAAGAATCTATTTTTTTTCAGCACTTGCAGGCGTATGAAGCAGGTTAATTAATTTGATAATGTTGTTGCCGGAGCGTGGGCCAAAATATATAAGGTCATGCTCTTCGAAACGAACAATCCGTTTGTTTTTTCCGGCATTGGTTAATGCCACACCCGGAACACCGGCAATAAATTTATCCATGCTGCCCATGCGGTCGTAACCAAAGTCAGTAGCAATGATGATATCAGGATTGGCCAGTGCAACGGCTTCTGCACTCATTTCTCTTGCTCCTTTACCGTTGTACAGGGCAGGGGAGCATCCGGCCAGGCGAATCATTTTATCACCCACGCCATTACGGCCGCTCATTACAAAATAATTGTTGTTGCGCAAGCCAAAATGAATGATCATGATCTTCAGTGAATCTTTGATGTTCAAAGCCTTTAGTGTATCAGCAGCCCGGGCAATACCAGCACTCATTGATGTAATAATTGAGTCTGCCTTTTTTTCCACACCAAAGAATTTACCCAACTCCTTTAATAATAGTTTTGCGCTGTCAATGGTATTAGCGCCGCCGAAGGCTTTAATGTTCAGACCGGCTTTGGTTATCTGCGGCAATACTGTCTCCGGTCCTATATCGTTGCTATGTATCACCAGGTCGGGCGTCATGGCAATGATGCTTTCGGGGCTTAAAGCACGGTGATAGCCAACAGTTTTCAATAATTTGGCGCTGTCAGGATATGTGCTGCTCAGGTCCACAGCAACTATATTGTGCCCTTTACCCAACGCAAAAACCATTTCAGTAAGGTGTTTACTGAGACAAACGATACGCATATCTTTAGTGCCATCTATTTCCTTGTTTCCAAAACGGCCGCAGGATATCATGAACAGGGAAAATGCGGCCAGTATAATACTGATTTTTTTCATATTACAAAGTTTAAAAGTAAAGAGGCAGTTTTTAAAAACTGCCTCTTTGGTATCTTATTTAATGTTGTATTTCAAATTAATGCCACCAAAAACAGTAGCGTTTTTCGGACCAGCAACATAGCTGTCGGGAAACTGGTTCACAAAAATCATGATCGGGTATTTGGTGTTGGTGATATTGTTGGCTGCAAAATAGGCATCCACATAAAACCTTCCAAAGCTTTGCCTGTAGCCAATTTTGGCATTCAACAAGCTGTAACTGCTGATATGGTAAGGAGCTGCAGTAATAGTGTAGTTCACATAGTTAGATGTATAATTGGTTTTGGTACCGATGGTTTCACCCGTATTGGTTCCTATAGATGTGATCTCCTGGTTATCCCTGTACGACCAGGTGGCGTTTGCATACAAGCCGGGTTTTGTGGTAATATCAATACCAAGATTTGTAACAATTTTTGAAACGCCCGGTACTGTGTGGCCGCTGTAATCTTTGGCAACAGCAGAATCTTTGGTAGGAGTTACCAGACTTTTAACGGTTGACTGGAATACGAAATCCTTGTACTTATAATCTGAGTAAGTAAAATTGAAGAAAGGAGATATATTGCTGAAGAAACCTTTATCAGACTCAATTACCGCATATTTTACAGATGCTTCAACTCCTTTATCGTCCTGCTTTCCGCCGTTAACTACGTAAGTATATAAAGTAGCACTGTTACTTGGGTTTGGAACCGCTACTGTAGTCATTTTATTGGAGAATACAGCATCAAAGAAAGTAAACTGATAGTTCAGTTTGTTCTTAAGCAGCGATCCTTTTGTACCAATCTCGAACTGGTTGCCAATTTCCGGCTTCAGGTTTTTATTTACAACACCGCTTGCTGAATTCGTGGCAGACCAGGGAATAAAGAAATAAGAGGTAACGGGGGCTTTATAACCTTTGCTGTATGACACATAAGCAGAGAACTTCTTGTTGAAAACCTTGTTGATTGCAATATGCGGTGAGAACATTCCTTTGTAAGACGTATCGAAATGGGAAGGTTTATTTGCTACATAAAACCTGTCATCGAGTGCAAGCTTCATGTTGCTGACACCAATACCTGCTGTTACAGAAAGGTCTTTAGGTAAGGATAATGTCCACTCGGTAAATACGGAGGTGGTGGAAGTGGTTGTGTAAACATTTGATGTGGAAGCGCCCAGTATCCAATAATATGGATTGCCCCAATACCAGTTGGTGGCGGTGTCCCTCGGATCTTTTACCATTGTGTATCCGATGGTGGTGGCGTTCTGGCGTTGTGTTTCAATGCCGGTTAGGCCGCTCAGGCTGATGCCATTATTTAAACTAAATTTTGTGCTAAAAGTGGAGCGCAGGCCCAGGTTGGTGGATGCCTTATCAGTCCAGCCACCGGCAGAACTTACATTGCTGTTAAAACCCGCTGCATACACAGAAGTAGAGTTGGACAACCAGCTGTTAAAAGCATAATCATGCCCGATCCCGATCCTGGCAGTGTATACCTGGCTATGTCCGTTACGTTTAATGTAATCGAGATTGCCTGAAAAATTATCAGACTGGTACTGGTCGATCGTTAATTCGCCGCTCCTTTCGTCGTAGCTATTGGTATAGCCGCCATATACATTGATGCTTTGTTTGGCATTGGGTTGAAAATTTCCCACCAGGTTTACAAAATCTTTGTGCGATTTATTGTGAATGGTAAATCCATCAGATTTTTGATGGCCATAGTTAATGAGTAAAGATGAGCGCTCGCCGCCTGTCTGAAACTGCGTGGTGTAACGTTGCAAACCGTAATTGCCAACTAAAATTTCCTGACCAATGGAGGTTTTGCCCGGCGCAGGTTTTATGGTGCTTAAGTTTACAACACCTGCAATGGCCAAACCGTAGAGTGTTCCGGCGGGGCCTTTTACAATTTCTGTATTACCAATAGAGCCATAATCAATGTCATCCAGTGTTGTTATGCCTTCCGCATCTGTTACGGGAATACCATTCAGGTACACTTTATAACCCTGGCCATCAAAATTACTGCTTACGCCCCTGGTTCCCCTCGTGCCGTTTCCATAACCACGTATATTGAACTGTTGCCCGGATGATACTGCTCTTCTGTTCATGGTAACGCCGGGAACATTGGTATTGATGGCATCATCCAAAAAAAGGCCATCACCTCTTTTTAGTTCGGATGTGGAAAGTTTGGTGATCGAAGAAGGCTGGTATAACAGGTTTTTATTTTGGTTTGATGTGGCAGTGATCTCCACTTCATCCAGGTTGGATGCAATTGAGGAGAGAGAGATTGTTATATCATCACTGCAGTTTTTTACACTGTATTTAGCAGTTGCGTAGCCGACAAACGACACAGTGATAGTGGAAGATTTTGTACAGTCAAAAGTAAAAAAACCGTCTTTATCGGTTGAAGTGCTTTTGCCCTCGTTAAGTGTTACCGTGGCGCCCAGTAAAGGGGCGTTGGTACCGGCATCAATTACTTTTCCTTTTTTTTGCGCAACTGCAGCGAATGATAATACAGATAGTATGAATAGAAAAAAATGTTTCATTTTAAATTAGTTGTTAGTGAAAAATATACGACAGCATCAGCCGGCAAACGGCCGGCGACCATGAGTTTTCTGTCTTTTATGAACAGTAATAAACACTAACAAAATTTGGGCGGGGGAGATGCGACAGGAAAATTAATGTCCGCTACGGGTTCTGTATATTTTGGGAACTGGCTGAAGACAATTTGCCAGTTGGTTTCAATTATGAAGCTTTCGCGTTCCTTATAATCAGGAAAGAATAAGAATTTTGCCAGCAGCTGATTTTGGGATTTGTTTTTGTGTTGCTCGGCTTCTTTGCCAATCTTTACCAGTTTATCTTCTTTAGAATCAAAGAATCCGCTAAAGACTACTTTGTTACCAATCACCCTAAAGGACTGGACATCAAAAAGCTTTCCGTCAATTTCGATCTCTTTGCTGATCCTGATCCATTTTATGTTTTCCGGTTTAAGGGTAACCGTTTCAAGCAATTCTGTTTCAAACCTTTTTTCCCGCTTTGATTGAAGCAGTTGCTGTTTCAGAAATATAACTGCAGAAAAAACCAATGGTGCAGCCACCAGCAGCAGCATACCCAAAGCGGTTAATTGTTTTTTTACAGTTAGCATAAAGATTGGTAAAGTTAGCTATTATTTTTTTCTAACCAGACTGTCTTCGGGATACTTTGCTTTAATGCTGTCACGTAATGCCGTAACCCAATTTGCCACAGTTAGTTTTTGCTGTTCATCCAGTTTGGCGTTTTTGTGGATCCACAGGTACGAGTTCAGGGGCATGGCATCTTCTTTAACCTCCCTGTTTATTTCATCCAGCTTCCGGTACTGCCTTCCAATGCGGTAAGAAGCGAACTCCGAAAAGTTCAGTTCCCGCTTGCCTTCCACAATATGGTTGTTCAGCCACCAGGCAACAGGTTGAATTTTTGAATACCAGGGATAAACCGTATTGTTGCTGTGGCAGTCGTAGCAACTTGTCTTAAGTATGGCCTGCACGTTTTCCGGAACAGGATAAACTTTACTGATATCATTATTACTGATGCCTTCGGCGATATTTTTTTCGGGGCGGATGAACTGGATGATAATCAGAACCACAATCAGGATCTGAAATGCTCTTTTTAAGATCTTCTTTAACATAAAGCAGTATTTAATTAATCAAAATATTTCCTGTCATTTCTTTGGGCACGGGCAAATGCATCCAGGTTAATATTGTTGGTGCAATATCCCCCAGCTTGCCTTCCCTGATATTACCTTTCCAGCTGTTGTCGATTAAAAAAAGCGGAACCAGGTTCAGGGTATGTGCTGTGTTGGGTGTGCCATCTTCATTAATGGCATAATCTGCATTGCCATGATCGGCAGTTAAAAAAACCGTATAATCATTTTGTAAGGCTGCAGACACAACTTTTTCAACACAGGCATCCACTGTTTCCACGGCTTTTATGATGGCTTCCCAAACGCCTGTATGGCCCACCATATCTGCATTTGCGAAATTCAGGCAAATAAAATCCGCCGATTGGTTGTTTATTTCAGCAACGATCTTATCAGTAACTTCCACGGCACTCATTTCCGGCTGCAGATCGTATGTGGCAACCTTGGGCGAGGGAACCATGATCCTTTTCTCCCCTTCGAACGGGGTTTCCCTGCCGCCGCTGAAAAAGAAGCTTACATGCGGATATTTTTCAGTTTCGGCAATACGTATCTGTGTTTTGTTATTTTGCTGCAGTATCTCACCGAGAGTGTTCTTCAGGTCATCGTTTTCAAAAATAACATGCACATTCCTGAAGTTATGGTCATATTGTGTCATGGTGGTATAATGCAAATCCAGCTTTTTCATGCCATGGTCCGGCATATCAGTTTGGGTAAGCACTTCTGTTATTTCCCGGCAACGATCTGTTCTGAAATTGAAACAAATCACGGCGTCGCCATCTTGTATATTGCCGCTTTTGCCATTAATACCGGCATTTATTATCGGTTTTATGAACTCATCCGTTATACCCTCTTCATATGACTGTTCAACGGCGCCCGGCATATCGGTGGCTTTGCTTCCCGCCCCGTGCACCAATGCATCATATGCCAGTTTCACCCTTTCCCAGCGCTTATCCCTGTCCATAGCATAATAGCGGCCGGTGATGCTGGCAATATTGCCGGTTGTGGCCGTTAAGTGTGCCTGCAGGTCTGTTAAGAATCCCAGTCCGCTTTTCGGATCTGTATCTCTTCCGTCGGTAAATGCGTGTATCATTACGTCAGCAAGCCCTTGTGCCTGGCAAAGGCTGGTAATGGCTTTTAAATGGTTTATGTGCGAATGCACACCACCATCGCTTACGAGGCCAATCAGGTGCAGGGTTTTGTTATTTTCTTTGGCATAACGTATAGAATCAGCCAAAGCCTGGTTTTTAGCAAATTCACCGGTCTTTATAGCCACATTTATCCGCTGCAGTTCCTGGTAAACGATACGACCGGCGCCCAGGTTCAGGTGGCCTACCTCACTGTTGCCCATCTGGCCATCGGGAAGGCCCACATCTTCTCCGCAGGTAACCAGGGTGGTATGGGGGTATTTTGCGTATAAAGAGCTTACAAAAGGGGTTTTGGCATGCTGAATAGCATCACTTTTTTCAACTTTTCCCAATCCCCATCCATCCATTATGATCAGTATAACTTTCTTATTTTCCATCCGTTAAAACTAGAATATTTGCAGCTAATTTGAACTGATTATTGTTAATTGGGCATAAATTCAGCCAAATAAGGGTAATTTTAGCCTGCATTGGCACGTTTTTGGTGATTTTACCCGTGTTCAAATATTCATACCATGAAAAGGATTTTTACTTACTTAACCATTGGAACCCTGCTAACCGCCTTTACTTTTTTTTCCAGTATAGATGAAGTGATCGCATCTTTGAAAACCGGTAATGCATCGGATATAGCCCGGTTTTTTGATAATACCGTTGAAATAAACAGCCCTGATAAATCCAGCAGTTACAGCCGGAGCCAGGCAGAACTGGTATTGAAAGATTTCTTCAATACCAACGGGGTAAAAGGATTTACGGTTGACCATAAAGGAGAGAATGCAGGATCTCAGTATTGCATTGGAATTTTACTCACCAAGAATGGCTCGTTTCGTACTACTGTCTTTATGAAACAGAAAGGAGATCGGCTGGTGCTGCAAACTATTACTTTCGAACATAAATAACCCCTTCTGAAAATACGAAGACAGGCCCCGGAATTTCCGGGGTTTTGTTTTTAAGTTCTTCCTTAGCTTTGTTGATATGGATTATAATGAGCAATTGGAAATACTGATAAAAAATGCCCTGGCCGAAGATATTGGCGACGGGGACCATTCAACACTTTCCTCCATTGATGCCAATGCGGTGGGCAAGGCTGTTTTAAAAATAAAGGAAGATGGTGTGCTGGCTGGTATGCAGGTGGCAGAAAAGATATTCCGCCAGATGCAGCCCGATATTATTTTTACAGCCTTTAAAAAGGATGGAGATGAAATGAAGTCCGGCGAAACAGCTTTTGAAGTTAAGGCGCTGGTTCATACCATCCTGCAGTGCGAAAGGCTTGTGCTAAACAGTATGCAGCGTATGAGCGGTATAGCCACCCTTACCAGGCAATACACCCAGAAGTTACTGCCTTACAAAACAAAATTGCTTGATACCAGGAAAACGACGCCAAATTTTCGCCTGCTGGAAAAGGAGGCAGTGAGGATCGGGGGCGGTGTTAATCATCGTTTTGGTTTGTATGATATGATCATGCTGAAGGATAATCATATAGACTATTGTGGCGGCATTGAGAAGGCTATTGAAAAAGCTTATGCATATGTTCAAACTAAGAAGCCGGGGCTAAAGATAGAAGTGGAAACGAGGAATTTAGATGATGTAAAGAAAGTGATGGCCACGGGAAAGGCAGACCGTATCATGCTGGATAATTTTACGCCCGGGCAAATAACCATGGCATTAAGTATCATTGGCGGTAAATATGAAACAGAGGCCAGTGGCGGAATTAATTTAACAAATATAGAAGCCTATGCAGCAACGGGTGTTGACTTTATAAGCAGCGGCGCTGTTATACACCAGGCAAGGAGTTTGGACCTGAGCCTGAAAGCAGTCATCATATAAACAGAAGAAATGAGCAAGAAAAAAAATCAGGGCTTTGGAGGCCTGGTTTATTCAACCGATCCGGATTTTAAGCTGCCGGAAGAACATATTGAAGAACAGGAAACGATTGACCCTTCTCAACAAAAATTGAGGGTTCGGCTTGACACAAAACACCGGGCCGGAAAAGCAGTAACCCTGGTGGAGGGCTTTATCGGTTCCAATGATGATATAGAAGAACTTGGCAAAAAACTAAAATCTTTTTGCGGAACCGGCGGCTCGGTTAAAGACGGCGGGATAATCGTGCAGGGGGATAACCGGGATAAAATATTACAATGGCTGCAGAAGAATGGGTTCAGGCTGGCAAAAAAGATATGATCTTATTCCGGCACTTTTTCCTCAATACTTAAGGCCCCGCTGGGACATTTTTTAACCTGCTCAATAATCTCCTGTGCCGTTGCCTGGCCCAGGTCAACCCAGGGTTTACGGCCCGGATCAAATACTTTAGAAAGCCCGCGGGCGCATATACCGGAATGGATGCAGATCCCGGGTTTCCAAACAACCGTAACATCCCCGGTGCGATAATGATGTGTAGTTACAGGCATAATGCTCAATTTTAACAGTAAAGCTTGATGTAATTTACATTAAAAAGGCAAATATGCCTACTTTTACAGTAAACATAAAGCATGATCTCAAAAGTCACTGAAGGTATCACCATTACAGTGGAAACATACTATCAGCCTGAATACAGTAACCCTGTAAGCAGCGAGTTCATGTTTGCTTACAGGATCACCATTGAAAACAATAATGCATTCCCTGTTAAACTGTTAAACCGGCACTGGTACATATATGACAGCAACGGAAGTTTACGTGAGGTGGAAGGAGAAGGCGTGGTGGGGGTTCAGCCACAGATAAACCAGGGAGGGTCTTACCAATATATTAGTGGTTGCAACCTTCGTTCAGAAATAGGGAAGATGCACGGAACCTACCAGATGGAGAATATCAATACCGGTAAGACATTTTATGTTATCATTCCTTCCTTTGATATGTGTGCCCCGTTTAAACTGAATTGAGTTTAATCTTTTTAGTGCCCTATTTTGCTGTATCTTTAGACTTCAATGAAAGGCCGGGGCCGACCAGGCATTGCCTGACCTGAAGCCGATTTAAAACTAATACTCTGGTAAAACCATAAATTTCGCAATGGCAAAAGTTACATTTTCAAATAGCAACAATGATTTTTATCAGAGTTTAAAAGCCTCTGTTGACGAATATTTTTCTGCAAACAACATAAAGAAAACAGGGGACTGGCGATTGTTTTCCAAAACTATCATATTGGTGGTTACAGGTCTTGGTATGTATGGTTTGCTTATGCTGGCACCCATTAGCGGATGGCTGGCATTATTGTGCTGTGCCGTGCTGGGCGCCACCCTGGCCTCCATTGGTTTCAATATCATGCACGATGCCAACCATGGCAGTTATTCAACCAATACAAAGCTGAATGATTTTTTGGGCCTGAGCCTGAATGCAATGGGAGCCAGTTCCTACTTCTGGAAGCAAAAGCACAACATCATTCATCATACCTATACCAATGTTGACGGCATAGATGATGATATTGCCAAAAGCCCGATCATCCGCCAATGCGAATCGCAAAAATGGGTTCCGGCCCATAAAGTACAATATTTATACCTGCTTCCGGTTTATTCGCTGTCGCCTATTTTCTGGGTATTTATAATGGACTTCACCAAATATTTCTCCCGTAAGATATATACCACCGCTGCCTGGAAAATGAATACCAGGAACCATATCATTTTTTGGGCAACCAAAATTTTCTACATCATTTTTTATATCGCATTGCCTTTGAAAGTTTGGGGATTTTTACCCTGGCTGGCCGGCTATTTTGTGATGAACACTGTGATGGGACTTACCTTATCACTGGTGTTTCAGCTGGCGCATGTGGTGGAGAATACAGAGTTTGAACATGTGCCTTTGGATGTTACCAAACATATAGAAACTGCCTGGGCCGAACACCAGATGAGAACCACGGCCAATTTTGCGATGAACAATAAATTTGTATGCTGGTTTGTTGGCGGCCTCAATTTCCAGGTGGAACACCATCTTTTTCCCCGGGTTAGCCATGTACATTATCCGGCAATCAGCAAAATTGTGATGCAGAAATGTAAGGAGTTTAACCTGCCTTACCACAATAACGAAACCATGTTTGGTGCCATTGCTTCACATTTCAGGGTGATGAAACAATTGGGTAAAAAACCTGTGCAGTCAATACCTCAGGTACAGGCTGCCTAAATCCTGCTTTTTCCTCAACAAAATATAAATCAATCAGGGCTTGTATTTTGCCTGCTGAAATATTAGTTCATTATCGGTATTCATCAGGTCGGCCAGGCTTGTTTTTGGATTCTTGCTCATGTATTTCTTAACGATCTGCCAGCCGGCAAAGCTGCCGATATTACCCGGCGATGCTTCTCCCAGTTCCTGTGTTTTAGGCCCTTCGCCAATATAATTTTTGATGATATTGTTATCTATTGTTTGCAAAAAGCCATTTTGTACAAAAAGGTCCCACACAGCAGCTTCATGCTCATACACGGCTTTTAATTGTTCACTGGTATATCCAATCAGTTTATATTCTTCCGTTTTCGGCAACAGCTTACTTAAAATGTAGAGCCTCTTTCCTTTTTCAACCATTTGTTGCACAAGCGGTTTGTCATCCGGTTTTTCGGGGTACAGGTCGTTGATGATATTCCTCATACAATTCACTGCAATGTAAGCCGGTTCAAAACGGTTGCTGATATATTC
Organism: Ferruginibacter sp.; assembly: GCA_044226725.1. Classification (GTDB taxonomy): domain Bacteria; phylum Bacteroidota; class Bacteroidia; order Chitinophagales; family Chitinophagaceae; genus Ferruginibacter. The sequence continues at coordinate 93,856 of JBGAGM010000004.1, read as the reverse complement.
AGGATAGGTTTCCTGTACAAAGGTTGATTTATATAAAGAGAAGTTCTTTCCTAAATGGTGCTGCAGTCCCACCAGTATCGCATCGTCGGTAAGTATATCGCCATAGCCATCAATGGGCCCAATATAGGTGATGATCTTTTTGCGTTCCTTGTATTTCGGGAAATAATATTTTACGAATTGCACCCCTTTTTTTATCTCCTGCTCATAAGGGCTAAAATCCCTGAAAATAATTTGAGCCGTATCATACACATGCCTGTATGCAGTGGTAAAGCCATGAACATAAGAAGCAACACTGTCTGCCGGCCATGCAGGGTCTGCATTCAATATGGTGGATATAAAATTCTCCCCGAAAGATGGGTATTTTGAGATCACCTGGTCCAGGTTGGCTGTATAATTTGACGAGTCAACAGCAAACAGGTCTTTTTCAAAACGATTGGTTGTTAATTCCACTTTTATGTTTGAAACATCCGGCGTTTTATCCGAATTGTTACAGGAAAAAAGAGCAATGGCTATAATAAGAATTGAAAATGATCTTTTCATGGTTTTAAATTTTTCACAGCATTCAGCTTCACAGATCAGATATGGTATCTGTTTTTTTTGTAAATATCTGTATTTTATAACTCTATTTTATACTCATTCCTGTTAAATCGTGCCATTCGTGGCTTATTTTTGATGTATGAAAATATTCTTAGCGCAGCAGAATTATCATATTGGCAATTTTGAAAATAACACACAAAAGATCATCAGTGCCATCGAAACTGCAAAGCAACAGGGGGGCGATCTCATTGTTTTCAGCGAACTGAGTGTTTGCGGTTATGCCCCACGGGATTTTTTAGAGTTCAATGATTTTATAAACAAAAGTTATGCTGCTATTGAAATAATTAAACAGCATGCAGATACGATCGGTGTTTTAATAGGAGCACCTGACAGGAACCCTGTGAGGGAAGGAAAGGACCTGTTCAACGCGGCTTTTTTCCTATATCAAAATGAAATAAAAGGCGTGGCCCATAAAACCTGTTTGCCCAACTATGATGTGTTTGACGAGTACAGGTATTTTGAGCCGGCTTACGACTGGAGCATTATGGAGTTCAAGGGCAGGAGGCTGGCAGTAACCATTTGTGAAGACATCTGGAACCTGGGTGATAACCCCCTGTACCGCAATTGCCCGATGGATGAACTGATGAAACAAAAGCCGGATGTAATGATCAATTTATCTGCTTCGCCCTTTGATTATACACATGATGAGGACAGGAAGGCGACCATAAAATCGAATGTTACAAAATACAGGCTCCCCTTGTTTTATTGCAATGCCGTTGGCAGCCAGACAGAAATTGTTTTTGACGGAGCTTCCCTGGTGTTTGATGCCTCGGCAAATTTGTGCGGACAAATGCCCCGGTTTGAGGAAGCCCTGCAATCTTTTATTTTAAATGATGATGGAACCATTGATGCACCGGTACTGGAGCCGGCCAGTCATATGCCCGATACTGAACTGATGCCGGCAGGGCTGGAAGAAAACCTGAGCATTGCAATGGTACATGATGCCATCGTGCTGGGTATTAAAGATTATTTTGGCAAGATGGGTTTTTCCAAAGCCATACTTGGCAGCAGCGGCGGTATCGACAGCGCTGTTACCCTGGCGCTGGCCTGTGAGGCATTGGGAAAAGATAATGTAAGGGCTGTATTGATGCCATCACAATATTCAACCGGCCACTCCGTAAGCGATGCAGAACAGTTAAGCAGGAATTTGGGGAACCCGTACGATATCATCCCAGTTAAAAATATTTACGATAGTTTTTTAACTGAATTAAAACCCCTGTTCAAAGACCTGCCCTTTAGTATTGCTGAAGAAAATATACAAAGCCGTACAAGGGGAAATTTACTGATGGCCATTGCCAATAAGTTTGGATATATTTTACTGAATACATCCAACAAGAGTGAACTGGCAACCGGCTATGGAACCCTGTATGGCGATATGGCCGGCGGTATTGGCGTGCTGGGTGATTGCTATAAATTGCAGGTATATGCTTTGGCAAGATACATTAACCGAAACGGGGAGATAATACCCGACAATATCATCACCAAGCCCCCGAGTGCAGAACTGAGACCGGGACAAAAAGATTCTGACAGTTTACCTGACTATGATATTTTAGATAAAATTCTGTACCAGTACATTGAAAGAAGACAGGGGCCCAAAGAGATCAGGGCACAGGGCTTTGATGCGGCGCTGGTTGACAGGGTTTTGAAAATGGTAAATATGAATGAATACAAACGCAACCAGTTTTGCCCCATTATCCGCATTTCGCCCAAAGCATTTGGTGTGGGCAGAAGAATGCCGATCGTTGGGAAATATCTTAGTTAAGACCGGTTTGTTGCTTTCTTAGCGGCAATCTTTTTCCATAACTTAACTGGCGCCAAATCCATTCAAAAGGGTCGTAGTTAAAATATTTGAACCACCAGTTGCTGCAGACGATCTGCAACAGGTATATGAGCAGTCCGGCCGGAATAAAAATGGCAGGTCCTATGTTGCCACCAAGCCCGAACCCAACACCATAATAAAGTGTAATGCCAATGAAGGTTTGCATAAGATAGTTGGTCATGGCCATTCTCCCTACAGGCGCCAGTAAGGCTAAGCGGGACTTCCCTTCTTTTTTTATCCAGTGTAAACAGATAACAGATGTATAGGCCAGGCAGAGCGGCACAACACTGAAAGCATATAAAGCCGTATGGCCAAGTCCGGATGGGTTGGGAATACCTTTCGTAAACAATTCAAAATAGGTACAGCCGGCAGCGGCAGGTATCCCGATAATAAAACCCCAGCGGCGTAATTTTTTAAAGAGAGCTGTATAGTTTGTAAGATTTGTATACATCATTTTTCTTCCTGCAAATAAACCCAGCAGGAACATGCCCAGCACCTTGGGTATCCGGTTACTCTCAATGATATATGCATACCGGTATAAAAACCCCGAAGCTTGCCAGTTGCGCCACTCCTGCCAGCCGCTCCCGTTTTTGAAAAGATAAAAACCAAAGCTGTCATCCAGAGGGATCCCGTTCTTTTTATCAATGGGCTGTGCTATATTTTCAAGAAAGGTACCGGTCTTAATATGCAGTAATACTTTTACCATGTCGATCAAAACAGGAGAAAGTATCAGTGCTGCGGCCCAGGTTAATAATGCTTTGTCGCTGCATTTTCGAAACAGCGGAAGCAGCATACCGATTAGTGCATACAGCACCAGGATATCTCCTTCCCATAGTAAGAGCAAATGCCCCAGCCCAATTAACAGCAACACGAATAAGCGCCGGTAAAATATTTTCAGGGGGTTGATCCCCTTCAGCTCATTTCGGATAAGAATGATGGAAAAGCCAATGCCAAACAGTAAGGACAGCAGGCTGTAGAATTTTCCATTGATGAAGGTAAGTTCGCTTAAACCCACAATGCCATCCGCAGGCCAGGTGGGCAATGCCTCTTTGGCGGCCTGGTTAAAATAGCCCCAGCCGGTAAAGGCAAACAGATTGTCCAGCATTACTCCCAGCAGGGCAAAGCCGCGAAGTATATCTAAAATATCCGTTCTTTCATTTTGTAAAACGGGTGAGGCTGCAGACGCCATGGAAAGTGTTTTGATAATGAATGCAGAGCCGCTGCTAAATTTTCTCAGCCACCACTGCCGTTCCGTAAGCCAGCACTTCGGTAACGCCGTTCATCACTTCATTGGCATCATAACGCATATTGATGATGGCATTGGCGCCGCGTTCCCCGGCATGCTGCACCATCAGCTGGTATGCTTCTTCACGGGCTTTTTCGCAGAGCTCAACATATATACTGAGTTTTCCGCCGCCCAGCATTTGAAAACCTCCGGCTATATTGCCAAAGATGCTTCTGCTGCGTACCGTGATTCCCCGTATCACACCCAGGTGTTTGGTAATGCGGTAACCTTCCAGCGTATTGGAGGTGGTAATTAATTGCTGATCTATCATGGTGAATGTTTTTCTTTAAAGTTAACTTATTTTAACAAAGATTTTTACCCTTTGTAAAAACGGCTAAATTTTTGTTAGGCATAGTTCGTATTTTGCGACCCGTCTGAAAAGATACCGGCAAAACATAATTAAAGCCTGAAAAAAAGTGTTGTATAAGATTGTCCGGGTGGTAATCGGGGACATCGAAGCGAAATAGCAATATAAAAGGCGGGCTCATAAAAATAAAACACAATCTTCTCCGAAATAGTTCCCCCTTCTCCGCAGGATGCTGTGCAAGGGGGCGGAGGGGGCAAAATAAAACCTATGGTTCAAACATCTGAAGACATCCGTTTGCTGAACGAAAAGATCAGCGGAGCATCCGGGTTTGTTACACGCATCAATGATGAATTAAGTAAAGTGATCGTGGGGCAGCAATCCATGATCGAGCGACTGCTAATTGGGCTGCTCAGCAATGGCCATGTATTGCTGGAAGGGGTGCCGGGCCTGGCAAAGACCCTGGCCATTAAATCATTGTCGCAGGCCGTGCATGCCGATTTCAGCCGCATACAGTTTACGCCCGACCTGCTGCCTGCCGATGTGGTGGGAACGATGATATACAACCAGGCAAAGAATGAATTTGTAGTGCGCAAGGGCCCCATCTTCTCCAATTTTATTTTGGCCGATGAGATAAACAGAGCCCCGGCAAAAGTGCAGAGTGCCCTGCTGGAAGCCATGCAGGAAAGGCAGGTAACTATTGGCGATACCACTTATAAACTGCCCGAACCCTTTTTGGTGCTGGCCACACAAAACCCCATCGAGCAGGAAGGAACCTACCCGCTGCCGGAAGCACAGGTGGACCGCTTCATGCTGAAAGTGGTGGTTGATTATCCAAGCAAGCAGGAGGAGCAGCTGATCATTCGCCAAAATACGCTGGGCCTCAGTTTTCCTCCGGTAAACCCGGTTGCAGCCACCAGCGAAATTTTAACTGCCAAAGAACTGGTGCGGCAAGTGTACCTGGATGAAAAAGTAGAGAACTATATCCTGGATATTGTTTTTGCAACACGCTATCCCGAAAAATATAACCTGCCCAAACTGAAACCCTTGATCGGGTTTGGCGGATCGCCACGGGCAAGCATCAACCTGGCCCTGGCCGCAAAAGCCTATGCGTTTTTAAATAACCGTGCATTTGTAATTCCGGAAGATGTAAGAAATATCAGTAAGGATGTACTAAGGCACAGGATCGGGCTTACTTATGAAGCAGAGGCAGAGAATGTGAATGTGGAACAGGTGATCGGGGAGATTTTGCGGGCTGTAAACGTGCCTTAGTAACGTTGCTGGTTGATCGTTGGTCGTTGATCGTTTGCGAAGATTAGTTGACCTTAAATCAGTATATATGAAAACTTATAAAGACCTGGATGCCTGGAAAAATGCTAAGCAACTAGTGAAAGAGATCTATTCATTAAGCAGCAAATTTCCAAAAGAAGAAAAGTATGCTTTAACCAACAACGGTCAACGAACAACATTTTATGACGCTAACAACCGAAGAAATACTAAAAAAAGTTCGTGAGCTTGAGATCAAAAGCAAGAAGATAACCACGCATTTATTTACAGGGGAGTATCATTCTGCTTTTAAAGGAAAGGGTATGAGCTTCCGGGAGGTTCGTGAGTATTATGCTGGTGATGATGTGCGGTTTATTGACTGGAATGTAAGTGCCAGGTTCAGCCACCCTTTTACCAAGGTTTTTGAAGAAGAAAGGGAGCTTACGGTGATGCTGCTGATAGATACCAGTGCAAGCAATTTATTTGGAACCGTGGCCAGGCAAAAGCGTGACCTCATCGTTGAAATGGCGGCGGTACTTACTTTCAGCGCCATCAGCAATAATGATAAAGTAGGGGTCATCTTCTTCAGCGACAAAATAGAAAAATATATCGCCCCTAAGAAAGGCCGGCAACATGCTTTGTATATAGTAAGGGAGCTGCTGACCGTGGAGGCCAAAAAACAGGGCACCAACCTGGATGAAGCCATTAAATTCTTCAGCCGTTCCGTTAAGCAGCGAAGCATAGCTTTTGTGCTCAGCGACTTTTTAGCCAACGGCTATGATGATGACCTGAAAGTGATCGGCAGCCGGCACGATGTGATTGGAATCCGGGTGTATGACAAGATGGATATGCAACTGCCCGATGCCGGCCTGCTGCAGGTGCAGGATGCGGAGACCAACAAAACTTTGTGGATAGACAGCAGTAATGAATTGGTACGCTATAACTACCAGCAGCATTTTATGGAACAAAGTGAATTAAGCAAGAATTATTTCAGAAAGGCAGGGGCAGAGCTATTGCATGTGCGTACGGATGACGATTATGTGAAGATACTGCAGCAGTTTTTTATAAAGAGAATGTAGGAAGCAGATTGACCGTTGTTCGTTGACCGTTGACCGGGTTTTAAATTCTGGCAGTGTGCTATTATGAAGACTGACTGAAATTGCACACAACAACGAACAATCAGCAACGAACAACGATTTAACAGAAAGTATTCATGACGAGCAAAAGGAATTATTGGAATGCGCTAATAACCGGTCTCACCGCCTGTCTTGTTCTTTGTGTGCAGTTTGGTTTTGGCCAAACATTGCAAACCATCACCGATAAAAGAGATATCCTGATAGGCGAACAGGTGGAACTGAAAGTGAAGGCCAGTTTTGACCCCGCTCTTTACCGGGTGAAGCAATGGATCTCCGTTCCTGATTCGATACCCCATTTTGACATTGTGGAAAGGTCGGGCATAGATACGATCAGCAACAGCGATAATACCCGCACCCTTGAGCAAAAAATAATCCTCACCAGTTTTGATTCGGGCAGGTGGAGTTTCCCCGCCCTGCTACTGAATTTTGATCCGCTAAAGGACGATACAACGTACAACAAATTCACCGATTCCTTTTATGTGAATGTGTCCTATGCACCGGCAGACAGTACCAACCAGCTCCGGGATATAAAACCTATCATAAAAGTTTCAGTCTTCAGCTTTTTTTGGCTTTATGTGGCTGCTGCTGTGTTGCTGTTACTGCTGATCGCTTTATTACTGTATTTCTATTTTAAAAAGAAGAAGCAGCAAACACCTGCAATAGTTGCTTCCAAACTTTCGCCTTACGATGAAGCAATGAAAGCGCTGGAAAGTATTGCCGGGCTTAACCTACAGGATGCTGCTGACATAAAGATATTTCATGTAAGGCTGGCAGAAATCTTTAAAACCTACCTGGGCCGGAAACAAAGCAGGAACCTCTTCAATAAAACAACCGGCGAGCTGCTGATCCAGGTAAAGGAAACCAATGCACCTGCCGAAACCATATCGCAGTTGGCCACAGTACTGCGCTGTACAGATGCGGTAAAGTTTGCAAAATATCTTCCTGCTGCAGGTGAAAGTGAGGACGCATTGCAAAAAATAAAAGAAACGATTGAATTAACGGAACGAACAACCGACAACGGCCAACGAACTACGAATAATGCTGTTTAACTATTTTAAAAATATCGCGTTTAACCAACCCTGGTTTTTGTTGCTGCTGCTTGTGGTGCCGGTATTGATATGGTGGTATGCATCCCGGAATAGCAGAAGGCAGGGTACCATCGTGGTCTCTGATGTGTCGGCAAAGGGATTATCATCTTTAAAAACAGCCCTGCGCCACCTGCCTTTTCTGTTCAGGCTGCTGGCCATTGTGCTGGTAGTGCTGGCCATAGCAAGGCCCCAAACCATGTATGAAGAACATAATGCCGAAGGCGAGGGGGTGGATATTGTATTGTGTATAGATGTAAGCGGCAGTATGACGGCGCAGGATCTCACACCCAACCGCCTGGAAGCGGCAAAGAACGTAGCCATTGATTTTGTGAACAAGCGGGTAACAGATCGTATAGCCGTGGTTATTTTTTCGGGCGAAAGTTTTACGCAATGCCCGCTCACCACCGATCATAATGTATTGATATCTGCCATTGAGAACATACGCAATGGCCTGCTGGAAGATGGTACCGCTATTGGCAGCGGACTGGGTACCAGTGTGGACCGACTGCGAACCAGCAAATCAAAAAGCAAAGTGGTTATTTTATTAACAGATGGTGAGAACAACGGCGGACTGATAGACCCGCAAACTGCCAATGAAATTGCCAAGGCCTTTAAGGTAAAAGTGTACACGATTGGTGTGGGTACCGATGGCTATGCCCCGCAACCGGTAAACACGCCCCTGGGTGTGGTGATGCAGCAGGGCAAGGTTAGCATTGATGAAAAACTGCTGAAACAAATTGCCGGCGAAACCGGTGGTAAGTATTTTCGGGCAAAGGATAATGCAGGCCTCGCCGGTATCTATGATGAGATCAACAGCCTCGAAAAATCGAAGGTGGAAATATCCACCCGTACCCGCTATACTGAAAAGTTCTTTCCCTTTGTGATGGCAGCACTGGCCTTGCTGTTCATTGAGATGCTGCTGAAGTTTACCGTATTCAGGAAGTTTCCGTAAGGGTTTGCAGCTGGTATTAAACCTTGCAGCGTTTCCAGGCAAAAATAAAACTGGTAAAAGAATGGCAGTTTTTTAAGACTGCCATTCTTTTATCAAACACCTGTTTCTGTAAATCAGGACTAATCATCGTCTTTCTTTTCTTTTTCACCCTTTTCACCCTGTTGCCCGGCATTGTTCTCATTACCGTTTTGCTGAACCGTGGCAGCCTGAATTTCGATATGCCTTATTTGTCCGCCCAGGTGTGCGGTCTGTATCATCAGCCCGGCTGTGGCAATGGATAACAGCAGCAGCATATTTTTTAATATTCTTCCCGCTGTATTTTGTTTGGAAAAGAATAAGGCAGCCAATGCCAGCAGGCCCGATGCCAGCATACAATAGAATGCTGCCGTTGCCATCTCTTCATGGCTTTCTATGATGGCTTCCGAAACGCCGGGCATATGTTCCACTGCTTCCTCTGCGCCTTCACCGGTAAGGAAAACCGGGACAGCAGCAATGCCGGCAATAAGCAATAGTATGTAACTGGTTTTTAAAGTCACGGGGTTTTTGAAAATAAATGTTGCAGCAAGCATAACGGATGCTGTAATTGATAAGATAACCGGCACATGCGTAAGTGCCAGGTGTATTTGTACACTGGTCATAAAAATATTTTTGTAGATTGAAAATAGGAGATGGCTCCTTTAGATATATGTGGAAGCACTATACCCTGGGCGGGCGAAAAATACTTGCCAGGTATAATTCGGGAATATGCACAGTTGTAAAAATTACTTTTTTTCCGGGCAACACCCTTACTGCCATATGGGTTTGAACAACCGGGGGCACAATGGCATAATCGATGGCATAAAATATGGCATACCGGAAAGGCAGTTGTTCATCTTCCGGGAAATCGGCATCACGATGGTTGGTTGCATAGTGAGTGGCCAGGAAATTTGCAAAGGAACCCCCTTCACGTTTCTGGTGTTTAATATAATGCTCCACTAAAACCGGAAGTTTGAGCAATTGGCCTGCCGGGGTATGTGCCAGCAGCATCACCGCTAAAAAAAATATGGATACAGTATATCTCACCCGCACAAAATAGGCTGTCTGTAATTACTGTCCGATGATCTTCGTCAGCCGGCTATTAAAGTTTTGCAAAAAATATTTATCCCCAGGGTTTTTCTTCTGCCGATGCAGGTCAGCCGCCTGTCAGCCGCACCTGGCCGGGCCCTAAGCAACGGCAACTGTTCATATGATTTCATTTGCCTGCAACGATAGCAAGGGTCAATCAAAATAAACCCACATTGACCCTTCCATAATTTTTTTTGGAAAGGCTGCCGGATTTGTTTCAATTTTACTATACCTGTTCAAAGTTTCCGGCCTGGCAAAATAGCCAAAATGTTCAATAGCATACTGCTTTACCCTCAGGTTATACTTTTTAAAGATTTCGTTCAGCTCTATTGAAAGCGAAGAGGTCAATAAAAAATCATTCAGTTTCCAATAGTTTTTCACTATTGATTTAATGTCTTTATTGTTTTCTAATTCTCTTGACAATGTAATATTGAGGTCGCCCAATGAAGGCAGCCAGAGAGAAAAAATACTTTTTAGTGAGTCAAATTTGTAGTCTTTAGAGGCTTTATCCAAAAGGATATTTAATTCTTCTTTTTGTTCACGGAAACTCTTGTTTTTGTCAAAATGAAATTCTAAATGAACAGAACCGTCATGGTCAAACTCGTTTTTATTGCTCTCAATAAGGATGATTGCAAAACGGGAAGTGTCAGACTGATTCAGCACCTGATATTGTGTTGCCCTCTTCCGGTAAGCCGAACCTGCTATTTCATTTGTGATCGTTTTTGAAATAACAACGGTATCCTTGTTAAAAGAGATTGTGCCTGTGCTTTCTGATGCATAACCACAAACGCTGTTAAAAAATAGTACTAATAAGATTGAGGGTTTCATATAAAAATTGTTGTAAATAAAACTGGCTGGTACAGGCATTGGTTTGGCATTCTGTTCGGCTGCAACTGCAGCTTACCTGCCTGCCGGAGGCCAAATTCGCCCTCCCAAACCACATTCGCCTATGCAATTTACCAATCTTTGCCGGCCGGGATCAATTTGCATAATATCCAATGTGGTTGCATGGATTATTTCCACCGTTCGTTATATGCATTCTGAATAATACTTTTAATTTCCTCCTCTGTCTTTGTATTTAAATATGGAAGAATTACCTTTTCGATGTCGAGAAGAAATGCTTCCTGCAGGCTTTCGTTTTCTAGCGTATAAGACTTATTTTGATCTTCATCATACCATAGCCGCTTTTCTTCTTCTTTGTTAGTTATGATAAACATGTCATCATGAGATATATTGCCTTTTTCAACACTGTAGTTAACTGCACCCAAATTATTTCCTCTAACTATTAATCCTATCTCAATTTTATCGCTTTTGAAAAATCCATTTGCAAAAGCTCCGCCGGAAGAACTACTGCTTTGTCCGGGTGTATAAGTGAAGCCGTTTTTAAGCAGTACAGGCCTGCTGAATTCAACAATTGATTCCAGTATGGCAGTTGCAGACAAAATAGCTTTTTCTGCGGGCTTTGAATGTTTTTCTTTTTTAGCCGATCTGTAAATTATGAAAGCAACGGCAGCTGTTAGTAATATGATGAGTGTAATGTTCATAAGTATTGCTGGCAACAGGCATTGATTTATGCAGGCAGGGGTATTCCGGTCTGCCCCTGGTGCCGCTTTGCATTTATTATGATGAAGTTAACAACAATCCCGATAGCCTGCAGCACAATCCTGCTTCCCAGGGGCAAAAGCCACCCGGCTTATTTCACCGGCCTGTTCAGCACAAAAAAAGATTGTGTGGTGTAGCCCGAACCCGATTTGAAATAATTACCCAGGCGGCCATATTCCACAAAGCCGGCCCGCTGGTATAGTTGTATGGCTTTTTCATTTTCAAAAACTGCACTGAGTATGATCTGCTCTATCTGTGGGCTGCTGAAAGCCTTATTGATTGCATGCTGCAACAAAGCCATGCCTATGCCCCGGCCTTTGTAAGCCGGTTCAACAAACATCTGTACTATTTCGCCGCGGTGCTGTGTTTTTTTTCTTGTTTCCGCCAGGAAACCGCAGATACCGATCAGTACATTGCCGGCATCAAATGCGCCCATGGTAAAATGGTGCTCGCCCGGGTGGGTGACAGACCCGTCTAATTTCAGTACAGCCGCCTGCATTTCTTCCTCTGCGGTGGTGCCAAAATTATCCGGGTAATGCTGCAGGCAGCTAATCCTGGTGCGGCGGTATTCGGAAAGGTCGTCAGGGCCCAGGGCCCGGTAAGTTATTTCAGGCATGTAGTTTCGTTTTGAGGTTATAGCTGTTTTGTCTGATTGCGGCACCATGCCTTTACAACGCTTATGTTAGCGGCTGTTTTTGTCTCTGCTGAGCTTTTCCATTTCATTAATTCCTCGTTGTTCATTCAAATGTTTGAAGCATTTTTCCAAATCGTCAATAACTTCTTGGGTGATATGGTTTAATTGTTTTTTCCTAATCTTTTTAAATTCAAACGAACACAAAAAACGGCCAAGGCCTTTTCTTATTTTATAATTTCTGTCCGAGTCCAGGTATGCAGCAATAATTTCTATTGTCTCAAATGTCGTTAATATATCGTAGGGTAATTTTTCGTAAACAGGGTAAGCTGTCCAAAAGTTATCGGTGTGTCCAAATGTTTGAAGTAATACAATTATTTGTTTGTTTCTGTCTGGAATTTCCTGGTTAAGGTCATTTACCAGCGATGCAAAATAACTGCGGTCTAAACTATTGATTTGTGCCCGGTAGTTCCTAAATGTTTTTGGTGCTGTGTCAAGCCATTTACTTTCTTGCATACGGTCTTTTTCCATATTCCGCTTTTCCGCAATTCTGTCATTGAGCGGTTTTGAAAAGCCTTGTTGTGCAAGAAAGCTAAGAAGGTCATCACTCTTTGCAAGTTGTGCGTCGCCATTCCAATTATAATAACGAATTGAAACTCCGTGATGAAAACCAATTGTCGCCTGAATGCGATTGCCTGTATATAGCTCAATCGCATAGGTTCCTGAACACATACAGTGAAATCCTGTATTCAGTTCGTCTATTTGTAAATAGGCATTTAGTTTTTGAATATTGTCTTGTTGCGAAATTGTCAGTACTACTTTGTCCGACATTGCTTTGTCTTCATATACTCCGCCATCTTTAATTAAAACTTTGTCAACGCCCAAAAAAAGCCTGCCCAAATCTTCATTGGTCGGTTTAGGAAGTTTGTTTAGTTCCTCTAATGATTTTCTATTTGTGAAGTCCAATGCCGGCATAGTAGGGTGATCGTAAAATGACATCCAGCGGGTAGGTTTTTATGCAGGTTGAACGTAAGTCTTCCGCCTGCCTGGAACTACTGCCACCCGATAGCCATCTGGTGAAAAAAACTGAAGATGAAATTAGATATAAATCCCGATAGCTGTAAGGATAAAGTTGTTTGCCCCCCGTCTTTACCAGGCGGTAATTACATTAAAGCCCTGCAGCTAGCTGGTGATTGTTTAGCCGCAAAGTTATCGGCACGAACGCCAACAACTGCAAATGAGCCAAGCCGTAAATGAACAGTATTTATTTGGTTTTTACAACGTTTCGGTTTTCGGTTGTTTTATTCCCATTTGACGTTATTAAGAAGATTCAGGCAATTCTTTAAATGAGTATCTGAATTGTAGTTAACCATTATGTTGAGTAATCTATCCTTTATCTTAATGGAGTATCTTTTTTGATAAGCCAAAAAGTTTTCCACTTTAATGGTAATAAGCAGGGTGGTTAATTTTTTCTTTCCAATTACTTCTTCGCCTATTTCTGAGGCAGTTATTTGAACATCATAGTTCTTATACATGTTCTTCACCTGATTAAAATAATCATTCAGATAATCTGTTTCGTTTTTGATTTTGGGGAATAGTTTTAGGTCAAGTGAGCTAAATAGAACATGCGGCATTGTTTCCAGGGTATCAATGGTTATAGATAACAATATATCAACACCCTTTGTTATTGAAATTTGATTACCTGAGCCTCCATTTAACATATCAGCTCTCTCTGACATTAAATGAGAAAGCTCGGCTTTATTTAGAATATGCCAGGTTGAATCAACTTCGATTTTGATTCCAAAGTAGGCATTTGAAAAGACATTGCCGAGAAGTGTTCCTGTCTCAAAATTGCTCTTGTCCGGCTTAAGGGACTGTGATTTACATGAAGTAAGAAATATCGTTGCTATTATTAGTAAGTATATTCTCATGATTTGGTTTTGAAGATTAAAACCAACGGCAGGCGCTATATGCAGGTTTGGGATTAGCCTTCGTTCCGCCCCGTCGCTGATGATGAATTGAGTGCTGAAGTTAAAATTAAGCACTAAAGCTCACAATTGCTTGTCAAGCCACACCTGACCCCAAACCCGATATTTCTACCCTGCCCGTTTGGCCTCCCGGTCACGTCGATTTAAATTGATTTGTTTTTAGTAAAAGTGCCTCCACATGGTTGTTGGCCGGAGGCACAACAACGGCAAGCAGCGGCTTACTTAATGCCAATGTCGGCAAAGGGCCGGAAAACGGCTACCCCACCTCAAACCCAAACTTACCCATGGCAAAAGCTTAACTCACCCCAGGCGACAGGTGGGGGGTACCTACCTTAGCGGGTGGGTTAGTTTGGGTAGAGGGGTGGGGGCTATTCGGGTTTGGGGGTGGGTCAGTTCGGGTAAAGGGGTGGGGGGAGGGGGTATACCCGGGTGGGTGAGTTTGGGTAAAGGGGTGGGTCAGTTTGGGTTTAAGGTGGGAGGATCCACCCAAACAGGTGGGGTAATTTACCCTTTGAGGTGGGTACCCCCACCCCAAAAGGTGGGGGTAGTGGGAATTTTATGCCATATTAAGGTATTTTTTGTTTTGATCGTTTTGGCTGGTATTGAGGCGAAGCAGGCTGCTTTTGTAGTATTCTTCTTGTTAACATCGCCCAAAAAATAAACATAAAAGACAACATGAAGGCGGATAGAGCCCGGGTTCGGGGGCCCTGTTTTAGCTTACTTACTATGCACAGCATACTGGTTGCTGTTTAATGATGAGCTGTCAGGCTGAGCTTGTCGAAGCCGGTATGGTTTCGTATTAACCCGCCTCCGACAAGCTCAGGCTGACAACCTGCTGAGTTAAAACTGCTAACGCCTTTTGCAAATGTTCAATTCCCTCTCCACTCATTATTCGCCCGGTCGCTGTCGGGCAGCTGGTTATCGGGGTCAAGGGTTATGGCAGTTAGTTTGCCGGTACTTGCATATTTATACACCCAGCTGCCGCCACGGTACCAGATATCGGCAGGCAGGTTGATGGTTTCTGTTTTGCCGCCTGCCTGCGTTATCTTCATGATCACCGGCAGCACCATATTGCCCTTATTGGCAATGGTTATCAGGGCACCATTGGCCGGGTTGCCATCCACATAACTTACCGAAGCAATCGTTTGGTCGAGCTGCGAATTAGTGAAGAACCACTCCTTCCAGAACCAGTTCAGGTCTTCCCCGGCGGCATTGTTGATGCAGCGGAAAAAATCCCAGGGCGTGGGGTGCTTAAAGGCCCAGGCTTCCACGTATTTCCGGAAGGCATAATCGAAACGTTCCCTGCCCACAATTACGGTACGCAGCAGGTTGAGCCCGTAAGCGGTTTTGCCATAGAACTGGTAATGCTGTTCGGGGTCCATGGCATCCGATACCACCATCAGCGGGTCTTTGTATTGCATGAACTGAATATCCCGGGATGCAAAAAAACTTTTGTCCAGGTAGGCAGGGTCGCTAAGGTACTCGCCCTGGTTAAACAGTTCATTGGCTATATAATTGATGTATACATTGAAGCCCTCATCCTGCCACATATACCTGCGCTCGTTGCTGCCCACGATCATCGGGAACCAGTTGTGCCCAATCTCGTGTGATACCAGGAACCAGAGCCGGGCCTTCACTTCCTTATAACTGTTGAAGATCACACCCGGGTACTCCATGCCACCTGTAATGCCGGCATTGCTTACGGCCACATTCCAGGGGTATTCAAAAAAGTTCTGTGAATAAATTTCAATGCTGTGCTTTAAATATTCGGTACTGCGGCCCCAGGCCATATCGCCCATACTTTCGGCGGGGTAGCAGCTCATGGCCAGCGCTTTTCTGCCCGATGGAAGATTGATCCGGGCGGCATCCCATATCATTCCCTTACCGGCAGCAAATGCCACATCACGGGTATTCTTCATGGTGAAATGCCAGGTAAGGTTGCCATTACCGGCGGGCCTGGTACCGGGCTTGCCAATTTCTCCGGCGCCAATGATGGTAACGGTCTTATCACTGCCTGCGGCATCGGCCAGTCTTTTGATCTGTTGCGGTGTTAATACCTCGGCGGCATTCTGCAGGTCGCCGCTGCCATAAATGATCATTTCAGCAGGGGCGGTAATAAAATATTCATAGTCGCCATAATCACAATAAAACTCGCCCAGGCCCATATAAGGCAGGGTGTTCCATCCTTCCACATCATCATACACACACATGCGGGGGTACCATTGCGCTATCTGGTAAATTACCCCGTCTTTGGTGTACTGCCTTCCAAAGCGCCCGGCGCCATCCAGCGGTATGGCAAAACTGAAACTTATTTTCAGCACTATCTTATCTCCCCTGGCCTGCAGGGGTGTTTGCAAACGTACCTGCAGGCGGGTATCGGTGATCACTGTTTTTGCGCTGTAGGTTTGCGGGCCATAGCTTACCGTTACTTCCTTAATATTATATCCGCCATTGGGTTTGCCCAGCACACCAAAATAATCGCCGGGGTAGGGGGTGGCGGCAACCGACCTGGAGCTGGGGGCAAATACATTCTGGTCCAGCTGCAGCCACAGGTAATCCAGCTGGTCGGGACTGTTATTGGTATACGTGATCGTTACATCTCCGCTTACGCTCGTGTCTTTTTCGCTTAGTGTTGCATGAATGAGGTAGCTGGAATTATTTTGCCAGTATGCCGTGCCAGGCACTCCTTTAGCAGAGCGGTAACTGTTTGCCGCCGGCATATTGAATGGCTGAACAAAGAGGTCATGCGGGTTATAGGCAGGTGTATTTTGTGCGGATGCAGTACAGGCAATAACAACCTGCATTGCAAAAAGAAAAGCTTTCTTCATACCGTTGCTTTGGTTTTATTAAGGCAAGAAGGTAAGGTTTTAAATTTGTTTTTGCGAGATTTTTTTAGCCACCAATACACGAAGGCACAAGGGAAAATGCGTTTCATTTTTTCTGCCCGTAGCAGGCAGGGATCTTTGTGCCTTCGTGGCTAACACCCTGCTCAGCGAAGCTGAGAAAATTCCTTACTCTCTTTGATATAAAGATTGAAACCTGCAGGCGGTTCTTTTACAATTCAAATAATTCCTGTAATTCGTGCATTTAATTCGTGTAATCAGCCAATTCCTGTAATTTGCTTATTCATGAAGGCAACTGTATATAAAAGCACCGGTAACTGGTACCAGGTAAAAGACGAGCATGGCAATGCATTTAGTGCACGCCTGTTGGGCAAATTCAAGATAGACGGTCTTACCAGCACCAACCCCATTGCCGTGGGCGACCAGGTGGAAATTGAAATGGAAAATGAAACAGAGCAATCAGTTACCATCACTTCCATCGGTAAGCGAAAGAATTATATCACCAGGGTTTCGCCGGCCAATAAGCACCAGCATCATATCATAGCCTCCAATTTAGACCAGTCACTGCTGTTTGCCACACTAAAAGACCCCAAAACATCTTCGGGCTTTATCGATCGTTTTTTAATTACCTGCGAAGCTTATCATATACCGGCAGTGATCGTGTTCAATAAAAGCGATCTGTATCGGAAGAAGGAAGAGGAGAAGTTTGCCGGGATAAAGGATATTTATGAAAAGATCGGGTACAAAGTACTGAGCATGAGTATTGAAAAGGGCGATGGTGTGGATGCAGTGAAGGAATTGCTGCAGGATAAAGTTACCTTATTAAGCGGCCATTCGGGGGTGGGTAAATCCACTTTCATTAACGCTGTTTTTCCCGAATTGAAATTAAAGACGCAGGATGTAAGCGGCTGGAGCGGCAAGGGCTTGCACACCACCACCTTTGCAGAAATGTTCGATCTTCCGCCTGATGGCGCAGGAAAGATCATCGATACGCCCGGCATCCGTGAACTGGGACTGGTTGATATTAAAAAAGAAGAACTCTCACATTATTTTCCTGAGATGCGAGCCATTATCAGCCATTGTAAGTTTAATAACTGCATGCACCTTAACGAACCCGGCTGCGCCATCAAGGCCGCCGTGGAAGAAGGCGAGATACACCTGGACAGGTACCTCAGCTATTGCAATATTCTGGATAGTATTGAGGAGAAGCGTTATTGAGGGAAAGATGTTTGTTGTTTGTGGTTTGTTGTTCGTGTGCAAATGCAGTCAGCCTGCATACTACAATCCTGTTTAAATACTGGAGAAGTAGTACGAACAGCGACCAAAAATCACAAACCTGTTACCTTTATTGTGAAATAATACATTACGGGCAGGTTTCCAAAACATCAAATCTCCAAATCATCAAATCTCCAAATCACCCAATCAATAAATCCGGTGTTCCAGAAAATGCGCCACTTCCATCACCACATTATTATTGGCGGCGTTGTTCTTTTGTTGTTGCGGATAAATACTTACCCCGTTGAACATATTGTAGTGCAGGGTCAAAAACTGGCCACGGTACTGGAAATCCCAGTCAAGCGTTTCTGCATCATCCACCTGGTTGATGAAATTCACTTTAAGATCGTTGGAAAGGGTGTTGGCAATGGCATAGAATTTTGAAATGCCGCAGTTGTCGTCGATAACGGCTTCGGAGCAACCGTTAGTGGTTTTAAGTTCGTAGCACATAGGAACTGGTTTTAAGGATGAATATTGGTTTTTTTATGGTCTGTCGGGATAATACTACTTACCACCTCTCCACTTGGCCTTCTGCGATTTTTTCATGGCCTTCTCATCGCTCAGCAATTTTTCGGCACCCACATTTCTGCCATCAGTGGGGCATCCCACTTTTTCTTTTTTATGGAATATCCTGCTGATGAAACATCCGCTGGTACCCAGTAAAAAAGAAGCCATTACAACTGCAAGTAGTATTTTTTTCATGTTTTAAAGATAATAATTTTTGCGCCACAAACAATCTCCGCTTAGATCTTCGCCGGTTCAACCTTCTCCGCTGGAGGGGATCTCCGGGTTTTTGAACCAACCCGAATACATCACATAATTATCTGCAATCCTGTTTATTTCCCCGCTTATCATTTCCTGGCTGATGTCTTTTACCTTTTTGGCCGGTATGCCGGCATAGATGCTGCCCGGTTCCACCTTTGTGTTTTCAAGTACCACAGCGCCTGCGGCAATGATACTGTTGCTGCCCACCTGCACATTGTCCATAACAATGGCCCCCATTCCTATGAGTACATTATCCTCTATAACGCAGCCATGTACAATTGCATTGTGCCCGATGCTCACATTATTTCCAATAATGGTGGCTGCTTTCTGGTAAGTGCAGTGTATAATGGCCCCGTCCTGCACATTTACCTTGTGGCCCATCCGGATGATATTGACATCTCCCCGTACCACAGCATTGAACCAGATGCTGCAGTTATCGCCTGTTACCACATCGCCCGCAATAGTGGCATTGGGGGCAATATAGCAGTCGTTTCCGAAGGCGGGCAGTATTCCTTTAACTGGTAGTATTACTGGCATAAAATACCCCCTCCGCCCCCTTGCGCATCCTGCGCAGAAGGGGGAACTGATCGGGGAGAAGATCGTTTTGAAGATTATGAAATGTTTTTTTTGTTACAGGCATTTGAACTTTTCTGTTTTTTCATTAAAACGGAATTCCCACCAGCACATAAGATTGCAGCCTTTTGCTTTGGTCGCAATACATGGCACTTAACTCAATAGGGCCAATGGGTGTTTTGTAAGCGAAAGTTAAGGCATAACCCGTTAATGCATCCTTGCCCGAAGTGGCATTCTTTTTTGTGGCATAATCTTTCACCAGCGCATTGACGCGGCCTGTAATGAAAATATTGTTGGCAGGGTTATACCGCAAACCCAGCTGCAGCGCACTTACGCTGGATGAATTTACCGCGGCTTCCTGCAGGCCGGCAAACCGTATTTGGTTGCGGTAGCTTCCGCTTAATCCGCCTATTAAAAAATTATTGAGGTAGTTGGGCTTGTTGGTAAAGTTGATGCCGGTTTGAAACTCTGTTAAAAAAACAAAACTCCTGTTCAGTTTTTTGTACAGCGACATATCCAGCAACAACCTCGGATAATTATCAAAGTTCAAAGTGGATGGGTTTACAACTGCCCCGTTCTCAAACTGCGTGAGGCTGGGCCGCTGGTTCCATACCTGTGCCAGTTCCAGGTTCAGTTTAAGTCCCTTGCTGGGGAAAAAGATCTGGTTCAGGTCGTTGTATTTCAGGTAGACATAACTTTTAAGATCGGTGAACCTCCCCTTTATTTCTTTTTCGGCCTTTATAGAGGGGCGAAAACGTATGTATTCAAATGCGGTTCCAATGCCAGCAGCCAGTTTATTATTTCCGCTGTTCTGAAAGTTGAGGTAGGTCTGCGAAAAATTCTGTTTGTAAGAACCCTCCACCCTGAAGTTCTGGAAAGTGCTGATGGTTTGGTTATCCAGTTTAAAGCCGGCAATGAATGCATAGTTCTTGATACGCCCCAGGTATTGAAAATGCTCTGCTTCAATCTGGCTGCTTTCACCAATAGACGCCGATACCAGGCTGCGGGAATTGGGTATGATAAAATCGCGGCTGGTAAGGTTCACATTTACATTGATACCCCTGAACCGGGTGTAATAGAGCCCGGCTTTCAGATACGTGCTGGGGTTTTCTTCGGCAGTAAAAACAATGTTGGCAGTGTCTTTTGATACAGGCTCCAGTGCATAACTGATGGTGCTGTAATAACGGGAGCCGATAGCCCGGCGTATGCTCTTATTTATTTGTGCGGCTGTATAAGTTTTATGATCATAGAAGTCCATCAGGTGAAAGAAGAATGCCGGCGAGGTTTTTTTAAGCCCCTGCACCTGGTAGCCCTTGATGTAAACCGGCTTGTTTATGACCGGGCTGTTGTTCTTTCCCACGGGCGGGCCCAGTGCATTAATGCTGTCGGCCAGTTTTTTAAAAATGGGATAGAATTGTTTTCCGGTTTCAACACCAATATCAAAGATTTCGCTGCCACTGCCAAAGCTGCCGGTATTATAGGGTTCCAGGGGCATATGGATATAGATATCGGTGAGCGGCAGTTCTTCCTTAAAATCCCCTGCTTCCCTGAAGAAGGCCATTTGCAATAATACATCCACCGGGTTTTTTATTTTATCAATTTTGGAAAGCCCGTTGGTGACATTGCTGCCTATTACAATATCGGCACCCATTTCCTTTACATTCTTTACCGGGAAATTCCTTACCAGCCCGCCATCAACCAGTTTCATACTATCCCGCGTTACAGCCGAAAACACAGATGGGATAGCCATGGTGGCCCGCAGGGCGGTTATAATATTTCCCGTGTCCATTACCACCAGGTTGCCTGTTTCCAGGTCGGTGGCCATGCATTTGAAAGGGATCTTCAGGTCGTTGAAATTGCGGACATTATATACATGATAAAATAGTTCGGAGAATTTCATGTTAAGCTCCTGGCCTGTAATTACACCCGTGGTCAGTCTTATCTTATTATTAATGAACGGCAGCTCAATGGCAAAGCGGCTGTACTGGTCCTTCTCTTCCATCGATAATGTTTTTAGCGGAACATTGTTGGAGAACAATACATCAAAGTCAATGTCCTTCCTGAGCCTTTCAATATCATTACCGCTGTAGCCGGAGGCATACAAAGCGCCCACAATGGCGCCCATACTGGTTCCTGTAATATAGTCTATCTTAAGCCCGGCGCTGTCAATGGCTTTTAAAATGCCGATATGGGCAAGCCCTTTTGCACCACCGCCACTGAGGGTGAGGCCTATCTTTGGCCGGTGGCTGTTATCCTGTGCAGGTAAAAAACCCGTTATGAATAAACAAAAAAGCAGGGTAAAAAAAAACTTCATCAGGTATTGAGTGGATGCTTTGGCTAATTACTTTACAAAGTACGAACAATTTGCTCTTTTATTTTTTTATAAAAGTTAATTATTTGCTTTTCGATGGCTTTATTTTGCAGTTACAAAACGAATATGACCAATCGCCAGCTTTTTTTAGAACATGTGGGACAAACCTCCGATGCGCCACTGGCGCTGGAGATAGTAAGGGCCGAAGGCAGCAAATTATTTGATGCCGATGGCAGGATTTATATCGACCTGATCGGCGGTATCAGTGTTTGTAATGTGGGCCACCGGCACCCGGTAATCATTGAAGCCATCAAAAAGCAACTGGACGATTACCTGCACATTATGGTGTATGGCGAACTGGTGCAAAGTCCGCAGGTACAATACGCAAAAATGCTGGCCGGGCATTTGCCTGCTTCACTCAGCTCCGTTTTCTTTACAGCAAGCGGCAGCGAGGCCACAGAAGGGGCCATGAAGCTTGCAAAAAGATACAGCAACAGAACACAGATCATTTCTTTTAAAAACAGTTATCACGGAAGTACGCAGGGCGCCCTGAGCGTGATGGGCAGCGAATACTGGCAGCAGGCTTTCAGGCCGCTGCTGCCGGATGTGCTGCAAATGAACTACAATAGTTTTGACGACCTGCAGCATATTACTGAACGCACTGCCTGTGTTATTGCAGAAACAGTACAGGCTGAAGCAGGTGTGCTGGTGCCGCAAAACGGCTGGCTGAAAGCCTTAAGAAAAAAATGTGATGAAACCGGCACCCTGCTGGTGCTGGATGAAATTCAGTGCGGATTTGGCCGGAATGGTTCTTTGTGGGCATTTGAACAATTTGATGTGTTGCCCGATATTCTATTACTGGGCAAAGCACTGGGGGGCGGTATGCCCCTGGGTGCATTTGTGGCTTCAAAAGAAATAATGGGTTCCTTAACGCACAATCCGGTGCTGGGTCATATAAATACTTTCGGCGGTCACCCTGTTAGCTGTGCAGCAGGCCTGGCGGCATTTAATGTTTTACGGGATGAAAAACTGGTTGAAGCGGTAAAAGAAAAAGAAGCGCTCTTTCTTTCTCTCCTAAAACATCCTGCTATAAAAGCGGTAAGAAGCCTGGGTTTGATGATGGCCGTGGAGTTTGAAAGCTACGAAGTAAATAAAAAGATCATCGATGCGCTGATAGCAGCGGGTGTGTTTACCGATTGGTTTTTGTTTGCTTCCAACTGCCTCAGAATTGTGCCACCGCTAACTATCAGTACCGATGAGATCTCGGAAGCCTGTAATAAGATCATTACCGTTCTGGATTCGCTCTAAAATTTCCTGATGAACAAATTTGTAAAAAGAACGCTATACCTGCTTGCTGCACTGGCCGTGCTTTATTTGCTGCTGTTAATACCCGATGCAAAAGATAAACAACCGCAGGCCGCAACAGGCAAACAGGCCTTTGCTTGGAACAGGGATGCACATTGGAAGGAAATGGAAGAACTGTTCAAACAGGCAAAACAGATGGATACGGTGCGGCTGGATTCTGTTATTGATGTTTACAAGGAAAGTATAAAAGCAATATTGGCCGACCTTGAGAATCGTGCCCTGCTTTCGCAAGACCCTGCCTGGTTGCATGCAGAAAATACTTTCTTTAAACTGGCGGCACTGGTTGCTGCCAGGCCGGTTAAAATTCCCGGTATCATCAGCTACTATAACCGGCTTCGCAACCTGGTGAAACAAAGGTCGCAGCAATGGGACATTAATGATGCGCAAACAAGGAATACGGTGTATGCGCTCTTGTACGGCCTTCGTGCTGCTGTGGAAGAAGTTTTATTACAGTCCGGCGATCTTAAGTTTCCTGCAGCCATGCAGGTAAAGGAAGAGAGATCGGCAACGCCGGCAGCTGCTATTTTTGGTATTGAGGTACACAGCGGCGACCTGCTGGTTTCCCGGGGCGGGGCAGAGGTTTCAGCGCTGATATCGAGGGGCAATGATTACCCGGGCAATTTTTCACATATCGCATTGATCTATGTGGATGAAAAAACAAAGGAGCCTTTTTTGATTGAAGCGCATATTGAAAAGGGTGTTGCCATTTCATCAGTGCAGCAATACGAGCATGATAAGAAACTGCGTTTTATGGTGATGCGGCCCAGGGCCGACCTGCCGCAGTTACTGGCCGACTCCATGCTTCCGCAAAAGGCAGCAGCTTATATGTATCAACGGGCGCAGCAGCGGCATATCCCTTATGATTTTAAAATGGACTTTAATGATAGTGCTGAAATGTTCTGTTCAGAAGTGGCTTCTTATGCCTATCGCAGTCATGGATTGCAGGTTTGGAAATATCCTTCCAGCATTTCATCACCAGGTATTGTAAACTGGCTGCACGATTTTGGTGTGGAGCATTTTATCACGCAAATGCCATCCGACCTGGAATACGATCCGCAACTTGCCGTGGTGGCCGAATGGCGTGACCCGGAAACGCTTTACAAAGATCATGTTGATAATGCAGTGATGGATGCCTTACTTGAAAAGGCCAATACCGGCGCTGAAATAAATTACAATCTGTGGAAACTTCCACTGGCAAGGCTCATAAAGGGATATTGTGTAATTAAGAACCTGTTTGGCGGCATTGGTAAGATTCCGGAAGGAATGAGTGCCACCAGGGCTCTGAAAAACCAGACTTTTGTGGCCATGCATGCAACAGTTAAGAGCAAAGTACTGCAACTGGCAGATGAGTTCTTTAAGAGAAATGGCTACCGTGCCCCATACTGGCAACTGGTGAATTTTGCAAGGTCTGCTGCAGGGCTTTAAAACACAGGCTTATTTTATCCTGCTGATCTGGTACGTTTCTGTTTGGTTGATAGTGCCAATATTGCTTGTTCTTTTAAAAACAATATTGCTGATCCATCCGTTGGAGAGGCTTACCTTATATTGGTTTATATCGCTTATCTCCATATCTTTTATTTGCCTCTTCATCTCTGCTTCGTCTTTAATTTCAGTACCGGATAATTTTTTCAGCATTTCGGCAATGATGGGGCCTGCCTTCCCTTTGTCGATGGTTTGGTTGATACTGAGCTTCATGAAATCATTCTTAATATCCAGTTCGTCAAGCCTCATAGTAATATTCGCAGGAAAAGGGGCGCCGCCGGTAACATTGGGTAATTCAGTTTGAAATACCTCGGCCTTTTTATTATACTCCTTGCCATAGGGAGCATGAAAAAGCTGTACTTCTTTAATTAAAAGCGCTTCAATATTTTCTTTCGAATTAAAGATTGATTTTACCTGCTTGAGGGCGGCAATAAATTCTCCGCTTTGACCTTTTTCTGCTATGGCTTTTTCATAATTGACAAAGGCAAAATCCCTCACTTCCTGCCAGTTCAGCAGTTCCGAAAACATTCCCACATCATCAGTTTTGTAGATAAATTTCAGTCCTGCCATTATTGTTTCCAAACTGTTTAGCGCCTGTTCGGTAGCGCCGGTTGCCCTGAAGTTATGATAGGTCCATTCCATGGTAAAGCCGCTTTCAACAGAATCCACCACTTTGATATGGGCTTCGTAATTACTTTCCCTGCTGCTGCCCGGTCCCTTTGAGCCGCTTTTGGTCTTTGTATGTATTATTGTATAAACCACACTGTCATTTTTGTTCCAGAAAGCAATACAGGTGGCACTGTTATCAGTAACCCGGTTTTGGGCGAAGGAAATGCCGGTTAATAAAACCAGGCTGCAGAAAAATAAAAAAGCAGTTTTCATTGTACGTTTTTTGTTTAAGGCCTAATGGCCAGATATAATTTTATTGACTGTTTATTGAGGGTGGTAAATACGTTCCGCAAGTTTATAAATAGTCGCTTTATCGAGCGACATGGTTTTTGTTTGCTGTTTTAAATATAGCTCCACCTGGTCATCAAAATGTTTGTTTCCCGGCTTCGCACTGGCGCCGTACATATTGATGCTTTCAATTTTCGGCAGGCCCTGTTTGGGAAACCTGGCAAACATGATCAGGCCATCGCCACCAATGGATTTTAGCTTTCCACCGCCCAGGGGCTCTGTCCATTGCGGCGATAACAGGTCAGGGAATCCCCACAACGCCCATTCTTTATCGCCCCTTACCAGCTTCTGTATATCTCCCAGTTTCAGGTCTGTTGTTCCAAAATTAGTCTGCATATAGTTTTGAACATGCGTAAATGTTTCCACGGCTTCAGCTTTGGTAATAGGTCTTGGTGGCTGTCCCTGCAGCTGATTTTTTAAATGCTCATAGGTCAGCAGGAAAATGGCAGCACCCCTGCTGTCAGCATCACCACGTTTATCCCAGTTTCTGAATGTTGTAATTAAAGATGCCAGGGCCGGATATTCTGACTCATTCAATGAAAACATCGAGTCAAGTTTATAGGGATATTGGAGCACGGCAGGCAATTGCCTGTCAAATTTTATTTGCCTGAATTTTTCATAGCTCAGTTTTTCATTTTGCGGAAACAGTTCCAGGTAGCGCACACTGCGGTTCAAATGATATTCCTCCCAGCCATCGGTTTTGGCAAAGGAGGATGATTTTAAATTATCTGCAGCGGCTGTTGCCAAAAAGGAAGAGTGGTTGGTGTTGAATAAAAAACCTGAAGGCGGATTAATATACTGAGGCAATTCCTTTTCGGTCCTGAAACTGGTCCACAGGGTTTTGGAAGTATTGCCGGGCAGGGTTCTTTTCCAGTTGTAATCTAAGGAAGCATCTCTTACCGGTACCAGTGCATTGTTGATATAAAAAATGGTATCGTGCCTGTCGGCATACATGATATTGAACATGCTTAGTTCCTGCCTGTTGAGCGCTGCATAAAACTCGCTGAAATTTTTTGCCTTATCCATCTGGTACCATTGGTCAAGTACGCCAATCTTCATGTTTGCCCCCAGTCTTATGGAAAAGAACCCTTGGTCGTTCTTCATGGTGGCTCCATACTTGCTCCAGTAAACCTTTCTTTTTACGGTGATGGGAATGCCTTTTATTTTTAGTTTGATGGTCTTTACTTCCAGATCAGTCCATTGCCCGTCAAATTTGTATTGCAGCGGATTATCCGGGTTCATTTCAAGCTGATACTCATCCATCCTGTCGCAGTAATTAACGGTATGCGCCCAGCCCAGGTTTTCGTTGACGCCGTGCAAAATACAGGGGCCGCCTGCCAGCAAACCTCCCGTAATGTTCAGGCCTTCCCCGCTGCATAAATGGGCTTCATAGAATGCCTGCGGGCCTGTGTTTGGCTGGTGGGCGTTTATTAAAAGGAAAGCTTCGCCGGTGGTTGTTTTGGAGGAACTGATAGCAGAAGAGTTGCTGCCTTTTTTATTCAGTTCAGGCGCTTCCCATTCTTTATTGTTGAATATTCGTATCAGGGCCTGGTCGGCGCCGTTGAAAATGGTTAAGGCAAACACGGCAGATGAAATGTACTCCTGTGCAGTTACCGGGAAAATTTTTTTGTGAATAACCTCAGCGGGATGTTTTGCGGCATAATCATTCAGTCCCTGCAAATAACCATCAATCAGTTTCAGGAATGCAGGGGTAAGCGTATTCCATTTTTCCTCAGTTATTTCGCGGCAGCGGAAAAGGGCAAAGGCATAATCGCCTGCGGCTCCTTTTTTACCCATAACAGAAGCCATCAGGTTTTTTGCAGGCAGTATCACTTCCTGCATACTTTTAAAATCATCCTCTGCTTCGGCCCAGGCCAGCCCATAAGCCACTTCAGCATCTGTGTTGGCAAAAATATGTGGCACGCCAAATGAATCTCTTACAATATCAATTTTGGCCGGGTCTGTTTTTGTTTGAGAAAAGCCGCTATACAGCAGGAACAGTAAAAAAGAAAGCAATGAAATTCTTTGCATTTGAGGTGGTAGTGTTTTGGTAGAGACTGTTTGTTTTTTGCCCAATAAAGATATGCTGTAAAAGAGTGCGACGCCAATGCAGCTAAAAAAAGTTTTAACAGCCCGGTACAAAAATAATTTGCATAAATCGAAACCAATAGTTTACTTTGTATTTCAAAGTGCTTTTTTATGGATACACAGCATCAACCTTTGGAAGATCTGCAGCACATCAAAAAGATGATGGAACGCAGCAGCCGGTTTATCAGCCTGAGCGGATTAAGCGGCATTGCCGCAGGGATTTGTGCACTGGGCGGCGCCTGGTTTGCCAGTCAGAAAATTAATTGCTGGGTAAAGGGCGATTGCCAGCTCAGCCTGCTGATGACCTCCAATGGCTTTGAATTGATCAATGATCTTTTCTGGATCGCTACTATAACTTTTGTTGCAGCATTTATCTCTGCCTTTGTTTTCACCTACCTGCGCAGCAAAAAAAACGGAATACCTATGTGGGGAACCACCACGGTTCGCTTGTTCTGGAACATGGTGATACCTATAACTGTGGGCGGAATTTTCCTGATTAGAATGATGCAGCTGGGCGAGTACCAGCTGGTGGCGCCCGGGTGCCTGATATTTTACGGGCTTGCCCTGGTGAATGCCAGTAAGTACACGCTGGGAGAAATAAGGTATCTCGGTTACGGCCAGATAGTGCTGGGTATCTTTAATTTGTGGTGGATTGGCTATGGCTTACAGTTTTGGGCAATGGGCTTTGGTATTTTGCATATTGTATATGGCTCCATGATGTGGTGGAAATATGAAAGAAAATAAAAATCGCACTTCATGAAGAACCCGATAGAGAATCTGAATAAAATCTTTGACAGTCGCATACGCCTGGGTATTATGAGCGCCCTGATGGTGAATGATGAAGTAAGCTTTAATGAAATGAAAGAGTTACTGGATATAACAGATGGTAACCTGGCCAGTCACCTGAAAACCCTGGAAGAGAGCAGTTACATAAAATTTCAAAAGAGTTTTATCGGCCGTAAAACAAACACAACTTATTCAATTACCAGGAATGGGGAAAAGGAATTCAAACTGCACCTGGATGCATTGTCAAAAATGATAGGATCTGTAAAGTAAATTTTTTTGGCCCTATACTTTGAAATACAAAGTGCTTTCTAAAATGTATAAATATATCAAAACAACCGTGGTTTTTATGGGTGTGTGGTGCACTTCTGCCATCATCAATGGTTTGCTCAGTGGCATTTCAATCGTTCTTTTAGAAACAGGTTCCAATGCCAATCCTGCTTTGGCCGGCCTGTCTGTAATCTTTTCTTTTGTCTTCAGTGTTCCGGCAGTGGGCTTTGTCTGGTTTGTAACGGTAATAGCACAGGCGTTAGACAGGAAGGGTAGTGAACTGTTTCAATTGATTTTGCGTACAGCTTTTTTTACGGCCTGCCTGGCTGCTGTATTTTTTATAAACACAATGGGAACAGAATTTTTAAAAGCCAGGTATGCAGTCGCCTGCAGTATTGTAGTATCCGCACTGGCAGCCATTTTATTGTTCAGAAATCAACTTAAAACGTATGAATAAATGCTACCGTTTTTTTACAAAGTTACGCTCCGGCTTGCTGGTCTTGCTTACGCACAATATGGCCTTGCCCTTGCTGCGTATCATCAGGAGGCCGCAGGTATTTCCATACACAGCAGCACAATTGTTTGCGTTTCCGGCAGGCACACTCGGGTACGACCTGGCTCATTTTTTACAGCGTAAGAACCTGAAGCTGCTGCCACATTACGCGAAGCACGATATTAAGCATATCCTTTTACAATACGATACCACAGATGAAGGGGAAGTTTGCCTGCAATGCTTTATGCTGGGTAACGGGCATATTTCCTTTCCGGTTGCTGCCACGGTTTTGTTTGGTATGGTTACCATGCCGGAATATTGGAAAAAATTCAGGGTAGCCTATCGCCGTGGTAAACAGTGCCTGCCTGTTAAAGACTGGCGCTGGTTCTTTATACTGGATCAAAATACCACATCACTTATTCAAAAAATAAATTCCCATGCAAAAAATTAATCACCTCCTCGCCGGCTATTGCTATTGTATTGAACTGATGGTTATACAACTATTAAAAAAATAATTATGAAAACGCAAACACCCGCAATAAAACTCCTCTTGCTTTTTATTGGTGCTATTATGTTTAATGTAGTTTTTTGGCACGAGAAGATGGCAGTTAATGCCGTCATTTTCGATGCATTTATTTTGACGTCCGTTTTTTACCTGTACCCTGCTGCATTTACCAAACCGGCTATGAAATGGCTTTTGCTGGCACACCTGATAACACTGGCAACCCTTATTTTGCATAATACCGTATTGAGTAAGCTGGCTTTTGGTGTCACTATCCTGCTGGTGGTGGTGTTTACCCAGTTTCTTCATCGGTCGGTTTGGTATGCTGCTGCTTCTGCAGCCGGTAATTACCTGCTGGTGTTACATTCGTTTTGGGAAGATGTCAGGAAAATTAAAAAAGGGAGGATCAGGCCTTTAGGCATCCGGAAAGCACTGCGTTTTTTAATTATACCATTGATGATCGCCGGGCTGTTTGCACTGATCTATTCTTTTTCAAATGCTGTTTTTCAGGATGTGGTAAACAGTATGGGGATTGCACTGAAACATTTTTTTGCAACACTTTTCGATTGGTTCAACTGGGAGCGGTTTGGCTTTTTACTGCTTGGATTATTTATTACAGGCGGGTTGCTTTTAAAAATGAAAAGCAATTAT
Source organism: Ferruginibacter sp. (assembly GCA_044226725.1). Classification (GTDB taxonomy): domain Bacteria; phylum Bacteroidota; class Bacteroidia; order Chitinophagales; family Chitinophagaceae; genus Ferruginibacter. Next base: position 63,726 of record JBGAGM010000004.1, on the reverse strand, counting down.
TTTTCTGAAAAAGAATTTGCCAGGCACAATGATCTCCTGCGCAGAAAACATGATCTGAAAAAATGGAAAGAATCAGCCATGTTCGACCTGCTGAGTTTATTTATGGGGAAGTTTGCAAACGGTATGATGGCTTTGCGAAATGAGCATATAGTGGGTATGATAAGCCTGTTGCTGCTGAATGCCCTGTTACTTTTTATAAATATCATTGATATAACCTACGTATGGTTTGGGTTCAGCTACACACCCAATCTGAATCTTACGCAGTATGTGCATGAAGGGGCTGGCATGCTGATCTTCTCGATCATATTGGCGATGCTGGTATTATTGTTTTTCTTCAGGGGGAACCTGAATTTTTACAGGAAAAATAAATGGCTGCGATTCGGCGCTTACGGCTGGATATTCCAGAATGCGGTGCTGGTTGTATCTGTACTGCTGCGTGATTATTACTACATAGCTCATATGGGGCTTGCTTATAAAAGAATTGGCGTACTGGTTTTTTTACTGATGGTGCTGGTTGGTTTGGTGACTGTTTTTATCAAGATCCGGCAACGTAAAACAGCCTATTATTTATGGAGGGTCAATGGCTGGTTTGCTGTTGGTTTGCTGGTAGCTGCATCCTGTATACATTGGGACGAAACCATTGCTGCCTATAACCTGGCGCATAAGACAACCGTGCCGCCGGATGTAAAGTTCCTGTTAACGCTTTCTGACAAAACCCTGCCCCTGCTGGAAAAGAACCAGGATGTGCTGAATGCTAAGACCCATACTGCATCGGGAGAAGGAGAATACCTGTTGCGGTCAGCTCTATCTGCACAGGAAATATTTGAAATGCGGAAACGGCAATTTTTTGAAGAACAACGATCGTATTCCTGGTTATCCTGGAATGTAACCGATGAGTATGTTAAAAGGAATTTATTAAAGCCTTCTGTCACTTCATCTTTAAATAAATAAACATGAAACAAATCTGGTTCAGAAAATCAGGCTGGTTTTACCGTCCTGTTCATCTAATTGGCTTTGTAATAACCGGCCTGGCCATTGTATTTATGATACCGGTAGTGCTGGCTGTTGACAGGCATGCCCACGCTGTTGCTGATGAATTGTACACACTCTTTGTTTATGCCACCAGCACTGCTTTTTGGTGGAAATGGGTAGCAGAGAAAACCTCATAAAACCAGGGTATGTCCAAACGCTTTTTATACTGGTTGCTGACAGGTATTGTATTTACCATTGTTCCTTTCATTGCATTCCTGTATTTGACAGCGATAAATGTTGATTGCGACCAGTTTGCCTGTATCGGTTATGTTATCCTGTTCGGGTCCATGTTACTTCTGGGAGTACTAATAATTATAATTGTGCTTATTGCTGGTATTGTGGTGGCAGCCGGTAAGCAAAGTAAAAAGAATATACATGAATCGTTTAATTAGGTCTTTTGCATTTGCCTGTGCCGGCCTGAAGAGTTCTTTTATTTCGGAACCCAATTTCAGGATACACCTGGCATCTGCGCTTTTAGTATTTGTTTTGGGTTTACTGCTTAAGATATCTGTGCAGGAATGGCTGGCTGCAGGCTTTTGCATTGCTTTGGTAACTGCCATGGAAATGATAAATACGGCTATTGAAAAATTATGCGATGTGGTACAGGAAGAATTTCATCCCGGCATTAAAAAAGTGAAAGATATTGCTGCAGGTGCAGTTTTACTATCGGCTATTTTTAGTGTAATAACAGGTGCTGTAATTTTTATTCCTAAAATAATTGTGTATTTCTAATGAAAAAAATAAACCCGCAATTCTCCTTTCCGGAAACTTTTTTCGCCTTCCTGGCTTTTATTGGCCTGCTGATCATTGTACGCATTTCTTATACTGGCAGTAAATTATTCCTGTTCCTGTTATGGAATATCTTTTTGGCCTGGATACCTTTTGCAATCAGTCATTTCTTCAGCAAATTTGCCGAAGCCACTGCCTGGAAAAAGGGCCTGGTCTTTTTTTGCTGGCTGGCTTTTTTCCCCAATGCACTGTATATTGTTACTGACCTGGTTCACCTGCAAATAGAAAGTAATGTGCCTAAATGGTTTGATGCGGTATTGCTGTTTGCTGCATCAATTGCCGGCCTGATGATGGCTTTTGTCTCCTTATACCGGGCCGAGCATTTTTTGCTGCCAGTAAAATTGAAAAGCTGGAAGCCAGTATTGACCTTGCTTATTTTGTTTCTTGGGTCGTTTGGTGTTTACCTTGGCAGGTTTTTAAGGTGGAACAGTTGGGATATCATCAGTAACCCTTTCAAATTATTTTTTTCAATTGGCCGCCGGTTTACTGCCCCTTTGGAGCATATGCAAACCTGGACGGTTACCTTTACACTTACTGTGTTTTTCTATCTCCTGTATATATCCGCAAAAAAAATGCCCGGCTATATAAAGCCGGGCAACTAATGAGATTACTATAATTAAAAATCTAATCCTAAGGAGAAATACATGATGGGTTTGCCCTTAAAGAAAACATTCATCGGCCAGGCCGCATCAAATTTTACAAAATATCCGAGCAGTGTGCTGCGTGCCCCAAATCCATAGCCGCCTGCAAAAGGACCTATGCCTCCGGCTTTTTTAACAACAGCAACGGGCATCACCGTGCCATCCGGGGCCCTTGTAAATCTTGTTTCAGGTCGTTTGATTCCGGAATAAGCGCCGTTCCAGGCTGTACCCAGATCTATGAACTGGGTTATCTGGAAATTATTTAAGAATGAATTATTGATCGTGCGGTCGAAGAAGGTGGACACTACCGGCAACCTGAATTCGCTGTTGATCACAACTGCATTGTTTCCATTGGCTACGTTTTGAATAAAGCCCCTCATATTAACAGTCAGGCTCTGAAATGCATAGGTCTGATCGTTTGCAGGCGGGTTATTAGTATTGAAATACCTGTCTTGTCCGTTGCTTTTGGTATTATTTCCAAACATCAGCCAGCCATCAACTCCGCCTAAATAATAAATTAGTTTTTGATTGCCCCAGCTGAAATCACCTGCCACCCTTCCGGCCCAGATAAAGTTTTTAAGAATTGGGTAGTAATACCGGGCATCAAAGCCCAGGTTGAAAGTGCTTGGGCCATTTGCAAACCTCACTTTGTTTATTTGCCTGTTGTAATCAAAATAAACCTTGTAGCGCATACCATTCCAGATATTCATGGCAGGGTTCAATACATTATCGTATACATATTCCAGGTGAGTAACAGAATACAATGTTTTATCGCTTTCAATGGTATTGCTTATCGGGTCTACGGATGATACCACGGATTTATCTGAGCGTATGCCGGTGCTTAAACGGATACTTTTGGTTACATCAAACGGATAGGCAACATTAACCTGGTAAAGGTTGGAAAATATCTTGCCCGGATATTGTGCCAATACATTTCCGGCGCTGTCAACAACATCTATGCCGCCGGCCTGCACATTCCGGTAATAAGTAGCGCCCCAATCAATCCTGCGCTTATAGTTCTGATAGCTCATCAACCACTCATTATCTTTTAAGTTTGTTGATATTTTGAATCCGCCGGTAATCCTGACGTCTTCCATTAACTCTGAAGTGCCCAGGCGTATAAGTCCGTTGAGCGGGGTTCCCGAATTCAGCATGATGGGGCCCGACCCGTATGCATAGGCCTGGTACCGGTTTACGAGCACACCGGTGTTAAATCCTGCAGATCCGTAATCAACTGAAAATTTAGGTGGTTTATACCTGAATTTTTTTATGTTCTTCAGCACATCGTATTTGGCAATATTGCTGGTTGGTGCTTTGGCTGCAGCACTGCTGTCTTTTTTCTCATTCGCAAATTCTGTCTGAAAAATATCTTCTTCCTTTTTTGTTTCCTTAGTTTCATTCACAGCCTTGTTCACAGCTACGGTGTCTTTGTATTCATTCATCAGCTTTTTCATGTAGGCCGTGGGTTGTGCATTCACATTCCTGCGGCGCAAGGTCATTTCATCGATCTTCAGTTTGTATAATACTTTCTCATCGCTATGACGGGTAACTTCACTAACCTGGTTGTTGTCGCCGGCAATCCTGGTTTCGCCCAGCGTGCTTTCGTAATTGGTTAGGGGGAAGGTGTAAGCGGAATCTTCCGAAATGGAAACAACCGCCACAGAATCAACATCTGTTTTTCTGAAAACCCGTAGTGTACTGTCAACTTCTTTGGCAGACGGGTTGCGTAATATCTGGTCGGCTATCAGCACCAGTGTATCAAGCCCGGCTTTTTTTGTTGTAAAGAACCCCGCATAGCGGTTACCAATGCCATTTTCGTCGCTCACAAATGTAAAATGGTTTTGGTTGTATTGCATTGGAGAGCGGGCGTTTCCATATTTTAATGCCGATAGCTGGGTGATCTGGTTTAACTCAGGCTTGTCTCCAAAATCGGTGATCAAAAAGATATTGTATTTGCTGTCGCTCGGTAAAACGGCATCGCTGCTTTTGGCAGTTGCAGTTGGCCTGTTGCTGCTGAATATGATACCTGTCTTATTTGGGAAAGCCACAAACGATGCATCCAGGTCATCATATACATCATTTGTTATTTGCTTTGCCTTTTCTTTTTGAATATCATACGTGAAAATATCGGTATGCCCGTTCTTAACTGCAGTGAATAAAAGGGTGTTGCTGTTAAGCATGTATTTCATATCCTGTACCTGGTCAAAATCTTTGGTCAGGTCTATTTTGATCTGCTTTTGGCGGTTGATGATATCGTAAACAAATAATTTTAATTTACCCTCAGTGGTGTAAATGACGGCAATCCTTGTTCCTTTAGGATCCCAGGCCATCATGGGGTAGTTGGGGTTCATCTCATTCATATAACTTCTTACGCCATATTTAAGCAGGGTTTTGTTTTCATATTCATCATTGTAGATAACCCTCACTATACCTTTTTTAAACTGTGTAACCACATAAGAATTGTTGCGCTTAACCGGGTTTACATTGAACCTGAAATAATCAAGGCGGGGACTGATATCAAAACCATCCACATAACTCCCTTTTGGATATGCTTTTCTTTTAGTGATATCTTTTGAATATTTTTCATCTTCGTAATCCATGAAATCGGACAGCACTTCCTTAAACTTCTTTTTACAAACCTGCAGGCAGGCTTTATTGAGATTTTTGTAAACAGTAGCCAGGTAGAGCAGGTAGGTTACATTTTCCTTTTTGTATTTTTCTTCTATGTAATACCAAAAACCATGACCTGCAATTTCAGGCCTCTTAAAGGCAAACTTTGAGAACTTACTGTAATTGCCGCTTAATATCTCACTTTTTAATTCATCATCCAGTTCGGTACTCCAGTTTTGGGCCAGGTAACTGATGTAGCCATTGGTAAGCCACTTAGGAAGGTCCAGGAGTGCCTGGTTGCCAGCCACTTCGCCTATATCATCTCCAAACAGGCGATTCTCTGTTAAAATCTGCGCAATTCCATGGCGTACCTGCAGGCGCAGTTTCTGGTGATCCGATTCAAAATACACAACCATCTTATTGTTCACCAGCTTAGTGCCGCCACTGGTATTTTGCCAGTCGATACCCAGGCCTATATTACTTTGCTGCATTTCAGCAAAATCATTGTAAAGCACAATATTGGCACGGCGCTGCAGGCTGTATTCGGCAGCAGCTTCCATTTGAGGTAGTTCCTTTTCGGCACTTTGTGCTATGAATTTGGCCAGTTCCTCTCCGTTTTGATGATAGTAAACATTAAAATTTTTGGTTTGATAATAACTCCACTTGAACTTTTTGTATTGTACCCTGTTTTTACCAAACTCCACCGAATTAACCTGTGCGGTGGCAAAATAGGAGCCGGCCAAAAGGAAAAAGGAAATTAGAGATATTCTGCTGAACTTCGCCATATACTTTAGTTGATATTGAGTATTAAAATTACTTTATTCGGGTTAATCATTAAAAAACAATTTAAAAGCCATAATGTTAAAAGTTAGCTCTTTTGTATTCAGTCCCATACAGGAAAATACCTATGTTCTGCATAACGAATTAAATGAATGCCTGGTTGTCGATCCCGGATGTTATTTTCCTGAAGAACAGGATGAACTGAAGGCATTTATTACACAGAGCAGTTTAAAGCCCCGGATGCTGCTTAATACCCATTGCCATTTAGACCATGTGTTTGGGAATAAGTTTGTGGCCGAAACATGGGGCCTTACCCTGCAACTGCATGAAAAAGAGAAACCCTTGCTGGATTATGCACCAACCTCAGGACTGGTTTACAATATGCCATTTGTAAACTATTCAGGCGAATACATTTACCTGAAAGAAGGAGATATTATAAGGCTTGGCAGTGATGAACTGAAAGTGATCGAAGCGCCCGGTCATTCGCCCGGACATATATGTTTTTACTGCGAAAAGCAGCATTTTATTGTAAGTGGCGATGTGCTTTTTCAACGCAGTATTGGCCGAACCGATCTGCCTGGAGGCAATCATGAACAGTTATTAAAGAATATCCGGGAGAAGCTTTTTGTACTTCCGGAGGAAACGATCGTTTACAGCGGACATGGCCCCGCAACCACCATTGGTGATGAAAAAAATTACAATCCTTTTTTTAACTGATCACTTTTGAGAACCAGGGGATCAATTGGCCAGCGGCACTTTGAACTTTCCATTGAGCGTGCTGTAAAAAATAACCGGTACGCTGCCGGAAACGTCGCTGCTTTCTAAATGAACAAAAACAGTGCCTTCGATCATTTTTGTTTTTGCATCGTAGCTTGTAATGTTTATGGTTCCTCCGGCGCAGGTAGGAGGCGTATGATTGGGATCGTCCGGGTCTTCTGCACAGGAACAAGGATAACCAGGCAAAATTGCAGGCAATGTAATGGTAGCAGTAATTTTTTTGCCGGATCGTATTTTAAAACTACCCTTTGCCGGCTTGCCCGGAAAACTTAAGGCCACCATAAACATCCTTTTTGATGAGGAAGGCGCCCCGTTTACCATTTCCACCTGGTCGCCATTGATCATAATGCTGGTTACATCTTCATCCTTTGTATAAATGGCTTTGGCATTGCTGGTAACGGCGGCCATGTCGAAGCCAAACTGAGTGGCCGTAACATCTGCCGTGGCAGCTTTCATGGCATATTCCTGTGCCCTTTTTTGCGCAGCAGCTATATTTTTATCAGTGGCTGTCTTTACGGCGGCATCGCTGTTGCTTAAGGCGCCGCCATTGTATTTCACCACATATTTCTCGTGGTTAATCTTCAGGTAAGGACAATTAAAATAAAAAACATTGTTGTTGTCCTCCAAATAAATGGTAGTAAACACCTGGACCTGGCTGTATCCTTTTACAAGCGGGTTAAGCGTGGCTTGTACCACCACGGCTTTTTCTTTCGGCATGGTTGAAGGCATGATGATCTGTGCAGTTCCACCATCAGTATTGCCAACAGTGGCGCCCCCGCTAACAATCCTGAATTCCGGTTGTTTCCAGGGCGCATCAGAAGGGTCTTTGAATTTATAATTGAATACATAGGGAACGGCATTTTCTTTATCTGCAATCAACATGCGCACATTCACATTGATGATCTCCTTCAGTTCGCATAAATTCCTTTCAGCATCCAGGTAAAGGTTAGCTGGTTTAATTTCAAAACCATATTGCTGCTGGTCGTAAGCAGGAAGTATGTTTTGTGCTTTTATTTGATAGGTAAGCAATACAAGTAAAGAAGTAATTATTTTTTTCATGATGCTGTATTTTTATTAGCGCATTTCATCGGCAATTCGCCTGATGCGAAATTTTCCGTTCTTAATAGTATATGCAGGTTTTTCGGTTGAAAAATCATTGTGGTCGTGAATGGTAGCCGTGCCGGAGAAACTGCCTTCTATAAAATCGCCCACCGGAGCCCATTTCAACAGATCGATCTTGATATTATCGGCCGTAAAAGAATGATTGGGGTCAGGATTTCCCCGCCACATTACCTGGTAGTCATAATCACTTTGGTAGGTGGCCGTAACCGATCCGGTGGTTCTGATGATGGGCAGCGAAATGGTGAATAATTTATTTTTGTCTTTATCGTCCTGTATCCTGAAATCGATATGGGCTTCCTGTAATATTTTGGGGTTTTCATTGTGGTTGCGAAGCAGGGCGCAGTTGCTTAAATCATGCCGCACTGATGAAATTGAAAATAGCTGTTCTTTTCCGGCTGCATCCACATAGGTAAAGGATAGGCTGTTGATGCCTGGTGCCGGACTAACCGGTTTTTCAACAAAATATTTTTTCAGATCTGATTCATGATTTTCGTCCTGGTATTTTCCTGTACCAAGCAGGCCGCGGATTTGCTGCCAGTTAATTTGTTTCATGATCAGGTCTGCCACATCTGAATGGCCGTTTACATACACAGCTATTGTTTGTATGGCAGTACCGGGATGCAGGGTTGGTTTTGCTACTAGAGAGTATCTTTGTTCAGGTTTACCATTCATGTCGTCTCCATCGCTTATAGCTGGTTTTATCGTCCAGTTTCCAAAAAACATAAAGGTGCCGGTACTTTCAGTAGCATCCCTGTAAACAACAGGGCAAAAGGCGGACGTTATTTTTTTTAAAGGCGCCAATGCATAAGGCATGGTGAACCCGCTGTTTACATAAACTTCCACCTGGCAATTGGAAAGTGCATAAAGATATTCCAGGTTATTACTGTTTTTGGCTGCTTCAATTTTTTCTTTTAGCGCCTCCGGTGCTTTGGTAAACTGGTAACTGATAGTGTACTGGTGTTCAAAAGCATCACGGCTTACAAAATTCCGGTCGTTGTAAAAACCTGTGGTTCCGTTCAGGTTACTAATGCCAAAACTTCTTTCCGATGGTTCCGGCGCCCCATCCACCTCTTTGGGCATGGCCTGCGAGATAATTTTTAAAACCCGGGCATCTTCAGCAGTTTCGGCGGCTGTTGCCGGGCGTTGGGCCTGCAGTTCATTTACCTGCAATGATAAAAGCAGCAAAAAAGCGCTGCAGGGTGAAAAAATTTTTCTCATTACTCAAACTCCATTTTAATAAGATGAATTGTAAGTGTGGTGTTCTTATGTACATCACTGACACCGGGCGCCGGCATGATACCAATAGTAGTTCGGATAGCGTTGGCCACACATGCTTGCGGGGCAACATAGTCCTGCCCGTTTTCGGGATTGAAATTCAGGTAGCAGATCATTTTATTGTTGGCGCCGGATTTAAAAAAGCCATCCTTGTTGCCGTCATAAAAAAATGAAGGGAAACGGTTGTTGACCTCTTCGTCAAAGTCGGTATCGATTTTAATATAAGCCTGGTCGTTGTCAACCGGTGAAAAAGAATAAATGACCGTTATTTTCATTTTTTTGCCTTTGGCGATTGCAGCCCTCAGGTCATCAAAGCTCATATTCACATTGTTGCTTCGGTCTTCTTTTTTAGGGTCGAAGCAATGCATAACTGTAAGCTTAGCTCCTCCTTTTATTTTATCGGCTTTGGTTACCTTTCCTTTACAATCAGCATCGTTATTACAATTCCAGCTTTCCGGGCAGCCATATTCTCCCCAGCTTTCAAATTCATTATTGGGATATTGCTGGGCCTGCATTTGCAAGCAAAGCAATGTTGTAATAAGCAGTATGATATATTTCATAATTGCCGGCTTTTAAATTGATATTACTTGTTTGTTTTTACAAACTCCACCCGCCGGTTATTGGCTTTGCCTTCAGGAGTTTTGTTATCTGCCACTGGCACGCTTTCGCCGTAGCCTTTTGCAGTAAGCCTTGAAGCATCGATACCCATTTTAGCCAACTGGGCTTTTACTGCATCTGCCCGTTGCTGAGATAATGTCATATTGTATTTGTCATCACCATCAGAATCGGTGTGCCCCCCAATTTCAAAATTAACCGTGGGGTTTTCAACTAAAAATTGCTGCACCATTTTAAGTATGGTAATGCTTTCTGGTTTTATAACGGCTTTGTTTACATCAAACCGTATGGACCTGGTAATAAATTTTCCATTATCCAGTTTTATTTTTTGAGGGAAACCAGAAGCCACCCGGAAATATTTGAGTAATATTTTCAGGCGATCTGAAGTGTTGCCGGTAATGATAATGTTTTGTGGCTTTAGCCTCATGTCGGCTATTTCTATCATTTTATACTGATCAAGATATACTTTCAGTTGTTTTTTGTACACCAGGATTGAGATGTGTACCCAGCGGTCGTAAAATTTATTTTCTCCAAAATAAGCTTCCGGGTTTTGCTTTGTTTCCTGCCCATCATTTGGGTAGTGTACAACAAGGTCGTGTTTATTGGGCGTGATAGTAACTTCATTATCGCCGTTCTTAAAATGAATTTCCACGCCTGGATTTCCATCGTAGCCATTGTCGAGCCAGGTATCATACTCAATAGAAAAACTGTCAGGTACCTGTTTGGTTTTAAACAGTATTGGCGAAAGTTTGGTGTAGTATTCGTCTATACTCATGCAACTGGCATTGTCATGTGTAATGAGCGAGGCTTTACCACCCAATAGTTGCCATTTGTTTAACGGCTTCTCCGTAGTGCTGTAAACAAAATTGTCCTCAAAAACCGTCTTTTCGCCCGGAACAAAATCATACTGCTTATAATCATTAAAGCTTTGTGCCTGGCAAATAGCTGTTGCTGGTATGGCTATGGCCAGAAAAATGATGCCTTTAAATAACCGATTCTTGCTTGTCATTGATTTAAGGTTTAATTTTAAAACAAAAGTAGATTTTGCCCGAAGCCTTCATTTCCACCAAAAGGGGGAATTTTTTGTTTGGCCCCGGCTGTACATTTGTTTTAGTTATGCAACTAAATGGCGTACATATTTTTTCAGGGTTGAAAAGGATTTTACTTTTTCTGGCTTTTTCAGCAACTGTTCTATGCAGCCGGGCACAGCAAACGGTTCAACAAAAAAGAGACAGCCTGATAAACCTACTTACCAAAGCAAAGCCCGACACCAACAAAGTAAAACTGCTGAATAAAATTGGCGATGAATATGCCTACAGCGATTTTAAAACCGCCACCTCCTGGTATGAGCAGGGTTTTGAACTGAGCAAAAAACTTGACTTTACAAGGGGTATCATCCGCTATTACAGCAGCCAGGGCGAGATATTGAACATGAACGGCGAATATGCCAGTTGTCTTCAGTTATTACAAAAAGGTATGGCTTTAAGCATTGAGCGGAAAGATAAAATGCGCCAGGGCATCATGGCAGAAAATATTGGTAATACCTACGCTTTGATGGAAAAGCTGGATAGTGCCACCAATTACTATTACCAGTCGCTGGGGATATTCGAAAGTTTTAAAGATACGGTCAAGATCGCCAATGTGTACAGTGATCTTTCCAGTATATACATGCGCACCCAGAGTTTGCAAAAGGCCCTGGAATATGCAGATAAAGGCCTGGCTATTTTACAAAATAACAAAGACGGCTTTTACCTGGCCACGATGGTGAATAAGGAAGCTATTTTATGGAAACTGAAAAGATTTGCCGAAGCAGAAAGCATTAATAACGAAATAGAAAAACTGGCTATTGAACAACAGGATGACCTGGCACTTTGCAATGTGCTGCAAAACAAATGCAGTCATACGGCTGATCTGCAGCAATACGCATCTTTACTAAATGAAGCGCCTCGCTATTTTGCAGCTGCGCAGAAGCTGGATAGCCGGGAACAATTGATTATTGCCGGTTACTGGATGGCCGCTGCTCATTATTATAACGGTAACTGGGCCATGGCAGAACAGTATTTGCAGGAAGCTGCAGGTAAGGCTGCCGCCGATAGTAATGCGCTGCGGCTTAAGCAATGCTATCTTTTATATGCTAAGCTAATGCTGGCCAATGGCGGTAAAGTGGCGCTGGCTGATGCGTACCAGCAAAAAGCAGACTCCATCGAGCAGCTTACCTTAAATGAGGATATTTTGAAAGCCACCCATAATGCCGAGCAAAAATATGAAACGGCAAAAATGGAAGATAAAATAAGATCGCAAAGCAGTGAACTGCAGGACAAGAAAAAACTTAACAATATCCTGATTGTTTTGTCAGGTGTTTTGCTGGCGGCGCTTTTGTTCTTTGGCTTGTGGATGCGCAACAGGCAAAAGCTGTTGCAGCAGCAAAAATTGTTGCAGGCTCAGCAAATTGAACAATTACAGAACGAAAAACAATTAACAGCTACCCAGGCGGTATTAAGGGGGCAGGAAGAAGAGCGCAGCAGGCTGGCAAAAGACCTGCACGATGGCCTGGGCGGCATTTTATCAAGCGCCAAATACTCATTCAACAGTATGAAACAACATTTTATTTTATCGGAAGAAAATGCGAAGGCATTTGAAAAAAGCATGAATATGCTTGATGAATCCATCGCTGAACTAAGAAGGGTGGCACATAATATGATGCCCGAAACCCTGATGAAACTAAGCCTGGATGAAGCCCTGCAGGATTACTGCATGCAGGTAACACAAAGTGGGGTACTGCCTGTTACATACCAGAGTTTTGGTATGGAAGGTCTGGCTGTGGATAATACAATAAAAACAACTGTGTACCGGATCATACAGGAATTGCTTAATAATATCATCAAACATGCAAATGCACAAAAAGCCATCGTGCAGCTGATTGCCAAAGATCAAATACTGGATGTTACCGTGGAAGATGACGGACAGGGATTTGATATTACATTACTGGAACGGGCTGCTGGCATTGGTTTCAAAAATACCAGGAGCCGTGTTTCTTTTTTAAAAGGCACATTGGATATACAATCGAAACGGAATGAAGGAACTTCTGTTTATATAGAAATACCATTACAGGCATGATACAGGTTTTATTGGTGGAAGACCATGCTTTAGTTACAGAAGGGATACGATCGATGATCGGCGAAACAAAGGATATTGTTTGTGCCGGAAACTTTATCAATGGCAGCAGTTTATTACAGAAGCTTACTCAATTTGCACCCGATGTGATTGTGATGGATATTAATTTGCCGGATACCAACGGCTTGGAACTATGTAAACTGGTAAAGGAAAAATACCCGGCAGTAAATGTGGTGGCCCTGAGTATCAACAATCAGCCCGGGATCATCCGTAAAATAATGGAAAACGGGGCCAGCGGTTATGTGCTTAAAGATGCGGCACAACAGGAGATCATAGAAGCTATCCGCATGGTTGCTCAGGGTAAAGAGTATTTCAGCCACTCGGCAGCAGTGCTGTTGCGTACTCCCGAAACGCCTTCATTGCCACCGCTCACCAGGCGGGAAAAAGAAGTACTGGAAAAAATTGTGGATGGCCTCACCAACCAGCAGATTGCCGAACTGCTTTTTTTGGATGTTAGCACCATTAACTCCCACAGGAAAAATATGCTTTCAAAATATGGGGTAAACAATACAGCCGCCCTGGTGAAGCTGGCCCTTACCGAAAAACTGATCTGATTTTGTTAAACAGGTAGTTATACCCGCCGGTATCTGTAAATATTTTCGAAATTTGTGCTGTTTCACATTTATTTAAATCGGAAGATATGAAAACGTTGTTTTTGATGACAGGGCTTTTATGCGGCTGTTCAGTAACTGTATCTGCACAACACAGTGCTGTAAAGCGTCAGATAGAAAAGGATATGGAGAAGAAATATGCCGATTCGCAGCGGCTGAAAGGCAAAGCAGAACTTCAAAAGATCACGTACGAAAATGATAAGCGTTACAAAGACCCGGTAAACAAAGTACAGGCTACTATAGCATTTGAAGATAAAGAACTGGATAAAAAAGGAGGCGTGAAGAAAACGATCATTCAAAAAATGGTTTTCGGCAAAACCGGCGAGTGTATGATTATGAATGAAGGCGATAAAAATGAAACCTGGATGATCTATAACTACGCAGATAAAGCCAACTATGTAGTGAATGTAAAGCAAAAGACTGCTACCAAAATGCCTTTGATCAATATGCAAAAAATGGTTGAAGCCGGAGTAAAAGCAGAGTCTGAGAAGCCTGCTTCTGATAAGCAAAGTGGTTTTAAAGCTACAGGAGAAAAACAGGTTATCAATGGTTACAACTGTACCAGGTATGTATACACTTACCAGGATAGTAAGCGGTATGCCAGCATGGATATGTGGATCACCAATGATATAAACCTGAACCTGGGCGATAACTATATGTTTGGAGCCAGGCTCAATGCGTACAAAGTTCCTGCAGGTACGAAGGGTAGTGACCTGAAAGGGGGTGTTACCATCAGAACCATTTTATATGATAAGGATGGCAGGCCTGTTTCGCAACGCGACCTGACCGACTTTAAAAAATCAGCCAACGAGCAATATTTTGATATGAGCAAGTTTAAGGTAACGGATGTGATGGGATTACTATAATTAATTTCTTTCCTGGCATAATTCAACCAGCACGCCATTTGTTCCTTTGGGGTGAAGAAAGCAAACGAGTTTATTATCGGCCCCGGCCTTGGGTTCTTCATTCAGCAAAACAAAGCCTTCCGACTGCAGCCTTACCATTTCAGCCCTGATGTCTGCCACATCAAATGCAATGTGGTGAATGCCTTCTCCTTTGCGTTCTATAAATTTGGCGATAACACCATTTGGGTCAGAGCTTTCCAGCAACTCAATTTTGGTTTCACCTTTTTGGAAAAAAGCAGTGTTTACTTTTTCAGTTTCCACCTGTTCGGTTTTATAACAAGGGCTGTTCAATAATTTCTCAAACAAGGGAACAGAAGCGGCCAGTTCTTTAACAGCAATACCAATATGCTCTACTTTTAGCATAAAAACCAGATTTTTTGTAAAAGTAACTTTTTACAGCCTACTTGAATACCAGATTTTTTGTAAATGTAAAAGGTACCTGCTCCCTGTTTACTCCTTCTATTATCAGTTGTATTTGCTCATCCGGTTTTGAATTTGGTATGCCAATCAGGACTACTTCTTCTTTCTGTGGTACCCAGTTTGGTTTCCAGTACACATTTTGCAGCGGCGAGGCCACGGGTGGCGAACTAAGGGTGTCGTCCGCATCATAACCGGCAATGATGGTTTTGGGTAATCCTTTAACAGGCAACTCGGTAGGCGTAAATCCCCGCTTCGTATATATCATTAAGTCACCACCTTCACCTGAATTACTACTAAAAAGGCCACTGTTTCTGTTTGGCATAGTTATTAATTTGGGTTTTAGGGGCAAGGAATAAAATCTTACCAGCGCAACATCCCTGACTGGTAAATAAGCAATCATATCCAATGCTTCGCTTATATCCATGTCATCCAGGTACACGCCTATGCTTTCACCCGAAAGGGTGCTTATGCTTATGTCGCCCCTGGCAGATATTTTTATATTGAGACTCATTCTTCCCCGCAGAAATTCTAAAATTGGCCTGCTGTCTATTACCTGCGGGTTTGCGATAAAATCAAATTCGTTGCGCAGAAAATTGGCCTGGTTATGTTGTTCCGAAACATTCTCTTCAATGAAACGCTGCGTTTCAGTTTGGGTTTTGGGTCTCTTTCCGCTAACGGTTACTTCTTTCAGGGTTTTTCCTTTCGGGGCATACTCGTTAGCTGTAATGATCGTTTCCGGTGTCTTTACATAATTGCCGGTATCCGGTGTATTGGTCATGCATGCAAACTGTAAATATTTTTCAGCATTTCCTGATAAATAGGCTGTGGGCACAACCGACAGGTCAACCCGTATGTCGTTTTTCCCATCTGAGTTATCGGCCATCTGGTAATACACTTTAACGGTGTCGAAAAAGATCAGCGATCCTACCTCAAAATTTCCATTGCGGTCCGTCGTTACTACCTTGTACTCTTTTTTAGCATTCTTCTTTACAAAAATCAGGTTCAGCTTTTGATTTTTGAGCGGCTTGTTCTCGCTGCTATAAGCTGTCCCCCGTAAAGTAAGAAAAGGATTTTCATTAATTGGTCCGGCCTCTGCAGAGGGTGGTTGATTCCTGGTCGCAATAAAAATATCATTCAGGGATATTTCTTTGCCCGGGTTGTTATAAATCACGGGTTGCTCCAGGTTGTCTTTAAAGTTTGTAATGCCGGTTCCTGTGGCTGTGTTTGTTCTCAGGATATTTAAATAGCTGTAACCGTTTACATAACCGGGTATGCTAACCGTAGCGCTTTTGTTATTTACGGTATCAGTAATTTTGAGGGATGTATATTCTTTATTCTCTGCCGGCAGGTAAATAACTCTTTGGGCGTATTGCCTATTCTTCAGGTCGCTTAGCCTGAATGTTAAAAAGCCGGTCTGCAGGTCTTTCAAACTGATTGATTCCTGCACTATACTGAAGCCGGCTGCAAAATTAATGTCTGATTTGTAGATTGTGTTGTCATTCAGCAATATGTTTAGTTTATAGTCAAGCTGCTTATAATCGCTTGTCAGGGAATAGGCTGTATAAGTCAGGCTGTCTTTATTTATTGTTATTGTAAGATTAACTCCTGAACTGGAAACAGCCGGCAGTTCTTTCTTCAGCTCTCTGCCATCTTTATTTTTAATTACGATAAAATACCGGGTGTCGAAATCAGGCTTTAAAGTGACAGTGGCATAGCCGCTTTGATCAATGGTGAAAATGGCGGCTTCATAATTTTTTATATCAGTGATCTTGCCGGTTCCTTCTAATGGTTTCCCCAATTCGTCTTTAAAACTTATCAGCAGTTTATTGGGCATCAGGGCAACAAAAGTGCCACCTTCGGCAGCAAAGTCTATGATTGCCCGTTTTCCTGTTTCAGTATTTTCAGCCCGGGCATTCGTTTGGATGTATATTTTTTTATGACAGTCAATTTCAACCGAATCCTTACTGATGACATAGCAGTAAAGAATATAAAATGCCGGGCTATCTGTTTGAGGAACTTTTAGATTGCCCCAGGAAATACCGGAAGTAAGCGGCAGCATCTTTTTGGCCAGCTTATTGCCTTTGCAATCCAGCAACTCGGTATAGACCGATTCATTGCTGTTTGTGGTATTTAAAAGAAAAATCTGAAATTGGATCAGCTCCGATGGAGTGTAAATATCCTTATCTGTAGCAATATAAAGCCTGGCTTTGCCTGCAACTGCTTTCATTTGCCCTAAAAAAAACTGCGACAACAGCAATAATAAAATGAAGCGGATGTTTATGTTTTTCATTTCATAAGCTTTTGGTTAGTAAATTGTTACCGGTTTATGCAGCAGAGGAAAACCGGGAAGGTCAATTTGTGCGATGCGGAAAAACATGCAGTTACATAAACTTAACAGAGATATTTTACGAAATCGGTAAAATCACTTAAAAGCTAACCCGGGCAGGCTGCAAATAGAACCTTTTGCAGTAAATTTGCGTTATAGAGAACAGAAACTAAACAGATTGATTTTATGTTGAAATTGCCCATTTACTTAGATAACAATGCCACCACACCCATGGATCCAAGGGTACTGGAAGCCATGACCCCGTATTTTATGCAGCATTTTGGTAATGCCGCCAGTCGTAACCACCCTTTTGGATGGGAAGCTGAGGAGGCAGTGGACTATGCACGTGAACAGGTGGCCAGGCTGATTGGCGCCGATCCGAAGGAGATAATCTTTACTTCAGGAGCCACCGAGGCAGATAACCTTGGTATCAAGGGTGTTTATGAGATGTATGCCAGCAAGGGTAATCACATCATTACAGCCACTACCGAGCACAAGGCTGTATTAGACACCTGCAAGCATATAGAGAAAATGGGGGGCGAAGTAACCTACCTGCAGGTAAATGCTGAAGGCCTGATTGATCTGAAAGAACTGGAAGCAGCTATCAAACCAACTACCATTTTGATTGCCGTTATGTATGCCAATAATGAAATTGGTGTGATAATGCCTATCAAAGAAATAAGCGCCATTGCACGGAAGCACGGTGTGCTCTTATTTACCGATGCCACACAAGCTGTGGGCAAGATACCGGTGGATGTAAACAAGGATGGTATTGACCTGATGGCCTTTACTGCCCATAAGATGTATGGTCCTAAAGGGGTTGGCGCATTATATGTAAGGCGTAAAAACCCAAGGGTAAAAGTTACCGCCCAAATGGATGGCGGTGGCCACGAACGTGGTATGCGCAGCGGAACCCTGAACGTGCCCGGAATTGTGGGTTTTGGTAAAGCATGCGAAATATGCACGCAGGAGATGGAGGCAGATACAAAACGCATCAGCAAAATGCGTGACCACCTGGAAGCCGAATTATTAAAGCTGGAAGAAGCCTACGTAAATGGCAGCCGTGAGCACCGTTTGCCCCATGTTGCCAATATCTCTTTTAAGCATGTGGAAGGGGAAGGCCTCCTGATGGGCTTCAATAAAAATATTGCATTAAGCAGCGGATCGGCCTGTACTTCTGCCTCTCTGGAACCAAGCTATGTGTTAAAAGCATTGGGCCTGGGCGATGATCTGGCACATAGTTCGCTACGTTTTGGATTGAGCCGTTTTACCACTGAAGAAGAAATAGAATATACGATCAAGGCAATAAGTGAAACGGTTTTAAAACTCAGGGAAATGAGCCCGCTTTGGGAAATGTATAAAGAGGGTATAGACCTGAATACCATCGAGTGGGCAGCTCACTAAGAAAATAACCAGTTGAAAAGGTGAAAAGTTAATAAGTAATTTAATTTTGAAAACCACATCAACTAAATAACATATCAACTAATAAACTTAAAAAAAATGGCATATTCAGAAAAAGTAATCGATCACTACCAGAACCCCAAGAATGTGGGCACACTGGATAAAAGTGCAAAAAATGTAGGCACCGGCCTGGTGGGTGCGCCTGAGTGCGGCGACGTGATGCGTCTGCAGATACAGGTTGACGATGCCGGTATGATCACTGATGCAAAATTCAAAACCTTCGGTTGCGGATCTGCTATTGCATCATCTTCGCTTGCAACAGAATGGCTTAAAGGCAAAACTGTGGATGAGGCGTTGAAGATCGACAATATGGATATCGTTGAAGAACTGAATCTTCCCCCGGTAAAAATACATTGCAGTGTATTGGCTGAAGATGCGATCAAATCGGCTATTAACGACTATCGTGTTAAAAACGGCATGGAAGCGATCAAGTTTGAAGAAAGCGTAGTACACTAAAGCAGTTATAAGTTTCTGGTTACAAGTTATGAGTTAAATGCGCACTTAAAACCTAAGACTTATTACTTAAAATATTTAAAATGGTAGCAACAGATAACAGCATATTCATAAGCGACAAGGCAAAGGCCAAAGTTTTGCAACTTATGGAAGAAGCTGGTATTGCCGGAGATGACAGCCATTTTTTACGGGTGGGTGTTGTTGGTGGCGGATGCAGCGGACTTAGTTACAAAATGGATTTTGATAACGAACAAAAGCCCATGGACCAGGTTTTTGAAGACAAGGGAATAAAGATCGTTTGTGACCTGAAAAGTTTTCTTTACCTGGTAAATACTGAACTTGATTTTAGTGATGGATTGAACGGGAAAGGATTTTATTTCAATAATCCCAATGCCAGCAGGAGTTGTGGTTGTGGGGAAAGCTTTGCCGTGTAACTTTTATTTCGATATAATTTTAAATGCCCCCGGTTTTTTCGGGGGCATTGTTTATTTAGTCTGTTGATGGATTTGTGGAAGGAGCCGGTGGTGCCATGGGTGGCGGTGGTGGCAACTCGCCATATTTCCCTTCATAGAATGATCTGTTTGCCATCCATTTGTTCATTGATACCTTTTCAGTTACCCCATTTTTTTTCATGTACACCATATTTTTTCCATTGTTGTAATGTACCGATACCTGGTATCCCTTACTATTCACAATAACAGGAGGAGTAAACTTTGCCTTTTCAATAGCCGGAGGGGGTGGCGGGGCAACAGGGGTATTTTCGGCTTTGCCGCTTTTGGCTTTTTGTGCTATCAGTTGTGTGGAAACAGCACAAACAAATAGCAACAGTAGTGTTCTTTTCATGTAAACAGGTTTATGGTTTTTGACCAATTTGAATGGCCATCAATATACTGACAGAGATTATTGATGGCCCATTTCAATAATATCCCCTGTTTGATGCAATGCACTTCAAAATCCATAAATAAAAAACCCCTGCCGGGCAGGGGTCATGCACTTGGTATTGGTAATCAACAAATTTTGCCCTTCGGGCAGTTTGAAGTATAGAAAATAACGATTTAAAGACAAGGTTGTATGTACTGTAAAACGCAGTCAGCATAATATAGACAAAGCTGTATTAAAAAATGCTGCATGCTTTTCGGCAATCAGCACTTATTAGGGTTATATTAACCTGATATATAGTAAATTGCAGCAATTACAAAAGTCGATGCTTAGTATATTTAAAAAGGAATTGAACCAGTTTTTCAGCAACCTGACAGGTTATATAGCCATCATACTATTCCTGCTTATTAATGCCGTTTTCCTGTTCATGCTGCAGGACAGCAGTATTTTTGAATTTGGTTATGCCTCGCTGGATAAATTTTTTGAACTGGCGCCCTGGATACTCATGTTCCTGGTGCCAGCCATTACCATGCGTACACTTTCTGACGAGTTCAGGGCAGGCACATTTGAGATTTTAAAAACAAAACCTTTGTCTGCCTGGCAAATTGCATCGGGTAAATATCTTTCTATCCTGTTTGTTTTACTGCTTGCTATTTTGCCCACACTCATTTATGTTATCACCATTAAAGTTTTGAGTGCGCAGGGGGGTATCGACAGTGGCGGTATATTGGGAAGCTATATCGGCCTTTTTATGCTGGCAGCAGTTTTTGCTGCTATAGGGCTTTGCTGCAGCGGATTTACCAACAATGCAGTGGTTGCTTTTCTGATCAGCGCCTTTGCATGCCTGATCCTCTACTTTGGTTTTAATGCCATAAGCAAACTGCCTTTTTTTGCAAATGGACTGGATTATTATATTGAAATGCTGGGCATCGACTTTCATTACAGGAGCATCAGCAGGGGTGTAATGGATACACGGGACCTGGTTTATTTTTTCAGCCTGATTTTTGTTTTCTTGTTGGTAACTGTAAAAAATCTCCATAAAAAATAAATGAGCATCCTGAATAAAATATGGAAGAGTAAACTTTGGTTACCAATAACCATTGTTTTGCTGGTGGCAGTAAACTGGCTGGCATCTGTCTTTCATGCCCGGGTGGATTTCACCAATGAAAAACGATTCACACTTTCAGCCCCCACCAAAAAGGTATTGCAAAAACTGGATGATGTGGTGCAGGTGGATGTTTTTTTAAAAGGTGATTTTCCGAGCGGTTTTAAAAAGCTGGCCAACAGCACCGGTGAATTACTGAATGAATTTAAAGAAGTAGCGGGCAAAAAACTGCAATACCGTTTCATAAGCCCTGATGAGAGGGTAGAGGGTACCGGTACGTCCTGGGCTGATACCTTAGGTGCATTGGGCTTTTATCCGATCAACCTTACTTCCCAGATCAAAGAAGGGCAACAGCAGCAAAATATTTATCCCGTTGCTTTTGTTCATTACAAAGAGAGTGTGGCACCGGTAACAATTTACCAGGGTAAAACAAAAGCAATCACTTACCCGGAAATTAACAGTGCAGAAGCGATGATGGAGTACAACTTTGCCAGTGCCATTGATAAACTAACCGCAAAAGAAAAGCCCACGCTCATTTACTCTGCCGGAAACGGGGAACCGGTGGATGCAAGGACCTATGACCTTACTGAAAACCTGCTTAAGCCCAATTTTAAGTTTCAGCCTGTAAACCTGAATGCAATACCCCGGATACCTGATATCGTGCAGGTTTTGATGATCGTAAAACCGGCAGTGCCTTTCAGCGACCAGGAAAAATTGAAGATAGACCAGTTTGTGATGCGTGGCGGCAAATTGATCCTGTTTACAGATAAGTTGAATGCTGAACTGGATAGCCTTCAAAGTAAAAAAGGACAAGTGATTGCCTATGACCGCGGACTTGAACTGAATGACCTTTTATTTAAATACGGGGTACGGGTAAACTCTGACCTGGTGATGGATCTGCAATGTGATTTTTTACCCTTTGATGTAAGCGGTAACGGCCAGTTTGAATTATTACCCTGGAATTATTTTCCTGTTTTTGAATCAAAATCAAATCATGTAATTAATAAGAACCTGGGCTTTGTAAGCGGAAGGTTTGTTAATTCAATTGATACCGTGGGGGCCGAAGGGATTAAAAAAACGGTTTTGTTAAGCTCCTCTCCCAATTCCAGGACCATTGCCACACCAGCAATGATAAGTGTATTGGAAAATGTAAAAGCGCCGGAAGATGAAAAATTTAAAAAAGCAAATATCCCGGTGGCCGTATTGCTGGAGGGGAAATTCCAATCGCTTTTCAAAAACCGGCTTTCACAGGCAATGAACGATAGTTTGCAGCAATATGGAGCAACATTTTTGCCCGGATGTGCAGATGAAAATAAGATAATTGTAGTATCAGATGGTGATATGGTTTTAAACTCGGTTGTAAAGGGCAACCAGCCAATCCCGATGGGCATGAACCCATACACTTATGGAAGCCAGCAGGAATTTGCTTTTGCCAATAAGGATTTTTTGCAGAACTGCCTTGATTATCTGGTAAACAGTTCCAACCTTTCTGAAGCCAAAGCAAAGGATTATACACTCAGGCTGCTGGACAAGAAAAAGACATCAGCCCAAAAAACAACCTGGCAGATCATTAATATCATTGTGCCTGTTCTGCTTCTATTGCTTTTTGCATTAGCTTTCCAATTCATAAGAAAAAGAAAATACACTATTGGCTGAAAATGGATAAAACGCAGGTAATATACGCAGTTTTTAGCGGGGTGATCGTATTGGCATTGATCTTCGACCTTGGTTTGCTTAGCAAGAAGAACCAGGTCATAAGCCTCCGTACTGCCCTGATCCAAACTATATTCTGGGTTTTTCTATCCCTGGCCTTTTGCGGGTTTATACTAATTGAAAATGCGGAGGGGCACGGAAAAACGGATGCAGTTTCCTATATCTCGGCCTACCTGCTTGAATGGTCCTTGTCCATTGATAATATTTTTGTGTTCATCATTATCTTTTCTTTTTTTAAGGTTGAGGCTAAAAATTATTCCAGGGTATTGTTACTGGGTATTTTGATGGCAATAGTTTTCCGGATAATTTTTATTGCCCTGGGAAGTCAGCTGGTGGCAAGGTTCGAGTGGGTTATGTATATTTTCGGCGTATTTCTGTTGTACACAGGTATTAAAATGTTTGCCAGTGGCGATGAGGAAGAGTTTGACCCGGAAAACAGCTGGGCATATCGCATTATGAAAAAATTCATGCGCATCACACCGGCAGAGGCGAATGGGCGTTTTATCATTCATCAAAATGGCAAAACCTGGTTTACAAATTTGGCTGTGGTGGTCATCATGCTTGGGTTAATTGATATTGTATTTGCAGTCGATTCTATCCCCGCTGTATTTTCTATAATCCCCGACCCGTCCAAAAAAATGCTTATCTATTCTTCAAATATTTTTGCCGTACTGGGTTTACGCAGTCTCTTTTTTTTATTGAGAGGTGCTGCCAGCAAGTTCGATTATCTTCAGCAGGGCATTGCTATCGTATTGTTGTTTATTGGCGCAAAAATGCTGGTTGAAAAGTGGATACACCTGCCGGTATGGGTATCATTGCTGGTGATAGTGTTTTGCATTTCGGGCTCTATCCTTTATTCGGTGTATCATCAGCGTGAAGGAGTGCCGCCTGATGCCGTTGAATAAGTAACTAAATAGTTTCTGTTGTACAATATTTCTAAAATAGCATCTGTAATCAAAGCGGCCACTTTCCAAAATAATGGGGAAGGAAATATAGAACATGTTTTGCTTGACAGCCGTAAACTTTTATTTCCATCCACTTCCATTTTTTTTGCATTAGGCGGCCAGCGAAGGAACGGGAACCTGTTCATCAGGGAGCTGTATAATAAAGGGGTGAGGTATTTTGTGGTGGACAATAATTTTTCCGGTAAGGAAATGCAGCAATTACCTGCAGCAACATTTTTGCAGGTGCCCGAAGTTTTGCAGGCATTGCAGGACCTGGCCGCTTTTCACCGTATGCAGTTTAGTTTTCCGGTAATCGGCATTACAGGCAGCAATGGCAAAACCATTGTAAAGGAATGGTTGTACCAATTGGTGCACCATGATTTTAATATTGTGCGAAGCCCCAAAAGTTATAACTCACAAATTGGTGTTCCGTTAAGCATATGGCAAATGAATGCATCCCACACAATGGGGATTTTTGAAGCAGGTATTTCCATGAAGGGCGAAATGAAGCGGCTGGAGAGGATCATAAAACCATCAATTGGCATTTTCACGAATATCGGGGAAGCCCACAGTGAGGGCTTTGAGAACACCGCAACCAAAATACGGGAGAAAGCAGATCTCTTTGAGGATACAGCAACGGTCATTTATTGTAAAGATGAAGATGCGGTGGATGAAGTGATGAAACTGCTTCAGCAAAAAAAGAAAACTGAATTAGTTAGCTGGGGATATGACGATGCCTCAACCCTGTGTATAAAAAACATACAGGTGCAGCCCTTCAATACAGTTATCAAAGCGATGTACAGGGAAAGGAAAATAAGTATTTCCATTCCTTTTACCAATGAAGCTGCTGTTAAAAATGCCATTACCTGCTGGTGCCTTATGTTATTTTTGAATATCCCCGATGAGGTGATACAGGAACGCATGCTTCAGTTAAAACCTGTGGAAATGCGGCTGGAATTGAAACGAGGTATCAATAACTGTTCCGTTATTAATGACAGTTACAGTGCCGATATCACATCCCTTTCCATAGCACTGGATTTTCTGCAGCTGCAACAGCAACATCCCAAACGCACAGTGATCATCAGCGATATTTTGCAAAGCGGTAAAACAAATCAGCAACTGTATAATGAGGTGGCCGGCATCCTGAAGCAAAAAAACATCAACAGGCTGATCGGAATCGGGTCTGAGATTTCGAAGCACCAGGATGAGTTTGATGCCATAAACGAATCAGCATTCTTCAATTCAACAGCCGAGTTTTTGCAAAAATTCCCGGCCATACATTTTCACAATGAGAGCATTTTATTAAAAGGAGCCAGGCTCTTTGAATTCGAACAGATCAGTCATTTGCTGGAAGAAAAAGTGCACCAAACCGTGCTGGAGATCAATCTCAATGCCGTTACGCATAATTTAAATACCTACCAGCGGTTGTTGAATCCCGGCGTAAAACTGATGGCCATGGTAAAGGCTTTCAGCTATGGCAGTGGTGGTTTTGAAATAGCCAACCTGTTGCAGTTTCACCAGGTGGATTACCTGGCTGTTGCCTACGCTGATGAAGGTGTGGAATTGAGAAAAGCAGGCATTACAATGCCCGTCATGGTGATGAATGCGGAAGAAGTAACTTATGACCTGCTGGTGCAGCACAACCTGGAACCCGAAATTTTCTCATTTGGCATTCTGTCAACTTTTGAAGATTATTTATTGCGCAATGCTGTTATTGATTACCCGGTGCATATTAAATTAGATACCGGGATGCACCGGCTTGGCTTTGAACCAAAAGACATTGCGGAATTGTGCCAACGGCTTCAGTCAACTTCGGTATTTAAGATACAGTCTGTATTCTCCCATCTGTCAGCCAGTGATTCGGCATTGCATGACGAATTTACCCTTGCTCAGGGGCAAGCATTTCTGCAGGGGTGCGAACAAATTCAAAAAATAACCGGCTACAGTTTTTTGCGGCATATTGCCAATACCTCAGCAATTCACCGGCACAGGGAAATGCAGTTTGATATGGTAAGGCTTGGAATTGGTTTGTATGGTGTTGATGCAGATCCGGTAATTCAGCAGCAGCTTAAAAATGTAACTACTTTAAAAACAACCATCTCCCAGATAAAAAAAATCAGGCAGGGCGAAAGTATTGGGTACAGCCGCAGAGGTATAGCTGCCGGTGATTCAGAGATCGCCACAGTAAGGATCGGTTATGCGGACGGTTATCCAAGGCTGCTGAGCAATGGGGCCGGTTACATGCTGGTAAATGGAAAAAAAGCCCCGGTTATTGGTAATGTGTGTATGGACATGACCATGCTTGATATAACCGGTATTGATGCTGGAGAAGGGGATGAGGTAATTGTATTTGGTGCCTCCCTGCCGGTTAGCGAAATGGCTGCTTCCGCACAAAGTATTCCATATGAAATTTTAACAGGTATTTCCCAGCGGGTAAAGCGGGTTTATTTTGAAGAATAGTTCAGGCTGTGTTTAGTAAGCCTGGGGCTTTAGAAAGGATAGACAGGCTTCTTAAGATCCCGAGCGGCCTAAAGCCTCTAAACCTTCCAAACCTCTCAAACTCCCTTATATTTGCAACTTATTATGAAAGCAAGACACGTAACATTCATTATCTTATTGATCATTATTGCCGACCAGGTTTTGAAGATATGGATCAAAACGCATTACCAGTTAAACACATCTCAAAATATCATCGGCAGCGGGTTTCAGCTTTATTTTGTAGAAAACCCGGGAATGGCCTATGGATGGAAATTTGGAGGTAACTGGGGAAAGATGGCCCTTACCATCTTTCGGATGGCTGCGGTTATTTTTGGAACCTGGTACCTGGGAAAAATCATCAGGGAAAAACAACATAAAGGCTTTATTTTTTGTGCAGCACTGGTATATGCAGGGGCGCTGGGCAACCTGATAGATTCGGCTTTTTATGGATTGATATTTGACAAGGGAATGACGGTTGACCCCGTGATAAAAGAATATGTCGGGTACCAGGGACTGGCCACATTTTCTTCAAAGGGTTATGCTTCATTTCTTCATGGCAATGTGGTGGATATGCTGCATTTCCCCATTATTGATACAACCTGGCCCAAATGGGTGCCTGTTTTTGGCGGAGATAAATTTGTATTCTTCAATCCCATATTCAATATAGCCGATGCATCTATCACCAGCGGGGTGCTTAGCATTTTAGTTTTTCAAAAGCGGTTTTTCAAGCAGCATAATTCCAATGAACCGCATCCTACGGTGGAAACAAATGCAGTGGTTAATGATGAGTCGCAGGTTTCATAAAAAGCATATCTTTAAGCCAATAAATTTTGAAGGGTTATGAAATTACGTTATCTGGGAACAGCGTTTTTAGGAGCTGTTCTGTTATTGGTTTCCTGTACTAAGAATACTGACCCCGGAGGGGAATCAGCGGGTTCGCTGCAAACACTTGCCGGGGGTAATTGCACACCCGCAACCGTACACGGATTGTTTAAAGTGGATAGTGTTTTAAACAGCGAAAACTATGTGGATATAGAGGTAAATGTAAGTGTGGGCGGAAATTTTACAATTAAATCTGACACAGTGAACGGTTACTCATTTAAAAAAACCGGAACCATGGCGTCAGGTCTTAATACAGTTCGCCTGTATGCCAGCGGTAAGCCGCTTGCCATTGGGGTAAATAATTTTACCATCTCCTATGGCTCTACTGTATGCGGTTTTTCCGTAACTGTTTTTGGGTCAGGCGGGGGCTTTGGTACTGCTCTCTACACATTAGGAGGTTCGCCGGGCAATTGCTCAGTTGCTTCTGTAAATGGCAATTATATTACCGGCCTGCCAATGAATACCAACAACAAAGTGGAAATGACCGTCAATGTAAATACAACCGGTACCTATATTTTAAGCACACCAACGGTTAACGGTATCAGCTTTGGGGCCAATGGCAGCTTTACCAATCCGGGCATTCAGAATATATTCTTAACTGCTTCGGGAACACCCTCAGCAGCAGGCACATTCAATTACCCGCTTACAAATGGTTCAACCAATTGCGGCTTCCCTATTACTGTTAATACAGTTATTACCAATGCAACTTTTGCACTGAGCGGGTCTCCCGGCAATTGCACGGGTGCCGTGGTAAATGGTACTTATACCGCAGGAACTGCACTTACCAGTTCCAATACAGCTGTAATAAATGTGAATGTTACTTCGCCGGGTAATTATGCTATTGCCACCACGGCGGTAAACGGAATCAGCTTTACTGCATCCGGTACTTTTAATTTAACGGGCCCCCAGCAGGTTACACTTACAGGTGCAGGTACACCAACCGCAGCTGGTACATTTAACTACCCGCTTACCGGAGGAGGTAATACCTGTACGTTTTCGGTTACCAGTTTATAATGATAATTTTCAGCAGAAGCAGCATACTTTTATTTTTTTTAATCTAACAGAGATTAACATTACCCAAACTTATGTTTTGAGAAAAAAAACAGAACTTTATGTATAGCCCTCCGGGCGTCATGTAAAACAAATATTCAATGAATAAATATAGTTCCCTCTTACTTATAGCCATTGTTGCAGCTCTTTTTTCCTGTGAGAAAGAATATAGTAACGAAAACAGCGGGAATCCTGATAATGACCTGATCGTTGGGGTGGATTGCCGTATCAGCAAAATTGTATACACAGACACTTCAGGAACTGCGGCCGGTGGCCCCGGAATAGGGTTAGGCTCTATTGATGCAACGATTAATAACCTGGATGTGGTCACCAAAATTACCCGGTTCGACAGTTTGTCCAATACGATCGAGTTTTTGAACTCACCCATTTATTCAAACGATTCTGTTTTCATTAATGCAGACGAGTATTTTGTAGTGGATGCAAGCAAGCGCATCCTTAAAATGCACGGATTGGCAGACCCCACTGACCCGTTTTCTTTACAATACGATGTTAGTTTTGACTACAACGCAGCAGGGTACCTTACCACAAAAACCTATTTCTTAACATCAAGTCCAACCATTCCATTTTACAGGGTTGATTATACGTATGGAAGCGGAAACAACCTCACACATATGACAGCAGTGAATTTGCCTGGCGGCGACCTGGAAATGGATGCAGATATAACGTACTTTACCAACCTGGCCCCCAGGCGTTTCATTTATATTTTTCCGGATGAAAGATTTTATCCCGAATTCAGCCAGTATTTGAACTTTGGTACCAAGAATTTCAATGCCGTTAAACAAATGGTAGTTAGAAATTATGATCCCGGCAATATAGTGCGTGACTCATTGATATCGGCCTTTAGTAATTATATTATGAGCCGGGATGGATATGTGTTAAGCGTGCAAATGGGCAACCCGGTGCCTGCTTCCACACCACCCTTAACCCCAAGCCCGCAGCCAAGCATTCCTGCATTGCCTGGCAAGCTCACATTTAGCTATCATTGCAAATAAAATTCCAAATAAAAACAGGCCGTCTCTTTAATAAATGAGGCGGTTTTTTTTATTGCTGCTGCGCATGATGTTCATTCCCTTCCAGCTGGTACCCAGCAGCCTGTTACATGAACCCGGTACCCCTTTTTCGTATGTTGCCATTACACTGTTAATTTTATTTTTGAAAATCTTGTTATGCAATGTTGCCGGTTTTGAACTGTGCCAAACAAACTTACGACCCGGGAAGGCCGAAACGATCAGGGGCTGTCGCATTTGTTCCTTGCTGTCGCATTTGTACATTTCCCGTCGTTTTTTATCCCGGTTTTCCTTATGTTTTGTTCGTGTTTTGTTCGGGATTTGTAGCTGTTTTAAGCTTAATTTAGCTACCAGGGTAGAACAAGAGTCGAACAAAACCAGTCCAAAACCACTGCCGGTAAGGCTTCTAGCCTGTTTTTTATTCCCCGAACGACCATTATGTACAAAAGCGACAGTAAAATTGGATGGTCATATCGCTGCCATAATATTGCCAAAGAACTGATGTATAACACCTATCACCACAATGGCAGCGCATTATGGCCCCGGGTGGAATAATAAACATCGTATATAACTGCATTTATAAAAAAGAGGCTGCCTTTTTGAGACAGCCTAATTTTAACTAGTTAAATCGTAATGGATCAGATCTTTCCAACCATATTAGCCGGTATTACCCATTCATCGAATTCTTTGGCTGTAACATAACCCAGTTTAACAGCCATCTCCTTTAAGGTCGTACCTTCTTTATGCGCTTTTTGCGCAATCTCAGCAGATTTATAGTAGCCGATCTTTGTATTTAAAGAGGTTACCAGCATTAAAGAATTATCGAGGTGTTTTTTGATATTGTCTTTAATAGGCTCGATGCCTGTGGCACATTTATCATTGAATGAAACACAGCCATCACCGATAAGCCTGGCGCTGTGCAGGAAATTATAGATCATAACCGGCTTAAAAACATTCAATTCAAAATGGCCATTGCTGCCGCCAATACTGATAGCCACATCATTGCCCATTACCTGTGCAGCAATCATGGTTAATGCTTCGCATTGAGTTGGGTTTACCTTGCCCGGCATGATTGAGGAGCCCGGTTCATTATCCGGTATGAAAATTTCACCAATACCACTTCTTGGACCGGATGAAAGCATGCGAATATCGTTTGCAATTTTCATCAGGCTTACTGCAACTGTTTTCAAAGCGCCATGAGCTTCCACAATGGCATCATGAGCAGCCAGTGCTTCAAATTTATTCTCAGCAGTTTTAAAAGGAAGCCTGGTTAGTTTGGCAATATGCTTGGCCACATTCACATCATAATTGGGAGGTGTGTTAATGCCGGTGCCAACTGCGGTTCCGCCTAATGCAAGTTCGCTCAAATGCGCCAGCGTATTTTTAATGGCTTTTAACCCATGATCAAGTTGCGATACATAACCACTGAATTCCTGGCCAACCGTTAAAGGTGTTGCATCCATGAAATGGGTACGGCCAATCTTAACAACTTTCATATAAGCCTTTGCTTTTTTTGCAAGCGTATCACGCAGTTTGGTGATGCCGGGTATAGTGGTTTCCACTAAAATTTTATAGGCTGCTATGTGCATGGCAGTTGGAAACGTGTCGTTGCTGCTCTGGCTTTTGTTTACATCATCGTTGGGATGCAGGTATTTTTCCTTATCGCTTAATTTGCCACCGTTTAAAACGTGGCCGCGGTAGGCAATCACTTCATTCACATTCATATTGCTTTGTGTACCACTGCCCGTTTGCCAAACCACCAGTGGAAAATAAGCATCCAGTTTGCCATCCATAATTTCCTTACAAACCTTACCGATGAGTGCAGCTTTCTTTTTGGGCAACACACCGGCTTCCTGGTTGGTAATGGCAGCAGCATGTTTCAGGTAAGCAAAGGCCCTGATGATCTCTTTGGGCATGCGGTTAATGTCCTGGGCAATCTTAAAATTATCGATACTGCGCTGGGTTTGTGCGCCGTAATAGGCGTCCACAGGCACTTTTACCTCGCCCATTGTATCTTTTTCTATCCTGTATTCCATAAATAAAAGTTTAATGCAAAATTAAAGCAAAAGCAGCACTAAATTCAATTGGGTTTAATCGTACAGTGACAGTATATTTAGAAGAAAATAACAGCGGTATGTACAAAACCAGGGTGCTTTTAATTTGCATTTTTACTTGCTGTTGCCAAAAGCTATTGGCACAGCAGCAGTACTTCCCCGATCCGGATACGGCAATACAGCACAGGCTGGAAGAATGGAAAGACCTGAAATTCGGTCTGTTAATGCATTGGGGAACTTACAGCCAGTGGGGTATTGTGGAAAGCTGGAGTATTTGTCCCGAAGACCTGAGCTGGGCAACGGGTGCCCGTAAACCAGGTGTGGCCGATAATTATGCAGATTATGTTAAAGCATATGAAAATCTCAAAACCACTTTTAATCCAATAAAATTCGACCCTGAAAAATGGGCTGCCGCAGCAAAAGAGGCAGGTATGAAATATATGGTGTTTACCACCAAACATCATGACGGGTTCTGCATGTTCGACAGCAAATACACCGATTATAAGATCACGGATAAAAATTGTCCCTTTTCGGTCAACCCCAGGGCCAATGTTGCAAAAGAAATATTTAGCGCTTTCAGAAAAGAAAATTTCTGGATAGGGGCATATTTTTCCAAGCCTGACTGGCACTCTGACAACTATTGGTGGAAACAATTTCCGGTAAGCGACCGCAATGCTAATTATGCCATAGAGAAATACCCGCAGCAATGGAAAAAATTTACCGAGTATACACATAACCAGGTGAACGAACTGGTGAGTGACTATGGAAAGATTGATATACTGTGGCTTGATGGCGGGTGGGTTCGTAAAAAATCTGAAGAAGACGTAAAAGCAGAATTGCTTGAAACGTATGAAGGCAGCCGCTGGGCACGCAATCCGCAAAGCCAGGATATAGATATGCCGGGTTTGGTGAAAGAGGTAAGGGCAAAACAACCCAACATGATAGTTGTTGACAGGGCCGTACCCGGCGAACAACAAAACTATCTAACACCGGAACAGCATATCCCTGAAAACGGATTGCCCTATCCCTGGGAAACCTGCATGACCATGGCCACCAGCTGGAGTTATGTACCTAATGATGTGTACAAGCCAACCAACGAGATCATCGAAAAGCTGGTGGACATTGTAAGCAAGGGTGGTAACTATTTATTGAACATTGGCCCCGGACCGGATGGCGAGCTGGATCCGGTTGCCTATGAACGATTGAAGGAAATCGGGCACTGGATGAAAGTAAACGGCGAAGCGATTTACAGCACCAGGATGTTCCATGTTTTTAATGAGGGCGAAAAAATAAGGTTCACGCAATCGAAAGACGGAAAGACAAAATATATTTTCCTTTTTGATTTTCCTGCTGATAAACTGGTGCTTACCAAAATGAATTTTGTAAATACTGACCGGGTTCAATTGCTGGGCAGCAGTAAAAATATTGCATGGAAGCAACAAGCGGCAGGAGTGGAAATAATGATTCCCGCTGGTTTAAAATCTGTGACTGATCATGTGTGGGTATTAAAAGTTTCCTCAAATAAATAACAGATTAATACTGATGAAACAACTTACCATAAACCTGGCTTTTTGTATTACCCTGTTTCCTTTCTTACTGATGGCCCAGGAGCGGCAGCCTGTTCCAACCAGGGTACAATTGCAATGGCATGATGTGGAATATTACCTGTTCATGCACTTTGGCCCCAATACTTTTACTGACCTGGAGTGGGGACATGGAAATGAAAAGGAAGAAGTCTTCAATCCTACCCGCCTCGATTGTGAGCAATGGTGCAGGGTAGCTAACGCAGCCGGGGCAAAAGGTATCATCATTACTGCCAAGCACCACGATGGCTTTTGTTTGTGGCCCAGCAAATTCTCTGCGCATACGGTAAGGGAAAGCAAATGGAAAAATGGTAAAGGAGATGTATTGAAGGAACTTTCGGATGCCTGCAAAAAGTATGGATTAAAGTTCGGAGTTTATCTTTCGCCCTGGGATAGAAACCACCCAGACTATGGTACAGAAAAGTACAATGATGTATTTGTAAATATGATGAAGGAAATATTCAGCAATTACGGCCCCGTTTGGGAATTGTGGTGGGATGGCGCTAATGGAGAAGGGCCAAACGGGAAAAAGCAGTTGTATGATTGGAAAAGGTTTGAAAAAACCGTTAGGGAGCTTTCTCCGAATACAGTTGTGTTCAGCGATATCGGGCCCGATGTACGCTGGTGCGGAAATGAGGATGGCATTGCCGGAACAACCAACTGGAATATGCTGGATACGGCAGGCTTTACAAGAGGTGCCGGGGCTCCTGCACAGGCAGTATTAAACAGCGGCAATGAAACGGGCAAAAACTGGATACCTGCCGAATGTGATGTCAG
Source organism: Ferruginibacter sp. (assembly GCA_044226725.1). Classification (GTDB taxonomy): domain Bacteria; phylum Bacteroidota; class Bacteroidia; order Chitinophagales; family Chitinophagaceae; genus Ferruginibacter. The sequence continues at coordinate 30,242 of JBGAGM010000004.1, read as the reverse complement.
CATCAGGCCGGGATGGTTTTATCACAAGGCGGAAGACGACAAAGTGAAATCACCCGAACAATTATTTCAGCTGTACTTAAAAAGTGTGGGGCGTGGGGCTAATTTGTTATTGAATGTGCCGCCGGATACAAGGGGATTGATTACACCATATGATTCTGCGGCATTGGCCGGCTTTAATAAATTGCGGTTGAAAAACTTTGACCGAAACCTGTTCAGGAAAGCCGGCAGTTATCATCTGTTTCATGGGATCATTAAAAAAGCCCCTGCATTATGCGATGGAAATAAAAACACAACAGACCAGATGACAGAGACAGTCCTGCAATCGGCAGGTATCGAACTTCCGAAAGGTAAAAATCAAAAAGTCAATTGCGTTATTTTGAATGAGAGCCTGCGGCACGGACAACACTGCAGTGCATTTAAGTTATTACTGTTCAACGATAAGGATGAATTGGTGAAAGAGATATATGGGACTACCATCGGCAGAAAAAGGATGCTTACTTTTCCTGCAGTTGATATTAATACTATTGAGCTGACAATTGAAAAGCAAAATGGTACAACCGAAATAAGTGAGATAGAAGCTTTTCTAATTGATGAAAAACTGGTTGAAAACAATTAACGCCCTTTAAACTCCGCCTTTCTTTTTTCTAAAAATGCTGAAGTGCCTTCTTTCATGTCTTCAGTTACAAAACAATCGCCAAAAGCTTCCACCTCTTTATCGTAGCCGCTTTTTCCATTGGTATAGGCGCTGTCGCTTACCACGGCCACATTCACACACTCAATTACCTTGCCTACTGCAATGGGCGCTTTGCTCATAATTACCTGTAAAATATCTTTGGTTCTTTCCAGTAAAGATTCTGCTGTTGTTACATGATTAACCAGGCCCAATTGTAAGGCTTCGCCGGCATCCACCAGGTGAGCTGTCATTTGAAGTTCCATGCTTTTTCCCTTGCCAATTAACTGTGTAAGTCTTTGTGTGCCTCCATAACCCGGTATCAATCCCAAATTAACTTCAGGCTGACCAAATTTTGCATTTTCGCTGCACAACCTGAAATGGCAGGCCATGGCCAGTTCGCAGCCGCCACCCAAAGCAAAACCATTTACTGCAGCAACAACAGGTTTTTTACTGTTCTCTATTTTAAAGAAAACATCCTGACCTCTTTTGGCCAAAGCCATAGCTTCCTCTTTATTCAATCCGCCAAACTCAGTAATATCGGCACCGGCAACGAATGCTTTAGGCCCTGCACCCGTAATGATTACGGTTTTAATTTCGGGGTTGCTATACACTTCATTAATTGCTGCATCCAGATCTGTAAATACATCCTTGTTCAACGCATTTAATTTATCAGGCCTGTTAATGGTAATTGTAAAAATGCCGTTGTCTAAATTAGTCAGAATTGTTTGGTACATAATATTGGTTTAAAAATTCCTGTTTTCTTTTACCCAGTTTTTTATATAATCAGCAATTTCGGATGTGGTGGCCCCGGGAGCAAATAATTTTCCGACACCCAGTTTATTCAGTCCGGCCATATCTTCTTCCGGTATAATGCCTCCGCCGGTAAGTAATACATCATTCATCTCTTTTTCCTTCATTAATGCTATTATCTTCGGGAAGACTGTGTTATGTGCACCGCTAAGAATGCTTACACCAATGGCGTCCACATCTTCCTGCAGGGCTGCATTAACCACCATTTCGGGTGTTTGGCGCAGGCCGGTGTAGATCACTTCCATGCCGGCATCACGCAGCGCTGTTGCAATTACTTTGGCGCCCCTGTCGTGCCCGTCCAGCCCTACTTTGGCAACCAAAACTCTTACTGGTCTGTTTTTGTCCATAAAAAATTGTATAAAACTTTTGTAAAAATAACTCTATTCAATAAATATCGCTAATACTTTGCTATTTTGTGTTATGCATACCCAACCTTAAATGTATGAATAAAGCTGCTGCTGAAATTTCGTCCTACCTGAAACACGGCGATCATTCCGTTGCTGTAAGAAGAACCCTCGATCTTTGTCTCGATTCGGGCAATGATGATCTGATAGAGGAAGCCATTGAATGGAGCCGGCATTATCATCAGCATATTTCCTTAAAACAAACGCCGCCCGACAACTTTACCAGTGCTGCCGAAAGTATTTTGCAAAAGGCTGCTGCGGATAATACAGTTGCTGTAAATACTGATCAGCGGCTTATTAGCGCCGATGGCATTTCCAAATCTTACCGAAACGGCAACTTCAGTCTTAAACCAATGAGCCTGTCGGTAAATACAGGCAACGTGCTGGGTGTGGTGGGCGAGAACGGGAATGGTAAAACAACCCTGCTTCGCTGCCTGGCCGGGCAACTGGGTTTGGACCAGGGTACCATACAATATCATTTATTGAATAACCCCGATGCCTATGCCATAAAAAATCATATCGCTTTTATTCCGCAACGAATTCCAAAATGGTATGGTATGCTTAAGGATAACCTTCACTTCAGCGCCTCCATTGCCGGTATACACGGCAGCAAAAATAACCTGATGGTGAACTTTATGCTGGAAAGGCTTAACCTGAGCAATTACGCACAGCTAACCTGGAACCAGATCAGCAGTGGATACCGGACCCGTTTCGAAATAGCCAGGATACTTTTACAAAAGCCGCGGCTGCTCATACTGGATGAACCACTGGCAAACCTCGATATTAATGCACAGCAAACCATTTTAACCGACCTGATATTCATGGCCAAAGGGGCACACAATCCCATGGGTATCATTTTGAGTTCGCAACAATTGCATGAAGTGGAAAAAGTGGCCGACTCCGTGATCTTTATAAAGCAGGGTAACTGTCTCTACAAAAGTGATGATGCGCAAGGAAAGATAACCAGTAATGCAGTTGAATTTGAAACGGAAGTGAACAGGGATGATATAATTAAATTGTTTGGAGAAGGAGATATTGAGCTGCAATTCAATGGCGGATTTTATACGATCATTTCATCCTCACTTTCTGCCCAGCAACTGATCAGTACCCTGGTGGGGGCAAAGATTCCGCTCACTTATTTCCGGGACATTACATACAGCACCAAACGTTTTTTTTAAACACTGCAACTTTCACAACATGAGTAAGAGACCATTAGTGCCGCCTTTTTTACAAAGCCTGGATGATAAGCTGCTTCGGAATAAACCCGGAACCTGGGCTTCCAGGGTGCACCTGGTATTGTATTTAGCCCTGGCATTTGCACTGCTTCTTTTTATGTTTTGCTACGCAGTTTTTTTTGATGCCAAACAGAACAGCATGATAGAAAACTGGAACATATTTATCGGGCTGGTTGTTTTTATTGGTTTCGTTTTCTGGCTTATTTATTTATTGCGGTTCAATGTATTTAAGCGCTATGGCAACTGGGATGCGACCGATGGCTGGCGAGATTTTATTTTATATTTCATTTGTATCGGTGCCATGATGGCTGTTTGTTTTGTTCCGTCTGCCGTGCAAACAATACGTGCCAACCAGCAGTTTAGTGATTCGGAAATCATAAACGATATCAATGAGATCAATCTCAATGCCTGCCAGCTTGAATTTAATTCGCTGCCGCTTGACTGGAAGCCTGATACCTGCAAGGTGGTTGACAGGCATGTACTTATCCCTTCGGGAAATGAGGAGGTGGTAACAGATACAGTAGTAAATCCGCCCACTACATTTGTGCAGTCCGGATATCACTATATCGATACCGCGGAACTTAAGAACAAACTGCAATATGCCGACAGCCTTGTGAAGCTGACAGACTCCCTCTATGTTTTTTTTGCGTGCCCTGATTACAGATTTGTGAGTGCTTATAATGCAGATGAACTTTCTGCAGTAGCAATGATGAGTTCTGCGGATATCTATCATAAGGTTTTAAAAAATCACCGGGAGCCTGACAGGGCTGCATTATTAAAGCGAATGAAAGATTTGCAAACAAAGTATGCTGTAGACGACAGGTTTTATTACAATGATTACCAGCAGATTGATATTAATGATACCTACGACACCCGCATCAAAAAAAAATATGACCTGAACAGGATAAGCAATGGCTTATACAATATCATTCAAAAAAAACTGGCCTGGCAGCAAGCCTGGGATTTTTACCTGAGGGTATTCTATTATCTCACATTGATTTTTACCATGCTGGTGTTCATATTCAGGCACAGCACCATTAAAACTTTTTTTCTTTCTGTACTAACGGCTTTTCTGCTAATGATCATGACAGGATTGATAATGGCATTTACCTACAGGGATGAAGGAATAACGGTGCTGTCGTTTATGATCATTTATTATGCCGTATTTGGCGGGGTGGCGTTGTCTATTTTTACAACCAGGGTACGAACCGCAATTCAGGGAATAGCTTTAAACCTGTTTTTATTTGGAACTCCCTTTATACCACTTATCTTTTGGGCGCTCACAAGACAGTTGCGGGATAATAATGTCGATTATGGCCCCGGCTGGGCGGAACAACACCGATATGACGCCATGTATGTTTTCATTGCAGAAGCAGCAGGTTTTACTATACTCCTCTTGCTGATCCAGCCGTTATTTAAAAGACTGTACCGTAAATGGTATGCAGCGCCGGAAGAATAGCTTTTTTTAATATGCTACAAACACTGCGTATTAAGAAATTTAAGTGTCGCTTTGTTGAAGTCACTGTACATCTGGTGATCAGATACAGAGAGGTCTATCTGTTCAATAACAAAGAGCTTTTGTGAAGGTGTAAGGCTGTTAAGTTCTGGAAAAGAAGCCGGATTTGCCGTGTAGGCGTTTGCCAGTACATCTGAAAATCCAATAAAATAATTCCTGTTGGTAAGATAACCCTTCGATTTGATCTCGTTGAAAACAGCGGCAGATTTTGCCAGGCTTATATCACCTCTTCTTGCAAAACGCTCTGGATACAAAGGCGCACGTTCCTTGATGAAATATTTACTGCAAACACCACGGCTGCTGATGGCCTGAGAGTTGGATAAGGCCGCAGCATTGCCGGCTGCTCCCACATTCTCATTATTATCGTAGCGGGCCATACAAAACTGCAGCGGTGTAAGTGTGGTTAAGGAAACCGCACCTGCCTGTGCACAATAACTTACAGCGGCTTTATAATTGTAATAGGCAGAAAGGTAGGCGGAATAATTTCCACCGTTGCTCATGCCTGTGGCATAACGAAATTTGCTGCGGTTGGTAACGCCCCGGTTGTAAAAAGTATCTGTGATGATCTTAATGTTAGCATAATCGATATTGGTAACAGAATCTGCCGGAGCTACCAGCCATCTTAATTTCCCGTCTGCATTGGCATCCACACCAGTGGTGGCTTCCTCTGCTTCAGTAATGATCACTCCAAAATTATCAGTAACTAATTCCTTGATCAATTGTTTCATTTCAAAATTGGTAGCTGTATTGAGGGCGCTGCCTCCGGTTCCATGCAGCAGGTACACAAATCCTTTATGGCCGGCGGGGAAATACGAATAAACGGGCTTCATCCTGTCCCTGCCGCGTATTTGTTCAAAATTCAAGGTCACGGGTGTTATCAGTTTTATGCTTCCTGTAAATGAAACATTTCGGCCGGGCATTATAAACCAGGTATGCCATTCTTCAAAAGCATTCAGGAATGAAATGTCTCCGCTCCATTTATCAAATTGCTGGTTATCACCATAGGCAATGCTGAAAATATGCACCGTATCGCCCACTTTGTATTTACCTGCACCATAACCATTGGTAACTGTCACGGTAAAGCTGTCTACAGTTGGTGTGATGGGCGTTAAAGTATCTGTGGACGATTTATTGCATGCAAAAAGAGCAAAGGCCAGAAAGATAAAAAGCAGTTGCTTCATGGTTTAAATTTTAGAATAGACTGTTATTTGAGACAAGGGTTTAAAATGTTGAAAAAATGACCAACGCTTTTTCTATCCTCTTAATTGTTTCGGCTTTGCCAATTGTCTCTGCAATAATAAAAACACCGGGCCCCATTTTGGCCCCTACTAAAATTACACGAAAGATCATTTGTAATTCCCCCACTTTGATGTTCTTTGCTGCAGCCAGGTCTTTAAAAGCGGTTTCTATGGTATTCAGGTCCCAACTGGTATTTGTATTGAATGCAGTTGCCAATGCAGTAAAGAAATCATGTTTTGCCGCATCCCATTTGGGTTTAACGGCAGCTTCGTCATAAGCCGCCGGTGCCTGGTAAAAAAAGGAAGCCTGTTCAAAGAAATCGGGCAGCAGGGTGCAGCGTTCTTTTACAAGTTCTAAAATTTTAGCAAACTGTAAATCATCGCTGATCGTAATCCCTTTTTCCTGAAAGATATCTTTTACCCTGGCCTGGTAATTAGTAACGGGCAGTTTTTTAACCCATTCATGATTGAACCATTTGGCCTTTTCAAAATCAAATTTGGCGCCTGCTGCATGCACTCTTTCCATGCTGAAACTGTTAACCAGTTCTTCCATACTGTACAATTCCTGTTCGGTACCATCATTCCAGCCCAGTACTGCCAGCAGGTTAATGAATGCTTCCGGCAAAAATCCCCTTTCCCTGAAGCCTTCGGTAAATTCGCTGGTCCGTGGGTCGGTCCAGTTCATGGCAAATACCGGAAAGCCATATTTGGCCCCGTCACGTTTGCTTAATTTTCCGCTGGGGCCCATAATAAGCGGCAGGTGTGCCCATTGGGGCATTTTATCCAGTCCAAAAAGATATTTCCAAAGCAGCACATGAACGGGGGCACTGCTCAGCCATTCTTCCCCGCGGAAGGCATGGGTTATCTGCATTAAATAATCATCCACCACCACTGCCAGGTGATATGTAGGCATACCATCGGCCTTTAGCAGAACCTTATCGTCAACCAGCGAAGAATCAAAACTTACCTCGTGGTGGATCATATCTGTAAAAGAAATGTTTTCTCCTGGCGGCATTTTAATCCTGATAACATGCCTGGCACCCTCAGCCAGCAGTTTTTTTACTTCATCAGCCGGTAAACTCAATGAGTTCTTCATCTGCATTCTTATATTTCCGTCATATTGCGGTGAGGGGTTTTCTGCGGTTTTAAAGTCATTCCGCATTTTTTCAAGTTCTTCAGGGGTATCAAATGCATAATAGGCAAAACCATCACTGATCAGTTGCTCAGCATATTTTTTGTACAATTCTTTTCGTTCACTTTGGCGGTAGGGTGCAAAAGGCCCGCCATGCAGGGGACTTTCATCCGGCTCCATGCCGCACCATTGCAGGCAGTTGAAAATATAGTCTTCTGCACCGGCCACAAACCGGGTTTGGTCAGTATCCTCGATCCTTACTATAAAATCTCCGCCATGTTTTTTGGCAAACAAATAATTGTACAGGACGGTGCGTACGCCACCCAGGTGAAGGCCTCCGGTAGGGCTGGGGGCAAATCTTACTCTTATTTTACTCATACGGGTGCAAATATAAGTTATGCATTGCGATCCTGCCTCCCGGGTTTTTTGAGGATTTTAGCATAATAACGGCAATTTTTGGCCAGGATAAGCGTTACTTCTGGGTTTTAATTTAACAAAAAATATTGCGGGCGGATTAAACCTTTTTGATTACTTACAATCTATATCCAACATTCCACCCAAAAAATTAAATAATTAAATCAAAAATCATGAAAATTAAACTTCAATTTGTCCTGATGGCTGCCCTGGCACTGTCAGTTAGCTTTTTAAGCTGCAAAAAAAATGACACGTCAGACAATAACACCGACCTGGTAACACATTCCGACGACCAATCAACAGTTGCAAACGGCACAGATGAGATTGCCGATGCGGTAAACGTAACAATCGACAATTATGTGGCCTTTAATGGTATCGTAGGCTCAACAGACGGCATCACAGGTCTTCCCTGTAATGCAACTGCTGTTTTAGATTCAGCTAACGGCTTAAGAAGGATTACCGTAACCTTTAACGGACCAAACTGCGCCAATACCCGTACCCGTGTTGGTGTAATTGTTCTTTCAATGCCCCTTGCGCAGCATTGGAAAGATGCAGGAGCAGCTGTTACAGTGAGTGTTCAAAATCTTAAGATCACCCGCCTGAGCGATAATAAGAGTATTACTGTTAACGGAACCATCGTGGCTACCAATGTATCCGGAGGCCGTTTAAGGGATTTGTCAAGCCTGGGAACTATTGTACATACTATTACCAGTCCGGGAATGACCGTAACATTCGACAATAATACCCAGCGTACCTGGCAAATTGCCAAAAAGCGCACTTTCACATACAATAACGGTGTGGTAATTACAACTGTTGGTACCCATACCGAGGGTGCGGTAACAGGCGTTTCTGAGTGGGGAACCAATCGTTTTGGTAATGATTTTGTAACTGCTATCACCCAGCCAATGGTTATTCGTGAAGATTGCAACTGGAGGCTTGTAAGCGGACAGGTAACCCACACCAGGCTTTTGGCGAATGTGGTGGTAACATTTGGCCTCGATTCTGCCGGAAACCCGGTAAGCTGCCCAAGCGGTACATTCTATATGAAAATTGTATGGACTAACGCAAATAATGTGGTACGTACCTACATTATACCGTATTAAGATAATCTGATCTCTGCAAAAAAAGCCATCCCGAAGCGGATGGCTTTTTTCATAAACAATTACAGTAAAAGCTGGTATTGCTGGCATTTGTAGCTATTTTTAAGCATGTTTTATACCATAAGAACCCCGGGCTGGATAAAATGGATCTTCAGGCACAGCACCTGGGAAATAAAAGGAACCGGTAAAAAAATATTTCTCAGTTTCGATGACGGGCCACATCCGCATATAACGCCATTTGTTTTGGATGAACTGAAAAAATACCATGCAAAGGCTACTTTTTTTTGTATAGGTAAAAACGTTGTTGAACACCCGGAGACCTACAATCGTATTTTACAAGAGGGGCATGCGGTGGGCAACCACTCATACAATCATTTAAATGGATGGAAAACCTCATGTGAAGACTATTTAGAAAATATTGAAATGGCTGCCGCCCATATTGACTCACAGCTTTTCAGGCCACCTTACGGTAGAATTACCCATAAACAACACAGGCAGCTAAGAAAAAGAAAGAAGCCCTTCTCCATCATCATGTGGAGTGTGCTAAGTGGCGATTTTGATGTAAACATTACTGCCATGCAATGTTCCGAAAATGTGACCAGGCATGCTAAAAGTGGTTCTGTTATTGTGTTTCATGACAGTGAAAAAGCATTTGACAGGCTTAAATATGCTTTGCCGGTTGTTCTGAAAGATCTTTCAGAAAGAGGCTTTCAATTTGAAAAGATCGGGGCTTAAAACCGCTTTGAAAACACTAAATGGGCTAAAAAAAAATTGGGCCGGGGTAGAAACCCTGGCCCGTTTTTAATCCGTACCCTATGAAAACTGTCGCTAAAGTACATTGTTGTCATTAAATTAACAACATTTTTTTTAACAGTTTTTTAAACGGTAAAGTATATGGTATAAGATTTAAATAGAACTGGTACTAAAAATGCCCTTTTTACGCAATTAAGCATAACCGGAAACAGAACTGATTAAATTTATTTTAAGCATTTTTGCAGCAAATTGGAATTATGATCATAGATACTCATTGCCATTTATACCTGGATGAGTTTAAAGATGATATCGGGTCGGTTATAAATAGGGCAGAGGCAGAAACCGTAAAAAAATTTTATTTACCCGCTATTGACAGCTCGGAAATAGATAATATGCTGGCGCTGGAAAGAAAGTTTCCGGGTAAATGTATAGCCATGATGGGGCTTCATCCCTGTTATGTAAAAGACAATTACCAGCAGGAGCTTGCTATCGTGGAAAACTGGCTTTCCAAAAGAAAGTTTGCCGCTATTGGCGAGATTGGTCTCGACTTTTATTGGGATAAGACTTTTGTGAGCCAGCAGTTCGAAGCCTTCCGGATGCAAATAGAACTGGCTTTGCAACATAATTTGCCAATTGTTATTCATACCCGGGAAGCTATGCAGGAAAGTATTGACGTAGTAAAGGAATACAAATCAAAAGGCATAAAAGGGATTTTCCATTGTTTTGGTGGTTCCCTGCAAAATGCCAGGGAAATTATTGATGCCGGTTTTTACCTAGGAATTGGTGGTGTGCTTACCTATAAAAAATCAGGGCTAGCCGAAGTTTTGGAAAAAATAGACCTGGAACACCTGGTTTTGGAAACCGATGCCCCATACCTTACCCCTGTGCCTTTCAGGGGGAAACGAAATGAAAGCAGTTACTTGAAATATGTTGTGGAAAGACTGGCTTTGGTAAAAGATGTCTCAGTGGAGGAGATAGCAAAAATAACAACAGCCAACGCCGAAAAAATATTCGGCTTATAAATATTGAAACTGTATTTTTGCCACCCGGTAAAATGGAGACGTGTCCGAGTGGTTGAAGGAGCACGCCTGGAAAGTGTGTATAGGGGAAACCCTATCAAGGGTTCGAATCCCTTCGTCTCCGCTTATTTCTTCACAGCCTCCGCAATGGAGATTTTTAGGCATCCTCCAGTACTTTTTCCATTGCTGTACTGCGTGATCCCTTTATTAGAATACTGCTATTGATGAAACGCTGGTCTTTGAACCAATTGCGTGCCTGCACAGAGTTTTCAAAGAAAGTATAGGGATGATCGGCTTTGCTGAAATCGCCGCCCACCAGCACCACTTTTTTCCATTTATAGGTTCCAATAATATCAACCAGGGCCTGGTGCTCCCGTTGGCTTTCAGGCCCTAATTCCATCATACCGCCCAGCATTAATATTTTATTGCCCCCTTCCATTTTTGCAAAATTCTCAATCGCTGCTTTCATGCTTGTTGGGTTCGCATTATAAGCATCCAAAATGATGCTGTTGCCATCTTTTTGAATTAACTGCGACCGGCTGTTTGACGGCATGTAATTTTCAAGCGATCCCTTTATCTTTTCATCAGGCACATTGAAGTATTTGCCAACAGCAACAGCCAGTAAGATGTTGGGCAGGTTGTACGCTCCAACAAGATTCGTCTTAACCTCACCAATACCTGTTCCGCCGGTCATCAAAACCTCCAGCAATCCTGAATCGGATTTAACAACTCCTGTAATGTCTGCATGCCGGCTGCCATACTTAACTATTTTCGGGATTCCTTTGCTCATTTCCTGCAGATAATCATAATCCCACATAACAAACGCAGTGCCTTCATTTTGCCTTAAATAGTCATAAAGCTCTCCTTTACCTTTCCTAACTCCTTCTTCTCCGCCAAAACCTTCCAAATGGGCTTTACCGCAATTGGTAATAACACCATGAGTGGGCATTGTGTATTTGCAGTAGGCTTCTATTTCCTTTTGATGATTGGCGCCCATTTCTATAATAGCAATCTCCGCATCCTGTTTTATTTTTAATATCGTTAACGGGATACCAATATGGTTATTAAGATTGCCCTCGGTGGTATAGGTTTTATAGGTGGATGATAAAACTGCATGCATCAATTCCTTGGAAGTGGTCTTTCCATTGCTTCCCGTAACCGCAATAAAAGGTATTTGTTTTTCCGTTGAAGCGGCAATGAACTGCTTTCTGTGGTGTAATGCAAGTTGTTGCAGGGCTGTCAGCACATCATTTACCTGTATGATCCTGTCGTCTTTATTTTCAGCAGGCTCATCCACGATTGCATATGAAGCTCCAAGATCCAGCGCTTTGCCGGCAAACTGGTTACCATTGAAATTAGGGCCTTTCAATGCAAAGAAAAGATCTCCGGGTTTGATCTTCCGGGTGTCTGTTTGTATTGAAGGATGCTGCAGGTATAATTGGTATAGATCGGTTATTAACATGGCTCAAAAGTAAAACAGAACGGTTAAATCGTTGGATAAAAAAAGCCTTCCGTTTCCGGAAGGCTTTTCTATAAGCTGTAAATTATTTTTTCTTTTTCTTACGGGAGTTTTGCTTACGTTTTCCGAAGATATTACCTTCTTTAAATCCTGTTCCTTCAGGAGGGCCAAGATAAGTTTGTGCACAACGGAAACCAACAGTGCTGGCAGATTGTGTCTCCTGCATAAATCTGCGGGTGCCGGGAGATAACCAATAAGGCCTGTCGTTCCAGCTTCCGCCCTTAATTACCCTTGAAGAATCATTGATCAGGGATGTAACTCCATAACCATAGTAAACACCACTGGAAGAATCGCCATCGAGATAATTGATAACATCATTTTTCTGGTAGTTGGCACGGTTCTTTACATCTTCATCAGAGATATCGACTTTTTTCAAACGACCCATACTGTCTCTTTCATATTCACCGCCGGAGTTTTTGTAATATTTCTGGAATTTGTTACCACGGAAATAGTTGAAATCCTCAGCATCCTGTGAGGTCATTGGCCTGTACACGTCACCTACCCACTCACTCACATTTCCACTCATGTTGTATAAGCCAAAAGCATTAGGGTAGAAAGATTTGATATTGCCAGGGATAGCAGCACGGTCATTCAAACCACCGGCTATACCCATGTTATCGCCGCTTCCTCTTTTGAAGTTGGCCAGGAATTTACCCTGCCAGGTTCCGCGACGGTTGTCACGCAAACCATTGGGATTATTGCTCCAGGAGTAAATTTGCTGGTTTGAGAATAATTCCTCACCACTTTTCTTTTCTTTACTTCTTGGGCTTGGGTTTTGAGATAACATGCCGTAAGCTGCATATTCCCACTCAGCTTCTGTAGGAAGGCGATAGCCCATATTCAGTATACCATCATCCATACGTACAGTAGAACGTGGTTTACCGTTAACATCTTTTAAACTGGATTTTTTAGGCTTGTTTCTTGCCTGGATCATGTCTGGTGCCATCAGGTAAGTCTCTGTATTGAACGAGCCATCAGCTCCTGCACCTTTCATTTCCCTTTTGATCGCATCCTTCTTCAGGTAGCCTTTGTTTTGAAGGCTCAGCTCATTAACACGGTCAGTTCTCCAGATACAAAAATCATGCGCCTGGCGCCAGTTTACACCCACAACCGGATAGTAGTTATAAGAAGGGAAACGGAAGTAGTATTCAACATATGGCTCGTTATAGGCCAGTTCCTCCCTCCATACCAGGGTATCTGGTAAAGCTTTGTTGAGGATGTTGGTATCTCCTGAGAAGGTATTCTCAAGCCAGTACAAATATTCCCGGTAGTGAACATTGGCCACTTCAGTTTCATCAATAAAAAATGAAGGAACAGTAATACGGCGGGGAACATTGTTCCAATCGCCCATCACGTCTTCGTCTTTGGCCCCCATTACAAATGAACCACCCTGTACAAAAACCAAACCTGGTCCGGCTTTAGGATATTTTACCTTTGAAACGTGGAAATTCCCCATCTTTTTATCATCATAGTTCCATCCTGTGGCAGAGGACTTACCACTTTTTTTAGATCCGCTCTTTTTGCAGGCACTTAGGGAAAGCGCTGCCATAGCCAGGATCAATGCATTCTTACCAGAGAGTAATTTAGTCATGTGCATTCGTTTAATTGTATTGTTTTAACGAAAGGTTTTCTTTATTATTGTATATGAGGTTCTACAAGTTGCGAATATAAAGACTTTACCCGAATTCGAACCATTTCACCTTCTTTTTTTAAAGTTAAATTGTTAATACCGCAGCTACAGGTACGGGCAATAAAATTTCGGCTGATTAATCGGCGTCCCGAAAAAAAATCGGAGTATAGGATTTTTTGAAAACAGGTAGTAAAAGAGCGCCAGGCCTTACCGGAGTTGATGCAAAAAAAGAAATAAAAATCCGTTTTTTTTCTGAATAAAAGATAAAAACCAAGTCGTTTTCCTTGTTTGGAAAAGTAAATCAAATAAGCAAGGAACGGAGTTGCTGGAATGCTGCGAAATGCCTACCAGGAAAAGGTTTTAAAGGTTTTTTCTGAAATTGAAACCGAACGCATCGTGTTATTAGATAACCAGTTTACAAACATTTTTTTTGGAAGAAATATTCAAGTGTTATAAAATTGCATACAAGAAGGTATAAACGATATTATTTATTGAAATGTTAATTTGCCAAAAAAATAAATTTGCCCGAATTTTTGATTTATCTTGCCGGTAAATCTCTAAAATCTGTATTTTTGAGGAATTACGAAGATTAACAGCTTGTACCAATTTGCAATAAACTGCATTACACAACGTTAATAAGGCTGATAGAAGGATTTCCGGCAAATTTTAACCAGGAATGACGAGGATTACCACTTTTGGGTATTGTGCAGAAGAAAAAAGCCTTTATCTTTGAAATTCAGGTTTTTTTAGTTTTTTTTAACAAGATTTTATAATTTAGTTGTTCATTTCAATAAAACTATTATTTTTACAACATAATAACAACCATTAAACTTAACGCTTATAGAGGTAAGTCTACCTAACCAAGACAAATCAAAACGCATGAAAAAAGTAACTTTGAAACTAACTGCCTTAGTTATGTTACTGGGAGGAACAATCACTGTCTCTAATGCCCAGAGCAAAATAAACGTTGTAACATCCGCTGTTCCGTTTTTACGTATTTCACCTGATGCCCGCAGTGGTGGTATGGGAGATGTAGGTATTGCAACTGCACCTGATGCTAACTCAGCTTTTGCCAACATAGCCAGAACCCCATTTGCAACTAGTAAAGCCGGTGTTGCCATTAATTACACACCATGGTTAAGGGATCTTTCAGTTAACGATGTTTTCTTAGCATCATTGGCTGGCTACTACAAAATAAGTGAAGGCCAGGCAATCTCTGCCTCATTAAGGTATTTCAAATTAGGCAGCATTCAGTTTACTGATGCTCAGGGAAATGACCTGCAACAATACAATCCTAAAGAGTTCGCTATTGATTTAGGCTACTCAAGGAAATTATCAAGCAAATTCGGTTTAGGTATCGCTATCCGCTATATCAATTCTAACCTGGCAAGCGGTAATTTCGGTGGTCAAAACTACAAAGCAGGTTCTTCAGTTGCCGGCGACCTGCACTTATATCACCACGGTGCTAAAGAAAACGGCCAGGGTTTAAACTGGGGTTTAACTTTAAGCAACCTGGGTTCAAAAATCTCTTATTCAAGCGATGCTACTCAAAAAGATTATATCCCTGCCAATCTGGGCGTAGGTTTAGCTTACACTAAAGTATTTGACGAGTCTAACAAAATCACTTTTGCAGCAGACTTCAATAAATTACTGGTTCCTACTGCTAAATTAGATTCTGCAGGATATCCAAGCAATGCTTCTCTGGTTAAATACCGTGACCAAAGCGTTGTAGGCAGCTGGGTTAAATCATTTGGCGAAGGTGGTGGAATCAGCGAAGAGATCCAGGAAGTTAATGTTGCTGTTGGTGCTGAATACTGGTACAACAACCAGTTCGGTTTCAGGGCTGGTTATTTCTACGAAAACAAAAACAAAGGTAACAGAAGGTACTTCACAGTTGGTGCTGGCGTTAAATACAGCATTGCTGCTTTAAACTTCTCTTATGTTTTCCCTACAGGAAGTGGTACAAGCCGTATTCCTTTATCTAACACATACCGTTTTGGTTTAGTGTTCGATATGCCAGGAAAATAATTTATAAACTCTTTCTTACAAAGCGCCCGGTTCTTCCGGGCGCTTTTTTGTTTTTAGAATCAACCAAAAAATGCGGATATTTACAAAATAACAACAAGCAATGGGATATAGAATTGGTTCAGGGGTGGATTATCATCAATTAGTAACAGGAAGGGACTTGTGGATTGGCGGAGTAAAGATTCCACACAGTAAAGGGGCGCTGGGGCATAGCGACGCTGATGTGCTGTTGCATGCAATCTGCGATGCAATGCTGGGGGCGCTGGCCCTGGGGGATATTGGTTTTCACTTTCCGGACACGGATGCTTCTTTCAAAGATATTGATAGTAAGATCCTTTTACAAAAATCAACGGAACTTATAGAATCAAAAGGGTACAAGGTAATTAATATCGACAGTACACTTTGCCTGCAGGCTCCAAAAATTAAAGCTTATGTTCCGCAAATGCAGCAAATTATTGCTGAAATAGTTCATGTTGACACAGGAGACGTTTCTGTTAAGGCAACCACAACTGAACAAATGGGTTTTGTGGGCAGGGAAGAAGGATTAAAAGCATATGCAACAGTATTACTTGGATTAAAACAATAAGCTTTCTTGAAAAGACATATTCTTACCGTTTTATTTTCTTTGTGCTTTGTTTTTGTTCTGGCACAAAAGCAAGCCAATATCTGGTATTTTGGCAACAAGGTTGGTCTTGATTTTAACCAAACGCCTCCAGGGGTTTTAAGTGATGGTACTGCAAATTCGCAGGAAGGCTCAGCTGCTATCAGTGACAATTATGGAAAATTACTTTTCTACACAAACGGCAAGGTCGTTCAGAACCGAAAGCAGCTTACAATGCCCAATGGTGCAAACTTGCTGGGTGATCTTAGCAGTACTGATAATGTGGTAATAGTGCCAATGCCGGGTACTGATAGCATCTACTATTTATTTGCGGTGGGTTCTGCAAGAGAAGAAGTACCGGTATTCTCATACAGTATCGTTGATATGAGGGCTGACGGGGGTTTTGGAGATATTGTTACAAAAAATGTGCTTGTAAAAGACACTATACTTGAAAAAATGGCTGCTATCAGGCATTGTAATAACAGGGATGTTTGGATTGTTGTAAAAAAATGGAATTCAGATGCCTACTACGCTTACCTCCTCAATTCGGGGGGATTAAACACAAGTCCTGTGATTAGTAACACAGGGCTGGTAACTGATGGACAGATCAATAATTCAATAGGAACTTTAAAATTCTCCAGCAAAGGAAATAAACTGGTAGCATGTCATGGATTTGATAACGATGCAGTGGAAATTATGGATTTTGACAACACTTCAGGTGTGATCTCTAATCCCATTGTAATTCATCCAAACGTAACGCCGCATCAATCTACCTTTAATGGTGTTTATGGAGCTGAATTTTCGCCGGATGGTAAGCTTCTGTATGTTTCATCCACAAACTCAGATACAGACCCCAGCACTTTATATCAATTCGACATCACCTCCAATAATGCAGCTGCAATACTGGCGTCTAAAAAAATAATTGCACAAACAAAGCCGTGGATAGCCGGGGCATTGCAACTTGGCCCTGACAAGAAAATTTACATGGCCATGTGGAACGACAGCGCCTTATCAGTAATTGAAAATCCTGACGTTTATGGTCCCGGGTGCAATTTTGTTTTCAATAAAATATTTATGGCTCAGGCTACTAATTTTCCTGTCCAATTTGGATTGCCGCGTTTTATGCAAAGCTATTTTGATCCGGCATCGAATCCTTATGATTTCAACAGGGCAGGGGGAAGCTGCACAGCGTTAAGTGTTTCTTTTACAATAAACAGGCTTTCCGGAATTGATTCTGTAAAGTGGAATTTTGGCGACCTTGGTGTATCACAAGCATTGCAACCAACACATAATTATACGTCTCCCGGTTTTTACGATGTAAAACTAATTGTTTACAAAGTAGATTGCTCAGGATTAAACGATACAATTACCCGCAAGATTTGGATTGCGCCCTCTGCCAGCTTTTTGGGAAAGGATACTTCCAGTTGTAATGCGTTATCGCTGCAGATAGGTATTGACGAAATTTTCGGAGTAAATTATCTGTGGAATACAGGATATACAGGCAACAGGATAACCACAAGCGGGTTTGGCGATTACTGGCTGGAACTGGAGCAGAATGGCTGCAAAATCAGGGATACCATAAAAGTTACTGAAAGGCCGAAGCCCGTTGTTAGTTTGGGTTCAGATACCTCGATCTGTAAATACAAACCTGTAATATTAAGAACCCTTGCCTCAAATTACGACAGTTATCTCTGGAGTACAGGTGAAACCAGTTCATCCATTTTTGTTGATAAAATTGGAACTTACTACGTTACTGTAACACAGCAAACCTGCCAGTCATCGGATACAATACATGTTTTACCCGGAGATTGTGATATTTATATACCCTCTGCATTTACTCCCAATAAGGATAACCTGAATGAAACCTTTGGTGTGGTGGATTATGCATCTGTTCAGGACTTTTCGCTGCAGGTATATGGCAAATGGGGCCAGCTTGTATTCAGCAGTAACGATGTAAATAAAAAATGGGATGGTACTTTCAAAGGTAAGAATATGCCCAACGGGTCTTACATCTGGATGTTAAAATATACAAATAACCGGGGAAGAAAATTCTACGACCAGGGAACCGTGATCCTTATTCGTTAAAAATTTTTTCTTAAAAGCGATAATGCGTAATACATGGTTAACTTTGAAGCAATGCAAACAATCCGGATCAACATAGTAAATACTTCATCAAACCCCTTACCAGAATATGCCACTTCAGGTTCTGCAGGTATGGACCTGCGGGCAAACCTGGATGCGCCCGTAATTTTACATCCAATGGAACGAAGCCTCATCCCAACCGGCCTGTTTATTGAATTGCCCGAGGGATATGAGGCACAGGTGAGGCCAAGGAGCGGTTTGGCAATCAAGCAGGGCATCACCTGCCTGAATTCGCCCGGAACCGTTGATTCGGATTACAGGGGAGAATTAAAAGTTATACTCATAAATCTAAGTAATACAGTTCAGCAAATAAACCATGGAGAAAGAATTGCACAAATGGTAATTGCAAAAACAGAAAGAGCAGTATTTTATCAGGTTGAACAGTTAAATGCTTCGCAACGCGGCGAAGGCGGATTTGGGCATACAGGGAAATAAACAGCAAAAAATGAAAAAATTAATAACAGCAGGTATTCTGGCTATTTGTATAATTTCAATATTTAGTTGTAAAACAGTAAAGCAGATCAATAAAGCCATTGCACCCAAAGATACCACCACAGTAACTATTGTAGACCAGTCTAAGCTTGATTCTATTGAAATGGTTAAGAAGACTATTGAGAACCTGAATCGTAATTATATTGATTTTAAAACATTCAGTGCAAAAATTAAAGTTCAATACCAGGATAGTAAGGGCAAGAACCAGGATCTTACTGCAGTGGTGCGGATAGTAAAAGACAGTGCCATTTGGGTCTCTCTTACAGCAACTTTTGTGAATTTTGAGGCATACCGGGTTTTAATAACCAGGGATAGTGTTATCGTTTTAAATAAACTCAATAAAGAAGTACAATACCGGTCATTCGACTACCTGCAGGAAGTAACAGAAATACCTTTTGATTATAAAACCCTGCAGGATCTGCTGGTTGGGAACCCCGTATTTATTGACACTAATATCGTTTACTATAAGAAGACAGAAAACCAAATACTGTTTTCCATGGTGGGCAGCTATTTTAAAAACCTGCTTACTTTATCTGCCGACAGTTATTCCTTAACCCACAGCAAACTGGATGATGTTGACATTGCGAGGAGCCGAACTGCAGATCTTACCTATGCTGATTATGAAAATAAAACAGGGGTCAATTTTTCCACATACAGGGAAATAACCGTTTCAGAAAAAAACAGGCTTGACATCAGGCTTAACTATAAACAGTATGAGTTTAACAAAGATTTATCTCTTCCTTTTAACATCCCCAAAAATTATACAAAGAACTAGTCGTTATTTGTAATTACGTGAAACTGCGGGATAAAACTGCTTTTCTGAATTTTGAACAGTATTTTTGAACAAATCAAAATTTCAACATGATCAGGATCTTTTTTAGTGTAACCATTTTCTCATTTTTCAGCCTGTCCTTACTGGCACAGGATACCCGTGAAGAATTGGAAAAACAACGGACAAAATTAAAAAAGGAAATGGAGGAAACACAGAAACTGCTTAACAACAACAAACTGAAAACCAAGGAAAACCTGGTGCAGTGGAAGCTCATCAATGATAAGCTGAACCTGCAGAACCGGTTGATAGATAATATCAGCAGGGATATTAACCTGCTTGATAACAGCATCAATACCAACCAGCGTGAGATTAACCGGTATAATAAACTGTTGGATACATTAAAGGAAGAATACGCTAAAAGCATGGTGTATGCGTATAAAAACCGCAACAACTATGATTTTTTGAGCTTTGTTTTTGCAGCAGGCAGCTTTAATGATGCTATCAAAAGAGTGGCCTATTTAAAATATTACAGGGATTACAGGGAAAAACAGGGCGAGAATATTTTGCGAACACAGGAACTCCGCAGGCAAAAACTAAATGAATTGGGAAGTATTAAGGAAAAGAAAAGTGAAGTTTTGCAAATTAAGGATAAGGAAGCCGCTATACTGGAATCACAAAAAATCGAGAAGGATAAGATTGTAAATGATCTAAAAAAGGAAGGAAAGCAATTAAATAATCAGCTGGCTGCATTCAAAAAGCAAAATGCAAAAGTGGAGAAAGCAATTGCCGCAGCTATTAAAAAAGCCACGGATGATGCCAGGAAAGCAGCCTTAAAAAAATCTAATGATGAAGAAGCGGCAAGGCTTGCAGCTTTAAAAAATAAAACACCGGATAAGAGCAGTGCGCCTGTAAAAAGCAATAACGAAAAAATGCCACCGAGGTCAAACGACCCGGTTAAAGCACCGGAAAGCGTGTTGCTTAATGCAGAAAATACCCGGGTTAATGAGAGTTTTAAAAAGAGCAAGGGTATATTACCATGGCCTGTAGACAAAGGAGTGATGATTCTGCATTACGGTAACAATGTTTTACAAAGCGGGGCAGTCATAAACATGACCGGAATTACGGTGGCAACAGATATAGGCAGCAATGTAAAAGCAATTTTTGATGGTGTGGTTTCCAGTGTTGTTTTTATTGAAGATATGCAGGTAGTGATCGTGCAACACGGCGAATTTTTCAGTACTTACAGCAATCTGGGCAGTGTGTCCGTTAAGAACGGACAAAGTGTTAAAACAGGCCAGGTAATTGGAAAGGCAGCAGCAAACCTGGATGGAATAGGAGCTATTGATCTGTACATTAATGATGCAAAGGGAAATAATACAGATCCGGAAAAATGGCTTAAGTAAACCCGGCTAAATCACTTTTTTATAAAGTGCTTCGTACAGGGGTACAATATTCTCGATATCGAATTTTTTAGCCTGAACCAGTGCATTGGCCTTGAATTGTTGTAAACTTTCGTCGCTCTGTAAAATGGATAAGGCATTCCTGCTCATATCTTCCACATCGCCCACATTACTCATATAACCACTGAAGCCGTTTATGTTGATCTCAGGTAAGCCCCCGGCATTGGTGGATATTACGGGAACTTCAGCAGCCATAGCTTCCAGCGCTGCCAGTCCAAAGCTTTCATATTCACTGGTTAGTAAAAATAAATCGGCAATCGGTAAGATATCTTCCATTTGCTCCTGCTTGCCCAGGAATTTGATATTGTTGTGCGACTCGCATTTCCTTGCGCTTGCCTCAATATGTGACCTTTCAGGCCCATCTCCCAATAGTAATAAAGTGGCAGGCATTTTTTCCTGTATTAATAAAAAAGTGGCAACCACATCCTCTACACGTTTTACTTTCCGGAAGTTTGATGCATGAACAAGTATCTTCTCTCCGTTGGGCGAGATTAATTTTCTGAAAGCATCCACGGGTTGCCTGTGAAAACGCTTTACATCCACAAAGTTGTGTA
This sequence comes from Ferruginibacter sp., assembly GCA_044226725.1. Classification (GTDB taxonomy): domain Bacteria; phylum Bacteroidota; class Bacteroidia; order Chitinophagales; family Chitinophagaceae; genus Ferruginibacter. Next base: position 8,753 of record JBGAGM010000004.1, on the reverse strand, counting down.
TCACTTCTATCTCCTTCTCAATCTTAAAATTCTTGTAAGTTTCTTCTTTCAGGTTTTCAGATACAGCAGTAAGCGCATCACTTTCATTCATCGAAAAAGTTACAACGGGGCTGTAGGTTTTATCTCTCCCAACCAGGGTTATATCTGTTCCGTGCAAGGTGGTTATCACCGGTATCTTTTTTCCCTGTTTGGCCAATATCTGTTTGGCCATATAAGCAGCTGCGGCATGGGGTATGGCATAATGTACATGCAGCAATTCCACATCATTATTTAAGATCACATCCACCATGGTACTGGCCAGCGCAGTTTCATAAGGGGGATAATCGAATAAAGGATATGTTGGAACTCTTACCTCATGATAAAATATATTAGCATGAAACCCGCTCAGGCGAACGGGTTGCTGATAGGTTATGAAGTGTATGTTATGGCCTTTATCTGCCAGGGCCTTACCGAGTTCAGTGGCCAATACCCCGCTACCACCAAAAGTTGGGTAACATACTATACCAATATTCATAAGAAGCAGTTTTAATGAGAAGAACGTTACGCAATTTAGTGAAATATTATTCAGCAGTGTTTCCATTCATGGAATGGTTTTTTATCTGTAAGTTTGTTAACAAACCTGTTTTCATGTATAAAAGAATAATTGCCGCAATCCTGTCTTCTGCATTTTTTTGTCTTTCAGGATCTGCACAGTCCGAAGATTCTGCGATGATAAAGAAGATATCTGATGAGATACTGTTAAATGGAAAGGCGCCGCAAAATCTCTATACCTTATGTAAATCCGTTGGTACCAGGTTAAGCGGAAGCACAGGGATGTACAAAGCTGAGGAATGGGGACTGAAAACTTTACTGGAGGCAGGGGCTGATAAAGCCTATTTGCAGCAATGTATGGTGCCGCATTGGGTTAGGGGCAAAAAGGAGTTTGCCGGTTACAGAACACGGAAGAGAAGTGCCGACCCTCAATTTGATGTGCTTGCCATAGGAAATTCAGTTGGTACAGGGGACAAGGGGGTTTTGGCAAAGATCATAGAGGTTAAAAATTTTGAAGAACTTAACCAGCGTAAGGATGAAGTGAAGGGCAAAATCATATTTTACAATTATCCTTTCAATAAAACGCTATTGAGGGGCGCCTATGGAGATGCAGTCAGGTATCGCACCAACGGTGCTTCAATGGCGGCCAAATACGGTGCACTTGCTGTTATTGTAAGATCGGTAACCGGTGCATACGACAATCACCCGCATACCGGCGCATTAAGGTATAACGATTCATTTCCTAAGATACCAGCCTTTGCAATAAGTACAATAGGAGCTGATAACCTGAGCAGGGAAATAGCAGGATTAAACAAAGACGAGGATTTCCTTTTAAGATCTGATTGTGTAATGCTTGCTGATACTTTGGGCCACAATGTTATCGGAGAGATCAGGGGAACTGAGTTCCCGGATGAGATCATAACAATAGGAGGGCACCTGGATAGCTGGGACCAGGGTGAGGGCGCCAGTGATGATGGAACAGGACTGGTGCAGAGTATAGAAATACTAAGAGCGTTTAAAGCTGTTGGCTACAAGCCCAAACGTACGATCAGGATTGTGTTGTTTGCTAATGAAGAAAACGGTTTGCGTGGAGGAACTAAATATGCAGACGAAGCCAAACTTAAAAATGAGAAACATATAATGGCTATGGAAAGTGATGGCGGGGCGGAATATCCCCGTGGCTTTGGCTGCGGAATGACCAGGGATCAGTTTGCCAAAGTGCAGGGCTGGGCAAAATTCTTTGAGCCGTTTGATGCTGCTAAGTTTACCTTCAATGAAGGCGGCGGCGGCGGGGCTGATATCGGCCCCCTGCAAACAAATTTTAAAACAGCTCAGTTTGGCTTAAGTACAACGGGGCAGCGGTATTTTGATATGCACCATTCTGCCAATGATGTATTTGAAAAAGTGAATGCACAGGAATTGAACCTGTGTGCAGTTGTGATGGCCAGTATGGTTTACCTTGTTGATAAATATGGTTTATAAATTTTAAAAGAAATAAAATGGAAGAAGTAAAAACGGAGAACATTGCAAAGGAACAGCCCAAAAAGACAAGTGGTTTTCGGAAATTTTTAAGGTGGTTTGTTTTCATAGTCCTGTTAACAGGTGCAGTTATGTTTTGGTGGAAGTACTATTTTGTTTTTGGCGAAGGAGTTAAGTCCGGCCAGTTGAACTACGTGGTTAAGAAAGGAAATTTGTTTAAAACATACGAAGGAAAGCTAATCCAGGCAGGGTTTCGCTCGCAAACGCCGGGATCAATCAATTCATATGAGTTTGAGTTTTCTGTGGCAGATGACAGTATTGCATCGATACTGATGAATAACAGCGGAAGTTATTTCGATCTTCATTATAAAGAGTATAAGGGGGCAATTCCATGGAGAGGCTTCAGTCCTTTTGTGGTCGATAAAATAATCAGCATGAAAAAGGTTGATCACTAATCAGTTTGCTGCCTGAATTAAAAATATGACCGGCTTTTTATGAAAGTCGGTTTTTTCTTTTTTCCAGTCGGAGATAGTCTTTGTTTTTACAAACTCGTTAGGGCCGGTGAGTTCGGCAGCAATGCAGAGCCTGGTGGATGGCCTGCAGATTTTTAACAGGGTTTCAATTAACTGGTTATTGCGGTAAGGTGTTTCAATAAATATCTGTGTACTGTTCTTTTTCAGAGAATTATTCTCCAGGGCTGTTATGGCCTTATTTCTTTCCAGGGTTTCAATAGGAAGGTAGCCTGCAAATTCGAACTGCTGGCCGTTCATGCCGCTTGCCATCAATGCCAGTAAAATAGAACTGGGTCCTACCAGGGGCTTTACGATAACATTTAGTTGCTGCGCTTTGGCTATTAGTATTTGACCGGGGTCGGCAATGCCGGGACAACCTGCTTCACTAATGATAGCAATTTTTTTTCCTTCTTTTATCTTTTGTTCGAAAGCCTGCAGTATCTCAGTTTCTGCCTTATGAATCGTGTACCACTCATAATCATCAATGATTATTTCCCTGCAGATATTTTTTAAAAAACGCCGGGCTGTCCGCTCGTTTTCGGCAAATATTACCTGGCAGTTTTTTACAGCATCAACAATATAAGGGGGGATGGTTTCAAAAGCATTATCATCCAGTACAACAGGTATAAGGTATATCTGAGATTGCATAATTATAAATTAACCTTGCCGGATAAATTAATCAATCCTTCAGTCTTTGCTTTGTATAAACTTATAGTGGCAGCAATTACAGCATAGCTTGGCGCAAGCAGCCAGCCAAGAAAAGGAACAAGATGCATGAGGTAGAAAACAATGCCATTGCCAATGGCCAGTCCCTTGTGCCTGCCTATAAAGCCAATGCTCTGAGAGGTGGATAGCCTGTTTCTTTCACAACTATAATCCAGCATGGAAAAACCAAGATAGTAGCACTCCACCAGCAGGGCCAGTAATGGTGTAACCCAGCCAATCACCGGAATAAAGGATAATATCAGAATAGAGACCGTATATACAGTTTGCCAGAGCATGTTCCTGAAAGCCAGTTTGATTCCCCGAATGATATCCTTTAGTAATTGTCTGAAGCTGAATGGATATTCTTTTCCTTCAATGATCGCTTCAGTTTTTTCGCTCAGGTAAGCAAATAATGGAGAGCCCACGATGAGGAATAAATATTTGAATAAGGAAAAATAGAATAGCAGCATGATCAGGTTAAGAATAATATGGCCGAATATCAGCAGAAAACTAAGCCAGCTGTTTTGCATTTTTTCCATCCATTCTGTGATACCCGATTTTTGCAACATCAGGGTAATGGCGCTATTACTTGAAATTATAAACAGGTAAATACCCAGAAAAAAAAGAATGGCATATATCAGCCCGGGTATTAGTATCCATTTCCACAGGCGGTGCTTAATAATAAAGCGGTGTGTATGATAATAGGCCTGTATGGATATGATAATTTCTTTAAGCATGTAATCCCGGAATATGCAGCGGTGATAATATTGTATTTTAGCTTTAAAGTTAACACTATAATGAAGAAACTCCCTATTCAATTTTATAAAAGACCTGATGTTGTTCTCATTGCAAAGGAGCTGATCGGAAAAATCATTGTTACCAATTTTAATGGGCTTATTACCACGGGCCGCATTGTGGAAACGGAAGCTTATGCAGGCTTAACGGACAGGGCTTCGCATTCCTATGGTGGTAAACGCACAGCACGCAATGAGCATATGTATGCCGGGGCCGCCACTGCTTATGTGTACATATGTTACGGTATGCATCATTTGTTCAATGTGGTATGTAATGAGAAAAATATTCCGGACGCAGTGCTTATACGGGCAGTTGAGCCGTTAACCGGCATAGCTGTTATGCAGGCAAGAACCGGTAAACTGAAAGCAGGTAACAGCCTGACAAAGGGGCCAGGTAATGCCGCTAAAGCCCTCGGGATTTCAAAGATACATTCAGGTATAAATTTATTAAAAGACGAAGTCTATTTAGCTGATGACGGATACACTATTGAAGCTAAGTCAATAGGAATCAGTAAACGTATTGGAATTGACGGAACGGGCGATGCTGTGTTAAAGCCTTTCCGTTTTTATGTTAAAGGCAACCCTTTCGTCAGCGGTTATCCCAATAAATAGAATACTGTCAATAAAAAAGCCCCCGCAATTGCGGGGGCTTTTTTATTATAATGACTCAGAAAAATTATTGAATCACTACTCTGCACATGGTTAATCTGTTTCCATTTCTGTCAACGATCTCAACCCAGTACAGGCCTTTTCCTTTAGCTCTCAGGTCAACGTCCATCCTGTCGTAAGGTCTTCCAACGGTATAGTTTTGAGACAATACCCTGTCGCCTTTGCCGTCGTAAACAACGATACCCCTTGGTAACACGTTATTAGCTACGCTGTAATACCTAACCTGGAACTGGCCACTGTTAGGATTAGGATAGATGAAGCACCTTCCGCTGGCTGAATCCTTAATAGTTACGATGTTAGAACTGTTGGTACAGCCATTCACATCAGTAACCCTTAATTGATAATCACCCAAACCATCCACATCCAGGTTCAGGGTACCGGTAGTGGCACCTGAAACAACGGCTCCGTTACGCAACCAGGTATAGGTTGAAGCTGCAAATGGAGACACGGTTGAAGATAGTGTGGTTCTTAAACCAGGGAACAGGCTTGTGTAAGGACTTGCACTGATCACCACTACAGGAAGCGGGTTCACTGTTAAGCTGGCCCCGAACGTAGTAGCTGCAGCACAAGGAGCTGCACCGGTGATGATACAACGGTAGAAATAACCGCTCATGCTCACCGGAGGTGCTGTAATGGTCAATGTTGCTGAAGTAGCACCACTGTAAACACCACCATTGGTAATGTTTGTCCATGGCGGGTTATTGCCATTGGTACTTACCTGCCACTGGTAGCTGAACGGACCGGTACCGGCACCTGCCACGGTGAAGGTGGCAACCTTATCGGTACAAATGGTTTGGTTAACCGGTTGTAAAGCAACGGTAGTAGGCTGGTTAACCGTAACCACTACGGTTCTTGCAGGTGAAGTACATGGAGCAATTCCCAGGTTGAAGTTAACCGAGAATCCGCCAGAGATACTTCCTCCATCACCTGCCGCATCATCAAACACAAACAGTTTCCAGGTTCCGTTCATGTTACCTGTGAAAGTTGCCAGTGTTGGATTAGCCTGTGCCACTGTACCAGGACCCGGGGCAGGCCAGTTGTCTGGTTCTGGTCCGATCAAACCTACAAAGTTGGTAGGCTTGTAAGTGCCTGATGGCGGCGCTGCTGCTGTGGCAGGCATAGCTGCTGCTGCATCATCAAAGGTATAGGTGTTACCAGAGAAGATTCCGGCATTACCTATGTCAGACATTAAGATCACGTTCTGACCACTTGGTGATTGTAACAGGATATCCACATCATCAGACCAGGTATGGCTTAAACCGGAGATCGTTACAGACTTAACTGAAACGCCAGAGGTAGGTAAGCCAGATACCACCACGTTTGATGGATAAGGAGATGCATTACCAGCTGCATTGATAGTAATAGGCGCCGGGTTAGCAAATGCTAACGGAGCCGCAGGCAGACTTTGTACAGTAGCCTGGTAAGTGTACACACCGGAAGGTGTTGGCCTTGTCCAAACGGTATCCCTTGGAGTACCGGTGTAAGGAATGGTAGCCGCAGCATCATTGAATAATCCTGCGATCGGGCTCCATGTAGCCGGAGTAGCAGGTACACCCACTACATAAGATACAGCAATAGACCATGAGGTGAGCGTACCCACATCACCACCACCCCAGTCGCCCATAGCAAGCCTCCAGGTTCCGTTGGCTGCTGTTGGTGTTGGAGCAAGTGCTGCCCAGTTGTTAACTGTTTGTATAAAGCCTGTAGGACCGTAACCTGCACGTGCTTCCGCAGCAAAGGTTCCGGTACGTGGTGCAGCAAATCCGCTGATGGTTGCACCACCCAGTGAACTGAACGAAGTGTTGGTGAAGTTAGCAGTACCGTTGCTTCCGGTTCCGCCATTCAGTCCGCCTACCAGGTTCAGGATAGCATTGTTAGGTGCCACCAGGTTGATATCCATATCACCCACCCAGGTATGGCTCATGTTGAAGGTAACCTTGATCTCGCCAAGTGTGGAACCGGCAGGAACGCCAGCTACCGTTAAGCTTGAAGTGGCAGGTGCACCTGTTCCATCAGGAACCACCACACTGATAGGGCCTGAAGAAGCAGTAACAGTTGAGGTAGTTGATGAAGAACTTACCAAACGTACAGCAGGATCACCCAGGCACATGGTAACTGAACTTGGAGTTACATTAGGTGCAGGTGGTGTGTAGTTGATAAAGGCCGTAGCAGTATTGCTGCAACCGGTTGCTGTTAAAGTACCTGTAACAGTATAGGCTGTGAACACAGTTGGTGCTGCATAAACAGTGGCTGTGTTGGTACCGGTATATGCAACGGTTGCTGTTGGATTGGTATACAATCCGGCAACTGGTGACCAGGTATAGCTGTTGGCGCCACTGGCTGTTAATAACAAACCATTGATACCTGCCACACCACCGCAACCGCTGGCCGGTGTAACTGTTACAACAGGATTAGGATTAACGGTCAGCAGTGCACAGTTAGAAACGTTGGTTGGTGGGGTCCATGGTGCACAAACACCACTTACCACGCAACGGTAAGCCCTGCCATTCATGGCATTGGTAACAGGTCCTACTGACAGGGTGGTGGTGGTAACACCATTGTATACACCGCCATTAGCCAGGTTGGTCCAGGTACCAGGACAACCGGTAAGACTCTCCTGCCATTGGTAGGTAAGGCCGGTTCCGGTAGCACCCACAGTAAAGGTCGCTGTTGAACCTTCACACCTTGTAGCAGCTACTGGTTGGGTAGTTACCACAGGACGCTTGTTAACATTGATCGTAACTGTAGCTGTTCTTTGACAACCGCCAGGAGTGGTTGCTACTACAGTATACGTTGTTGTATTCTGCGGAGAAGCAGCAACAGGGTTTGAAGTTGTAGAACTTAAACCGGCTGCAGGGCTCCACAGGAAAGTATATCCGGGACCCAGAGGACCACCGGATGTAAGTGAAGTTCCGGTTAATGAGAAGATGTTGTTTACGTTAGCAGCACCGCCACCAACATTACAACCAGATCCACCGTAACCCCACGATGTGCAAGGAGTTGCAAAGCCACCGCCAGGGTTCTGCCATGCATAAGGGCTGCCAACAGCAGGAGCACCATAGTTACCCCAGAACCATTGACCACCGGTAGCAAATGACATATTAACCTGGAAGGAAACCCAATAAGTACCAGCTGTTAAGCTAAGTGCAGAAGGCAGTGTAACTGTGTAGTTACCTCCTGCTTGTGTGTAACTGGTCAGGTTATTATATGTTGCAACTGATGAACCAGGTAAGTTAGAACCTGAGTTATTATAGAAGAACACGTTAACTGATGTTGGAGTACCTGCACCGATACCATTAAAGGTCATCTGTGTAATATTCCAGGTTGTGTTTGCAGGAACGGTAAAGTCATCAGCAGCTTGTGAATTGAACGCAGTGTTAGCTGGTTCAAATACCTGTGATGGAGAACCATTTGCCTGTGCGCCAGTCTGGTTGTATAAAACACCAGGTCCTGCGCTTGATCCGGTTACAACTGTCAGTAAAGTAGGATCGCCTTCACAAATGGTTGTGCCGGGATCTGCTATAACAACAATTGCAGGATTAGGATTAACAGTGATGGTGAATGTACGTGGAGTACCCGAACATCCTACTGCTGGTACAGATGGAGTTACCAGGGTAATTCCCCAGCCACCAGCAATATTACCAATATCACCTCCTGCCATATCAGTTACATACAAACTCCAGGTACCATTATAGTTTGAAGTATTGTTGAACGTATTGGCAAAAGTAGCTGTGCCCTGAGGCGCAGGATAGCTGTACGGAGTTGCAGGTGCCGGTGCAGGCCAGATAGCTGTTGTGCCGGCAGTAGGTGCATAAGTTCCTGAAGGAATTGCATTGGTGGTTGTTGGCATAGCAGGGTTACCATCTCTTAAGGTAACTGTGGCTGCTGCGTCAAAACCTGCAGAACCACCCACTCTTGCCATCGGCACAAATTTCTGTCCGCCAGGACCAACCAGTAACACACCAATGTCATCAGACCAGGTATGCTGGATGTTGGTTAAAGTAACTGACTGAACAGTAACACCTGTGGTTGGAACACCAGATACTGTGATATTGGAAGGATA
>JBGAGM010000003.1:0-560762 GCA_044226725.1 Ferruginibacter sp. | reverse complement strand
AGTACGGACGAACAGGCTGAAAAAGGTTACAGCCTGAAACACCAGGAAGAAAGATTAAGACAATACTGCCAGCATCAGCAAATTGAAGTAGTCGCTGTTTACAAGGAAGACCATTCCGCTAAAACTTTTGAAAGGCCAGAGTTTACCAAACTCCTGGCCTTTTGTAAAAAGAACAAGGGTTGTGCTGACCTGTTATTGTTTTTAAAATGGGACAGGTTCAGCCGTAATGCGGGTGATGCGTATGCAATGATTAACCAGTTAAATAAATTGGGTGTAGAACCACAAGGTATTGAGCAACCGCTTGACCTGAATGTTCCTGAAAATAAAATCATGCTGGCATTTTACCTTGCTGCACCGGAAGTGGAAAACGACAGGCGTTCATTAAACACCATTGCAGGTATGCGCCGGGCAATGAAAGAAGGGCGGCATGTAACCTTAGCTCCAAGAGGTTACCGCAATGCAAGAAATGAACTGAACAGGCCAATCATAGAGCCAAACAAAGATGCTGTCCATGTGCGCTGGTCATTTGAAGAAGTGGCAAAGGGCATTGACACTGTGATGGATTGCTGGAAGGCTGTAGCGAAAAGAGGTTTTAAAGTGAGCAAGAATCAATTCTGGAATATGCTCCGTAATCCCATTTATTGTGGCAAGATATTTATTCCAGCTTACAAAGACGAAGCTGAATCTACTATACTGGCAACACATGAGGCTTTAATCAGTGAAGAATTGTTTTACGAAGTACAGGATGTTTTAAATGGCAGAAAAAGGAAGTTCCCTGCCAAAAATACGTTGAAGGAAGAACTGCCACTTCGTGGTTTTTTAGAGTGCCGTAAATGCGGTTCAAGATTAACAGGGAGTGCATCTAAAGGCAACGGCGGAAGGTATTTTTATTATCATTGCTCAAAAGGCTGTAATGAACGCTTTAAGGCTGATGAGGCCAATGATCTGTTTGTAAAAGAACTGGAAAGGATTTCGTTCAGCAAAGGCGGTATTAAAGTGTTCAGGAAAATATTAACGGACTATTCAAAGAAAACTGGTAAAGACCAATCTGTATCCAGGCAGCAGATTGATACAGAAATTGAAAAGAACCAGCAGCGAATCCAGAACGCCCAACAACTGATGCTGGATGGACTATTAGAGCCATCGGATTACAGGGAGATAAAGAACCGGTTTGAAAAGACGGTCATGGAACTTGAAAAAAAGAAACGGGAAATATCCTCCCTGGATTTTAACCTGAATGAGTATATGACTTCTGCACTTGAAATAGTGGAAAATCTGCCGAAATACTTTACCAGAGCGGATTTAAAGGCAAAGCAGCAACTCATTGGTTCGGTATGCCCTGAAAAACTGATTTTTGAAAATAAAGCGTATCGAACCAACCGGATAAATGAAGTGCTTGCCCTGATATGCAGTGCAGACAAGGCTTCTGGCGATTCTAAAAAAAGATTGGCTCCCGTTTTTGGGAGCCAATCCAATCAAGTGCCCAGGACTGGATTCGAACCAGCACATCCTTGCGAACGCTGCGACCTGAACACAGTGCGTCTACCAATTTCGCCACCTGGGCAATCTAATTAGCCGATTTGATGATTAGCCAATTTGAAAATGGATTGCAAATGTAAGTGAAATTTCAAATCATCCAATTTTCAAATCATCAAATTTTCAAATCTCCAAATTTTCAAATCTCCCAATCAACCATTTAAACACTTACATTAAAATCCCTTAAAGCATCATTTAAGCTGGTCTTCAGGTCGGTGCTTGGTTTGCGCTGGCCAATAATAAGCGCACATCCTACCCCAAATTCGCCGGCAGGGAACTTTTTGGTATAACTTCCCGGTATCACCACGCTGCGTGCCGGCACTACCCCTTTCATTTCCACAGGTTCCGATCCGCTTACATCAATGATCTTGGTGGACTGGGTCAATACCACATTTGCACCCAGCACCGCTTCCTTTTCCACCCTTACACCTTCCACCACTATACAGCGGCTGCCAATAAAACAACCATCTTCTATAATGACCGGACTGGCCTGTAATGGCTCCAGCACCCCGCCAATGCCAACGCCCCCGCTCAGGTGCACTCCTTTACCTATTTGTGCACAGCTGCCCACGGTTGCCCAGGTATCTACCATGGTGCCTTCATCCACATATGCCCCTATGTTCACATAACTGGGCATCAGCACCACATTCTTTCCTAAAAATGCACCGTACCTGGCCACCGCATGCGGCACTGCCCTTACACCCAGTGATGCATAATCTGATTTCAGCTTCATTTTATCGTAAAACTCAAAAGGCGGCAGCGTAAAGGTTTCCATTTGCTGTATGGCAAAATACATCAGTATTGCCTGCTTTACCCATTCATTCACTACCCAGCCTTCTGCAGCAGGCGCTGCGGTGCGTAAACGGCCTTTGTCCACTTCCTCAATTACCGTTCTTACAGCATCGGCATATAGTGCTTCTTTCAGCAATTCCCTGTTGGCCCATGCCGCCAGTATCTTTTCCTGTAATTCCATGTTTTGATTTTTTGCAAACTTAAATAAATTGTGGTTTGGCCCTGCATATTAAAATTGAATGTATTTTACACCCATGAATATTATTATACGCCTGCCCAACTGGCTGGGAGATATGGTAATGAGCACAGCCTTTGTGCAGGCCGTTCAGGAAGCATACCCGCAGGCAACCATTGACCTGGTTGCCAAAAAGGGTATCGATTTCTTACTGGATTATTTTCCCCCACACAGCCAGCGGTATATTTTTTCCAAAGATGAATACAGCGGCATCAGCGGGGCATGGAAATTTGGTAAGATGATAGCCTCCCAAAGGCAATATGATCTGTTCTTTTGCCTGCCCGATTCATTCTCTTCGGCTGTAATGGGCAAGGCGATTGGGGCAAAACAACGAACCGGTTTCAATAAAGAGCTGCGTTCAGTGCTGCTGACCCGTGCATTTGAAAAACCCAAAAAACTGCACCGTGCAGAAGAATATGTAAACCTGTTGCAACAATTTCTCAAAAAGCCTGTCAGTGTTCCGCCAGTAAAACTTCAATTGCCTGTGCCTGAAAGATCAGGGGCCCTCATCATCAATATCAATTCCGAAGCAGTATCACGCCGGTTGCCAAAAGAAAAGGCTGTTAGTATCATTGCCGCAGTGAGAAATGCAATTCCGGGCGAAATAATTTTAGTGGGCAGCAATAAGGAAGCTGCTTTTGTGGAAGAGGTATTCAGTGCATTGCCTGATAAAAATGATATTATCAGCAAAGCCGGTAAAACAAGCCTGCCGGAACTGATGCAATTATTTGCCGGCAGTGCAGCGGTATTGACTACCGACAGCGGGCCTGCCCATGTGGCCAATGCCCTGGGTGTGGATACCATTGTGCTGTTTGGCGCAGGCAATGAGGCCAATACGGCTCCGTACAATACCGGCAACCGAACCATTATCAGGCTTGGGTTGTTATCCTGCGAACCCTGCGTTAGCAACACCTGTAAACTGTATGGCATACCCAGGTGCCTGCAACAACTGGACGAAAAACTGATCACATCGGTGCTTATAAACACTTTAAACAAAGGAAAACATGAGTTGGGCTAATGATATAGAAGAAGCATTGAAGGTACTCCGCACGGGAGGCACTATCCTCTATCCAACCGATACGGTTTGGGGATTGGGTTGTGATGCAACCAATGCAGCTGCTGCTGCAAAAATCTATGCGCTCAAAAAAAGGTCAGACCAAAAAAGTATGATCGTGCTGCTGGCTGATGAAAATGATATTCCCAAATATGTTTCGCACCCCAACCCCAAGATATTTGATTACATCAAAGGGATTAATAAACCCACCACATTTATTTATGAAGGTGCCTGCAACCTGGCAACCAATATCATCAACAGCGATGGAACGATCGGCATCCGCATATGCAAAGACCCCTTCTGTAAAAAACTGATCGAGAATTTTGGCAAGCCGCTGGTTTCCACTTCTGCAAATATTTCAGGCTATCCTGCCCCCGCTATTTTTATAGATGTGGATCATGAAATAAAAAGCGGTGTTGACTATACAGTGCAACACCGCCAGGATGATATGACGGCAGCATCACCGTCTGCCATCGTAAAGCTGAACGCAGATGGCTCTCTCACCATCATACGTCCGTAAATAATTATAAGGTTAATCCCACGCCCAGCTGAATGCTCTGGCTTTTCCATTTCTCCTTGTTATCAATATCATTCAGGTTGCTGAGGCCCACCGCATATCGTGCATAGATATTCAGGTGAGATATGTTGACCTGCAAACCACCCAGCATACTGAAGTCGCCGCTTTTAAAAGCATCCTTTCCGTTTTGAACCAGCGTTTTGCTCTTATTGGTTAAAATACCAAACTGCGGGCCCGCCTGTATGGTAAGATATTTTACGGGTTTGTAATTAAGTAAGATGGGGAAGCTCATATACTTCAACTGAACTTTGTCCAGTTTGTTGAACTGGTAAACACTGCTGAATGTGCTGGAAGTATCCACATTGATCTGGTTAAATAATATTTCCGGCTGAATGGCAAATTTTTTGCCCAATCCCACTGAAAAAAAACCACCGAGGTGGTAGCCAAAAGAAAACTGATCATCAAAAGATTTACCGGTAATCTTGTTCACATTGGCGCCCCCCTTAAAACCAATATGGAGTTTTTGGGCGCTGGCCGCTCCCGCCGTCATACAAATAATTGCCAGGATAAAGAGTTTTGTTTTCATACATATAAAAGTTTAGTTGGCAAATAAGCACCAAGTTATATGCCAATGGCCTGTTTCATTTTACAAACTTATGTTAAGAGCAGTTATCAGAAAGAAAAACCTGCATTTATTGAAAAAACAGCGCTGAACCTGTTCTCTGTTGTTTCAGGAAGATAATAATCGAGGTATAGTACAGGCTGAATAAAAAACTTTCTGAACATATAGGTGAGATCAAAAGAAGCCGCTACCGACTGCAGCTGGAATTTATTATTATATTCTGACTTTTTTCTTTTACTGAAAGCAGGCCTGTCAAAGATTTTGTTAGTGTGGGTTTGTGATAATTTATCGCTGCCCATATTGAGCATCAGAGTTGGAATAAAATCCAGTTCATCTTTATTCGAGAATAGATTGTAAAAATAAAAATCATGCGCCACTGTTGCCGCCACGGAAAAATAACTTGTTTTATTATCTGTCGAGTCTTTACCGGTAACGGTAATGATGGTGTCCCGCCCGTTTGGTGGCGGATTGGGAAGATGAACCGTTCTTTTGAAGGTAACATAATCCATTTCCTTGTACTTCCCGTCCACATACCCCAGCATGATTCCCGGTTGAAGGATGCCTTTGGCAAGTTTTACATACGCACTCAGGTCGTTTTGATAAATGGACTTACTGTTATATTTATCCAGGTTGCTTAAATACCTGGTATATGAGCCGCCGGCATAAACAGTTTTACCATAATAATCATAACCGGCAGTAATACCTGTCTGGTACAGGTCGGCCTTACCGGCACTGTCGCCGGTAATAAAAGTCACCACGCCAAAACTTAACCCGTTCTTTAAGCGGTAGGTAATGCCCGGCGTATATACCAATTGTTTATCGACCCCCGTTGCATTGGCTGCATTATTATGTGCACTAAACTCGCCATTACCAATACCAAGACTTACATCCAGGTAATTCTTGTCCTTTTTCATCATTTTAAAGAACTCATCGTTTTTGAACATCGAATCCAGTAAACGTTTATCTTCTTTACTTAAGGAGTCTGTTTGTGCAAATGCAAAGGATACCGTAAATAAAAAGCAGAACTGCAGCAGGAATTTATACATACAGGTTGGGTTGGCTGGTTTTGATTGCTGGGTTCAAATTTAGTTTAATAGTTCAAAAAACAAGTGCTTCAAAAGCCATCTTCTGCCTTGTTTGCAGTTTAAAACCCGTTAATATGCCAAACTTGGTTGAAAATAGCCTATCTTTGCGCCGCCCGGAGATAAACGGGTATTTTATAACTGAGAATTACATGACATGCTCAGTTGCTGTTGAACTTCAATTTTATACCGGGATGATCTGAATCTCCCCTGACTTTTCCAACGGCCAAAGCATGACATTCCGGTAACTCCGATGAGTTAAGCACTGCCGGAAAATTACATGTGGCTATCGCAAAAAAACTTATATGAATGCATTTGAGGCCTTAGGGCTCAACGAACAATTGGTACAATCTGTTACCGAACTGGGATTTGAAAACCCAACCGAGATCCAGTCAAAAGCCATCCCCGTTTTATTATCGGGCACCACCGATTTTATTGGCCTGGCACAAACCGGCACCGGTAAAACGGCAGCTTTTGGTTTGCCCCTGTTACAATTAATTGATGGTACACAGCGCCACCCGCAGGCCCTTATTGTGTGCCCCACACGTGAACTGTGTTTGCAGATCACCAGCGACCTGGAGAATTTTAAAAAGCACAACCGGAACATTTATACCGAAGCCGTATATGGCGGCGCCTCCATCATGATGCAGATACGCAACCTGAAAAGGGGCGTGCACATTGTGGTGGCCACTCCCGGACGTTTGATAGACCTGATAGAACGCAAAGCCATCGACCTGCAAAAAGTAAAATACGTGGTGCTGGATGAAGCCGATGAAATGCTGAACATGGGCTTTAGGGATGATATTGATTTTGTACTGAAGAATACCATCAACCGCGAAAGCACCTGGTTGTTCAGTGCCACCATGCCACCGGAAGTTAGGGCCATCTCTAAAAACTACATGGATACGCCGAAGGAAGTTACTGTAGGTAAAAAGAATAGTGGTAATGTAAATATCGACCACCAGTATTTTGTGGTGGGTGCCGCACACCGTTACGAAGCCTTAAAACGCCTGATCGATTTTAACCCGGGCATGTATGGTATCATCTTCACCCGTACCAAGGCAGATGCACAGGATATTTCTGAACGCCTGGCCAAATCGGGTTACGAGATTGAGGCCTTGCATGGTGATCTTTCTCAGCAACAGCGTGATAAAGTAATGGGCCGTTTTCGCACCAGGAATTTACAGCTTTTAATAGCCACCGATGTGGCTGCCCGTGGTATTGATGTGGATGGCATTACGCATGTTATCAATTTTGAACTGCCCGATGATATGGAAGTATATACGCACCGCAGTGGCCGTACAGGCCGTGCAGGTAAAACCGGTGTTTGTTTATCCATTTGCCACAGCAAGGAAATCTATAAGATCCGTTCGCTGGAAAAAATGATCAATTCCACTTTCCATAAAGTAGATGTGCCATCCGGCAAGGATGTATGCCGCAAGCAGTTCTTCCATTTCATGGATAAACTGATGCAGGCCGATGTAAGCCATGGTGATTACGAAACCTATATGCCAGACCTGATGGAAAAGTTTGCAGACATCAGCAAGGAAGAAGTATTGCAAAGAGTGGCTGCACTGGAGTTCAGTCATTTCTTAAAATATTACGAGAACGCCGATGACCTGAACCGCAATGATATGCGTGGCGAGAGAAGGACCGACCGCAATGGCGATATGCAGGGCAGCCGCAAAGAACGCAGCAATTTTAACCGCCGCGACAGTGGCTATACCCGCCTGTTTGTGAACCTGGGCACCAAGGATGGTTTTTACAAAGCCAGCTTTTTACAATTCATCCTGGATGAAAGCGACCTGAAAAAGGAAGTACTGGGCAAGATAGACATGCGTGAAATGAACAGCTGGGTGGAGATTGACCAGGCTGCTGCCGGCAAAATGATCAAGGCCATCGATGGCAAGCGCTACAATAACCGCACCGTGCGTATGAACGAGGCTGATGGTGGCTTTAAGCGCCCCAGTGATGAAGGCAGAGGTGGTGAAGGAAGGAAGCGGATCTATGCTTCTAAGGAAAGAAGGAGTTTCAGGTAAGCACCCCATTTAATTATTTAACCGGCAATATGTAATGAAGCTATCATTATGTTTTGCCGGTTTTTTTTGCCGCCGTCTGGCCTCCCGGCCAACGGCGAATTTGCGCTATCGGTTGGTATCCTCATCAACCGAAACATTACTATTCCATTCCGGTTGGAGGTGGAAAGACTTCCGAAGTTTTGAAAACTTCGGAAGTCTGCTAAAAAGCGCCTCAAGGCATAGCGCTATCGGTTGGTGTCATCACCAACCGAAACATGAAGGAAAGAAGGAGTTTTGGTATCCTAACTAACCGAAACCTGACAATACCATTCCGGTTGGTGAGGGCATCAACCGATAAGAAACGGCTTACCTGCACTGGCAGAAGAAAAACTCAATAACTTTAACCAAAATCATTCTGTAAACCTATTGCAGGATTTATCTAATAACCTGTAAACTTTTATTAGGACGAGTTAATATGAACAGTATTTTTTGTAAGAATGCACTATTACTTTTTTTAATTATTGTACCACTGTGCCTTTTTTCACAAAAAAAAGGGGGTTTAGAAAATGGTTTGTATCCATCAATACAAATTAGTACACTTAAAAAACATGCGAATTGTAGTGAATACAAATTCTACTTAGGAATTTCAAATAATAAAATAAAAGGAGAAAAAGATACAGCATTTTTTAGCCAATGGATAGAAGGCAATATTAAAATTTCTGTCGAACAAATCAGGTTATTTACCCTTCCATATAAAGGCAGGGATACTATGGTGACCGAATTTACCCTGCGAAATAAAGGAGAAAAAAATGATTCAATATGGGTAAATTATATGGATATCAATGCAGATTCAATTTATAAACGTTGCTGTTTAAAGAATGTTATTTCGCACAAAAAAAAGCTAAGTATTAGGTGGGGTGAATATTTTTTTTACCAAGGTGAAAAAATCTTAGTCATCCGAATAGATGGTGTGAATTTTTATTCGAATGATGGTTATTCAATATTATATTCAAAAAAGAAGGGTATAATAGGTACTTACAGTTACTATATAACCGAAACAAACCTGGAATCTGCATGGAACTTCACAGGATCCAGGACACTTTTAAAATTTATGGAAACCAACAGATTTTATTACAAGGGTTATGGATTGAATTTTTTGTAAAAATCCTCCTTATGTTTTTTGCCGTTTTTTTTTTGCGCTATCTCCTCCTTTGTTGGCGTTACTCTAAATAGTTTGAAATCCGCCAGCTTATCAAACGCCGCCGTTGTGCGTCCCAGCCAACAGCCGAAGCCAGAATTTTTTTTGTTAAACTGCTTTTAAATTCAGCAATGCTGACGGATTCACTTTAGACGCCAATTAAAAAATGGCTCTCCCTTTAATGATTTTAAGTCAACATATTGAATCGGTAAATCTTCACCCGCATCAAACAGTTGGGTAAAGTCGGTGGAATAAATAGCACTAAAACTCATATTCAAAGAATAAACACGGTTGAGTTTAATATTATACAATAAGTTATTATTCGATTCATTTAAAAATATAACCTTTTGTGGTATCAAGTTTTTGTCAAGCATAAATATTCTTACAGAATTGTTCATTACTGGAAGTATCTCAGGTTGATCATCATATACGATCACATATCTCTTGTTATTATCATTAAAAATGGTGAATGCATTTAAAGGATATGGTACATAAGGTATTCTATCATTTTTGGTATCATCTACGTCAATACCATACGCATAATAGCCAATACCAAACACATATTTAGGAAAATTTAGGTAAAAGAACTGAAAATTATTTTCATCTCTTTTTTTAAATATTATCTTTTCTCTTCTTACCGCACCTGTTTTATTTTTGAATCTTGTTAATTCATATTTTTTTGAACCGTACATATATGTCTTGGAAATCTTTATCGATCCTGGTTTTTTATTAATAGATGGGGGAAAAGTCAAATCAACAAGCGTTTCTCCATGAATTTTTAATACAGAGTCAAGAAAGCTCAGGCTTAAATATGAATTAGTCCTTGAACCAAATTGTGCATAATCTTTATTGAAAGCTGCACATAATACGAGAGTTAAAAATATTTTTATCATAAAACATTATTACATGCCTAAGGACATGTTAATGCCTTCGCCTTCTGCCGGCGCAGGTAAACCGCTTGCATTGCTGCCACCTGGCCTCCCTGCCAACAGCGAAAAAACATTACAAGCTTTGAGAGATTAACTTTCCCATATAATGAAATTTGGGCTTTGACTTTTTTAAAAAATCTAATAACCTTTTATCTCCATTAAAATTCCAGGCATTTTCGTCATCCTTATGATCCAGATTATTCAAAAAATTGCACTCATAATTATAAGTTGCGGCTATCGTACCATCTGCAAATGCAAGTATTGCAAATCCCTTACTAAAGTTCTTGTCAACAATAAATTCATCAATGCGAATAATCTTTATTTTTTTTGAATAATAGTCTATTGTTTCATTAGATTTAAAACTTACTTCTTTAGTAACCTTTTTTAGTATGACTGTGTCACTATAATCAGTATTTATCCGTATTGCACGTTTTATCCAAATCGTATCCTTTTTTACTTCATTGTTATTGCTTTCGATATAAATATTTAACATACTCTTGTTCTCGATGTCATTTAAACAAATAGTTAATCCTTTTTCGATTTTTATAATTCCCTCTACCCAGTGACTATAGTATTTTCTTTTATTAATTAATACATAATTATCAAGTTGGGTCATTATCAATTTGAAGTAATAAGATTTGTTTTTATTTAATGGCTTCAATTGAACCGTAGGAACTATTGATTTTAAAATCAGCCCCTTTTTCAGTACTTGTCCTTCTGCAATCTTAAAAGACAGCAAAAACAAAACAGACAAAATATAAAGCACTGCTCTTTTCATTATTAACTAATATTTATTTATAGTTCACTGCTACAAGATCTCCGTAAGCTTTCTCGGCATCTCCTGCTGACGGCGCAGGTAAGCCGCCGATAGAAAGTGAGATCAGGAATGAAAAGAAAAAGTTATAACTTATTGCGGGAATTGTAAAGTAAATAATGATCCTAAAACTTTGAAAACAGTGAAAACGACAGCTAAGGATACCAGGGGTGGGAAGACTTCCGAAGTTTTGAAAACTTCGGAAGTCTGGCGAAAAGCGCCTCAAGGCATCTAAATGATAAATTTAGTACTGTGAGGCGGCCTCACAGCACATAAACGGGCATTTTACACAAGTGAGGCGGCCTCAGAGCACATAAACGGGCTTTTTACACGAGTGAGGTGGCCTCAGAGGACATAAATTGTCATTTTACACAAGTGAGGCGGCCTCAGAGCACATAAATTGTCATTTTACACGAGTGAGGCGGCCTCAAAGCACATAAACGGGCATTTTACACAAGTGAGGCGACCTCAGAGGACATAAATGGACATTTTACCCGTGTGAGGCGGCCTCACAGCATATAACTGGTGGAAAGACTTCCGAAGTTTTGAAAACTTCGGAAGTCTCTACCGGGATAATTTCTGCCAGGGCAGGCGTCCTGCCTGCCCTAAAATGGGAATTTTTGCCCTGGCAGGCAGTCGGGCTGCTTCGCTACACCAGCTCTATCACCGTGATCTCTGCCAGCACACCCACCCTGCCGGGGTAGCCAATAAAACCATACCCGGGGTTCACGTACAGTTTTTGTTTGCCATCCTCGTACAGTCCGTGCCACTGCTTATACATATATTGTACGGGGCTCCATTTAAAGCCGGGTATCTCCACCCCAAACTGCATACCGTGGGTATGGCCGCTGAGGGTGAGGTCCACATCGGGGTAATCGGGCCTTACCTGTGCATCCCAGTGGCTGGGGTCGTGGCTCATCAGTATTTTAAAAGGATATTTTTCAGTACCCGGGTGTGCCAGGTCCATACGCCCGTGCTTGGGAAAGCGGGCTTTATTGCTCCAGTTCTCAATACCGATCAGGGCAATTTCAGCGCCATCCTTTTGAAGGGGCACATGCTCGTTCATCAGCAGGCGCCAGCCCATATCGGCATGTAACTTTTTCAGGTTCTCCAGGTTTTGATCTTTACTTACCCCCTTGTAAGGCCAGGCCACATAATCGCCATAATCATGGTTGCCCAGGGTGCTGTACACACCCATGGGCGCCTTCAGTTTGTTGAACACATCCATATACTCCTCCATTTCGGTTGCCCGGTCGTTCACAATATCGCCGGTAAACAAAATGAGGTCGGGTTTTTCGTTCAGTATCTTTTCCACCCCGTGCATCACGGCCTGTTTATTGGTAAAACTGCCGCTGTGTATATCGCTGATGTGTACGATCTTTAAACCCTTAAATGCAGCCGGCAGATTATCATAAGCCAGTTGTATGCGTTTTACGTTGTAATTATATTTATTGCTGAAACCATAGAGCAGGCTGCCAAACAGCGTGCTGCCGGCTGCCAGGCCAAGCCAGCTCAGGAAGGCAGAACGGGTAATGCCATCGCCGCTCATGCTGTCCACTTCCGTATTATTGAAGAATATCTTGCCGGCAATCCACTGAATGCCCCGGCGTATATCATCCACCAAAAAGAAAACGATGGCCACCAGCTTTGCTAAGAAGAGGCCTATAAAAGTGGCAAAGAGATAGGTGCGGAATTTTTTGCCCAGGAAATTCTGTTCGGTAAATACAAAGAGCAAAAAGCAAATGATGGCAACAGCCGAAAGGGTCCAGTAAATACCATAAATGATCATCTTCAATTTGGGCGAAGCCGACTGGCTTACTGCTTTAATGGCCTGGAAAATATAGGTATCCATCAACAGCAGGATAACGATCACAATAAAAGCGCCGAAGGGCGAACGGAGAGCATGCATATTACTAGGTGGTTTTTTGGGCGGGCGTTAATCCGCTCCATTGTATAAATTCATCCAGTTGCTGGTTGATCACCCGCAGGGTATTGGTATCAGCGATCTTACCTTCCTCATTGATCAGCGTATTCACAACCGAAATGGGGAGTTTATTGGGATGCACGGTTATCTTCAGGTAATTCAGCACATCGGCCAGGTGGTCCATACCCCGCAAATTACCTGCCCGGCCACTGGCTACGCCGGTAAGCAGGGCCTTTTTGTGAAACCAGATATCGTGGGAGCGGCTGGTATCAAAGAGCATTTTCAGTACTCCCGGGAAACTGCCATTATACTCCGGCGAAATGATTATAAAATGAGTGGAGGGGATTATTACCTCATTTTCCAGCTTTTCAAAGGAGGCATCATACCTTAGCGGATCAATGTCTTCCAGGGAAAGGATACCTGCTTTGATGCCCTTTTGCTGCAATAAAAGCTGGTATTCACGGGCAATTTTAAAGGTATTACTGTACTTTCTGTTGGTACCTGATATTATGGTGATCATGTGTTTATGCTTTGGGCAGCGCTTTATTTTTATCAATATTACAATTAAGATGCTTGATTGTTGCCCAATTTTATGCCGAATGGTTAAATTTGCCATCCTGACAGCAGGTCAGGTACAACAAACTGCCTTATCGCAGGACGATCGGGCAGCACAAATATTTTAAAATCAGGCCGGAAGTACAATTTTGCTTTTTGAATTTTTACTTTTGACCTTAAAGATAACAGACAAATAAACATGGCGAAAATCATTGGTGTGGCTAATCAAAAAGGTGGCGTGGGCAAAACAACCACCGCCATCAACCTGGCAGCAAGTTTTGCAGTGCTTGAATATAAAACACTGCTGGTGGATGCTGACCCCCAGGCCAACAGTACCACCGGTACGGGGTTCGACCTGCACAATATCACCCAAAGCCTGTACGATTGCATGGTAAATGAGGCGGCGGCAAAAGATGTTATCTTAAAATCTGATATCCCCTACCTGGACCTGATGCCCTCTCATATAGACCTGGTGGGTGCCGAAATTGAAATGATCAATTACCCCAACCGCGAAACCGTTTTAAAGAAAATACTGGAACCGGTAAGAGATGAATATGATTTCATTGTGATCGATTGCTCACCTTCGCTGGGATTGATCACGGTAAATGCACTTACTGCATCAGACAGTGTGGTGGTGCCGGTTCAAACCGAGTTCTTTGCACTTGAAGGCCTGGGTAAATTGCTCAACACCATAAAGATTGTGCAGAACAGGCTTAATACCGATCTTAAAATTGAAGGTATTTTGATGACCATGTACGATGGGCGCCTGCGCCTGTGCAACCAGGTGGTAAGTGAGGTAAGGCGCCATTTTGAAGAGCTGGTCTTCAGCAGCATCATACACCGCAACACCCGCTTAAGCGAAGCGCCCAGCTTTGGCAAGCCCGTGATCCTGTACGATTCGGACAGCAAGGGCGCTGTGAATTACCTGCACCTGGCCAAGGAAATATTGCAAAAAAATAATCTTACCAAAATAAAAGAGGAAGACAGGATAATTAGCTAATTAGCTAATGTGCTAATGTGCTAATGATTTAAAATTTGAGCTATAAAAGAAATTATAACACTATAAAAATCTAAGGAATTAGCTAATTAGCTAATCAGCACATTAGCTAATTAGCTGATGGGCTAATGCTTTAAAATTTGAGCTATAAAAGAAATGATAACACTATAAAAATCTAAGGAATTAGCACATTAGCTAATCAGCACATTAGCTAATTAGCACATCAGCACATTAACCATGGCACAACCAATAAAAAAAGACGCACTCGGAAAAGGGATCAGGAGTTTATTACAGAATATTGACGCAGACCTGAAAACCACAGCAGGTAATTTAAAACCCGAAGTGGTGGAACAGGCTTCCGTATCGCTGCGCATTCCCCTTGAGCAGATTGAAGTTAATCCCAAACAGCCCAGGCACGATTTTGACCAGGATGCCCTGAATGAACTGGCAGCATCCATCAGGATTCATGATATCATCCAGCCCCTCACCGTATCCAAACTGCCCAATGGCAAATACAGGCTGATAGCGGGCGAAAGGCGTTTCCGTGCTTCTAAACTGGCCGGTTTAAAAGATGTGCCGGTTTATATACGCCAGGCCAACGATGCACAATTACTGGAATTATCACTGCTGGAAAACCTGCAGCGTAAAGATTTGAACGCTATTGAGGTTGCCTTAAGTTATAAACGCCTGATGGACGAACTGGAATACACCCAGGAACAGGTGGCAGAAAGAATGGGCAAGGAAAGAAGTACCGTTGCCAATTATATACGCCTGCTTAAGTTGCCCCCCGATATACAGGTGGCTGTACGCACAGGTGTGCTTACCATGGGCCATGCAAGGGCGCTTATAAATGTGGATGTGGTGGACAAACAATTGTACATATTCAACGAGATAAAAAAACACGGCCTGTCGGTAAGACAAACAGAGGAACTGGTTAGGAAACTGTACACTTCAGCAGCTGTTAAAGTTGCGGTAAAACCAACACTGCCAGCCAATCTTAAAAAGATTGAAGATAATTTAGCCTCCGGTTTTAATACCCGTGTTAAAATGAAACATGGAAAAAAAGGCAATGGCAGTATCCTGTTTGAGTATTATTCGGTTGAGGAATTGAATGCCCTGCTTGATAAGTTTAATATTAAAGTGTCCTGATGTTGAAAGCACTCAAGTTTCTACTCTTTATTTTACCTGCTTTTGCATGCTCCCGGGCAGTGGCACAAAAAACAGATTCCACCAAAACCGCACCGCCCAAAGTACAAAAGCGCAATACTAATATTTTCTCTAAACCTGACCCTGCAAAAGCATACAACCCCCGGATAGCTATGTACCGGTCGGCCATCCTGCCGGGATGGGGCCAATACACCAATAAAAAGATCTGGAAAATACCGGTGGTATATGCCGCATTGGGAACAACCACTTATATCTTTTTTCGCAACACCAAACAATACCGCGAAGCCAGGGATGCTTATATTAATGCTACTGATAAAGATCCCAGTAATGATTACCTGATACCCCAACCTTATTTTACCATTAAAGACCAGCCCGAGCGGATAAAAACATTCAGGAACCAGGTAAGGCAAAATGTGGACTACACCGTACTGTTCTTTATTTTATTCTGGGGATTGAATGTGGCAGATGCCACCGTGGATGCACACCTTAAAACCTTTGATGTAAGCGACGACCTGAGCCTTCAGATAAAGCCGGGCTACAGCCAGCTTGCCAACACCAACGGCCTGAGCATTGTGCTGAACATCGGTAAAAATCATACTAAATAATTACCTTCATTTTCTCAAATACATTTTAATTTTCTATTAATGAACAAAGCGGATAATTCCCCCAGGGGGCAAGGGGGTTTGAAGATTGCTATTATCGGTTACGGAAAAATGGGAAAGACCATTGAAGCCATTGCCCTGGAACGGGGCCATACAGTGGACCTTAAAATAGATATTGAAAGCCTGGCCGACTTTACCAAGGAAAAACTGCAGCAATGTGATGTGGCCATAGAATTTACGGGTCCGCACAGCGCCAAAGAAAATATTTTGAAATGCCTGGATGCCGGCATCCCCGTGGTAAGCGGCAGCACCGGCTGGCTGGAGGCCTTGCCTGAAGTGGAGCATGCCTGCAATGAAACCAATGGCTGTTTTTTATACGCCAGCAATTTCAGTGTGGGGGTTAATATCTTTTTTGAACTCAATAAAAAGCTGGCCCAATTGATGAAAGGGTATCCGGAATATGCAGTGAGCATGGAAGAAATTCATCACACACAAAAGAAGGATGCGCCCAGTGGTACAGCCATCACCCTGGCAGAGCAGGTGATGCGGGAGATCAGCAGCAAAAAGAAATGGGTGAACACTGAAACCGGCAACCCGGAAGAATTATCCATCATCAGCAGGCGTGAAGATCCTGCACCGGGCACACACAGCATCAAATACAGTTCGGCCATTGATGATATCGAGATCATACATACTGCCCGCAGCCGGCAGGGCTTTGCGCTGGGTGCAGTGCTGGCAGCGGAATTCATCCGGGGTAAAAAGGGTATCTTCAATATGAAGGATGTTTTGTTTATGTAAATAATTACAATATATTTAGGGGGTAAATTTATTTTTATGGATACCTTAATCTCAATGATCCTGGCCGCTTTTGGATTTGGTGGCAGTTCTGTAAAAGAAGAGCAAACCACTTCCAGTGCGTTCTATCATTCGTAAAAAAACAAGAGCTGCTTCACGGCGGCTCTTGTTAAATTCAATCTGCCTTGCCCCCTACTTCCTTAAGTGTTTGTGTTATCACCAAAAATGAAAGCAGGTTCATAGAAACCTGCCTCCGGTCTGTTCAGCAAATTGCCGCTGAAATAATCGTTGTAGATTCAGGATCCACAGATGATACCCCTGGCATTGCCCGGCGTTTCAATGCAAGCATTTTTTCTATTGAATGGCAAAATGATTATGCTTATGCACGCAATGTGGCCATCAGCAAATGCAACTGCGACTGGATTTTATTCCTGGATGCAGATGAATACCTCGAAAATCCTGGTGCATTATATAAGCGTATACAGCGTACAAAAAATAAAAGAACGGGCGGCTTTTTGTTGGAGCGAACGGATATTTACCGGCACAAGGACAATGGCCTCGTCATCAAATACCCGGTTGGTATGGTAAGGCTGTTCCGCAACCATTTCTCCTTTCAATATATTGGTTCGGTACATGAACAGATCAATACCTGCATAACCGGGCTGGGTTACCGGATAGAGATATTGGAGAATGCCCGCATCATTCACCAGGTGTACATGTCTGATGATGCTTTCCTGGAAACAAAGCAGCTTCGTTACCTGGCCCTGATAGAAGCCGAACTGGAGAAAGACAGCAGCAATTACTGGATGCAATATCAAAAAGCCAAAACCTGCTGGTTCCTGGGCCGCAAAGAAGAAGCAAAGCATATTTTTGCTTCAATAGCCAATGACACCAACTGCCCGCTTGTGATACGCTGTTCGGGTTTTTGCAACCATGCTGTGCTGCTGATGGAAGCAGGATCCCCGGATGAAGCGCTTACCGAAGTGGAAAAAAGCCTGGCACTGAACCCACGTCAGTCTTTAGGCATGATGATCAAAGGAAATATCCTTTATCAAAAAGATGAATTTCGTAAAAGCATTCAAGCGTATTCAAAAGTTAAAACCCGGATCAACAAATTAAAATACGATCAGATCATCCCCGGCGACCTCTATGCAAAACCCGAAGAGATAAAGTATAAAACAGCCTGCTGCTATCTTGCCATGGGCAAAACCGCAGCTGCCAGGTTTTTAATTAAACGTGCATTAAAGATAAATGATACGCATGTGCCCAGTTTATTGCTGCTGGCCCGGATTTATGCCCTCAATAAGCAATTTGTATCAGCAAAGGATCTGGCCGGTAAATGTTTGGCCCTGAACCCGGGCTGGAAACAGGCCATGGAGTTTTTAGCAACCTTACAAGCAGAGGTCAGTTAAAGGAGCGTTATAATTATTTGCCCTTTATTTTGAATTGGGAACAATATGTATATTTATAAAAAATAAATTTTATGGAACTGGTTAATGTAATTCTTGCAACAATTGTTGATGATTTGAATGGACTGATCCGCTGATACAAAAAGCAGTGAAAGTTCCGGACCTTAGTTTTGAGGCCATCCGCTATGCGGATGGCCTTTTATTTGATAGTACCGGGTTGCTGGCGCAATTCCATTTCATCAATATTTTGATTTATTTTAAGAATCCCGATAACTTCGGCGAATCAAAACCAGCCTGCTAACTAAACCAGCTTCTGCCTGATGAATTTCAATTATAAGTATTTAGCTATTCTTCTCCTGCACTTTACCGCCATTTCACTTTCTGCCCAGGACAGTGCAAAAATTGCAGCTATCAACAGCAAATTGAGCAAAGAAAAAAATGATACCTCCCGGGTATTGCTGTTTAATGATCTGTTTGTTCAGTACAGGGAATTTGATAGTGCAAAAGCGATGGAATACGCAAACAAAGGAATTGAATTGAGCCAGAGAGCAGGATTTAAAAAGGGAGAAAGCCTGTTGCTCATGAACAAAGGTGTTTTCTTAAACCTCAATGGCGAAAATGACGAAGCTGCCCGGGTGATCAGGCAATCGCTGGAGATAAGGACCGCCACCAATGATTATGCAGGGCAGGGCTATTGCCTGAGGTCGCTCGGCAATATCGAATACGACCGGAATGATTATGCAAAAGCGCTGGAATTTTACCTGGCTGCGGCCCCGAAATTTGAAAAGGCTAAAGACCTGAAGGGTTTAAGCGGCGATTATATATGGATAGGCAATGTTTTTAACGAAGGACTGCACCAGTTTGATAAAGCCGCAGAATATTTTAATAAAAGCCTGGCGCTTGCGGTACAGTTAAAGGACTCTTCTCTGATCAGCTATAATTATAATAACCTGGGACAGGCATATTATTTTGCCAAAAATTATAAGCAGGCATTACAATACTACCGGTTAAGCAAGTCCATCAAGGAAAGCCTGGGGGATGAACGTGGATTGGGTAATGCCTACAGCAACATATCAAATGTTTATTTCGATACAGATCAATACGACTCGGCATTAGTATATAACAATCTTGCTTTTGGCATCAGGCAAAAACAAAACGATAAAAAAGGGATGGCTACCAGCTATGCCAATGTAGCCAATATCTACCTGAAGCAAAAGAATTATCCGGAAGCACTGAAGAATTATGAGAACGCCATTAAACTGGGGCAGGAAATTGATTTTAAAGAACCGGTGATAGAATCGTACAGCGGCCTGAGTAATTATTATGAGATAACCGGTAATGCAGGCGAGGCGCTGAAGTATTTCAAAAAATATAAAGCCGCCAGCGACAGCGTTTTCAACAGCGATATAAGCAACCAGCTAAGTACCCTGCAAACAAAATATGAAAGCGTAAAGAAACAGCAGCTGATTGATGAACAGAAATTTGAGCTTACTAAAAAACAATACTGGCTGTATGGCTCAGCAGGGTTATTATTGCTGGTAGTATTGTTAGGCTACTCCTATTACAGGCGCAATAAGCTGAAGCAGGAAAAAAGGTTACAGCTGGAAGTGATGAAGCAACAGGACCTGGCCACCAAGGCCATTATCAATGCCGAGGAAAATGAACGCAGGCGCATCGCTGCCGAACTGCACGATGGTGTGGGCCAGATGATGAGCGCAGCCAAAATGAACCTGTCTGCCATTGAAAATGAAATAAGCTTTAAAGATGAGGCACAAAAAATATCTTTTGAGAAAGTGATTGGCATGATGGACGAGAGTTGCAAAGAAGTAAGAAGTGTAAGCCACCAAATGATGCCCAATGCATTGCTGAAAAGCGGCCTTGCCACGGCTGTAAGGGAATTCATTGATAAGATAGACAGCCGTATCATTAAGATCAATTTGTATGCAGAAGGCCTGAATGAAAGGCTGGATGCCGATGTGGAAACGGTGCTTTACCGGGT
This sequence comes from Ferruginibacter sp., assembly GCA_044226725.1. Taxonomy (GTDB): domain Bacteria; phylum Bacteroidota; class Bacteroidia; order Chitinophagales; family Chitinophagaceae; genus Ferruginibacter. Next base: position 540,517 of record JBGAGM010000003.1, on the reverse strand, counting down.
GATACAGGAATGTGTGAACAATGTCATCAAACATTCAGGCGCCAATAATCTGGATATTTCATTGATTAAAGATACAGATGGCATTGCTGCAACTATCGAGGATAATGGCAGGGGATTCGACGTTAAGGATAAACAAAAATTTGAAGGCATCGGGCTAAAAAATATCAGCTCCCGGGTTGCATTTTTAAAGGGCACTGTTGATTTCGACAGTTCACCGGGCAAAGGCACATTGGTGGCCATACATGTTCCAATTACAAGCTAAAAAAATTAACTTGCAGCCTGTTAGCCGGTTATATGCTGATAAACCATCATGAAAAGCAAAAAAATATTGTTGGGTATTGTTGATGACCACCAGATCGTAATTGATGGGTTAAAATCACTGCTGCACGGCCATGAGCAGTTTGAAGTGGCCATTGAATGTACGCAGCCAACCGAAATGCTTGCCCTCATTGAAAAAAAACCTATCCAGGTTTTAATGACCGATGTAATGATGCCGGGACTGAACGGCGCAGAACTTTCGAAGCTGGTGCACCAGAAATTTCCGGATATTAAAATTCTGGCACTTTCCATGAGTGGCCAGGGTGACCTTGTTAACCAGATGATAGATGATGCAGATATTTCCGGTTATGTTTTAAAAAATATTGGCAAGCAGGAACTGATAAAGGCGCTGGAAAAAATATCGGCAGGGGGCATATATTTCAGTGAAGAAGTATTGCAGGAAATGAGCCATGCCAGCGAAATGAAAAAAGAGAATGCAGAAGCGCATTTGACTGCCCGGGAAATTGAGATCATCCAGTTAATAGAAAAGGAATTAAGCAATAAGCAAATCGCAGAAAAATTATTTCTGAGCGAACGCACCATCGAAACCCACCGCAAGAATATCTTCCGGAAAACCAATACCAGCAGTGTGATAGGCCTTGTGAAGTATGCGTATGAGCATAAGTTAATCTGATGGTTCCTGTAAGTTGAATGGATGAAAGGATGTAAAGTTGAAAAGTAAGACCTCCACCCCCTGTTAACTTATTAACTAATCAACCTGTCAACTTATCCCCCCCTTAACCACGCCCCAAATTCTCCAGCATATCCTTCACCATGCCATCCAGGGCATAATCTTCCTTCCACCCCCAGTCGTTCCGGGCAACCGAATCATCGATACTTTGCGGCCAGCTATCGGCAATTGCCTGCCGGTAGTCGGGTTTGTAACTGATGGAAAAACCGGGGATATGCTTTTCAATTTCAGCGGCAATTTCCTTGGGAGAAAAACTCATGCCAGAAACATTATACGATGTGCGTATAGAAATTTTTGAAGCATCTGCTTCCATTAATTCGATAGTGGCCCTTATTGCATCAGGCATGTACATCATGGGCAGATAAGTATCTTCCCGCAAAAAACATTCATACTTTTTTTCTTCCAGCGCTTCATGGAAAATCTCAACTGCATAGTCTGTGGTACCACCACCCGGTGCACTTTTATAACTGATAAGGCCCGGATAGCGCAGGCTTCTCACATCAACCCCATAGCGGCGGTTATAATAATTGCACCAAAACTCCCCGGCAAATTTACTGATGCCATATACTGTTACCGGTTCAATTACGGTAGCCTGCGGACAGTTTTGCTTGGGCGAAGTGGGGCCAAAAACCGCTATGGAAGAAGGCCAGTAAACCTTATGCAGGTTCTCCTCCCTCGCAATGTCCAGCACGTTCAGCAGGCTTTGCATGTTCAGGCTCCAGGCCAGGTTAGGATTTTTTTCGCCGGTGGCCGAAAGGATCGCTGCAAGTAAATAGATCTGGGTGATACCCTGCCGGATCACCTGCACATGCAGCATTTCCTTGTTCATCACGTCCATGCTCACATAGGGGCCCGTGCCTTTCAGCAATTCATTTTCCTCCCGCAGGTCGGAAGCCACCACATTGGCATTGCCATATATCTTTCTCAATGCCAGTGTAAGCTCCACGCCTATTTGTCCGCTGGCACCAATTACCAGTATTTTTTCTTTTACCATAGCAAATCGTTCTAGAGTGTAAATGTAATATTCAATATCGAATATTGTAACTTTGCCGAATGGAAAAACATTTAGCCGAACTGTTCAGCAAGCAATCTTATAACAGCGATAATTTCTTTTTAATTGCCGGTCCCTGCGTGGTGGAAAGCGAGGAGATCGTAATGGGAATTGCTGAGAAAGTTTCAGGCATTTGCAGGAATCTGGAGATTCCTTACATCTTCAAAGCATCTTACCGGAAAGCTAACCGCACTTCTGCCAACTCATTTACCGGCATTGGTGATCAAAATGCTTTGGAACTGATCAAAAAAGTAAGTACCACTTTTTCTATACCAACCACCACTGATATACACACGGCAGAAGAAGCTGCCATGGCTGCCGAATATGTAGATATATTACAGATACCGGCTTTTCTTTGCAGGCAAACCGACCTGCTGGTTGCTGCTGCAAAAACCGGAAAGATCGTCAATGTAAAAAAAGGGCAATTCCTCAGCGGCCCTTCCATGAAATTTGCTGTTGAGAAGATCAATGCCGCAGGTAATGATAAAGTGGGATTAATAGAAAGGGGAAATACATTCGGCTACACAGACCTGGTGGTGGATTATCGAAATATTACCTGGATGAAAGAGATAGGTGTTCCGGTGATCATGGATTGCACACATGCCTTGCAGCAACCCAACCAAAGCGGGGGTGTAACCGGCGGAAACCCCGAACTGATAGAGACCATTGCCAAAGCTGCTATTGCCACCGGCGCCGATGGCTTATTCATTGAAACGCACCCCAACCCTGCTGTGGCAAAAAGCGATGGTGCCAATATGCTGAAACTGGACCTGCTGGAATCCTTATTGGAAAAACTGGTAAGGATAAGGGCGGCAATTAAATGATCAGTGAAAGGTTTTTTTGAGGGAAGTTTAGAAGACCTATAGAAGACCTATAGAAGAGCTATAGAAGAGTTATAGCAGATTATATCCCCACCTGCGCCCTGTTTAGCACATAGCTGCCGGCTATTTAAGCCACTACAGCGACCGGCCTGCTTTATACCGGCAATTAAATAAGGAACCTGGAAATGTAATTGGAGAGCTCCGGGCCTTACAGGTACCGTAGCGGGTTTCTTCTTGCATTTAAGATATACCGCTTGATATTCATCCAGAAAGCTACGAAAAGATATACCACAATTGGTGAGCCAAAGGTCATAAAGGACATATAGATAAAATACTTCCGAATGGTAGACGTGGCTATTCCCATTTTTTCGCCAATGGCCGAACAGACACCAAATACATGCCACTCAATAAAGTGCTTTAACTTGTTCATGCTGCTAAATTAATCACATTTTTTGCTAAAAACAAAGCGCTTTATAAAATGCTTCAGTTTTCGTAAATTTGCGGCTCATAAATTAGCTAATTCGATAATTAGCTAATGTGCTAATGATTCCTGCATAGTCAGCCTCTTTTTAGCCGTCATTAGCACATCAGCAAATTAGCACATTATTAAATTTACACTATGGCCTTCGACATTGACATGATCAAAAAGTTGTACAGCAACTTTGGCGCCCGTATTGACGCTGCCCGGAAAGCAACCGGAAAACCTTTAACCCTTACAGAGAAAATATTGTATGCCCACCTTTGGCAGGGGGATGCCACTCAAACCTACGAGCGTGGAAAAAGCTATGTGGATTTTGCGCCCGACCGTGTGGCCATGCAGGATGCAACAGCCCAGATGGCTTTATTGCAATTTATGCAGAGCGGCCGAAGCAAGGTTGCAGTACCTTCCACGGTGCATTGTGATCACCTGATTGAAGCCAAGGTAGATAGTAAAACAGATCTGGACCGTGCCGTGCATGAAAGCAGTGAAGTGTACAATTTCCTGGCTTCCGTAAGTAATAAATACGGAATTGGATTTTGGAAACCCGGTGCTGGTATCATACACCAGGTTGTTTTGGAAAACTATGCATTCCCGGGGGGTATGATGATCGGAACCGACAGTCACACCGTAAATGCAGGCGGATTGGGAATGATTGCCATTGGAGTGGGCGGTGCCGATGCCTGCGATGTGATGGCTGGCTTGCCCTGGGAATTGAAAATGCCTAAACTGATAGGCGTTAAACTCACCGGAAAATTAAATGGCTGGACAGCCCCGAAAGACGTTATCCTGAAAGTGGCCGGTATACTTACAGTAAAAGGCGGTACTGGTGCCGTGGTAGAATATTTTGGAGAAGGTGCGGTGGCCATGAGTTGCACCGGTAAAGGAACCATTTGTAATATGGGTGCTGAAATTGGCGCCACCACTTCCACATTTGGTTACGACGAAAGTATGAGCCGTTACCTGAAAGCTACCGGCCGTGAAGAAATAGCCACTGCTGCAGATGCTATCAAAGATCATTTAACAGCCGATCCGGAAGTGTATGCCAATCCGGAACAATATTTTGACCAGGTAATACATATTAATTTATCAGAGCTGGAACCACACCTCAACGGACCGTTTACGCCGGATCTGGCCACTCCTATTTCAAAAATGAAAGAAGAAGCCGTAAAGAACGGCTGGCCCACCAAAATAGAAGTTGGCCTCATCGGAAGCTGCACCAATTCTTCTTACGAAGATATCAGCCGTGCTGTAAGCCTGGCAAAACAAGTGAGTGATAAAGGGCTGACATTAAAATCTGAATTTACCATTACACCCGGCAGCGAACAAGTGCGCTATACCATTGAAAGAGATGGCTTCCTGGAGGTGTTTGATAAAATTGGCGCTACTGTATTTGCCAATGCCTGTGGCCCCTGCATTGGTATGTGGGCCCGGGTTGGTGCCGAAAAAGCTGAAAAGAATACCATCGTTCATTCATTCAACAGGAATTTTGCCAAACGTGCCGATGGCAACCCCAACACCTATGCTTTTGTAGGAAGCCCCGAGATAGTTACTGCAATGGCCATTGCCGGCGATCTTACGTTTAACCCGTTGACCGATACCCTTACCAATGATAAGGGCGAACAGGTAAAACTGGATGCTCCATCGGGTTATGAATTACCGCCATCAGGTTTTGCAGTGGAAGATGCAGGTTACCAGGCCCCGGCCGAAGATGGCAGCAAGGTGGAAGTGATCGTTTCCCCAACATCAGACAGGCTGCAACTGCTGGCCCCCTTTGAACCCTGGGAAGGTACGGACCTGAAAGGTTTGAAATTGTTGATAAAGGCAAAAGGAAAATGTACCACCGATCATATCAGTATGGCTGGTAAATGGCTCAAATACCGCGGCCATTTAGATAATATCAGTAATAACCTGCTGATCGGCGCTACTAACTTCTTTAATGATAAAACCGATAGCGTAAAAAGTCAGCTTAACGGCGAATACGGACCGGTTCCGGCCACTCAGCGCTTTTATAAAGCGGCTGGTATTGGCACCATCGTGGTGGGTGATGAAAACTATGGTGAAGGTTCTTCCAGGGAGCATGCTGCTATGGAACCACGGTTCCTGGGTGTGCGTGCCGTATTGGTGAAATCATTTGCCCGCATCCACGAAACCAACCTGAAAAAACAGGGTATGCTGGCCCTTACTTTTGCCGATAAGGAAGATTATAATAAGATACAGGAAGATGACAGCATCGACATTAACGGACTTACAAGCTTTGCACCGGGCACCCCGCTGCAACTGGTATTAAACCATGCTGACGGAAGTTCTGACACTATAGCTGTAAACCATACGTATAATGAACAACAGATCGAGTGGTTCAAGGCAGGCGCAGCTTTGAATATCATCCGCAGGGAATTTGAAGCGAACAAATAATCTTTTCTAATTGTTTATATGAGATCCCGCCCAGGTGGCGGGATTTTTATTAACAGATCTTTTTGAAAATAAATTTCGATGTTTAAACATTAATTAGTAGCTTGCATTAAAATTTTAAAATTATGGCAACCAAAACCTGGGCATTAGACCCCACACACAGTGAAGTTCAGTTTAAGATAAAACACCTGATGATAACAAACGTAACAGGTAGTTTTAACATCTTTTCAGTAGCGGTAGAAACCGAAAATGAAGATTTTACAAAAGCTAAAATCAGTTTTACAGCTGATGTGCATTCCATCTCAACCAATAATGAGCAAAGGGATGCACACCTGAAAGGGCCTGATTTTTTTGACACTGAAAAATTCCCGCAGATCAAATTTGAAGCAACGAAATCGGAGAATATCGATAACGATGGATCCTACGATCTATATGGTGACCTTACCATCCGCGACGTTACCAAAAACATAAAACTATCAGTTGAGTTTGGTGGTGTGGTGAAAGACCCCTGGGGCAATACCAAAGCTGGTTTTACCATCAATGGCAAAATTAACCGTAAAGATTTTGGGCTTACCTGGAACGCTGTTACAGAAGCCGGCGGCCTGGTGGTTAGTGAAGAAGTAAGGCTTTTTGCTGAACTGGAATTGATTGAGCAGGCATAGGTTGAAATGTTGATAAGTTAACTTGTTAATAGGTTGATAGGGTTTAAGTTGCATACTGATTTAAGCATATCAACCTATTTACTTTTCAACCTGTTATCTCATTACTTCACATCAAACCAAACCCGTTTGGCATCATCCCAGTCGCCATTATAATTGATCGTTAGCTCCTCTCCCTTCTTGATTGTTCTCACGGTTTTGATCATCATCAGATCATCTTCAAAATCCATATAATATTCGCAATTGCTTGTGTAGCTGTGGTTGTAGATTGGTATCAGTCCCAGTGCCATGGCACATTTATCCTTTTCCTTTCCCCACTCAAAAATATAATCGTGCAGCAGGGTCTTATCAATATGCTGCCTGTCCTGCTGTTGCATAACAATAACCGGTGCAATTTCAACAATGGTATTGGCAGGTATCCTTTCGTTAGTAAAAACGCCCCTTCCTTTTCCGGGTATTTCGTTAACAAATAAATAAGGTTTCAGCATAAGTTTTGCTTACAGATAAATGGGTAAATTGCAACACTTTTAAAAACGCAATTTAACAACAATCAGCTGATGTCGCTGGAACTGGACGAAATATCATTACAGCAGAGGTTTGAGGAAGTGATAGCTTCTGAAGATAAACTGGCCATCCAGGAATTCCTGAATGATCAGAACATCAGTGACGTGGCCGAGCTGATCTATGAGAATGAAGAATATGAATGCCAGATAATTTCCAATCTCTCCATACACCGTGCTGCCAGCGTTTTTAAGATCATTGAGCTGCCCACTCAAAAAAGGATCATAAAGAACCTGCCCACCATTAAAACAACCGAGTTGCTGAATGAACTGCCGGCGGATGACCGTGTTGCTTTTTTGGAGGAATTGCCCACCAGTATAGTAAGAGATCTCATCAAAACCCTCGACCCGGAAGAACGTATAGTAACACTTGAACTGCTGGGGTACCCCGAAAACAGCATGGGCAGGATCATGACACCTGATTATGTGTATGTGTACGAGGAAAATACAGTTTCAGAAGTAATAGAAACCATCCGGAAACATGCAAGGGGCAGTGAAACGATCGATGTGATCTACGTGATAAATGAAAAGGGTGAGTTGCTGGATGATATCCGCATTCGTGATTTCATTTTGGCTGAACCGGATACGAAAGTAAAGGATATGATGGATGGCCGTTTTATTGTACTGCATGTGAACGATGACCAGGAGATGGCCAGTGAGGTTTTTAAAATGAATAACCGGGTGGCATTACCGGTTACTGATGATAATAATATTCTGCTGGGCATTGTAACCATAGATGATATTTTGTGGGTGGCTGAAGAGGAATACAGCGAGGATATACAAAAGATCGGGGGTACTGAAGCACTGGACGAACCTTACCTGGATATGCCCTTCTGGAAACTGATACGCAAGCGGGCCCCCTGGCTGATCATTTTATTTGTGGGGGAACTTTTTACGGCCAGTGCCATGAGTTTTTTTGAGGATGAGATAAAAAAAGTGCTGGTGCTGAACATGCTGGTGCCTCTTATCATTTCCAGTGGTGGCAACAGCGGCAGCCAGGCTTCCACACTGATCATACAGGCTATGGCCAAAGCCGAAATCACTATTGCTGACTGGTTTACCATTTTTAAACGTGAACTGCAAAGTGGCCTGGCATTGGGTGCCATATTAGGGTTGGTAGGCTTTTTAAGAACGATCATGTGGAGCTATATTGAACCTCACCTATATGGCGGGCACACTTTTTTACTGGCAATGGTTACCGGAGTATCTGTATTGGGTGTGGTACTTTGGGGATCACTGGCAGGCTCTATGTTGCCGGTATTTTTAAAACGCCTGAAACTTGACCCGGCCACTTCATCGGCTCCTTTTGTTGCCACACTGGTGGATGTAACAGGGATCGTTATTTATTTCTCCGTAGCGTATTTATTCTTAAAGGGTATTTTACTGTAATTACTGCATTGCGGCAGATACACCTGACTTAGCTCCGTATTTCATCTTCTTCAGTCTTGCTTTTTCTTTTTTATAAGTAACCAGGAACAAATTATCAAACTCATTATCCGGTATATCCCCGTATGGATAGTCTGTAACTCCAAACTTGCGTATGATCTGCGGAATGGTATTGCTGTGGGCAACGATCAGGATCGTTTTCCCGAAGTCTCCATGCTCCATGATGGTATTTACCAGGTTATCGCAGACAGTATCGGCTGTATATTGCACCGTCTTTATATTAAGCTGCAAATGCATGCTGTCAGCAGTCATTTGTGTTCTTTTATACTGGCTTACATAAATTTTTTGCACGTCTTCAAACTGCAAAGCACGCATAAGGTCGCCGGCACGTGCATTACCGGGCGGGGTTAATACAGGGTCTTTACCACTTTCCTTTTCTGCATGCCGCACAATAAATATCCTGGTAACCCCGGGCTCCTGCTGGGCATCAGCAGATTTTATTAAAGCAACGGCAAACAATAAGATCAGCAATTTTTTCATACCGGGAGATTTAATAATTGAATTTAAGTTAATCAATTGATAACAAGTGCAGGTTTGGCCGGCAAAATGCTTAAATGAGTACATTTTTGTTAAATTGCACGATAAAATTCACTCATTTACTTCAACAGTATTTTGAATTTGTAATGCTCAATAATGTACCCCGGTACAAGAGTGCGACGCCAATGAAGCCTGGCTTTGTACTGCTGCCGGGTACAAAAAATAAAATTTAAAAAATTATGTGCGGAATAGTTGGTTATACAGGACCCAAAGAAGCTTACCCGATAGTAATAACCGGTTTAAAAAGACTGGAATACCGCGGTTACGACAGTACCGGTGTGGCTTTGCTTAACGATGGCCTGAAAGTGTATAAAAAGAAAGGCCGGGTTGCCGAATTGGAAGAATCGATCATTGGCCAGGACCTGCATGCACATACCGGCATTGGTCATACACGCTGGGCCACCCATGGCGAACCGAGTGACCGCAATGCCCATCCGCATACTTCCGCTACCGGTAAACTGGCCATGATACACAATGGTATTATTGAGAATTATGCCCAGCTGAAACAGGACCTTACCAATAAGGGTTACAGCTTTACCAGTGACACAGATACCGAAGTGCTGCTGAATTTTATTGAAGATATTAAGGAGAATAATAAATGCGACCTGGAAGAAGCAGTACGAATTGCTTTGAAGCGGGTTACAGGGGCATACGTTATTCTGCTTCTGGACGCAGAGCACCCCGATACGATCATAGCAGCCCGCAAGGGCAGTCCGCTGGTGATAGGTGTTGGCAAGGGTGAACATTTTTTAGGTTCGGATGCATCGCCGATGCTGGAATACACCAAAGAAGTGGTGTATGTAAATGATTATGAGCTGGCCATCGTACGCCCGGATGAACTGATCTTAAAAAACCTGGGTAATGAAAAGATAACACCGTTTGTTACCAAACTTGATATGGAACTGGCTGAAATTGAAAAAGGCGGCTACGACCACTTCATGCTGAAAGAGATTTTTGAACAGCCCAGTACTATTCATGATTGTCTCAGAGGAAGGCTGGATGCCAATGCCGGTACCATTACCATGAGCGGTATCCAGAATAATATTGAGCATTTCAAGAACGCACAACGCATCATTATGGTAGCCTGCGGTACCAGCTGGCACGCTGCACTGCTGGCCGAATATATTATTGAAGAACTTTGCCGCATACCGGTGGAAGTTGAATATGCATCTGAATTCCGTTACCGCAATCCCATTGTAAACAAGGGAGATATCATTGTTGCCATTTCTCAAAGTGGCGAAACAGCAGATACACTGGTTGCGATTGAACGAGCCAAAGAAAATGGAGCCATTATTTTTGGTGTGGTAAATGTTGTAGGTTCATCCATTGCCCGCATAAGCGATGGCGGGGCCTACACGCATGCGGGCCCAGAGATTGGCGTGGCTTCCACCAAGGCCTTCACCGGTCAGCTGGCTGTATTGATCATGATGGCCCTTAAAATTGCAAAAGAAAAAGGGACCATCAGCGATGAACGTTACAGCAGCCTGCTGCACGAACTGGAAGCCGTACCGGAAAAAGTAAATGTAATTCTTAAAAGTGCAGAGCAGCTTAAAGCGATAGCATTGAAATACAAAGATGCATCTGATGCGTTGTTCTTAGGCCGTGGTTATAATTTCCCGATCGCACTGGAAGGTGCTTTGAAACTGAAAGAGATATCTTATATACATGCAGAAGGCTACCCGGCTGCTGAAATGAAGCATGGACCTATTGCACTGGTGGATGAACATTTACCGGTAGTGTTTATAGCCACTAAAGATTCTTACCATGAAAAGATCGTTAGCAATATCCAGGAGATCAAAGCCCGCAAAGGAAAAGTGATAGCCGTGATCACCGAAGGTGATGAAATAACGCCGGGCATGGCCGATGATGTGTTTTACATCCCTGCTGCAGATGAGATCATTGCGCCGATGCTGAGTACTATTCCCATGCAGTTGCTGAGTTATTATGTGGGCATAGCAAAAGGCGTGGATGTGGATAAGCCGAGAAACCTGGCTAAATCGGTTACTGTAGAATAATAAGTTGTTTTTTGTTTGTGGTGTGTTGTTTGTAGTTTTAGCGATTTGAAAATAAAGTCTTAGCCACAAACTGTCAACCACAAACCATAAACTCTGACATGAACATCATCAAAAAACATCCCGTTAATAATCTCGGCTATAATTTTGTAGATGAGAAATATATTCCCAAGGGTAAAGATGAATATCACCTGCGCTTCCGGCATAATAAGAATGGTATCGATTACCGTAAGCTTACTGCCCATGATATAGAGGCGCTGGTAAGGAACCGCAATACTTCTGATGACTGGAATAAGATATTTGTTGCAAAGGAATTTAATCCGGAACTGGTTCGCAACTGTAAGTTTCACGGATTGGTTCGTATAGGCAAGCTGGAGCCCTTTTACCTGGAATTTCACAACCTCCGGATGGCCGTGGGCTTGTACAACAGCACCATCATCAGCAGCGATATCGGCAATAATGTTTGCATTGACAATGTGAACTATCTGAGTCACTACATCATTGGGAACGAAGTGATGATCGCCAATGTGAACGAACTGGCCACCACCGATTATGCCAAATTCGGAAATGGCATATTGAAGGAAGGCGAAGAAGAAAAAAACAGGGTGTGGATGGAATTATGCAATGAAGCCGGAGGCCGAAGTGTGATACCGTTTAACGGGATGCTTGCCGGCGATGCCTGGCTCTGGAGCAAGTACCGTGAAGATGATGCCCTGCTGAATAAGTTCAAAGAATTCACCGAACAGCGATATGACAAACAACGGGGATATTATGGCAAGATCGGGGATCGCACTGTCATCAAGAATTGTAAGATTATCAAAGATGTTTGGGTAGGTACTGATGCCTATTTTAAAGGCGCTAATAAATTAAAGAACCTTACTGTTAACAGTGACGAAAACCGAACTTCACAAATTGGTGAAGGGTGCGAACTGGTAAATGGCGTGGTTGGATATGGCTGCAGGATATTCTATGGTGTAAAAGCTGTACGGTTTGTAATGTCCTCTCACTCACAGCTGAAATACGGAGCCAGGCTTATCAATTCATTTTTGGGAAACAATTCCACCATTTCCTGTTGTGAAGTGCTGAATTCGCTCATCTTTCCCTCGCATGAGCAACACCACAATAATTCTTTTTTATGCGCTGCCCTGATCATGGGCCAAAGTAATATTGCTGCCGGGGCCACGATAGGAAGTAACCATAACAGCCGGGCTGCCGATGGGGAGATCATTGCCGGCCGGGGCTTCTGGCCGGGTCTCTGTGTAAGCCTGAAACATAATTCAAAATTTGCATCATACACGATCATTTCCAAAGGCGACTATCCGGCTGAATTGAATATTCCAATCCCTTTTTGCCTGGTTAGTAATGATGTGCATCAAAACAAACTGGTGGTGATGCCCGGTTATTGGTTCATGTATAATATGTATGCCCTTGCCCGCAATGAAGGCAAGTATATTACACGCGACAGGAGGACAGAAAAGATACAACACATAGAATACAGTTACCTGGCACCCGACACCGTTAATGAATTATTTGATGCAATCAAAATGCTGGAGCAATTTAAAACCGATGAAGCAGGTACGGCGATCGTAACAGGCTGGGAAAATTCCAAACGGCAAACAGAAGTTTACAAGATACCCCGGGCCATTAAGATCTTTAAAGAACTTATTCAGTATTATGGCGTCCTCGCTTTGCTGCAGCACATTAGTAATAATAAGTTTGCAGATTTTACTGCTTTCAAAAAATCGTTATCCGCCAAAATTCAGCGCAGCGAATGGTTAAACGTTGGCGGGCAACTTATTCAGAAATCAGAAGTGGATGCGCTGAAGCATGGCGTAAAATCGGGCAAAATAAAAAGCTGGGTGGAGCTGCATAATATCTACAGGCACCAGGGTTCAGCATATGAAACAGATAAATTGGAGCATGCTTATACTTCCTTACTCGAGATACTTAACATCACTCCAAGACAGTTTACCCCCGGGCTGTTAAAAGAATTGTTACAACAGGCATTGGATACCAAAGAATGGATGTGTAAAGGCATCTTTGATTCACGGGCAAAGGATTACAGTAATCCATTTCGTAAAATGGTTTATGATACCAATGAAGAAATGAACCGGGTAATCGGCCGGCTGGAAGACAATAGCTTTATACAGCAACAACTCGCCGAACTTGACCAAATGAAGAAGCAGGTGAAAGCAGTTATTAAGAAGTTAAAATAGCCTGTTTATACTTCCAGGACTTTTATAGGTTTTAAATTTATTGAGGGTATGCCTGCATGCCCTCAATATTTTAATTCATACAACTAAAACTAAAAGTTATGAAAAAGTTAATCGCATTAGTTCCCGTTTTTTTACTTTTTAATTTACTTACTGCAAATGCACAACAAACAACCCAGCCCGGCTGTTACCCCTTTCCAAAGACGATTTCCGTAACCGGCAGTGCCGAAATGGAAGTTGTTCCCGATGAAATATACGTACAGGTCGATCTGAGAGAATACAAAAAAAGAGGGGAAGACAAGGTTGATATTGAAAAGATCAAAACAGATTTTTTAGGTTATTGCAGATCAGTGGGTATTCCTGAAACCAATATTTCAGTAGCTTCCTTTGATGGATACAACATGGCCAATATCTGGAAAAGGCGTAAAAAAGACCCGGATTTGCTGGCTTCCATTTCTTACCAGGTCAAATTCAGCAGTACCAAGCTAATAGACGACCTCGTAAACCTGCTTGATGACGAGGCCACCAATAATTTTCGTATAACTAAAGCCACACACAGTAAAATTGCAGATTACCGCAGACAATTGAAGATACAGGCTGTAAAAGCAGCTAAAGAAAAGGCGCAGTATCTAACAGAAGCAGTAAACGAGCAATTAGGTCAGGCAATCGAAATTCAGGAACCCCAGGAATTTACCAGCTCCGATGTAATTGCTGCATATTACAGTAATAAAGGTAAAGTTCAGAATGAATATTTGCGTGAAGAATCAAAGTATGGAGGTTATGGCATTACTGATGCAGGAGTTGATTTCAGGAAATTAAAACTTCGGTATGAGGTAAAAGCGTTGTATGCATTGAGATAATATTGTCTCTTACTCAGGAGGCAGTTCAGCGTGGGCTGCCTCCTCTTTAATTGTATATTTGCAGCTCAAATTATTTAAGTGAAAAAGATCATCCTGTTTTGTATTTTTTCTGCATTGGCGGTTGGTTCAAAAAGCCAGACTATTGCACAAATAAAAAGTATCCTGGATACCACCCAGAACCCCGTTGGTTTCGTTAAATACGTACTGAAGAAAAAATATTTTATCGATACGGTTACTGTTGTAAGTACACAGCAATTTATGGGCAAGGCCGATAGCCTGGCCTACCATGGAAAAGTGGGTAAAACATACGGGCCATTTAAAAAAGAGAATATACTGGTGAAAGTACTGGTAAAAGCTCCCAATACCTTTTATCATATTAAGCATATCCTGCTTGATACTGCCGTTTTTGATAAAAACTTTGCGGAAACTAAAGCCGATGAGATCATCAACAGTATTAATTATGGCTCAACCACTTTTACAGAACAGGCCCGTATCTATAGTGCAGACTATGAAAGTGGCTCCAAAGGTGGCGATCTGGGCTGGTTTATCAAGGGTGTAATGTTGCCCCAGCTTGACAAAGAAATGGTAAAGCATAAAAAGGGCGATATGTTTAAGGTTTGGTCTTCATCAGGCCTGCATATTGTAACGGTGGCAGATAACCCAAAAGAAGATACAGGGTATGCACTGTTGCTCCGGGTTATTTTATAAATCTGCTGTAAAGCAGAAGTACTGCATGTAAGTTTGTATATTTATTTTTAAAACTAATTTTTATGCAGGATCAACTTAATGAATTTACTTCAGACACAGGCTGTCCTAAATGCGGCAGCAAATCAATTTCAAAAGTAAAGTATACCTGGTGGGGAGGGGTTATCGGGCCCAAATTATTGCATCATACCAAATGCGATAGTTGTGGCTATACCTTTAATTCTAAAACGGGAAAATCAAATACAACCGGGATCATTATTTATTCTGTGGTACTTTTTGTGGTTGCCTTTGCCGTGGTATATTTCATCAAAACCATGTAACTACAAAAAGGATTGCAATGCAAGTTCGTATCCTTTCAGTCCAAGGCCACTGATCACCCCTTTCGCTTTTCCGGAAACATGGGATAATTTCCGGAATTCTTCCCTTGCAAAAATGTTTGAGATATGTACTTCAATAACTGGTGTTGTAATAGCTGCAATTGCATCACCTATGGCAACAGATGTGTGTGTATAGCCGCCGGGATTTAGAATGATACCATCAAAACCAAAGCCCGCACGTTGTATTTCATTGATCAATTCCCCTTCCACATTGCTTTGGAAATAAGAAAGTTCAATATCAGCATACTTATCCCTCAATGTCTCCAGGTATTTATCAAAAGATTCTGTTCCGTAAACTTCGGGTTCTCTTTTACCCAGCAGGTTTAAGTTGGGACCATTAATGATTGCGATTTTCATAGCTCTAATTTCACGAATAAAAACTAATTACACGAATTAATTCTCATTTATCAATGCGATGAACTCGTCAAACAAATATCTGCTGTCGTGTGGACCGGGTGTGGCTTCGGGGTGATATTGTACAGAAAAAGCTTTTTTATTCCTTATGCGAATGCCTTCTATGCTTTCATCGTTCAGGTTCACATGGGTAATCTCAACATTGTCGTTTGCCCTGACAGCCTTCGGATCCACACCAAAACCGTGATTTTGCGTTGTAATTTCAGATTTTCCGCTGATCACGTTTTTTACCGGGTGGTTCAATCCCCTGTGCCCGTGATGCATTTTAAAGGTTGGTATATCATTGGCCAGTGCCAGTAACTGGTGCCCCAGGCAAATACCAAACAATGGCTTATTGGTTGCCAAAATCTGCTTTACCGTTTTAATGGCATAATCCATAGGAGCAGGATCGCCTGGTCCGTTGCTGATAAAATAACCATGCGGGGCGAACTGTTCAAGTTCTTCAAAACTGGTTTTTGCATTGTGTACCTTAACATAAGCGCCCCGCTCAACCAGGCAGTTTAGTATGTTTTTCTTTATCCCAAAATCAAGCACTGCAATACGCAGATTGCTCTTTTCATCACCCAGAAAATAAGATTCCCGGGTACTTACCGCCGATGCCAGTTCCAATCCATCCATGGAAGGCACTTCACTTAAAAGTCTTTGAAGCTTTTCTAAATCGGTATGTTCTGATGAGATAATGCAATTCATGGCTCCCTGTGTGCGGATATGTGCTACCAGTGCACGGGTATCAATGCCATCAATGGCCACCACTCCCTGTGCTTCAAAATAATCCTGCAATGAATTATCAGCCATAAAACGGCTGTACCTGTCTTCCAGGTTGCGGCCAATAACAGCCTTTACTTTCACACTGCCGCTTTCCACATCAGCAGCTTTCACCCCATAATTACCAATGTGCACATTATTCATGATAAGCACCTGGCCATAATAACTGGGATCAGTAAATACTTCCTGGTAGCCAGTCATACCGGTGTTAAAGCATATTTCCCCGGTTGCAGTACCGATCTTTCCAAAGGCAGTACCATTAAAAATTGTTCCGTCAGCTAAAATTAATACGGCAGGAGTAGTGTGCGCTATGGCCATGTTGAATAAAGGTTTTGCAAAGAAAGTAATTCCGGTTCAATATGTACAAATAAAATTTTTCACATTGCTGTTTTAGCTGAACGATGATTTTGGTGAATTAACCGGTAAAGGGGTACAAGATCAGTAATAACAGGTCCGAAAAATCCCGAAAATCCAATACGATTACGTCCATCCAGGTAAAAAAAAGCTCCGATAAATATCGGAGCTTAGTATAAGTTGTTAGTTTATCAAAATTATGCTTCTGTATTGTCTTCAGTTGCTGATGCGGTGGTTTCTTCAACCTGTGCAGCAGCTTCTGTTGTTTCAGCAGCTTTCTTTTTACCACCGCCGCTTCTGCGTGTCTTCTTAGCAGGTTCAGCTGCAGCAGCAACTCCTTTTCCGTATATTTCGTTAAAGTCAACCAGTTCAATCATGGCTATTTCCGCATTATCACCGGTACGGGCTCCTAATTTAATGATACGGGTATAACCTCCCGGACGTGCAGCGATCTTTGGGCCTACTACGGTGAATAATTCCTTAACAGCTGCTTTATCATTCAAATAGCTGAACACAATACGGTGATTGTGCATGATGGCTTCTTTGCTGGCTGTGTTCTTTGTTTTAGTGATCAGTGGCTCGATATAAGTACGTAAAGCTTTAGCTTTGGCCAGGGTTGTAGTGATCCTTTTATTAGTGATCAGCTGGCAACCTAAGTTCATTAACAGGGCTTTTCTGTGAGAAGCCGTTCTGCTTAAATTGTTTCTTTTGTTTCCGTGACGCATGACATTTGTTGTTTTAATTCGGTTATACCGTGTCAGGAATTATAACCTACTAGTTTATTAATGTGCTGATGTGCTTATTTGCTAATTTGCTAATTACTTAATTTCAAAAGTTATTTAGCATCCCGAAGGCACCATTAGCATATTAGCACATTAGCTAATTTGCATATTCTTATTCATCATCTAATTTCAGCTTGCTCAGGTCCATACCAAAGCTCAGGCCTCTTTCGTGCAATACCTGTTCAATCTCACTTAATGATTTTTGGCCGAAATTCCTGAACTTCATCAGATCTTCCTGCTCGTATTGAACCAGTTCGCTTAATGAGTTGATTTTGGCAGCTTTTAAGCAGTTGAAAGCACGTACAGACAGGTCCAGATCTTCTAATGGTGTTTTCAATACTTTACGCAGTTGTAAAGTTTGCTCGTCCACCAGGTCCTCTTTCTTATCTTCTTTAGTATCGAAGGTGATATTCTCATCTGTGATGATCATCAAATGCTGGATCAGGATACGGCTTGCCTGCTTAACAGCATCTTCCGGATGGATAGTACCATCTGTGATCACTTCCATGATCAGTTTTTCGAAGTCTGTGCGCTGTTCCACACGGGTATTCTCTATAGCGTATTTTACATTTTTGATTGGAGTATAAATAGCGTCCACAGGAATATAACCGAAGTGTGAGTTCTTTTCTTTGTTCTCTTCTGCAGGAACGTAACCACGTCCTTTACCTATAGTGATCTCAATATCCAGTTTAGCGCTGCTGTCCATGGTGCAGATCAGCAGTTCAGGATTCATGATCTCAAATGTAGGTGAAGCTTCACCGATCATGCCTGCGGTAAATTCAGTTTTGTTCTTTATAGAAAGCGTTACTTTTTCAGTACTTACTTCGTGCTCCACTTTCCTTTTAATACGAACCTGTTTCAGGTTCAGGATCATTTCTGTAACGTCTTCAGTAATACCTTTCAGGGTTGCAAACTCATGGTCAGCACCGGCTATATTGATGCCAATGATAGCATATCCTTCCAAAGAATTAAGCAAAACCCTGCGTAATGAGTTACCGATAGTAACACCATAACCCGGTTCCAGCGGACGGAATTCGAAGATTGCTTCAAATTCAGTTGCTTTCTGAAGAACGATTTTATCTGGCTTAACAAAATTTAAAATTCCCATTATTAAATTTTTAGTTGTTTAATGTTGATGAAAGTCTAAAGTACAATTCAGTATCTGAACTATTACTTAGAATACAATTCCACAATCAGCTGCTCCTTGATGTTCTCAGGAACACTTTCCCTTTCAGGATAAGTAATAAAGGTGCCCTGTGATGCAGATTCGTTCCACTCAAGCCAGTTAAATTTGGCGTTTTTACCACGCAGGTTTCCTGAGATATTTCCGTTAGCGGCACTTTTATTTTTCAGGCCAATTACATCACCTGCGGTGCAGCTATAAGAAGGGATGTTTACCACTTCTCCGTTAACGGTAATATGCTTGTGGCTCACCAGCTGGCGGGCAGCCTGGCGGCTTGGAGCAATACCCAGGCGGAAAACCGTGTTGTCCAAACGGGCTTCTAATAATTTAATAAGGTTTTCACCGGTAACACCTTTACGGCGTGCGGCTTCATCAAAAGTTTTACGGAATTGTTTTTCGAGCAAACCGTAAGTGTACTTCGCTTTTTGCTTCTCCCTTAATTGTAAAGCATATTCGCCTAAGGTTTTACGCTTGCGGTTAGCTCCATGCATACCCGGAGGGTTGCTGTTCTTGGTTAACCATTTTCCATTACCTGTGATAGGTTCTCCGAAGATCCTGGAGATTTTTGTTTTGGGGCCTGTATAACGTGCCATAGTTGTTTTGAAGTTCCGCTTTTTTGTGATGGTGTTTTGATCGGTAAAAACGGTAAAAATGAATCAAACACCCTGTTAAATATATTTGACCTGTTTATTACCATTTGAAAGTTTTCAAATGGTAATAAGTAAATTGTAAATATTATACCCTTCTTTTTTTAGGAGGACGGCAACCATTGTGTGGTAATGGTGTAACGTCTTTGATCATATTGATCTCGATGCCATTTTGTGATAAAGAACGGATAGCACCTTCACGGCCGCTTCCTGGTCCTTTTACATAAACATCCACCCTCTTCAAACCGGCATCCAAAGCTGTTTTAGCTGCGTCTGCTGCTGCCATCTGGGCTGCATACGGTGTGTTCTTTTTAGAACCACGGAAACCCATTTTACCAGCACTGCTCCAGCTGATAACCTGGCCTTGTTTGTTGGTTAAACTGATGATGATGTTGTTGAAACTTGCAACGATGTGTGCATCTCCGTAGCTGTCAACTTTTACTACTCTTTTTTTTGCAGCTGCTTTTGCGCCGCCCTGTGCTTTTGCCATAATTTAATTCTGTAGGTAATCTTTTAAAAAATAATCCTGAAATTTATCAGAACTGAATCAACCCTCCTGCCGACTTCGTTGCTATCCGGCATTGATCCAAAATTTACTGAAGTCTTATAAACAATTTTGTTCCGGCGACTAAACCGGAACAAAAATCATTACTTAGTTACTTTCTTTTTACCTGCAACTGTCTTACGTTTACCTTTACGCTGACGGCTGTTGGTACGGGTACGCTGACCACGAACCGGCAGGCCCTTACGATGACGTAAACCACGGTAACAGGCAATATCCAGCAAACGCTTGATATTCATCTGTGTTTCACTACGTAAAGCACCTTCAGTTTTAAACTCACTGTTAATTACATTACGGATAGCTGTTTGTTCATCATCATTCCACTCGTTCACTTTTTTGTTGTGATCGATGTTTCCTGCTTTATCCAGGATATAACGTGCAGTTGAACGGCCAATTCCGTAAATGTAAGTAAGGCCAACTTCGCCTCTTTTGTTTTTTGGTAAATCTATACCGGCAATACGAGCCATAATATGAATTAAAAATTAAAAATTAAAAATTGAGAATTAACCTTGCTTTTGCTTAAAACGAGGATTCTTTTTGTTAATCACATACAGTTTTCCTTTTCTTCTCACGATCTTGCAATCTGCACTGCGTTTTTTAATGGATGCCCTAACCTTCATGGTTGTTTATTTTATTGATATTACTAATTAATTCCTGTTCTGCTTATTTATACCGGAAGATAATCCTGCCCCTTGTTAAATCGTAAGGGCTCATTTCCACACCCACTTTATCACCAGGTAAAATACGGATGTAGTGCATCCTCATTTTTCCTGAAATGGTGGCTAAAATTTCGTGGTCATTCTCCAGTTTTACCTTAAACATAGCATTGCTCAACGCCTCAATAATCACTCCGTCCTGTTTTATAAGTGCTTGTTTAGCCATAATTTTTGGAGCGCAAAGATAGGAGTTATTATTTAAATAACAGCAAAAAACAGATTGAATTACCAACAATTAGCCTGTTTTTCCACAAAAAACAGAGCCACACGACTTTGAAAGCAGAAAAAAGGCCCAAATTGGGCTAAATGTGCCCAATAAAAAATGAGTCCCGGAAAATAACCAGGACTCATATTTAAATTTAAAAATATATCAATCGAAGGATTCGTCGTTGAGGTGAACTTTGGTCATCTCGTAGAAATGATTTTGCAACTGGTGTAAATAGATAGGTTGCATGATCTTCCTGTGTTCATCCCGGTACCAGATCTCGAATTTTGAGAAATCATCTTTGGCCTGCAGCATCATCCTGAATGCCCCTTTCATATATTTCACCGTTCCGTCTTCGTTTTCCTGCTTATGAAACTTCAGCTTACCTAGTTGTTCATCATTCAGTGGTATGGGAGAAAGCTGGTTGGTCTCGTACCAAAATTCCTGCACGCCATTGTCCACACATACCTGTTTCTCATTTCCGTTCAGGTTTGTTACTTCACCCTGCCGGCTGTCCCCGTCATTGTCAGCTATTAAATAGTCACCTACTTTAATTTCATGGAATTGTATCATATAGCATTTGGTTTTATGCTCTAATATAAGACAGATTTCTTAATAAATTCATCACTTTACACTGTACAACTTATTAAAGGCATATTATCTCCCAGGGTGGATGTGGTCAGGATGAGCCCGACATCCTTTGCATAATACCATTGATACCTGGTACCGGCATTTATAACATTACCATTTACTATAAAACTCATCATGCCTTCCATTTCCATCACATCAGTATAGCTCTTGCCTTCAACCTCTTTCGTTCCCCCGGTGGAAATTATTTTTACGTTCAAAACACTGTCGATTGTATTTGCCTTGTATTTTATTTCCCAGGCATCGCCTGCAGCGGCATCGTCCTTCAAAAACGGTTGCATATTTCCGGCTTCATAACTATCCGTGTAAAAAGTATTACCTTCTTTTTTTACATGGGTAAGATTCGCTACCGTACTGTTTGACATTGAATAGCCGCCGTCCGTCTCTGCCTCCACTTTATTGGTAAAGCTGCTTCCATCATTCATTTTGTAGGTCCAGCTGTTGCCGGGCTTTAAGGGATAATAGGTTGACATGATTCTTTATTTTAGTGAATGATAAAAATGCTGTTATTTTTTAAACTAAAAAATACCTCATTGTGGTAATATCATTTTCAGTCCGTTTAAGGTTAGCCGCAATGGGTTACCTACTCTGCCCAGCTCATCACATAGCCATCATTTTCAATTTCAAGGGCCTCCACAGTTAACTGAAGTGGCCGGAATGTGTCTACCATCACAGCCAGTTCAGCAGTTTCCCTGGCTCCAATGCTTTTTTCCACGGCTCCCGGGTGCGGGCCATGCGGTATACCTGCCGGGTGAAGTGTGATCATACCCTTGGTAACATGCTTGCGGCTCATAAACTCGCCCTCAACATAATACAACACTTCATCACTGTCTATATTACTGTGGTTATACGGTGCCGGTATGGCATCGGGGTGGTAGTCGTACAGCCTTGGCACAAAGGAACAAACCACAAACGCACTGGTCTCAAAAGTTTGGTGTACCGGTGGCGGTTGGTGCACACGCCCGGTTATAGGTTCAAAATCGTGAATAGAGAATATATAGGGATAGCAGCATCCGTCCCACCCTATCACATCAAAGGGGTGTGTGCCATAATGCAGGCCATACAATATGCCTTTCTTTTTTGTTTTGATCAGGAAATCACCTTTTTCATCGATGGTCTGCAGGTTTTGCGGCGTACGTATATCCCTTTCGCAAAAAGGTGCATGCTCCATCAGCTGTCCATATTTGCTCATGTATCTTTTTGGAAAACGCAGCGGTGTAAAAGACTCCACAATAAAAAGGCGGTTCTTTTCATCATTGAATTCAATCTGATAAATGGTACCGCGGGGCAGCACAATATAATCCCCGTAGCTGAAAGGAAGCTCCCCATATTGTGTTTTTACAGTGCCGGTTCCCTCATGCACGAAGATCATTTCATCTGCATCGGCATTTTTGTAAAAATAATCCGTCATGCCTTTTTGAGGTGCAGCCAGTACAATATGGCAATCGCTGTTTACCAGCACGGCTTTGCGGCTTTGCAGGTAATCAGCCTCAGGCTTTATCTTAAAACCCTCAAAACTGCGGTGCTTCAGCATTTTTTCTTCGGCTACTTTGGGCGAAACATCAATTGGTTCATCCGTACGGGTGATCATTGTGGGGGGATAACAATGATACAGCAGTGCATAATCATCAGAGAACCCTTCAGTGGAAAATAATTGTTCGGCATACAATCCGCCGTCTGGTTTGCGGAATTGCACGTGCCTTTTATGTGGAATTTTTCCAAGTGTATAATAGTGCGACATTTTAATTGAAAATTAAAAAATGAAAAATTAATAAAAAGAAAATTTAAACCCGCCATGCTTAGCAAAGACAAAGTTCAAGTGATGCCAGCAGAAAAATATACTTCCAGCTGCGCTTGTCTATAAAATAGGTGAAGTTGCGGTGAAAAGGCATAACCTGATTTTTGATTTCAGATTTTTGATTTTAGATTGCAATTCAAATTTACAATTATTTAATGACAAGGATCGGACTAATATCTGATACACATGGATTTTTGGACGAAGCTGTTTTTGAGCATTTCAAAATCTGTGATGAGGTTTGGCACGCAGGCGATTTTGGAAGCATGGAACTGGTACGTGAACTGACGTCACGCCTGCCCCGGGTTAAAGGCGTTTATGGAAATATTGACGGGGCAGATATCAGGAAGGAGTTTGCCCTGCAACTGGTATTTAAATGCGAAGGGGTAAAAGTGATGATACGGCATATTGGCGGCTATCCTCCCAAATACAACACAGAAACAAAAAAAGAACTGCTGATACACCGGCCGCAATTATTTATCAGCGGCCATTCGCATATTTTAAAGATCATGTACGATGATCAACTGAACTGTCTGCACATGAACCCAGGCGCTGCCGGCAAACAGGGATGGCAAAAAGTAAGGACCATCATCCGCTTTACAATTGATGGATCCGAAATGAAAGATGCTGAGGTGATTGAACTGGGAAATAAATAAATTGCACAAAACAAATTACCATGCCAGCCACCACCATACAACTTCTTGGTCATGCCACATTCAAAGTAACCACTCCTGAAAGCAAAGTGATCATTTTGGACCCATGGCTTAGCGCTAATGAATTCATGCCGGCACACCTGAAAAAGTTTGATGATACTGACCTGTTCTTAATTACACACGGACATGATGATCATTTCGACCTTGAAGTGCTGGATATTGTAAGGCAGGGCCGCTGTAAGATCGTTGCCAACCCCCTGGTGCGCTGGTATTTGCTTGAAAATGGTTGCCCCGAAACAGCTATTGAACCCATGAACCTTGGAGGTACCATTTTTCTGGAACACTTACAGGTGCATATAACAATGGTAAACGGTTTTCATATCTCACATATCAATGTAACTGATACCCAGGCCAGGTTTCCACACATGAGCGTTGGCTTTATTCTCCGCTTATCCGACGGGCAACGCATTTATTTTGCAGGAGATACTTCCGTTTTTGGAGACATGAAACTGATTGGGGAAATATACAAACCAACTATTGCAGCACTGCCCATTGGCGACCGCTATACCATGGGGCCTTTGGAAGCAGCCTTTGCAATAAAACTATTGAATACCAAACATGTTATCCCGTTTCACTATGGCACTTACAGCCAATTAACAGGCAATCCTTCCGAATTAGTGCAGTTAACCCGGGAAATCGACGGGCTTCAAATACATGTCCTGGAAGCAGGCGCAATATTGGATACATCCGCATGGTAAGCAGCTATTTCCCTCCGTTTGCCGTGAGGTCTGCCTTACAATTTGCATCCAGTGCAGGTATATTGCCTGTGATGAGAAATCCCAGGATATCAGTAGTTTCAGAGGCGTAATACATCAGGCAGTTGCTGTTGTTGCAGTGACTTCCATGTGCTCCGTCCTGGTGTGTGGTCTGCATAGGTGACCCCGTATTTACAAGCCCCAGGATATGACCAAATTCATGTTCCATCACCGTACTTTCCAGCTTGATCCTGCTGGTCTGGCCTAAACCACCCGAATTATCATGTATGGTCTTGCCCATGATTGCCATGGACGTATTGCGGTAAGCGAGCCCAAGTACATTGGGTTCGGAATAACTACCGTTTGTGAACAATAAATAAATCCCCAGCTGGCTGCCCGAAGTATATGCAGTGCGGTTGTTCTTTTCTATGGTTCCAATATCATTTAAGGTGAGTACTGTGTTACCCGCAGCACTGATCTGTTTTTGAATTACAGATACACCCCCCGGTTTATTTATCCATGAATTGAGAAAACTGGTCAGGTTGTTTACCGAAGCTGCATCGGGCTGAAAACCCGGCATGTATTGTATTTCGAGCACAGCAGCATTATACCTGGAAGCACTCAGCAGCTCATTGGCGGAAGCTCCCACCACCCGGTTATTTTCATCAGCAATATCGGGAAGATTGGAAATGGTTTCTGACTTTTTGCATGCACCCAGGCATAGTAAAATGCCTGCTATGGCCAGTGTTACGGTAGTTCTGTTAAACATAATAAGCCCGGTTTTATCCAGGCTTATCAACGAAATATCGTGCCAAAGCGTTTTATTCCACCCAGTCGGCTACAAAAATATTGGTATCGTGTGTACCGCCGTTATTGCGGTTGCTGCAGAAAACGATCTTCTTACCATCGGGGCTGAACATGGGAAATGCATCAAATATTTTTTCAGCAGTTATTTTTTGCAGGCCGCTTCCGTCTTCATTTACAGTGAAAAGATTAAAAGGGTATCCCCGCTTGCTTTGATGGTTGCTGGCAAAAATGATCCGCTTACTGTCAGGCATATAACTGGGCGCCCAGTTGGCGTTACCAAAACTGGTTACCTGCCTCACATTACTTCCGTCTGCATTGGCAACAAACACTTCCATGTTGGTAGGTGCCACCAGCCCCTGGGCCAGCAATTCTTTATACTCTTTCACTTCGGTCTCTGTTTTTGGCCTGCTGGCACGCCAGATTATTTTTTTACCATCGGGACTAAACCAGGCGCCACCATCATAACCCAGTGTATTGGTCACTCTTTTTTCCTTACCGGTTTTCAGGTCCATGATGTACAGGTCAATGTCTCCATCCTTATCGCTGGTATAGATCATCTTTTTCCCATCCGGGCTCAATGTAGCTTCTGCATCATATCCTTTACTGTTGGTAAGCTGCTTTACAATTTTACCATCCAGGTCAGCCATAAAAATATCATAGCTGTCGTACAATGGCCAGATATATTTATTGCCATACTTCTTCCTGTCCGGCACCGGCGGGCAGCTGTCTGCGCCCAGGTGTGTGCTGGCATATATCACATGCTTTCCGTCTTTGGTAAAAAAGCCGCAGGTTGTCCTTCCCCTTCCGCTGCTGATCCTTTTAGGTTGAAATTTCTCTCCCGGTTTTGTGGGTATTTTACCAATGAACATCTGGTCACAGGTAACCCCTTCCTTTGCATTGGTATATTGATAGATGAGCCATTTACCATCATAACTGAAATAGGCTTCTGCATTATCGCCGCCAAAGGTCAGTTGTTGCAGGTTGGCAAAATGTTTTTCTCCTTCAAACAAAATCGTATCGGTTAAGGTTTGTTTCACAACCGGATTTTGCTGGCGGGTTTTAAAGGAAGCCAAAGCCACTAAAGCAATAGCCAGTACGGTTACAACAGTTATCTTTTTCATGCAATTAAATTTTCAGTGGCAAAAGTAGATTATGTTAAATTTTCTTTTGTCAGAGAATTGTCATCCCGCAATTGCCTGCAGTGCTTACTTTTGCAGCATGCAAAAAACAATACTTGTAAGCCTCGTTTTACTGATAACAATCATGTCATGCAATAACGAGGATCAATCCAAAGAAGCATCAAAAACAACCATTCAGACATCATCGGCCCGTGAAAAAATATTAAAGGACTCCATCGCTGCATTTCCGCAATCTGTTTTATTAAAAGAAGAACTGATACAGCTTTACCGCGACAGTGCCGATTACGATAAAGCCATCGCAACTGTTGACCAGGTGTTGCAGACAGATAGTTTGAATGACCGTTTTTGGGATATCAAAGGCACCCTTCATTTTGAGAATGAAGACACACTCCATGCAATCAATTCATTTGAGAAGGCGTTTCGCCTAAACCCCTCTCCCCGGTACCTGGTATTGCTCGGCTCCCTGTATGCCGAAACCAAAAATGCAAGGGCCCTGGCTATTGCGGATGCATTACTAAAATCCAGACAACCGGAAACTGAAAAAGAAGCTTATTTTATCAAAGGTCTGTATTTCAATTATGCAGGAGACAAAGCAAACGCTATTGCATCCCTTGATAAATGCCTGAACCTGGACAGCAGGCATATGCTGGCCTACCGTGAAAAAGGGATTGCTTTATACGACCTGGGAAAATATGAAGATGCAGTTACCGTTTTGGATAAAGCTGTTACCCTCAATAATAGCTTTGACGAAGGCTATTACTGGCTTGGCCGCTGCCTGGAAAAACTCAGCAAGCCTGCTGATGCTATTGAGGAATATAAAACTGCCTTACAGTATTCTCCTGATTATATTGAGGCAAGAGAGGCCCTTACAAGATTAGGGGTTAAGTAGTTAGAAGTTATGAATGATGAGTTATCTTCGCATCCTGAGACATTGTTGCCGGATAATGGATGCTCAACTTACAACTGATAACTTATAACCTATAACATACAACTTCCCAAACATGCCAATAATTGCACCTTCATTACTTGCCTCAAATTTCATGAACCTTGAAGCCGAATGTAAAATGCTGAACGAAAGCCAGGCAGACTGGTACCATCTCGATATCATGGATGGACGCTTCGTACCCAATATCAGCTACGGGCCCATGTTTGTGGAGTTCTTCAGAAAAGCCACCAGCAAAATTTGCGATGTGCATTTAATGATTGAGGAACCCGGTAATTATGCTGAGACTTTTAAAAAAGCCGGTGCCGATATCCTATCCGTTCATATTGAAGCCTGCCCGCATTTGCACCGCAATATCCAGCAAATTAAAAGTTTGGGTATGCAGGCCGGAGTGGCTGTTAATCCTCATACACCGGTTGATGCACTGAAAGACATACTGGCTGATATTGATATGGTTTGCCTGATGAGCGTGAACCCGGGATTTGGCGGACAATCATTTATACCACACACTTTACTTAAGATAAAACAACTGCGTGAGATGATTGATGAAAGATCATTGCAGGTAAAAATTGAAGTGGATGGCGGTGTTACTTTGGAAAATGCCAAATCAATCATTGATGCCGGGGCAGATGTGCTGGTTGCAGGCAGCACGGTATTCAAGGCCGCTGATCCATCGGGCATGATTGCAGCATTAAAGAACCTCTGATTATTTTACGCTGTTTATAATTACCTGCAGATCTTCTGGCATATGCATTGGTGGTACAGAGGAGCAAATTTTCCTCTGTACCACTCCTGGTCTTTTTACCTGCAAAAAAAATGATGCCAACAATAATAACTGGCTATAAATTCTTTCAACTTATCAGGTATAAAAGAATTCATCCTTTATAATTTAATTTTTATTCCCCCATTTACCACAAATCCTTCTGTGTGGTTCCAGATATCATCAAACATGGGGTTGTTATGTGGCGGATTAAAAACTGACTTGTATTTACTTTGCCGCTGATCAGTAAAGTTCTCAAAATTTACATACAGGGATATTTTACGAAAAGTTTTTTGTGCCATAAAACCAAACTCCCAAAAAGAAGGTGTTCCTGTTCCATTATTCAAATATTGTTTGCCTGTCAAATACCCTTCCAGTCCCAGTTTAAAATTATCCTCCTTCTCATACATCAGCGTTAGGTTTAGTTTGTTTTGGGGAACAAGCCTTAAAAACCGGTTGCCGGTAAGGTAACCTGCACGGGCATGTGTATAAGTATAGCCAACAAAAAATTTCAGGTCTTCTTTATAAATGAGTTTCAGGTTTGTTTCAAAACCGCTGCTGGTAACGGGCCTGGTTGCATTGCTGCATGAATAATTGCCCGATCCGTCAACCCCCAGAACCAGCGGCTTGCTGATGCTTGTATAAAAGAACATCTGGTTAATACTGAAAGCAAGGTCTGCTGTTATTTTTGTTCTGAAATTGATATCTGCTGTTCCCCCGGCACTTCTTTCAGCTTCAACCTGGTTCAGCGCCTGCAGGTTTTGGTATTGAAGCCTTTCTGTTTCTTCCGTAAAGGAGGTGGGCGTTTTATAACCCAGTCCGCCGCCAATCCGGGAACTTATTTTATCGGTGATCTTAAACAAAGCAGATAATCTCGGCAACACAAAACTTTGATTCTTTGCATAGCCCGGATTTTTGAACCGCATATTATCCAGCCGCAAACCGCTCTCCAGCTTTATCCTTTCGGTAATATCCCAGGTATCCTGTACATACACACCTGCGGTGAATGTTTGTGCATTCAGTATGTGCATGTTACGGTGGCGGAATTTATCCGACACGATATTCAACCCTCCGATGATGGTGTGCTTTTGCCGTTGCAGCAACAGCGACAGATCGGTAAAACTATTGATATTGTATCCGGAAAAAGCATATGCAGGTAAAGTGATTACCCTGTCAAACAAAGAAAGGCTTTGTTTCAATTGAAGCTTCGCCCCGCTATTGAATTTTTTACCAATTTCCAGCGTAGTGGTATTTCTCCTGGTACTGTTCTCTTCAAAATAAGTATGTTGTGCATTACCGTTTCCCTTTATCTGCAGCATATCACCACCGGTGTTTATGCCCTGCGTATAACTGTTGCCAAGCATGATGCTCATGGATGCGGAAGGATACAGGAACAATCTGGGATGAATGGTAAAATTCCTGCTGCGGGGCAATTCAGAAAAGTCGTCCTTATCCACATCATAAGCTTTCTGCAGGTTTGCTGATCCCATAAAACTAAACCCGAGCTTTCCGGTTTTACGGGCCAGGTAAGCGCTGATATTTGTTTGCCCGATGTGCGACTGGTTAAATATAAAGTTTGCTTCCGGTTTCTCTGACGGCGTTTTTGAAATAAAATTTACCACGCCCGCAATGGCGCCACCGCCATACAAAGTGGAGGCAGGTCCTTTTATCACTTCCACCTGTTTCAGGTCGAGCGGCGGAATTTCCAGTATACTTAGCCCGCTGGCAAAATTTCCGAAGGCCGGATATCCATCTTTCAGCAACTGGGTATATTTTCCATCGAGTCCCTGCACCCTGATACTGGCATTGCCGCTGGTAGCTGATGTTTGCTGCACCTGTAAGCCAGTACTTTCATGCAGCAGCATCGACACATTTGCCGGCCGCATATTATTCTTTTCATCCAGTTCCTCACCATCAATTGTTTCCACCCGTGTTGGGGTGTTAGCAATCGTACGGCTGGTTCTTGTACTTTGCACGATCACTTCTTCCATATCTTCTTCAACAGCTGTGAGCAGAATAGTTACCCGGTTCTTATCTGCCAGCGGAAAAATGTATTCCATTTCAAGCGTTTCATACCCGGTAAAGCTGATGGTAACACTTTGTTTCCCGTTGGGGATATTATTCAATTCAACCAGGGCACTGCTGTCTGTTTTATTGCCTGTGCCATTATTTAAAACAACACTGGCACCAATTAATGGCAGCATGGTTTTGCTGTCTTTTACTATTGCTGTAAAACTGTTTTGCGCTGTGGCACCCAATGCCAGCAGGGTTGCCAGGAGCAACACGATCATTCTTTGCATTAAAATATTTTTTTGGTAATAGATTAATTAGTTCGTTGAATTAACTAATCCACCCTGGGCGGTTGCCAGATATTTCCAAAGTAATTGGAGGGAAGTGAAATATTATGATAGAAAGCGTGTTTAGCAGTTTCGCCTTCCGGTTTCTCAATATTGATAAGCTGGGCCTGGAAATGCGCAGAAACGATATGCACACAGCAGGAACAACTGCAAAGATTTCCGCAATCTTCTTTTTCGTGTTTATGCTCATCAGCCGCCCGGGAAGTAAGCAGCTCCGGTTCATCTTTGCAATTATCTTCAGTCCCGCAGGCAATGCCGGGCAATATAAAAAGATAGACACTTAATATGAACATGATTATTTTCACCCTGCAAAAATAAATAAGAATTGCAGCGAGCCAGGAAATATTATCACAACAAGGTTGCAACCATTATTTCACTTCATCCAGTTTCTTATACATCAGCTCCACCACAGCAAGGTTTAGCTTTAACCAGTTTTGTTCTCCTTTAGGCCAGTTGTATTTCTGGCTCAGGAGCCTGTCGGCAAGGGCATAAGCTTTCATGGCCTGCTCTTCGTTGTAAAAACAGCTGATCCAGTTCTTTTGCAGCTCATCCTTCTTCTTCAGAAAAATACCGCCGCCATACCATTTAAAGCAACTGGGCAATCCCCAAAAAGAAACCGTTTTTTCGTCCTTGGCCAGAGCATTTTTGTAAAACAGAATAAAGAAATACAAGTTCTCTTTTAATCGCTGGTGAATGGCCGAATCAGGCTCCCTGGCTGCTGGTTTGATACGCCAGCGGTTATTATCCAGCAGGTATGGTTCGTTACGGGGATCTTTAAACCTTTTCCCGGGCGCTATAAATTTTAAGTTTGTTGTACTGTTCACCCCAACATTCACCACGGTCAGTTCATCATAAGCGATCTTTGCTATCTTATAAACGTCTTTCGTTTTATCGATGGTATTATTGAGTGTGATGGTTTTGGTTTCATCATTATACATCCAGGTACCATAGTCGAATGTGTTGCGTGGGTTCTTTATGAAAGTACCCGTGGTTGAAAAGTAAAAACTGCGGTAGGGTACTTCAAAAGCAGAACCCTCTTCCATACCTTCCAGTCCTTCGGCATCATCGGCCAAAACCCATTCCTGGCAAAGGATATTGCGGATATCCTCTGCGGTATCCAGGTAAAGCAGGTCTGCATTTTTTTTTGTTTCGGTTTCACCGGTAACTTCCCGTTTCTTATCCGGAGCTGTTCGGGTTCCATCATTATTGCAGGAAGCAATGATCAGTATTATTACCAGGGCAGAAAGAATTCGATTTATCATTTGCAGCATTTTTGAAACCATAAATTTAGGACATTGTAAAACACATAAAATATTTATCTTCATATCATGAGAACCAGTTTTACGGCATTATTGTTATTGTTCACCACTACCATTTTTTCACAAACCAAATCTGCCTGGATCAGCGGCAGGGTTGTTGATGAAAATGATAAACCAATTGCAAGGGTGTCGGTGGTTATACTGGGCAAACAAAATGGCCTTACCACAGGCGATAGTGGCACATTCCGCATTAAGGTACCGGCAGGAAGATCATTTGCCCTCGTGCTTACCTGCACAGGTTATAAAGAAACACAAAAGAATTTTTACCTGAGTGATGGTGAGGAAGAAAGCGTTACCATACAATTGGAAAGAGGCAGCCAAACCCTTCAAACGGTGGAGGTGAGCAGTGAGAAAGAGCGCACGGAAACAGGACTTGTAAAAATAAATCCAAAGAATGCCATCACTTTACCCAGCACCACAGGTGGTATTGAAGCAGTGATAAAAACCTTGGTGGGCAGTAACAATGAACTTACTTCTCAATACAGTGTGCGTGGTGGCAATTACGATGAGAATTTAATTTACATCAACGATTTTGAGATCTTTCGTCCTTACCTGGTTCGCAGCGGACAGCAGGAAGGATTAAGTTTTATCAATCCGGAGCTGGCAAAGAATGTGAATTTTTATACCGGCGGCTTCCAGGCAAAATATGGCGATAAGATGAGCAGTGTGCTGGATATACAGTATAAGAACCCGGCCAGTTTTGGCGGCTCTGCCTATATCAGTTTACTGGAACAGGGCTTTCATGTGGAAGGGGCTGCTAAAAAAGGAAAAGTATCTTACCTGCTTGGCATACGCAACCGCAGCAATAAGAATTTACTGAAGACCCAGGAAACAGTTGGTTCGTATATCCCTTCCTCCTCCGATGTACAGGCTTTTGTGACTTATAAGGTCAGCAACAAACTGCAACTGGAATTTTTAGGTACATACTCTGTAACCAAATTCACTTTGTTTCCCGAATCAGTGCAAAAAACAACTTCGGTCTTCTCTCCCCTGTTCACTGCAAACCTGGGCCTGGATGTTGCCTTTGATGGACAGGAAAGGGATAGCTATAAAACAAACCTTATCGGGCTTAGCCTGGTGCATACGCCCAATAAAAAATTAAGACTGAAATGGATGGTAAGCCGCTTTCAGAACAAGGAGAACGAGAATTTTGATATTGCAGGCAATTATCTGTTCGGCGACCGTGATTTTGATCAGACAAGCAGCACATACGGACAGATCATCAACCCGCTTGGTGCCGGCTATTACCAGAACTATGGCCGGAACGAACTGAATATAAATGTATATAACGCAAGCCTGAAAGGAAGTTATTCTGCCGGCAGGCATGTATTGCTGTTTGGCAACAGCATTGAGCAAACCAATATTTCGGACAAGCTGAGAGAATGGGAATACCGCGACAGTGCCGGTTATTCACTGCCCTACAATCCTGCGCAGCTTAATTTATACAGCAGCATCAACTCTGCAGCTGATCTCAGTATTCAAAAATACAGCGGCTATTTGCAGGATAATATCCGCCTTGGCAAAAGCAACAGCGCCACCCTGCAGGCGGGCGTTCGCTATAATTACAACTCACTCAATAAAGAATTTTTAATAAGCCCCCGCATGCAGCTAAGCGTAAAACCCAACTGGAAAAAAGATGTGGTGCTGAAACTGGCTGCGGGCGCTTACCAGCAACCGCCATTTTACAGGGAGCTCAGAAGATATGATGGTACGCTGAACAAAGCGGTGAAGGCACAAAAGAGTTACCAGTTTGTGGCCGGCATGGATTACAATTTCAAAGGTTTTGGAAACCGGCCCTTCCGCATCAGCACCGAAGCCTATTACAAAAGCATGAGCAGTGTGGATGTGTATGATATAGACAATGTGAAGATCCGCTATGCAGGCAATAACAACGCTAAAGCTTATGCAACAGGTTTTGAGGCCAGGCTTTTTGGCGAGCTGGTGAAAGATGCAGAAAGCTGGTTTAGTATTGGCATTATGCAAACCAGGGAAGACCTTGACAATGATTATTATTATCAATACAAGAATGCAGCCGGCGAGATCATCACAGCAAAGAGTACCGACCAGGTGCCCGTAGACAGTGTTAAATATGACGTGGGCTATGTGCGCCGCCCAACCGACCGTTTGATAACAGCAGGTTTATATTTAGAAGATTACCTGACGACCAACAAGAATTTCAAATTCCATTTGAACCTGCTTTATGGCAGCAACATGAGTTACAATATACCCAACAGCACCCGCTACCGTAATGCACTCATCATTGAGCCCTACATACGGGTGGATGCAGGATTCAGTGCGCAATTGCTGGGCGACAAAAACAAACGCCGCAGCCACAGCCCTTTCCGCAGCTTTGAGAATATCTGGGCCAGCTTTGAAGTATTTAATTTGATAGACCGCCGTAACACTATCTCCTTCCAGCTTATCAAAGATTTTTCGGGCAATGTGTATGCATTACCCAACAGGCTTACGCCGAGGCTGGTTAACCTGAAGATCGTGGGCAGGTTTTGATCATGGCATGCCACACCGTCTGAATATAGATTAATTAACCAGCACCCGTTCATCCTAAAACCCTTACTAACCGGGTTTTCAACCTCATTACTGCTTTGTCATTGTAACGCCATTTAATCAACCGGTCAGGCAGGGACCGACCAAATTCCGTACCTTTACACCGTGAAAAAAGCATTACGCATATCCGGTTTGATTGGCATTACGCTGCTGTATTGCTTTGCCACTTCGTATGGCAGTTTCCTCAGTTTGAGGGGCGATGCTATTTTCCATAAGGAAAACGGTAAAGACAGGTACAGCCAGTCTGTTTCCCCGAAATCCTTTCAGCATACAGTACAAACTGAAAATGCAATTACCGTTTGCAGCAACCCCGGTTTACCTTTTGCAAAAGATACACATAAAGATTACCTGTTTGCCAACATTGCCACCGGGCACGTGCTGGTCCGCAACTTTTCTCAATACCATTTCTTCGCTAATAAATTATTGACCAGGCTCCAAAACCCCGACCTGGTATTTCCTTTCCAGTATTTCTGGTAATCCCTGTTTTAGCAGCCTGCATGCGCAGGCCTTATTTTCTTAGTTAAACAGCCTGCCCTTCGGCATGGCTGAAATATTTATGCACTTAAAAACAAGATCATGACAATGGATACAGGAACCCTGCTAACCGCCCTTTTCTTTTTACTGCTTTGTACAATACCCTTTATTTTAATGAATATTAGTCACCGTAAAAAAGTGGGCCGATACCGCCAGCTGCTGAACCGGGAAGCCCGGGCGGGTAAGATGAGCATTACCCGATTCAATACCTGGGGCAATACCGCTATTGGCATGGATGAAAATGCTGCCGTGGTTTTCTTCATCAAAAAAACACCGGATGGCCCTTTGAGTATGCAGGTGCCGCTCACAGATATTTCCCAATGCCGAATCAGTAATTTCAAACGGACCGAAATGGATGGCAACCATCATTATACCATCACAGAAAAACTTGACCTGGTACTGGACATCAGGAGCAAAAAAGAAATTTCGCTTTGCTTTTTCGATATACAATATGATGGCGGCATGCTTACAGGTGAATTGCAAATGGCAGAAAAATGGCGCGACCATATCAATGCCGCTTTGAGCCACTAGCAGAACTTTTGCCGGGGCCGCTATGAGAGCCCCGGCAATTGAATTAACTTTAAGAATAACAAAACCTCAGTTATGAACCCTTTCTGGTCACAAATCATCGTGCAGGCAGGCAGGCAAAAAAAACAGGGCGCTGCAAATCAGTCGCCCTACATGCGGGCAAAAGATTACCGCGAATTGCTGATAACCATTAAGCGGCATGTGAAAGACCTGCTGCTCATCGTTGCGGGCATTGTTGCCGCATCCTTTGGTTTTAAAGGCTTCCTGCTCAGCAATCATTTCATTGACGGGGGCGCCACAGGTATTTCCCTGCTGATATCGGCCGTTACCCGTATCCCGCTTTACCTGCTCATCATCTGCGTGAATATTCCCTTTATCATACTTGCCTATAAGGTAATGGGCAGGCAGTTTGCCATCAAGACGGCCCTGACCATCACCGGGCTTTCCGTTTGCCTGGCAACGGTAAATTTTCCCAACGTAACTAACGATAATTTACTGGTGGCTGTGTTTGGAGGTTTCTTCCTGGGCACCGGTATCGGGCTGGCTGTAAGAGGCGGCGCTGTGATTGATGGAACCGAAGTGCTCGCTATTTTTTTAAGCCGCAAACTGGGCTCTACT
The DNA here is from genome assembly GCA_044226725.1 of Ferruginibacter sp. Taxonomy (GTDB): domain Bacteria; phylum Bacteroidota; class Bacteroidia; order Chitinophagales; family Chitinophagaceae; genus Ferruginibacter. The sequence goes on along the minus strand of JBGAGM010000003.1, from coordinate 504,328 downwards.
ATCGGCGATATCATCATCGTGATCAATGTTTGTATTTTTTCTGCTGCTGCTTATTTTCTTTCCATCGAAATTGCCCTGTACTCCATGATCACTTACCTGTCGGCATCCAAAACACTTGATTTCATCATTGAAGGTATTGAAGAGTATATTGGTGTTACCATCATCTCATCGCATAGCGAGGAAATAAGACAGATGATCATTAATACCATGGGCAGGGGTGTAACGGTTTACAATGGCAAGCGTGGTTATGGAAAAAGCGGTGAAACAAAGGATACAGATATCATCTACACGGTCATAACCAGGCTGGAGCTGAACAAATTGAATACTGAACTGCTTAAAATAACCCCGGATGCTTTTGTGGTTATGAACAGCGTCAGGGATACCAAGGGAGGCATGATCAAGAAAAGGCCGCTGAAACATTAGTAAACAGACAGTGAAAGAGCGTGGGATTTTATCCCGATTTATATTAATTTTAAAAGCAGTAAGTTCATCTATCATTATCAAGCCGCATGCAATTACTTTCCGAAATAGCTGTGTATGGTCACCCCCGCAATGCGGTTATTGAATTATTGCAGGGAGATCTGAGTAACCTTCCGAAGGAGCATGCTGCCGATATACTCATCATGTCGGCTTTTCCCGGAGATTATACCGGTCTGAGGGGCAGCCTTATACTTGCTTTGCAGCAACGCGGCCTCGATGTTAAAGCAATGGCTGAAAATAAAGAGACCGACCTCCGCTCACAACTTAATTGCTGGCTAAGCAAAGCACTTCCTGAAGCAGATGAGCAAAAATTTAATTTCAAAAGGATATTGTGTTTTGAGCCGGGGGAAAAGATCAAACAACCTGAAGAAGTGGTGGGCGATATTTTCCGCTGCATCAATACGTTTGCCTTTGATGAGGACAAGAATGATCTCATCATGCCCATTATTGCAACGGGTTACCAGAAGATGCCGTTGCAAAAAATTTTACCGGCCCTGCTGCAGGCTGCCTATTTCTGGTTGCAGAATGGTTTGCCGATCAGGTCGCTAAAACTGGTGGTACACCGAACGGAACAGGCGGATGAAGCATTGCCTTTATTTAATGCATTTAAAAACGAGGCAAAGCAGCAAGCCATCCGAAAAGCTGAGCTGCCAGAAAAAGAAGAAGATGCCTTTGATAAAGCTGATGAAACTTTTCTCTCTCAATCAGAGGAGACGGATGCCGACATGGATTATATCCCTGCTGAGGACACCGGGCCGGCACCGGTAAAAGACGGTTTTGATTATTTTTTGAGCTATGCTCATGTGCATGCAAAGGAAGTGCAGCATTTTGTGGATGAACTAAAGGCAAGGAATAACAGGCTGCAGATCTTTTATGATAAAGACAGCATTCCGCCCGGTGGCCTGTGGATACAGCAGATCTCAGCGGCCATACAAAAATCAGCTAAAGTACTTGTATTTCTATCGCCCGATTATGATAAGTCGCCCGTATGCTGGGATGAATTTCAATGCGCCAAACTGATGGAATACAACCAGAAGAAAAGTATCATTCAAACCATTTATCTCTTCAGCCATAAAGAAACAGCCATGCCGCTGATCATGGGCATTTACAGCTATATTGATTGCCGCGAAGGGGATAACAAAAAAATAGATGATTGTGTCAGCCGTCTCCTGCAATAATACCGGTTGTCATTCCTCCCGCTTGCCTTACATTTACAAATAAAAAAGTGAAGCTTAATCACCCTGAATTGACGGACCTGTTGCAGAAAGCTTATTCTGCCGAAAAAGCTGCAGCCTTTGCCTACCAGGGCCATGCAGGTTCTGTAAAAGACAAAACACAAAAAGCTGCGATCAGGCAAATTGAAATTGATGAATGGAACCACCGCCGGGAGGTTTTACAGATCATGAACCAGTATGATATCCCGGTTTCAAAATGGTATGAGTTCCGTTTCCACATCATTGGCAAAACGATCTCTTTCAGTTGTTATATCATTGGCTGGTTCATGCCCTTTTATTTTGCCGGCAGCCTGGAGAGCGGGAATGTGTGCGAATATTTCCGCATGAAGCAATTCTTTAACCAGCTGGGTATTAAAGAACACGATACCATCCTGTATGAAATGGGCATCAAGGAAAAAGAACACGAAGTTTATTTTTTAAGCATGATAAAAAATAACAGGCTGCTTCCCTTCTTTGAAAAAGTTTTTAAATGGGGCAATAAAAAAAGCGCCAACAATATTGATATGGAGGCGCTTGAACCGGTTGAACGGTCAGATGGTTATTGCAAAATAAAATAACCCTTATTTTACCCGGTTGATGGCATCCTGTGAACCCGGCTCCCTTTCTCTTGCTTTGAAACTTGTTTTCCCGAATTTCCATGTTAGCTGCAGGCGGATGGTACGGCTCTCCCACTTACGCAGATAATTGTAATGTACGTTGCCAAAGTCAACCGTTTGCTTCCATCGCTGGGTATTAAAAATATCCGTGGCAGATATCCTGATGTTCAGTTTATCTTTTAACAGCGGTTTGGATACTGCAGCGTCCACACTTCCGAGCCAGGCAGTTTTGGTCATGGCATTGCGAGTGCCAATGCTGCCCCAGCTGCTCAGTTGAACTTTCCATTTTGCAGGCAATGAAAAATTCTGGCTCGTGTACCAGTTCATGCCCCAGGCTTCATTATCAAGACTGCCCTGTGCAATAGCGCCGCTGAATTGCTTGTAATGCGGGCCCAGGTTTATATAGCTCTCCCACCATCCGGTAACAGGGGTTCCCAAACTGATATTCAGGTACAAGCGTTTCTCCTGACCGGCATTCAGTTGCGTAGCAGCCGTTATTTCACCATTAAGCGTGCTCACCTGCTGTATGGAATTACGGGTAAAACTATATCCCAGCCCCGCATTCAAAGCGCTGCGGTATGCATAGGACAATTCGATTGTATTACTAAGCTCTGGTAACAGATATGGATTGCCACGCTCTTTACTGTAATTGTCATAAATATATTCAAAGGGGTTCAGGTCGGCATAGCCGGGGCGGTTGATCCTTCTGCTGAACGAAAGTCCAACATTGTTTTTCTCATTGATATCATACCGGATAAATGCAGTGGGAAAAAGATTGAGGTAAGCCGTATCGGGAAAACGGATCACGGTATTCCTGAGATCAGCACTTGTACCACGGATGATTGTTTGCTCGGCTCTGATGCCAGCCTGGTATTCCCATTTTCTTATTTTTTTGCTGATGCTTGCGTACCCTGCATATATTGTTTCGGTGTAATCAAAACGGTTTGTTCTGCCTGTATCAGCAGTAAACCGGTTCTGCTTCCAGGTAAATGCATCCAGGTCGTTGGATGTTCTTACGGTATTCCATTTTAAGCCTGCTTCCAGTTTTGCATCACATCTTTTCAATTGCCTGGTAAGGTCTGTTTTGATGCTGTAAATATGGATGCCGGTTAATACAGACTGGTCATTGGCAGTGTATCCATACTTTACATTCTGTGCATTCAACAGATCGGTGGTAACATAGCCGGTTGTTTTTTTTCTGAACAAGGCATAATCAACATCCGTATTCCATTCGGTTCCCAGGGTATCTTCATACCGGTAATTAAGGTTTACGCTGAACTGGCTGGTTCGCTCTTTATTATCATTCAGCGTGTTTAAAGATGAATCAACCCTGTTATTGGTTTTGATCAGCGTTGTACCGGGTGTGTACAAACGGCTGCTGTATTCATTTCCTTTCAGGATAAAACCCAGTGTGTTCTTTTTATTAAGATAGACATCTGCACCGGCTTTATATCCCGCATTCTTTGAAGGGTCCTGGTCAACAGTGTTATTCACGAAAACTTTTTCCACGCCACTGCTATTCACAAAACGATTGATGGCTCCCTGCGTATTCTGGCGCCACTTACGGGCAGAAGTGCCGGCAAACCAGTTCCATTTTCCCCGGCGGTGATTGATGCCGGCTGAAAAATTTATGTTGGCATGTACAGCCTGTGTATAGGCCAGGCTTATATTCCCGTTGGTTCCCTTTACCGTATTTTTTTTGAGCCTGATATTGATGATACCGGCATTGCCCTGTGCGTCATATTTTGCAGAAGGGTTCATGATGATCTCGATCCTGTCAACAACCGAACCCGGTGTTGCCTTCAGGTAATTGGCCAGGTCTTTGGCACTCAGTTGCGTGGGCCGGCCATCGATCAAAACATTCACACCAGACTTACCTGCCATAGTGATATTCTCATCATTGGTTATGGAAACACCCGGTGCCCGTTGCAATAGTTCAAAAAGGCTGCCACCGGAAGCAACCAGGTCATTTTGTACATGCATCACCATTTTGTCCACCTGCATTTCAATAAAGGGCTTTTTACTTTTGACAACCAGTTCATCCAGTTTTTTTACGGCATTAAAAGAACTACTGTCTTTTTGCTGCGCCAAAACGGGTAAAGAAAAAAGGATTGCCAGGATCGGGAACAACTGTTTCATAAAATTGCTTTTTGATTAACAGCACGAAGATGCCCCGCTAAAAATGCCCGGTCGCTGCAAATAATGATTTGAGGCCATGTAAACTGGTATCAATAAAAAATAAGCCGTCTCAAATCCCATGAGATGGGTAGCACATCATCCAAGTAGTTGGTTTTCAGTTACCGGCGGGGGTGTTTTTTTCAATCCATTCTTTGGGACTGGAGCCGGTAAACTTTTTAAAGGCCCGGTTAAAAGTTGCTTTGGAATTAAAACCGCTATCGAAAGCGATGCCCAGAAGTGTTTGGGTCTTTTGTTCGCCGGCTTTTAGTTTTTCAATGACGGCCTGTACCCGGTGATCGTTGATATAATCGTTGAAGTTTTGGCCGAACCCGTCATTGATTATTTTTGAAAGAAGAGAAGGATTGGTTTGCAGCAGCCTGGCAAGCTGTGATAAGTTGAGGTTGGTATCCAGGTATGGCTTTTGAGTTTGCATTAAAATACCCAGTTTCTCTTTCCAGTTTTCCAGCCCGGGAATTTTCTCCTTCTCCATCTCCGGCTGAAGGGGCTCCTGCCCGGCGGGCACAAAATGCAACTGCTGGCGGTGACCGGGCCGTGCAGCAAAGCCTGCCACGCTCAGGTAATAGATCACGATACCCAGGGCCAGGTAAGCATACCATTCAAATACATAGGACCTGCGTATTTCCACAAATCGCTGCATCAGGTTAAACAGGAAAAATACAATTACACCTGCAGCTATTGCATATAAAAGGTTACGAATCCAGTTGAAACTGATCTCTTCGGTACTGGAAAAATTTTGCCTGATATACACCTGGTAGCTCCGGTATACTTTGATGCTGATGAACAGGTAATAAAAAAAGGAGCCATAGCTTATCAGATCGGCCCACATATTCTTATCCAGGTCGGCGAGGGGGCCCTTGGTTCCGTACTGCGTTGCTTCTTCAACCGGGAAAGGCCGGTAATACGCAAAGTCGATCCCGAATTTTACAATGACCAGCAGCATGAATAAGACGGGCAGCAAAAAGTGCGTTGCATGTTTCCTTTCAATTTTAAAATCAGTGTTGGTAATGCTGAGCAAATAAAAATAAAGCAGGGGGCCCATCCATACCACGTTGTTAAAGGGGAAGTAGAACATGAAACTGCTGTATCCATCATGTGTGTCGTACCAGCCTGCAAAGCCAAGCATCCAGAAAGCAATTTTTACAGCATTTAACAGCAGCAGCCAGCCTAATAGCAGGTCACTCAATCTTTCTTCCTGCCTGCCCCTTACAAAAAGCAGGATGGCAAATAAACTACCCTGTACAAAGAAAGGTATCAGCAGGCTGCTGTATAAATTGAAATCGAATGGCATGAATGTAAAATAAGAAAACAGTACGAATTGTTTACTGCCTGTTTAAGTAAAAAATATTTTAAAACGGACCGGTGCTGAACCCCAATCCCGGTAAAGTTGTGTAGATTATTTTTCCATCAGCGAACTGAACGCCTGCTGCAATGTCTTCAGTCAATAACAATGGACCATCCATATCCACATAATCCAACATGGGCGCCAGTTGTGCAATGGCTGCCGTACCAACAGAGCTTTCGTTCATGCACCCCACCATTACTTTCATGCCCAGTTCCCTTGCCCTGGCAATCATGCGCCGGGCAGGTGTAATGCCGCTGCATTTGGTTAGTTTGATATTGATGCCATGGAAGTGCAGGTAACATTTTTCCAAATCCGCTTCCGCCACACAACTTTCATCTGCTATCAATGGAAGTGGTGATTCCTCATACAGTATTTTCATTCCCTCCCAGTTATCTTTTGCCAGGGGCTGCTCCACAAATTCCACGCCCAGTTGTTTTAGCAGTGGTATTTTTTCGAGGGCTTGTTCCAGTGTCCAGCCGGCATTAGCATCCACCCTGAAAACAGCATCAGTATGTTTTCTTAAAGCTTCCACCATTTCAATATCCCCTTCCACACCCACTTTGATCTTATAAATCGGCCAGGGTTTTTCTTTCATCTTGGCAAGCATCTTTTCGATACTATCAATACCGATGGTAAAATCTGTAAGCGGCGCTTTTGACGTATCTAATCCCCACAGTTCATGCAATTGTTTTGCTTTCAGTTTGCCGTAAATATCCCAGCCGGCCATATCGAGCGCACAAACCAGGAAATGATTGGCGGGAAATAAATGATGCAGGTAATGCCAGTATCTTTCAGGATCGGAGAAAGCAAATTTTTCAACAAATACCTTCTTTCGTTCCAGGTCTTCCACCATTTTTTCTACAGGGATATTGTAGTATGCAATAGCAGGCGCTTCGCCATACCCTTTAATGCCCATGAAATCCAGCTCAACCACCAGGCCTGGCTGGTGCGTTTTGGTTCCCTTCGAAATAGTGAATGGGTGCCGGAATGGAAGATTAAAGGTTTTGTATTTGACTTTCATGGTAAGCTTCCTATTTTATTAATTCAAACACACTGCTTTTATAGGAATCAAGACTAAAATCATTTATGCCGGATACAGTGCCGCTGATGATATTTTTCATTGCAGAAAACCCGTTGGTTCTTTCAGCAAATCTTTTCAATGAAATATTCTTTGTTTCTTTGGATGTATTCATCACCACCATCACCGTTTGCTTATTGTTGTACCTGAAATAAACATACACCCCATCTTCCGGTACAAACTGCACCATATTACCGGTGGTGATAGCAGATGATGTTTTACGGTAATTGGCCAAAGTTGCCATATGGTTCCATACTTCATTTTCTTTGGCATTACGGCCGGCGCTGGTAAATTTATTTTGAGTATCTCCCTTCCATCCTCCGGGAAAATCGAGGCGCACATAACCATCATTCGGACTGGTGGTTCCTGTCATGGCTATCTCATCGCCATAATAAGTTTGCGGAATACCGCGGCAGGTGAGTAACCAGTTAATAGCCGTTTTATATTTCTCCACATCTTCGTTAACGGTTGAGAAGAAGCGGGTCATATCATGGTTATCGAGAAAAAGTACATTACGCATAGGATCTTTGTACATAAAATCCTGCGATAAAATAGTGTATAACCTGTTCACTCCATCCGTCCAGCCAAAATCCTTTGTCATGGCATCGGTGATACCCCATAGCGCCTGGAAATCCGTGGCTGCCTGCAGGTTGCTTTTGAAAGGGAGCGTAAGATTATTCTGCACAAAATAACTTTGATTGGGCACTCCATGATACCAGGTTTCGCCAAATAAACTGAGTTTAGGATATTCATCCATCAATGCCTGGTTGCAACGGTTCATGAAAGGAAGATCGTTGTAAGCATAGGTATCGATACGCCAGCCATCGATACCAAATTCTTCCACCGTCCACAAAGCATGCTGTATCAGGAAATTGGCAACATAGGGATTGCTTTGATTGATATCCGGCATTTGTTTGGTGAACCATCCGTCCACCATTCTTTTTTTATCAGCCGCACTTGCGTATGGATCAAAGAGGGTTTGTTCCTTGTAGGTGGTGTTGGTATACTCCGGCCACTGGTGCAGCCAGTCCTTCATAGGCAGGTCTTCCACGGTAATATGCCGGATGCCCACGTGGTTGTACACGGCATCCTGTATCATCTTCATGCCTTTTCTGTGCATGGCATCTATCAGTTCCTGGTAAGCTTTTTCGCCACCCAGCCTGCGGTCGATTTTATAATGATCGGTGAAGGCATACCCATGTTCGGTACGATCATCCATATCATTTTCAATTACCGGGTTCAGCCACAAGGCAGTAACGCCCAGCGATTGCAGGTAATCCAGATGATTCTCTATCCCTTTCAGATCGCCGCCATGGCGGTTGAAGACCGTATCCCTTCTTAAAGTCTGGTCACGCATACCTGCCACCCGGTCATTGCTTTCATCGCCATTACTGAAGCGGTCGGGCATGATGAGGTACATGAAATCTTTGGAAGTGACACCCTGTGCAAAGGAAGTTCCATTGCCGCTGCGGCGGGGTTTGAGTTCATACTGCAGGTCCATATTCCTTACAAAGGGAAATCTGAAAGTGCCCGGCTTTGCGCTTGCATCTATCGAAATATCCAGGAATACATAGTTTGGGTTTTCCACCCGGTTAATTTTAGTAAGCCTTACGCCCGTTGCCAGTTTCATTCCCCCCGGCCCCATCTTGATCATGGGAAAATTGTTTGCCACATTCTTCCCATGCACCATCACCTGCAGTTTGTTCCATTTCATGCCTGTCCACCAGTGGGTGGGATAGCATTGATAATTCTCATTTTGTGCAGTGGCTGAAAAACGAAACAGCAATGCCAGGCACCATAAAACTATTCTTTTCATAAACCTTTTAAACTTTCTCTTCTTTAACAATGATTGCACAAACAATACCAGCCAGCACCAGCAGGCAGCCACCGATCAATACCGCCAGCAGCCTGTCGTTGTGCAGTACACCCGACATGATCTTTCCGAAGAATAATGATGCTATGATCTCTGGCAATACAATAAAGAAATTAAAGATGCCCATATAAATACCGATCTTATCAGGTGGCAGGCATCCCGAAAGCATCGAATAAGGCATTGACAAAATAGAAGACCAGGCTACACCAACCATACCCATGGCAACATACAGCATCCAGTGCTGTTCAATAAAGTTAACAGCTATCAACCCAATGCCACCAATTATCAGGCAGGCAGTATGTGTGTACTTTTTTCCAAGCTTACCCACCCAAAAAGGGATGGTAAATGCAAATAAGAAAGTGACCAGGTTTAATATGGCCGAGGTTTTATTGGCATATTCCAGCCCCTGTGTGTACACTTCGCTATTGGTTGTTGCATCGCCGCCAAAGATATCATTGGCAACGCCGGTGCTGTAATAGAACCACATTAAAAACAAGCCCGGCCAGGTCAAAAAATTAACTACTGCCAGCCGCTTCATTTGTGATGGCATATTAGCTAGTGATGAAAATATTTCGCTGATACCTGCTCCAAATCCTTTGTTGGATTCTTTTACCTTTTGCTTCCAGTTAACATCAGAAGGCGGGTATTCTTTACTGCGTAAAACAGTGTATAGCACAGCTGCAAAAAACACACTGCCACCAATATAAAACGAAAGCGAAATATTGTGCGGAATAGATCCTCCCACTTTTTCCCTTGATACATTGAACCATTCCACCAGTTTAACAGGCAGGTAACCGGCAATGAAAGATGCCAGCCCAATGAACATACTCTGCATGGCAAAACCACGTGAGCGTTGTTTTTCATCCAGGTTGTCTGCCACAAAGGCCCTGAATGGTTCCATGCTGATATTGATACAGGAATCCAGTATCCACAAAGTGCCGGCAGCCATCCAGATGGCAGAAACATTGGGCATGATAAATAAGGCCAGCGAACTGAGTATTGCGCCAATTAAAAAATAAGGCCTTCTTCTGCCTAATCTCGGATGCCAGGTTCGGTCGCTCAGGTAACCAATAATGGGCTGCACTATCAATCCCGTCATTGGCGCAGCCAGCCAGAGGCCTGGTATTTGTTCGGGTGATGCGCCCAGGTATTCATAAATGGCACTCATGTTCCCCATCTGCAGGCTCCAGCCAAACTGGATACCGAAGAACCCGAAGCACATGTTGAAAATTTGCCAGAAACCGAGATGTGGTTTTTCGCCGGTGTAAGAAGTAACAGACATAGCAATCTTTTTAATGAATGTTTTGAAGCAATTATGTTTTTCTAAAAATACAATAAATAATCCCTGGCCTGCAAAAATTATCCTGTGCAACGAAGCAGTAAAAACTTACCGGTAATCATAAACAATAAAACCCCATTGCTCCATATTAAACTCGTGACCAGTATCAACTTTTTCGTTCGTGTACAAAAAAATGTTAAAGGGATTGCCGGTTATAGTTTCATCATTTATTTTAAATTTTTGCGGCTTGCCGGATAAATTTAAAATGACCACAACTTTGTGACCGTCTTTTTCTCTGACAAAACTATAAACTGCTTCTTCGGCAGTGGTTTTTAATTTTCTAAACGATGCATCTGCAGATAAGGCTGCATTGGTTCTGCGGAGAGTGAGCAAGGTTTTGTAAAAAGAAGCCATCGGCATGGCCGGGTCCCAGGCAATGGTATCCTTTACAAAGAACTTCAGCCGCTTTTTATTCATCGTTTCCTGTCCGCTGTAAATCAGCGGCACGCTTTGGTACATCGTTTGACCAAACACCGCAAATGTTTTATAAGCATCGCCGTATTTTTCAAACTCCGTTCCGTTCCAGCTGTTCTCATCGTGGTTGCTTGTAAAATAAAGCCGCATCGCATTTTTTGGAAAACTGTCAATGTATGTTTTGATGAGCGAATCAAATTGTCTCATTTTCCATTCACCCTGGTACAGCGCCTTCATGCCATGCATCATGGACCAGGTATAGGTTTCATCAAAGCCGGCTTCATGCAGCCCCGGCTTCTCTCCTTCCGCCAGCATGAATACAGGCTTTACCTTCTTAAGTTCTGCAATACATTCCTTCCAGAAACTGTTGGGCACCTGCTCGGCCACATCGCAACGGAAACCGTCGATGCCGGTTTCGGTGAGCCAGTATTTCATAGCAGCGATCATGCTGTCCTTCAGTTCCCGGTTATTGTAATCCAGTTTACGCACATCCGTCCAGTCGAACGGTGGTATTAAATTACCTGCGGAATCCTTTGCATAAAACTGCGGGTGCGTTTTCACCCAGTTATTATCGGGTGATGAATGGTTGGCCACCCAATCCACGATCACTTTAAAACCCATGCCCTGCGCTTTTTTTACAAAAGCCTTCCAGTCTTCCATAGTTCCGTAATCGGGATTGAATGCTTTGTAATCTTTTACTGCATAGTAACTGCCCATTTCCTTTTCATTCATCTTTCTTCCCTCGAGGCCAATGGGTGTTATGGGCATGAACCAGAGTACCTCCACACCCATATCTTTCAACCGGGGCAATGCTTTTTCAAATTCCATAATGGTACCGGCAGCGGAATATTGGCGCAGGTTCACTTCGTACACATTACTTTGTGCCAGCCAGGCGGGGTGTCCGCTGTCTTCGGCGACAATTATTTTTTCTGAATGGTTATTACAATTACACAGGAACAACACGGCCAGCAGCAGGCAGGTGTTTATACAAAGTTTTTTAAGCATAGCAATGATATTGAAATGAAAACAAGTTGCCTGTTAACTTAACGCCCGCTTCTTTCCACAGCTTCCTTCAGCATGCCGTTGAATTCTTCTTCTTTCAGCAGGTCTTCCAGGCTGATATGCATGCGGTAATTCCAGTAATACTCGGAAATCGCCGGGTTGTTGATACGTTCCTCATGCGGGTCTTCGCGGCGTATGTCTTCATCCATACCCAGCAGGTCCTGCAACTGGAAGATGCTCCACATAGCGGGCGAATACAAGTGCTGCATGATGATCTCTTTATTGATCCAGGCTTCACAATAAACCGGCGGCTCTCCTCCTTTGCCCATCAGCTGGTTATAAAAATGCCTGGTTGTTTCCCGGTTCTCTTCCCACCAGGCCCTTACCGTACTCATATCGTGGGTGGAAGGTGATACCACGCTCAGGTAGGGCGCATCATTGGGATGAAAGAATTCGGTACCGGTCTTCTTGGGCATGCGTTGTATCTCCAGGCTCAGTATGGCCAGTTGTTCCATCACTTCGGGTACGCAATGCGGCACCATGCCCAGGTCCTCGCCACACACCAGCATTTCGGTGCTGCGTTTTAATTCGGGCAATTTATTAAGCGCTTCTTTTTTCCAAAGATCATCCTGGCGCTGGTAGAAATAATTGTTGTACAGGTTGGTCAGTTCAGCCTGCGAATGTTTGTCGAGCGCTTTAAAGGAAGAAGTATCCTGCATGGAAATGCGGAAATGGAATTCCTGCCCGTTTGAATCGGCCACTTCAAAAAAGATCACATTGGCAATAATATCATACAGGCCCTGCTTTACGGGTTCATCAAAACCGGTTTGAGTTTTGAAATATGCTTCAACTTTTCTTTGTGTATTATATTTCTCTTTCAGTTTAAGGCCGTTGAAAAAAGTTTTTTTCACCGCATCCGTTTGTTCTCCGAAAGTATCCTGCAGTATTTCTTCAGTTACATATGGTTGCGTGTATCTCGACCTCTCAAACAGGATATGTTTAGAGAACAGTTCATTGATATGTACCGGTAATGCCGGTACAAAACGGCCCAGCAAGCCTTCTACGGCGTGCGAAGGAATGCTCCAGATACGGAAGAAACCGAGTATATGGTCTATGCGGAATGCATCGAAGTAATTGCTCATCTGGTCGAACCGCTTGCGCCACCAGGCAAATCCATCCTGCTGCATCACCTGCCAGTTGTAAGTGGGGAAGCCCCAGTTTTGCCCCTTGGCCGTAAAGGCATCCGGTGGTGCACCAGCCTGTTCGTTCATATGATACAGATGCGGCTCCACCCAGGCATCGGCGCTGTTGCGGCTGATGCCGATCGGTATATCACCCTTGATGATGACGCCATGCCGGTGTGCGTATTGTGTTGCATCCTGTAATTGCAGGTGCAGGTGGTACTGGGTAAAATAATGAATGGCTATTTCGTCGTAATGGGTTGTTTGCGGACTAACCAGTTCCTGTATCTCGCTGTCGTTGTACACCGAATGTTTTTTCCATTCACTGAAATTGGCTGTTTTGTATTTATCCCTCAGGTAACAGAAGGCCGCATAAGGTTCCAGCCAATGCCGGTTCAGTTCGAAGAAAGTAATATACGCAAGGTCATCTTTAAAACTGTTTTTCCGGAGCGCATACAATTGTGCTATGGCACCTGATTTTATCCTGATCACCGATTCATAATCCAGCGCAGGTAATTTATTCAGTTGCTTTTGTTTTGCGGCCAGCGATGAAATAACTGATTCATGCTCCTTGCCTGCAACGGCAGCCAGGTTAATTAATATGGGATGCAGGGCAAAAGCAGAAATGGCAGAATAAGGATAAGAATCTTTCCAGCTGAAAGTGGAAGTGGTATCATTCACCGGCAATAACTGTATCATCTTTAAGCCGGTAGTCTTTGCCCAGTCAACCAGCAATTTGATATCAGTGAATTCTCCCACACCCAAACTGTTTTTGCTTCGCAGGCTGAAAACCGGTATGGCAACACCTGCACCTTTCCAGTTTATATTATTCAGCCTGGCAAATCCGTCATGAATGATGGTGAGGGTATCTTTGCCGTCCTCACTCATCAGCACCCGGTTATTACCTTCCTCAAAACAAACAAATGTATCAGCAGCCGTATCGTAGATACCATATTTATATTCCAGCGGAAAGATGGCCTTGCTGAGATCGGTTTGTAACGTCCACCAGTTATCTTTTTTATCCAGCAGCAGTACATTTTCCTTATCCCAATCGTTCAGTATTTTGGAAGAGCCGCTGAGGCAAAGCACTTCATGCGGTTTCAGCAGGGGTGCTTTCACCCTGAAATCGTGTGTTGGCTTTGATAGCTTCTTTGCTTTCTCAACTTTTGCAGGTTTGTTTTTCAGCAGCACTTTTTTAAAGGGGGCTGTATAAAAAACATTCTCGTGGAGACCGGCCTGGTTCCAGGTGTCATATAGTACGATCCTGGGGTTTTTGTGGCCGGTAAAATCAATTACCCGGTCATTACCAAATTCATATACCAGTTCCCCGTCTTCCTCCTGCAATATGTATTTATAACTGATGCTTTCAAAGATATCCTCCTCATCAATTTCGGCTGTACCATACCACAACTGGTCGTTGAGGTAAGTAAGGGCAAAGCGTTTATTGATATCATCATTGCCCAGCACAGATGTATTGCCTGATACAAAAAGCGACTGTCCGAACCGGGTGGAATAACGCAAATAAAAATGTAGGATCATGTAAGCCAGTTAAGAAGAGGCAATATACCACTTTAAAGAAAAAACTGAACAAGGAGCAGGTAAAATACCGCAGATAAAAAGTTCTGTCTTATATTTGCAAAAAAACAGCAAAACAGATGGAAACAACCAAAAAAAACACGGGTCTTTTCTGGATATTATTTTTAATATCAGTGGTTTTATTCTTTGTGGTATTATATTCACCCTATGGTTCCTGGGTTTCCATGATGCTGCCTTTTAATGTAACTTTCTTTGCCAAGGCGCTCGACCTGTTATAGGATTCAAATTCAAACTTATTGATACGCCATCCGCCACCCGGCGGATGGCTTTTTATTGCCCCGTTAGTTGGCAATGATAAAATCCGGGCGGCTGATAAAGCTGCTCCTGAATTTAAACCGGATATTGCTGTTCAGCTCTACTTTCCAGCCTTTCATGTCGCCATTCACCCGGGGAAAATAATAGCCCTTTAACTCAATGGTGCCAAATATCAGGTTCTCATTTCGGGTACGAACCCCGCCACCGATGGCAGTGAAGATATCACTATGCTGCAGCCCCATCCTGGAAGGTTTTAGCAGGATGGCATCCGTGAAAGCAAAGGGTGCAAACCTGAAACCCAGTATTTTGGTGGTATTGTAGAAAACTGTTTCTGCCTTGATGGTGGCACGCAGGTCAGAATTGAGTGTGCCATTGCTGAAATACGGCAATCCAAAATCACTGCGTATGTACAAAGGCGGGTTCAGTGCCGGGTTGGCCTGGGCTGCAATACCACTGCTGATGAACATGCGATTGTACCAGGTCTTATTCAGTTTGCGCAACCTGGTAAAATGATCCAGGTTGAACAACAGGTCCACATCCTCAAAACGTTTACGGTAAAAATACCCCCCCAGCCTGAATGTAAAATTGCTGTAAAATCCCTGGTGTTTGAAATTAGCCAGTGAAAGATCCAGCCCTGCATACGGCCTTTTGATATTTTGCTTGTTCACATAGCCGGCGGTAAAAGCTGCACTGAAGCCTTCGGGTATATCCTCATTCCGGCCAAATCCATAGATGAACCTTGACTTATAGAATACCTGCTTAAAAATATTGATGGATGCAAGGGCCCCGGTGAAATCGGTGAACTGGTAATTGTATTGGGTAAGATATTTGGTGGGGATGATCTGGAAGAACTGTTTAAAAGCACGTACTGCCACAAAGCGATGGATCCTGATCTCCTTGTTCTCATATAGTGAGCGCTTATTATCCAGGCTATAACCAAACCAGCCATCCACGGTATAATAACTGTACTTGATATCGCTCTTGTACAGGGAATCTGTCTGGTACACATTCCTGGTTCGCTGGTAGCTCCATTCCAGGGCGCCCGTGCTTGGGATATAGGGCGTTACCAGCGGCTTTTCCAGGCGGGTATAAAAGATGGTTTCCTGGTTTCGGCCGCTGCTGAATGCATAGCGGTAATCCTGGTAGCCTGCTGTAAAATCAATGAAAGACCCGCCGATATTTCTTTTCACCAGTTCGCCGCCAATACCGTTTGTGGGGAACCTGTCTTTCTCATAGAAGCCGCTAAGCAGTAACCGGGTGCCGCTGCCCATAAAATTCTCTTCCTTTATTTCGGCACGGCCATAATTTGTATTACTGATGGCTACCCGGCCGCCAATTGAAAACACATCTTTGGTAAGCACCAGCACATCTACCGAATCAGTGCTGCCCGGTGCATATTCTACAGCAATACGGGCATCCTTGATATACACCAGTTCCCGTAAATATCTTTCATTGTCTGCCAGCAGGTAGGGCGACAGGCGGTCGCCGGTTTTAAAGAACAGGTTACGCTGCAGCACCTTGCTGCTGGTATTTTTATGAAACAGGCGCCCCGCCCTTACTGCAAAATTGTTCTTTATGATGGTTGTATCATCCAGGTCGCTGGCAAAACCCAGGCCTACGGTTTCTATATTGCGGATGATCTTGCCCTTGTACGTTAAAAAGCGGTTCTCTGTTTTTACCGGGGCTTCTTCTGGTGGATTGGTGGATATACTTTTACCCAGCCTGCCCAGCAATCCCTTCTTTTTAGCCAGGAAGAAAGTGTCGTTGCCGGGGGGTGTTTCCTGCGCTGCAAGTTTTTTTCCCATACCCATCAAAGCCAGCAGGAGAATAGATGTATAACAACAATTTCTGATCATGGATATAGTAACAATCGCCATTTTATTGCCGGTTAAAGATATTGAAATGCATGGAACAGGATGTTAATGACCCGGTAATGTAAATCCATGCCGGCCTGTTTTGTGTACTTTAATACACAGCTGCCAGGCGCCCGGTAGCTTTAGCAATAATTGTACCTTAAGAACATGGTGCCCGGCAGTTGTCTTTTTTATTATCTTACTAAAAAATAAATAATGACGATCATCATTACAGGTGCCACCGGAATGGCAGGCTCGGAACTGGTTCGCCAGGCGATTGCCGATAATAGTATTACCTCAATTATTGCCCTGGTAAGGCGGCCTATGGAAATTGTTCATCCCAAAATAACCACGGTGATCCACAAAGATTTTTTGAATTACGATGCGGTAAAGGACCATTTTAAAAAGGCTGATGCCTGCTTCTGGTGTTTGGGCATTTCGCAACTGCAGGTAAGCAAACAGCAGTATGCTGTTATCACTTACGACTATGCAGTGGCTGCAGCCAAAGCTATGCTGGCTGCCAACCCCGGCATCCATTTTGTTTTCCTAAGTGGTAATAAGGCCGATCGTACAGAAAAGAGCAGTGTATTATTTGCCCGGCTGAAAGGGAGAACAGAGAATGCATTACTGGCACTTGGTTTTAAGAAACTTACCATTGCCCGGCCCGATGCCATCTGGCCCAAACATAAAAATAAAAATGCACCACTGGCCTATAAACTGGCCTTCCCCTTCTTCCCGCTGGTGGAAAGATTTACACCTTCGAAGATCATCGGCTCGGTGCAACTGGCAAAGGCATTATTGTACCTGGTGAAGCACCCCTCCGAAAAAGATACTTACGAGAATACAGAATTGCGGGTGCTGGCTGAAAAATAAGATAAAAGCTCCTGTTCAAACTAATACTGAAGTTCACTCCAGTGTATAATAATCATATTGAAGCTGCAGTTTACCCCCTGCCGGTATTTCCACAATCCAGTACAATTCGGCAATGGTATCATCATCATCCCGGGTTTTCACTTTGCGGCTGCGGCCATTGTTATCGGATTTGATAAAAATTCCATCGATCCTTTTGGTTAAACGCAGACTGATCTTTTTATCCTTATAGTTGGTAACACTAATGGTGCCCCGGTGAGTTATCCTGGTAAAATAAGTATTGCTATTCTTTTTCTCGGTGCTCAGTTCCCGCCTTGTTTCTTCCTCATCATTCTTAACCTGCACATCAATGGCCCTGGACAAACGCAGTTCCGAACTGCTTTTTACCGGGGTATAATTTACCTGCGACTGTGCCAGCGGCTGACCGGCTGCATCCAGCACCAATACAGCACCACTGGTGAGCGGTGCGGCCGTATTATTGTTCAGCAGGTAGCTGTGATAGGTTTGTATTGAATTGGATCCCTCCATGGTGGTGCTGTTCAGCGGCAGGTCGGCTGTATAAATTTCAGAATACAAAATATTGGTGCCCATAACAGGCACGATCACTTTCGAGTTCTTTTCAAGATCAATTACTCCCAGCTGGTAATAATACAGGTCTTCCAGCTTCTGCCCTGCTTTGCCGGGTTCATCGTTGCTGTTACTCCAATCGTAAGATTCATTGGCCCAGGTCGTTCCTATGGATTGCACGGCCACATTAGAAACACGTATTCCGTTTGCGAACCGGTTGTTATCATACCTGTTGCCCAGGCTTTCATTCAGGTATTGTATGCACACCGGGTCGAGCGCCTGGCCATAAAACATCTCCGGATTCCCAATGATGATATCAACAGGCATATTCAGGTATTCGGTTTCACCATTAGATATCGTTGCTTTCATTTCAAGCCTGGCTTCCTTTTCATTGATAACTTTAAAAAGGTAAGAGGGGTACCACTGCACCCCCTTCTCCAGGCTGATGGTGGATACCAGTGCGTTATCGGCTTCCTTATCCAGTTTTACTTTGGCAATGGGAACAATATCATCAGTTAAAATAACATCCTTCATTGTACCGGCAGTTTCAAGCCAGTTAAAGTCATCCGATTTTGCTATGATTGTTTTACCATTTGCCGTTTCCATTTTTATGGTCTCGGCATGCTCATCGTATTGCAGCAGCTTACCGGTAAGTTTTCTCAGTTCCGTGTTATCGGCATTACCATTCAGGGTTATAGTTTGACCAACATTTGCAAGTAAGAATTGCTCCAGGGTTTTAGCATTCCTGCTGATCTTAAAAGTATCTGTTTTAACCGCCAGCGACTGAAGGCCCTGGTCTTTGCCAACAAAGATCCAGTAAGTACCCATCAGTACTTTTTCAGGAGCTTTGATATAAAAGCTTTTTTCTGTAACAGTTACGGTAGCTTCCCGTTTTACGAAACAGGTGCCATTCTTAAAAATACCCAGCCTGGCAGGTTGCAGGGTTTGCAGTTTTTTTTGGGCCGAAAGCTGCATAACAGAAATGCAGCTAACAATTAACAGGATTAGTTTTTTCATTGTATTATCCGGGTTTAGACATGATTGGTATAGTAAATTAGTTAAAATAATAACAGGCTGTACCTAAAATACCTGCGCAAAGAAGTCCGGGATCATCAGGTGCATAAAATCATTATAAAATAATAGCCAGTTAACATGAACTTCCTTACTTTGTTACCTAAAATTATAATATATGAAAATGCTACGATGGTCTGTTTTGATTGGCGGCTTCCTATGCCTGGCTGCCTGTAAAAAGAATATTGCTGAAACAGCAGCAGAAAACCTGCCGGCGGTTTCTTATGCAAGCGGTAAAGCTAATGCAGGTGCAGCCTCGCTTACCAGTGTTACCAGCGAAAATTTTGAGACCGGCACCAAAACCAGTTACGCTGCCGGTACAGTTGCCTTATCATCCGGCGTGTGGAATTTCAATGATGCCCTGCTGGGTAATTCCACCACCGACCGCAAGAACGGAACACAATCAGCAAGGGTAAGAAATACAGGAACCTTAACCATGAACTTCGATCTTACCGGCGGTGCATCATCAGTTACCATTTACCATGCCCTGTTTGGCACCGATGCTTCCAGCACCTGGCAATTGTGGTACAGCACCAATGGCGGCAGCACGTACACACAGGCCGGCAGTACCATCACTACCAGCTCCACCACATTAACAGCCGCCAATTTCACTTTAGCCGTTACAGGTAATGTACGGTTTCAAATAAGAAAAGTAAGCGGTGGCACCAACCGTATTAATTTCGACGACTTCAGCGTAACTGACAATGCAGGCGGAGGAGGAGGAAGCGGTGTAAAGAAATTCCTGTTTGATAATACCAAGGCCGAAACAGCCGGCAATGCAGATTGGGTGATAGACCAGGATAATAATATACCGCAGCGCATACCAACACCACTTCAATCAACCATTACTGCAGGCACGGCCGAAACGTACTGGACAGGCGCCCTCAGCAGCTGGGGCATTGCGTTGGCCAAGCAGGGGCACACGGTGGAAACACTGCCTTCCGGTGCGGCCATCACTTATGGTAATGCCTCCAACCCGCAGGACCTTTCCAACTACAATGTGTACGTAGTTGATGAACCCAATATAAGGTACACAGCTGCCGAAAAAACAGCCATCCTGAATTTTGTAAGCAATGGTGGCGGATTGCTGATGATATCTGACCACACTGTATCTGACCGCAACAATGATGGCTGGGATTCACCAGCAATATGGAACGACCTGATGACCAATAACGGAGTGGTCAATAATCCTTTTGGATTCTCAGTTGATCTTACCAATATCACACAGCTATCCGGTAATGTACTCAGCGGCAACCTTACCAACCCGGTACTGCATGGCTCACAGGGAAATGTTACCCAACTGGATTATCACAACGGGGCCACACTTACGCTATCGCCTGCAGCCAATGCAACTGTGCAGGGACTGATATGGAAGACAGGGGTTACCCAAAACAACAGCAATGTGCTTTGTGCAACTTCAACCTATGGTTCAGGCCGTATCTTCATGGTAACCGACAGCTCGCCCATGGATGATGGTACCGGTGCAGCAGGTAATAACCTCTTCAACGGGTGGACCACTTACAGCCATATCCCCCTGTTCATGAATGCCGCTTTGTGGCTGGCAAAACTGCAATAATGTATTTATCATTTACAAATAAAAAGCCCCGGCTTCGGGGCTTTTTATTTACAGCATTTTAACAGCTAAAAAAGGCAGTTCAAGACAACAGCAGCGTTGTATAAAAATTGTAACTTGCAGTATAACAAAAAGTCCTGTCCCATTTCTTATGAACCATCGCCTAATGCATAAATTCATCTCCATTTTTTTATTGTGGCTTATCCCGCTTGTAGGCTTTTGCCAGAAAACAGTTTTCATTGAACGCTATGCATTGCCTGCAGAGCCCAATAAACCGGGGCAGGTGATCGTGGAGATGCCCTTCGGTTATTCCAATGTGCTGAAGGTATCCGGTGATACGGCTGGTTTAAAAACCGCCGGCGATATTTTTGTGGATGTGGCCTGCACCGACTATCCCATTAATGCATCCCTTGTATCACTGAATAAAAGCCGGGTGGCTTCTTTTTTAAAACGCTTCCCCTTTGTACAGGAAAGCCAGCTGGCACAGATAAATTTCTTTCAGCAAACGGATGGCGCCCTCCGGGAAAATGCCATCAAAATGTTTCATGGGCTGGTGGTAAAGTTCAGGCCCAGGCAAACCATTGAGAATGCAAAAAAAGAAGTGGTGAAGCTTGACAGTATTGTAAAAACCGGCTCGCCCGTTACCCTTGCAAAACCGGCAACTACGGCAAAGAAAACGGACAGTGCTGTTTCTGCACTTGAAAAATTATATGCACAGCGCCCCCGCAAACTGCAGAATGGCACCTGGTATATACAGGTGGGCCGTGGTGGCATTGTATCACTTGATTCGGATGTGCCTAAAAAAAATCCGCTCGATTCATTTATTACCCGTGAACCCAAGGAGGCACTGAAAGAAAACCTGATCAGCAAGGATGAGTATAAGGAATTCAAGGGATCGACCACCATCCGCATTTACTATCCGCACTGGGTGGTATTGGATTCGGTGATTCCCAAAAAACCGGCAGCCGGCACTCCCGGCAAACCACCGGTTACCATCATCGCCAATAAAATACCGGATACTTCCATCATAAAAATACTTGACAGGAACAAGTGGGAGAAAGCCACTATCGTAGGCGATGTTACGGGCAGTATGTATAAGTACACAGCCCAGTTATTGCTTTGGGTAAAAACAAATCCCATTGGCAGCCTGGCCAAAAATTTCGTGTTCTTCAATGATGGAGATAACATGCCCGACAAGGATAAGAAACTGGGAAGCACAGGCGGTATCTATTACAAAACCTGCAACAATTATAACGAAGTGGAAAACCTGCTGCGGAGCACCATGCTGAAAGGTAATGGCGGCGATTACCCCGAAAATAATATTGAAGCGCTGATGCAGGGCGAAAAAGCTTTCCCGGATGCGGAGTTCCAGGTAATGATCGCCGATAACTGGGCTGCCATCAAAGACAAAGTGCTGTGGCAGCACCTTACCAAACCCGTTCGGGTGGTGATATGCGGTGCATCGGAAGTAAATGTGAATATTGACTACCTGAACCTGGCCCGCAGGACAAAAGGATCAGTGCATTTGATGGAGAGCGACCTCTTTAACCTGGCCGGACTGAAGGAAGGCGAGATCTTAAAAGTGGGCAAGAACACATTCAAAGTGCAGAACGGTATGTTTGTGGAAACAGGCTATGATGATGTGAAGTGATGATGCCTGCTTATTTTGCCCCATTGCCATGCTTCATGTCTCCACTAACCATTTATTATTTCGGTTCGTGGAGAAACGAACCGAGGCGAAGCGAAGTTTGTGTAAACCTGTTTAAGGACAAGACAGAATCCTGAGTAGCCGGTTTCGGTTGGTGGTGACACCAACCGATAGAGCAACGAACCAAGGCGAAGTGATAAAATCCGGTATACCTGGTTATTAAATTTTTGTGAAACCACGGTAAGCGCTTACACATACCGCATTACCTGTCGTTAAATGATTTATATTCAGATAAATTATCGCAAAGTAATGCCTTCATGAAATTATTATGCTCCTTCATTTTGCTGTTACCTGTTCATATTTGCCTGTCGCAAAAGTTTACAGTAAAATTCGACACTGCTAAATTCGATTATCCTACAGGGCCATTTACGTTTGAACTGGTTTCGTTATTTAATGAATCTCCATTAGGAAATTATTTAAGTGCTGACAATCTCGTTGCATTTCCCGTGAATAAAAAAGGAAAATATTTTGAGCTGAACGTTTCACTAAAACGCCCCTCCCTTATTCAATTGGTAAATACGGATGTACTGACCATTCCCGGCCGGGAGGTCACTGCCCTGGTAACGGGGCAAGGTGACGATATCAGGTTTCCTGACTCATCCGGCATCAATTATTTCTTTGCTGATCTGAGAAGATCAATAAAAGGTTTACGCATCAATATGTTTGGAAGTACAAACGAAACGGAGTTCCTGTACTGGTACGATTCACTGAAAAGCCTGGTGAGCCGCAAACTTCAGTATATCTCAACCCCGGAAAACAGGCAGGCTTATAAAATTGATTTCTCCGTGATCTCGGTAATAAGACAATATTGTATGGCTGAGATGGGCAATCTTCTTTTTACATCACCCGGGGCTAAAAACAACTACAGTGACGCCTTGTATAAAAAGTACAAAGCTGATATTAAAATAGATAATCCCGCTGTACTCATGGATTTTCAGGCAGGAAGGTTATTCCTGCAACGGTATTTCTTTTATTATTCATTACCGCAACACCAGTACAACCTGGCACAAACATTAAATTCCGACAGCTTCCTGCTGGATACCCGTATCAAAAAATACCTGGGTTACCGGTATTTTGCCCGGCTGTATGCCGATGAAGCCATACTGGCCCGGATACCAGATTTTGAGGGCGCCTTCAAAACTTTCAGGGCCGGTTATTCTTTTTTGCCAGACCAGCAGGCAGCTTTAGACAACCTGGCATTCAGAATTAAAGAAAACAAATCGACCATCCTTGCCGCCATTATTAAAGAAGAGCTGATCAGCCCCGGTGGCAACGAAATTTCCAACAACCAGAAAATGGAAATATTCAATGGCAATACCATCCTGTACATTTGGGCAAGCTGGTGCCAGCCCTGCCGGGCTTATCTGAACAGCATTAAATCTGACCGGTTCGAATATTTACGCAATGAATATAAAATGGTATTCCTGTCCATTGATGAAAACACAGCGCAGTGGAAAAAAGTAAGCAACCCCGTTTTTACCGGGCTAAATAATTTCAAGTTCAAAAATCCCGCTCAAAGCAGGCTGTTAAAAAATTACGAATTAGATAAGGCCGTACCCCGGGTGCTGATACTACAGGGTGGTAAACTGGCGGAGCCAAATGTTGATAAAGCTGCTTTACTGCAAAAATAATTTTCAGGAGGCGTTACCTGCGGGCAGCAATGCATTAGTTACGCATTCCCATCCAGCGCTTCCCTGATGGCCATCTTTACCTTTTCAAAATCATTTTCCTTCAATGCTTCAATGCTCATTGCATTGATGTCGTACAGGTAAGTTAGGATATTGGTTATTTCGTTGGCCACACGCCGGGTAAACTCGTACTCCTCGGCCTCTTCCTTTGTAACAGTATTACTATTTTCACGGGTATAGTCCTGCCATTTTTGCTCCTGCGCTATCCAGTGGTCCTCATATGATTTTATGACATCCAGGTTGCTCAGGTTAAGCTGATCGGTTATTATGGGCAATATCCTGCGCTGAAACGCTTCCTTGTTCATACCTGCATTGGAATAA
The DNA here is from genome assembly GCA_044226725.1 of Ferruginibacter sp. GTDB lineage: Bacteria > Bacteroidota > Bacteroidia > Chitinophagales > Chitinophagaceae > Ferruginibacter. Next base: position 480,087 of record JBGAGM010000003.1, on the reverse strand, counting down.
ATTTGAAAGAGCTCCTTCATGCAGTTCACCGACTTCAGGTATCTTTCACTAACAGCAACGATCACCAGTTTGGCCCTGCTCAGGTCGGCCATAAAATTGATGATGCTACCGCCATACTTAAGGTCGTCCTTATCCTTTACCACATTAAAACCCGCTTTTTTGAGGCTGATATACAGATCATCCACAATGGCCTTCAGGGCTGCATGGCCCCAGTTATAAGAAAAGAATATTTGCTTCCTCCGTGCCTTCCTCCTGGCCATCAGCCACAGGATCAGTGCGGCAAGCAGCAGGATGAACAGTATGCCTGCAATCAGCCAGGCAAGCGGAAAGGGTTTTTTAGTAACAATCACCGTTATCGGTATATCCCCGTCATCCAGGTAATGTTCCCGGTTATTTTCATCTATCCCTGTCACGTGCAGGGTAATGATCTCCTTCTCGGTGGGTTTTAATGCAGTAACCATCCAGAGCCAGTTGGTGGGTTTCATGGAATCCAGTGGCTGGATGGAATCTGTCCGGGGCTCAACAGAAAATATCTTTTTATTGTATTTGGGGATTACTTTAAAATACTTATACCCTGCAAGCTGCAATGTTTTAACAATGGAAGTATCATTACTGCCGCTGGTCTTTGCCTGGCGTTCATCCTGGTTCAGCCTGTCAATAAGTTCCCTTGCCACTTCTTCAAGCTTTCTTTCCAGTTGCACTTTCATTCTTATCTCCCTGGTTTCGCCCTTCTTCATGGTGCTTCTGAATGAATAAGCAATACTGGCCTTCGGCAATGAGCCTGCCGGGTTTGTTTGTGAGCCGGACGAATCAACAGCTTCAACGCCTTCGTCGGTGCCATGGGCATTGCTTGCCGGTTTCCTGCCGGCAGTGGGGCGGCGTTTTACCGAATCCTTAACTGGAACAGCCTGCATACTGTCCACAATCACCGGGCAGCCATTATTGGATGGCGGTCCTTTTTCAGTTAAACATTTATCCTCTTCATCATTGATACCATCGGCATCTGTATCCGGAATGGGGCAACCATTGTAGCGGACGTAACCGGGTACTGCGGGGCATTTGTCAACATCATCGGCAACCCCGTCTTTATCTGTATCAGGAACCGGGCAGCCCTGGTAACGGGCAAGGCCTGCCACACCGGGGCATTTATCTTCCGCATCTGCTATGCCATCACCATCCCGGTCGGGACAACCCTGCATGGAAGCCAGGCCCGCCACAGCAGGACATTTATCGTTTTGATCGGGAACCCCGTCATTGTCTGTATCTAATATCCCGGGCGGAGGCGGGGGTATAATGATCTTTTTCGGCCCCCTGCAGGAGTCTGCCAGCATGAACAGGAAGAATAAAGCAAATACTGAAAATGCTTTTTTGATAAGGCATATAGCCGGCATGCTGTTAAGGTTTGGTTGTAGTTACTGTTGAGGAGGATATTTGCTTTAAAGCAAGTTACCCTATCACAATTTACAAATTTTATTTATAAATAGAATATGCCGGTTTAGAGAGCGGGCAGGTACGGGGTTGCAGTTTTTGCCCTGCCGGTTGCTGTCACCACCAACCGGAATGATTGCCTGCATCACCTGTAAGGATACATATCGGGAAATGATACTGCTAAGTTTAGGTTTGATAATTCGTTGGGCATATCTGACCAGTGTTGGATTCAGAGAATCATTAAGCAAAGTGAAGTTTGTGTGAAACTGTTTCAGGACAAGAGGAAAGCTATCGATACGCTTCATTATAGTTCTTGATTTTCCTGGGTATCCCACCATAAAATAACCAGGAACAACTTGCACCGTTTGATTCCTTAAGACGCCTGTGTATCCGGCTTTGCTTATCAATTTTGAATTGCCGGTAATCAATCATGCAGCTACCGGGTGCCACAGTCTTTTCATATTAAATAAAAACCTGTTTCAGGGGTGCTATTGCCTTTCCGAACTCCGGAAACCCTGTTGCAGGGGTGCGGCAGCCTTTCCGGAACGCCGGAAACCTTGTTGCAGGGGTGCGGCAGCCTTTCCGGAACGCCGGAAACCCTTTTGCAGGGGTGCGGCAACCTTTCCGGAACCCCGAAACCATATTGCAGGGTGCTGCAGCCTTTCCAGACCCCCGAAACCCTGTTGCAGGGCTGCGACAGCCTTTCGGGAGTTCCCGAAACCTTGTTGCAGGGCTGCGACAGCCTTTCGGGAACCCCCGAAACCTTGTTGCAGGGCTGCGGCAACCTTTCGGGAACTCCCGAAACCTTGTTGCAGGGCTGCGGCAGGCTTTCGGGAGCATTTGAACCCTTACAGCAGGCTTGTATTGACCATATTATAATATAAAATTCCCACCCAAAGGGGAAATAGAGGAATATCGCATATATATAAAACTGTCAGCCTGCTTGTCCCGATATTTTCGGGGAGCTTGTCGAAGGCGGGTTCACCTGGTATAATGGCTTCGGCATGCTCTGCCTGACAGCCCTTTTGCCATTGTTTTGCGGCATTTACTGTGCAGAAGTTGGCTTGCGGAATGAATGGGAACACCCGCGGCGGTGAAGGACTTTTTTAGTTTTTTTTGAACCAGCGCATCCATGGCCAAAAACGGGGCGTTGACTGTTGATATGCTTTGTATGCCGGGTATTTGAGAAATCGGAACTGCCCAAAAATAACAGCATTAACAACAAGGCTCCGGTGATGCTCCAGTTTAGCCACCTGCCCGTAGCTGCCACGCTGAAAAAATAAAAGGCAAACCATATAGATTGCTCTGCGGCATAATTGGGATGGCGTACCATTTTCCAAAGGCCGGTATGTACAAATCCGGTTTCATACCCGCCTAAAGGAAGCTTGTTATTTATCCTTTTATATTTTTCTGTTTGAAAATTGTATTGCTGCTGATCGGCAATAAACTCAATGATCACCAATACAAAAATGATTAAGCCCAATAAATAATCAAAACCCTGCAATGGCTTGTTCATGCCTTCATAAGCCACCAGCATCGGCAGACAGAACAACAATATCAAACCCATTTGGTATGTGCAAATAAAAAACAAATGGAACAAACGCCAGGCCCAAGGCTTTTGAAAACCTGGTTGCTGCCTCAATACATTCCACCGGTAGTCTTCCACGCCCTGCCATGGTATCCAGGAGTAACCTCCCCGCCGGGCAAAATTAAAAGTGAGCCTGGCACCCCAGATACTTACCAGGATGGCCATCAGTGTTACCCTTTCAGTAAAGTTTGCATGGTATGCCATAACCCATGCATAAACGATGGGCATAAGGCTCCATAACTTATCTACCTGGCTTACATTTTTAGTTATTTCACCGGTAATAAACAATACCAATGCAGTGCATCCGTAAATTTTCAAAAGCAGGTACAGCACTTGTTTTTGCTGAAGACTTAGCGGCACGTTGAGCCAGATCACAGAAACAGGAACGATTAATAGGGATAAGAGCAGTATAATTGATGTACGCACCATAATTTGTAAGATTATCGCAAATATAACCTGTAAAAGAAAATAGAAGAAATACGCAGGAACAGCAACGAACAGCGGAACACCTGCAATGGGAAAGCGATGGTGTAGTGGCTACGGGCTTCGTGTTAAGGTTGAAGACCAACAGCAGAGAGGGTGAGAGCCAGCAGCGGCGAAACGGCATCAACCAAACGGGGCTAAAGCCCCCGGTACCTCATTCATCCCTTAGCCCCGCCCTTAAGGGCGGGGCTAAGCATATGCCCTCCCCTGCCGGGCTTTAGCCCATTGAAAGAAGAATTTAACCGCAATTGGCTGAACCTTTGAACTGCCGCTGTTTGGCCTCCCGGCCAATGGCGATTTTTATTGAAATGCTTTTGATTTAATGTAGCAGTATGCTGATTGCGGGATTCTTTAATGTCTTTTATAATAAAGCTGTATTTCAACCTGGCAGCTTGTTCTGTTGCCGATTTTTGTATCATTTGTTTTAAGAGATACTGGCTCATTTAACTCAATACGGCTTTTATCAATTCCTCCGGCTAAAAGAAGGGATCTAATAACTTGCATGCGTCGGTTAAACAATTCCACATTTAACAGTCGATGCATGTTATTGTTGGCATAATTCAACAGCGCCACCTTATAATGAGGATTTTCATTTAACACATTTATTACCATTTCCACAACTTTAACTGAAATAGGTAATAATTCTGCATACCCTGTTTTAAAATAAGTACACTTTCTTATGAGCGTGTCAGTTGTTTCAGGGTCTGATATTATATTGGGGCATCCGAAACTGCTTACCGGCCCACGTTCATTTGGACACTTATCCTCCTCATCATTTACTCCATCTCCATCTGTATCCTTTATTAACAAACCGGCAGTGGTTTTATTACCGGATGTATCTGTTCTTTGCTGTGCCTGCAAACTTTTACAGAACTGCATACAAAAGAAAACAGGCAATATAATACGGACAAGGGCCATTAACAGATATTCAATATCCGAATATAAGCATAAAGATCGGGTAAAGAAAGGCAGGCAGTCAGGTCTTTATTTGTTTGCTTTACCCCATGCTGTCCTGCACCAGCCAGCTTGATTGCATTGGGAAGGTTTGCCTGTACATGTTAAGCGTAACCTGCGCCTGATGAGGTAACAAATTTGGTTGCAAAAATATCAGTGAATTTTATTTTGATTTTTTCGTAACCTTTTTTGAAAAAATAAATTGCAACGTTGCATTTTAAAATTCTAAAAAAAGGTTACCATTTTTATTTCATTTTTTTGCTGCCGTTAAAATGTAACTATCAAACAAGATTTCCCGTACCAGTTATTGGGAGCAGCACCCGATAGCATATCTCATAGCATGGTTTGCGGCATCGGGCAAACGGGGCTAAAGCCCCTGGTACCTTATTCATCCATTAGCCCCGCCCTTAAGGGCGGGGCTAAGCATATGCGCTCCCAGGCCGGGCTTTAGCCCATGGAAAAGAGAATTTAACCGCAGCTGGATGAACCTTTGAACTGCCGTTGTTTGGCCTCCCGGCCAATGGCGATTTACTTTAAAATGCTTTTGATTTAATATAGCAGTATGCTGATACTCATTGCCGCTGGTCAGAGACCAGGCGGCGGCGTATGCGGGTGTGGCGGATGGATTAGAACACACACGGGGGTGAAAAGCTGCGGAGAATCCCGGTTACAAACCGGGCGACCTGCCTGCCGGCAGGCAGGTTTAAAACGGCCCAAGTGATCCCACGATGTTTATGTTTGAGTTTAATGATCTTGTTGTGAACACTTGCCAGTGGGTGAAATTGCATCAACCAAACGGGGCTAAAGCCCCCGGTACCTCATTCATCCCTTAGCCCCGCCCTTAAGGGCGGGGCTTAGCATATGCCCTCTCCTGCCGGGCTTTAGCCCATTGAAAGGAGAATTTAACCGCAGTTGGCTGAACCTTTGAACTGCCGCCGTTTGGCCTCCCGGCCAACGGCGATTTAGATTGAAATGCTTTTGATTTAATGTAGCAGTATGCTGATGCTTATTGCCGCTGGTCAGGAGACCAGGCGGCGGCGTATGCGGGTGTGGAGGATGGATTAGAACACACACGGGGGTGAAAAGCAGCTGGGAATCCCGGTTACAAACCGGGCGACCTGCCTGCCGGCAGGCAGGTTTAAAATCGGCCTAAGTGATCCAAAGATGTTTACGTTTGGCTTTAATGATCTTGTTGGGAACACTTGCGCCAGTGGGTGGTTAAGGGTGAAGACCAGCAGCGGCTAAGCACAAAAAAAGAAGGCTACATAAGTAGCCTTCCAATGTGAGGATGGGATTCGAACCCACGATACAGTTTCCCGTATACCCGTTTTGGAGACGGGCGCATTCAACCACTCTGCCACCTTACTATCTTCAAAAATCTCACTCTCAAAATTTATACAAAGTTACAAATTATTTAATCTTCCACAATTGTCTTCCTGTTTGATCATAATATCAATCAACGGCGAAAATCATGCAACCTTGGAAAGAATAAACTCTTTTAAAGCATTCAATTTAGGATGTTCCAGGTCCCAAAACTCGCTATCTAAAAAATTAACTTTATCAATTTTGCATTCTTGACCTGTACATTCCAAAAAAGCATACAATTTTGACTTAATTGGAATTTCCAATGCTGGTACCTCGCATTCAGAAACACAACGACAATAAGCATCAAAACAATTAACGTAAGCCTTATATTTCGGATTGATGATCTCTATAATTAGATTTTCAAAGCATCCTGCGTTGTGATTATCAGGAAATAAAAATAAATCAAATTCAACACCCAATTCGTCTCCTTTCGTCGTAAGTTCATCTTTTCTTTTTCTGAAATCTTTGTCAGCATCGAAAATAACAAGATTTTTTCCTCCTTTATCGGTGTTTTCCTTAAGCCTATTTGCAATGAATGGTAATGAAGTCCAACCATTTGCCTGCGTTTGAAATATTTCAGGGACTTCAACTTTCAAATATTTGATATAATCTTGCAAAAATTTTATGTCATTACCTTCTGCGGCAAAGTTTAATTTTTCAATCATATCTCGCCTCTAATTTCAATATCATTAATCATAGCATATTCAAAAGCGTCAAACTTATATTTATATGACTTCAAATGAGAATTTTGAAGTTTACTAATTGTATACAATCTAATATCGTTTTGGTACTCATAAAATCCTTCTTCTTCCAGTACTTCTTTTAAATAAAGTAAAGCTTCTTTACTATGAGTTGAAATAAATATTTGTGTCTTGTCTCTTTTAGCTGTTGTCAAAATTATTTTCCAAAGGTTCTTTAATGCCTTAAAATGCAAACCATTGTCAATCTCGTCTATCAATAATATTCCATTTTTAATTTCATTTAAATTGATAATAGTGTTTAAATACTTGAAAAATCCATCTCCCATTAAATTTGATGGAATTAATGACTTTGCTCCAATATCTAAATAGACCATGTTATTATCAAATGATGTTATGTCACTAATATTTTTGTCAATTAATTTCAAATATTTAATTAATTCATCCTTCTTTTTATCAATAAGCATTTTTTGCAACCTTTTTGGTAATTGTTTGGAGGTTGTTAAGCTTGGTTGTTGAAATAGTGCCTTAAGAAGAGGCTTTGGTTGTTTTTTATCTAAAACTGAAGCCAATTCAAACTCTATCCCATTTTTAGTGACTTCAAGAGTTGATTTATACTCGATTCTTTGTTGTTGAAAGGCCTTGACTTCCGTTTTATAAACTATGCCGTTTATGTTCTGATTATTTATTTCAATTGGAGACGAATTTTGAAAATCTTCATTTAATTCTGACTTATTTGATGGAATAGTGACCTTATTTTGCCCTCGACTTTCATTAGGAAGAATATCTAATTTGATGGATTCATTACTATGCAATTCTGCACTTAAAGAAAGTTTATTTGAGTAATTTAAATTGTTGAATATAAAACTAAAGTCATTCACTTCATTATGAAGGAGGTTTCTAAATAAATCAATCCTTAAAATTAATTGAGGATCAGTGTAACCAGAAAGTAAAAAAACACCTTCTAATATACTTGTTTTACCGCAGTTGTTTTCTCCTAAGAAAATATTAACCATTGACATATCTTCTACCTCAAGATTCTTTATCCCTCTAAATCCTTCAATTTTTAAATTTTTAAATTTCATATCACTAAGTAACTAATAAAATTAATAACTATCTAATTTTAAGTCTTATTCAATTATAAGTCTTATGCATTTAGTTGCACTAAGTAAAAAAAAGCCCTTCAGATAATGAAGGGCTTTAAGTTCTCTTTTTACTTCACTTCCTCAAAAGGCACATCCTCCACTTTGCTTTCGCTTCCTCCGCCCTGCGGTTCGGCGCCGGGCTGCCCACCGGGTCCTGCGGAGGCTCCTGCACCATCCTGTGTTGCCTTGTACATATCCTCACTGGCGGCTGTCCAGGCGGCATTCATTTCGGCCATGGCGGCGTCAATGGCTGCCAGGTCCTGGGTTTTGTGGGCTTCTTTTAATTTGGTCAAAGAAGCTTCAATGGCGCCTTTCTTCTCGGCAGGTATCTTATCTCCATATTCCTTCAGTTGTTTTTCCGTTTGGAAAACCATGCTGTCGGCCTGGTTAACCTTTTCAACCTTTTCTCTTTCCAACTTGTCAGCTTCCTCGTTGGCCTTGGCATCGTTCTTCATCTTTTCAATTTCTTCCTTGCTTAAGCCGCTGCCGCTTTCGATGCGTATCTTCTGTTCTTTACCGGTGCCCTTGTCTTTAGCAGTAACATGCAGGATACCGTTGGCATCAATATCAAAAGTTACTTCCACCTGTGGTACGCCGCGTGGGGCCGGTGGTATACCATCCAGGTTGAACATACCCAGGCTCTTGTTCTGGTTGGCCATGGGGCGCTCGCCCTGCAATACATGTATCTGCACACCGGGCTGGTTATCGCTGGCGGTACTGAACACTTCTGATTTTTTGGTGGGGATGGTGGTATTGCTGTCGATCAGCCTGGTCATTACACCGCCCATGGTTTCGATACCCAGGGAAAGTGGTGTAACGTCGAGCAGTAACACATCCTTGATATCGCCGCTGAGTACCGCACCCTGTATGGCCGCACCTACTGCTACCACTTCATCGGGGTTCACACCGCGGTTTGGTTTTTTACCAAAGAATTTCTCCACGATCTCCAGCACTTTAGGTATGCGGCTGCTGCCGCCCACCATGATCACTTCGTCAATTTCTGAAGTGCTCATGCCGGCATCTTTCAATGCCTGTTCGCATGGTTTCAGGCAACGGTCGAATAAGCTGTCGGCCAGTGATTCAAATTTGGCACGGCTCAGTTTCTTCACTAAGTGTTTGGGCACGCCGTCAACTGCCGTTACGTATGGCAGGTTGATCTCTGTTTCGTTGCTGCTGCTCAGTTCCACTTTGGCTTTTTCAGAAGCTTCTTTCAAACGCTGCAAGGCCATCGGGTCTTTGCGCAGGTCGATGCCTTCGTCGGCTTTAAACTCGTCGGCCAGCCAGTCCATGATCACTTTATCAAAATCGTCGCCACCCAGGTGGGTATCACCGTTGGTTGATTTTACTTCAAATACGCCATCGCCCAGTTCCAGCACGCTGATATCGAAGGTACCGCCACCGAGGTCGAACACGGCGATCTTGTGGTCCTTACCACCCTTATCCAGACCGTAAGCCAGTGCGGCTGCGGTAGGTTCGTTCACGATACGGCGAACATTCAAACCGGCAATTTCACCGGCTTCCTTGGTGGCTTGTCTTTGTGAATCATTGAAGTAAGCCGGAACGGTGATCACCGCATCGGTCACTTCCTGGCCCAGGTAATCCTCGGCTGTTTTCTTCATTTTCTGCAGCACCATGGCGCTGATCTCCTGGGGGGTATATTGTCTGCCATCTATGTCAATACGCACTGTATTATTGTCGCCTTTTACCACTTTATAGCTCCAGTGACTGATCTCTTCGGTCACTTCATCAAAGCGGCGGCCCATAAAACGCTTTACGCTGCTGATGGTATTGTGGCTGTTGGTAATGGCCTGGCGTTTGGCAGGATCGCCCACTTTACGCTCGCCATTTTTAAGAAAAGCCACTACCGACGGGGTTGTGCGCCTTCCTTCCTCATTGGCGATCACCACCGGCTCGTTGCCCTCCATAACAGAAACGCAACTGTTGGTTGTTCCTAAGTCAATTCCTATAATCTTTCCCATGATATTAATTTTTGTTTGATTAACTGGGGAAGGGCAATGATTATGCCATTCGGGGAATTGTGCAATTTTGGCAGTCGGGGGAGGGAGGGGGAAGGGTTTGAGGTTTAAAGTTTAAAGTTTAAGGTTTAAAGGTTGAGGGTTTCTTGGCTTCGCAGTGAAAGGGGTTGGCCACCGGGTCAAAAAGGCACGAAGCCGCAGCTGCTGAAAATGCTTATCTCAATACCGCCGGGTCTTCCACAACGTACACAGTGCTGTCTTGCAAATAAGGTAAATGCTGGCCGTAGGCCTTATTGAATATGTACCGGAAAACATTGACATTACTGCGGGGCAGGTCCGCAGAATCTGACGAAGCTGCAGGGTAGCGCCAAAAACAGATATTATCATAATTATAGGGATGATAACCACCCCTGACCTGGTAATCGTAAAAGCCATGGTCGCTCATAATGATTAGGAGCGCCGATGGGTCGCTGGCGGTAATGCGATCCACCAGTTTTTTTATGACCGAATTGGTATAGGCCAGGTAAGAAATATAGAGGGATTTATTGCCCAGGTCGGATATCTGCGCTGGCGTATTGAATGCACCGCTGCTGTCCCGGAAATATTGCCCATGGGGCAGAAAGAAATGGGCATAGCAAAAACGCGGATCATTGGTCTTTTCTGCTGCAGCCGCTGCCAGTCTTGCCTCCACCTGCCGGTTGTACTCATCATCGTGGTACAGCACGTACTTTTTAAGAAAGGGCAATTGGAATTTGCCGGTAACGAACCACCAGCCAATATCCTTCAGCAGGCGCTTGTGAAAGATCTTGTTGGTGAGCAGGGCCGCATGTATGGGAAACAGCCCGTTTGCCCCTGAGAGGGCGGGATGATCCTTTATATCGAAAATGGAATAGTTCTTTACCTGGTAGCCCATCGACTTAAAAATGGAAAACACCTGCCCGTTGCGTATCTCGCCAAAGCGGTGCTGCACATCTGCCTGGCTAAGCAGCTGCCGGTTGTAGTTTTCAGGCACGTATTGCATATTCACCACAGATGACATACTGAAGGGCGTGAAATCGTAATTGGAGAAAACAGGCAGCTCACGAAACTGCTGCTGCCTTAGGAATGCATAAAGGCCGTCATTGGCATAGCCAAAACTATCCTGCAGGCTTTTGTACCCGGCATATTCATCAAACAATAAAAAATATACATTGGGTTTACGGCCGGCCTTGCCTGCATCAAAGGCAACCGGATTGCTGATATTGGTTTCTTTATAGTTGAAATATTTATTTGCCAGCAGGAAAATATCGGAGGTGCAGAACAATATGAACAGCAGGTTCAGGTACAGCATCAGTTTGGGATACAGCGGCCTGCTGCGTTTAAGCCACCAAATAACCAGCACGTTCAGCAGCAGCAATACGGGCAATAATACCGAGTAAGGCCGCAGGAAATGCAGGAAGGAAGTATTCTTTACCAGGTCGTGCAGGGCGCCAAAGAATAAATACCAGGTGGCAATAAAAAAGCTAAGCAGGGAAGCAAACAATACATCTTTTTTGAACAACCAGGTTATAGCAAACAATATAGCAATACCAACCAGTATGGCAACAGCCACAGCAAGCACTTCTTTCACATTCAGGTAGCCGTAGTTCTCCACGCTGCCATGCAGGCAAAAGAACAGTACCAGTAAAAAAAGAAAGAAAGGTATTTTTTTGAGTAGCTGCATCTGATCTTTCACCAAAAATAACCCCTTATTGATTAATAGCGCAGGGTGATGGAGCTGTCGGCCAGGTAAGGCAGGTTTTGGTTGAAACCAGCATTGAATATATAAGGAAAGAGGTTGACCATGCTCCACCTGTCTTTCATGTGTACCTCCCTGCCTGCAGGCATGCGCAGCATACAGAGGTTATCGAAACGGAATGGCTGGTTCAGCGAGGTGCTCCTGTACGAACGAAAGCCATGGTCGCCCATCACCAATACAATGGCGCCGGGCTTGTTTTGGATGATGCTGTCCACCATCGCCATCATCCGCTTGTTCACATATTTCAGGTAGGAAATAAAAAGCTCCTTGTCCTCCCATTTTGAGTAATTCAGTATTTTCTCAAAGGCATTCTTATTGCCCAGGCTGTCGAAATAATAAGGCCCGTGCGGCATCATAAAATGCGCATAAACAAACTGCGGCGCTGCGGTTTTTTCTGCTGCTTTTTGTACCAGCAGCTTTTCTGCCAGTTTATTATCTGTATCGTGCTGGTAAAAATCGTTGTTCTTCCAAAACGGTATCAGTTTAGCCAGGCTGCTGCCCATATCTCTTTTGAGCCTGTTGTGCAGCATCTTATCGGTAAGCAGTATGGAATGTGCCAGCAAAAAAGCATTGAGATCGGATAAGGGGGGCTGCCGGTCAATTTCAAAAATAGAGCAATTGTTTACCTGGTAGCCCATCGACCTGAAAAGGGGGAATATTGCGCCGTTGCTGATCTCCACTCCCCGCTTTTGAAAATCCCGCTGGGTAAGGTGCAGACTGTTATAATCCTGCTTAACGTATTGCATATTAAAGAGCGATGACATGCAGAAATAGGTAAGGTCATAATTGGCAAATACCGGCAGCTGCTTAAAGGCATGTGTGGTAAAATATTGCTGCAGGCTGTCGTTAGAAAAATGAAAACTGTCCTGCAAACTCGCAGTACCGGGATAGCCATCGAACAGCAGCAAATACATATCCGGTCTTTGTGCAACGGCCCTGGTATCAAATGCAACCTGGTTCACAGGTTTATCGGCCGGCCTGGTAAGCTGCATCTTCAGCAGCAAAAAAATATCGAGGAGGCAATAGATCAGCAGCAGGCTGTTTATGTAGAGCACCAGTTTGCCGTGCAGGTTCTTTTTATACTTCAGCAACAATATCCAGGCAAGGGTAACTGCCAGCAGGGTGGTTAGCATTGCCGGGTACGATCTGATAAAACTAAGGATGGCGGTACTTTTAACCCAATCTTGCAGGGCCCCGAAAAAAATATACCAGCTGCCAATAAAAAAAACAATGAGGGCGGCATGCAGCAGGTTTTTGGTGAACAAACGGGTGATGGCGGTTAGCAACACGATGCCGGCCAGTATATACAGGCCGGGATACAATACTTCGGTAAAACGAATGAACCCATAGTTTTCCACGCTCCCATGCAGGCAAAAGAACAAAGCCAGTAAAGGAAGAAAGAAAGGTATTTTTCTCAGCACATTCATTACCTGCGTTTCATTAAAAATAACCGGCGGCCGGTATTGCCCACTTGCGCTTCCTGCAAAATATGGAAATGCTTTTCAAAACTCAGTTTGAATTGTTCCGGGTTGTAGCCATCAAAAATATCTGCCCGGTTTTGCAGCAGCAGTTGTACTTTCTCGTCTTCCCGGGGCACAAATTCAATGATGAGGTGCTCCCCCATTTGCTGCAGCCAGTCGGCTATCAATGGCAGCGGAACATTTTTAGCAATGGCCAGGTGGTGCACCAGTGCCAGCGCCAGTACCAGGTTGGCTTTTAACCTGCCGGTAATGGATTCCCTTTCTGCATTGGCCCAGCCAATGGCAGGTGAAGGCGTGGTAAGATCATTCACCAAAGGGAGTATGTTTTGCCGCCCTTCTTTTTTTATTTGCCCGTACAATTCATTGATGCAATTGGTATCGGCATCGGTGGCAATCACCATTTTTTCTTTCTCAAAAAGCCGGCTGAAATGACCATCGTTGGCGCCCAGGTCGATTACAGTATGAAAATCGATGGCCTTGCTGTAAGCCTGCACCAGTAATGTTTTGGCCTGCAGGTATTCATTGCCCAAAATGGTACCGGTATAATAATCATCCCAGGTGGTCTTTACTTTTTTGGGTGAAAGTTTCTGCACAAAAGCTTCCAGCCCTTTTAGCAGTATTTCCAGTTTTTGCCGGGAGAAATTGTTTTCCGGTTTCCTGTTTTGTGCGCCCCTGCCTGCAAGCCTGGCCTGCAGGTGTACGTGCAGGAAGGCATTCATATTCCACTTCGATCTTTTGGGCAACAGGCTTACGAGAACCGCCATGGGTATGCCATTGGGGTACACGGTAAACAGTCTTTGCGTATCAGGGTGACAATAATGCATCAGCAGCAGCGGACCTAAAAAACATTCGCAGAACTGCTGGTAAGCGATCCAGGGTTTGCCTGCTTCATAAATTTCAAAAGAAAGTGTATCGATAAAGACCGGCCTGCCTTTGCAGAATTGTATGTTGAAGGGAGTGGCATCCTTCAGGATCATCCCTTTTTTTATTGCCGTACCGGCTATTTGCAATGTAAGCAGGGCGGCATCCTTCCACATATCAAAGCTCCATTCGTAAGGATAACTGATGAAGGGCAGTTGTTCGGGCTGCAATATTTTTCCGCCGGTAAATCCAAAATCGTTTGTTGCCGCTATTTCCTGGTGTGCAATGAGCCGGTTCTGTTTTACCAGTTCATCATAAAGGCCGCTGCTCATCAGCTGATCGTAATGAGATTGGTAAACCGGCTGAACATAACGGTAAACGATGCCGTTATGCTTAAAAACAAAACCGCTGTTATCTCTGTATGAAGCTGGATGAGGGGTCATGCAATAGCGTGGATTTATTCAACCGTATCTTTTTCATCTTCTTTCTTCATTTTCCTGCCCGTAAAGAATGACTTTACAGTGAGCCAGAAATTTTTGAAGAAGAAACTGACGCCCAGCACAGCCGCAATGATCATTTGCACGATATAACTGCCGCTTCCGGGATCGATGTATAGGAAATTAAAATGCATGTTTCTAAATCTGCACGAAAGTAAAGAATTAAAAATGAAGAATGAAGAATTACCGGCGGGGGTTGCTACGGGTTATTTCCTGGTTTTGAAAGAGAAGTGCTTTTGGCTGAGATAGCTGATGGTAACAATGATAACGGTGGTAAGGCATTGACTGAGGAACGGCCACCAGCCAAATACTTCCACAAACAGCCGGAGTATAAAATAATTGAGTGCCAGGTTGATGAAGAATGATAGTCCGTACCTGAACAGCTGTATCCTTCCCTTCAGGTCAGAGTCGACAAACACCACATATTTCATGAGGATAAAACCCACCAAAAAATTCACGCAAAAAGAAATGAAGAGTGCAGCGTTGTGCGGTTTCAGGGTATAAAAGCCCAGGTCTACATTTTCCAGTTTAAAAACATATACCAGCAATATTTTAAAGAGCACCAGGCCTAAAACCGTGTTGGCGCCTCCGCAGGCTGCATAACGGAAGGTTTGTTCCGGCATGAACCTGCGGAACGGCGGGTAGAAGAAATCGATAAATGCTATGATTCTGTCTTTTGCCATAAATGCATAATGTGCTGATTAGCTAATTCGATAATGTGCTAATTCATTCCAACACAAACAGTACGAATGAAACCTATAGTTATTAATCTATATGGAATTAGCTAATTCGATAATTAGCTAATTCATTATAACATTAAAAGTATTGTATAAAAACAACTTTACCTCTCGGAAAAATTAGCACATCAGCACATCATCAAATTAGCTAATTAACTATACAGTTCCTCCCTCATCGCCTTCACCCTTTCATCCTCCAGGTATTCATCGTAGGTCATCAGCCGGTCAATCATACCTTTTGGTGTGATCTCGATGATGCGGTTGGCCACCGTTTGCATGAACTGGTGATCATGCGTGGTGAACAATACATTACTTGGGTAAGCCACCATATTATCGTTGAAAGAAATGATACTTTCCAGGTCGAGGTGGTTGGTAGGTTCGTCCAGTATCAGCACATTGGGGTTTTGCAGCATCATCTTGCTGATCATGCAGCGTACTTTTTCGCCCCCGCTGAGTACATTGGTCTTCTTAAGTATCTCATCACCGCTGAACAACATCTTGCCCAGGAATCCACGCAGGAAATCCTCGTCCACATCCTTGGTTCCGGGTGGCACATACTGGCGAAGCCATTCCATTAGGTTCAGCTGGCTGCCTTCAAAATACTCGCTGTTATCGTTGGGCAAATAAGCGGTGGTAACAGTGGTGCCCCATTCGTAGGTACCGCTGTCGGCTTTCATTTTACCATTGATCACCTCAAAGAAACTGGTCAGTGCAATCGGGTCCCGGCTCAGGAAAGCGATCTTATCTCCCTTCTGCACATCAAATTTTATTTTGCTGAAAATGGTTTTGCCTTCAGTTTTCAGTTCCAGGTTCTCCACTTTCAATATCTCGTTGCCCACTTCACGCTCCTGCTTGAAGATGATACCGGGATATTTACGGTTACTTGGCTGAATTTCTTCGATAACCAGTTTTTCCAGTGCTTTTTTACGGCTGGTAGCCTGCTTGCTTTTAGAGGCATTGGCACTGAACCGGGCAATGAAGTCCAGCAGGTCTTTCCGCTTCTCTTCCATCTTTTTGTTCTTGTCGCTCATCTGGCGGGCGGCCAGTTGCGAACTTTCGTACCAGAAAGAGTAGTTACCGGTATATATTTTGATCTTGTTCCTGTCCACATCGGCCACATGGGTACACACAGCATCCAAAAAGTGACGGTCGTGACTAACCACCAGCACAATATTCTCATAATCGGCTAAAAAGTTCTCCAGCCAGCTGATGGTTTCCACATCCAGGTTATTGGTAGGCTCATCCAGCAGTAAGATATCGGGATTGCCAAAGATGGCCTGTGCCAGCAATACCCTTACTTTGATGTTGGCCGCAATATCCTTCATCAGCAGTTGGTGCAGTTCGTCCTTCACACCCAGGTCGGCCAGCAGAGTGGCTGCATCGCTTTCTGCCGTGTAGCCGCCCATTTCACCAAATTCGTGTTCCAGTTCGCCAGCTTTAATGCCATCTGCCTCAGAAAAATCTTCTTTTAGATACAAGGCATCTTTCTCGTGCATTACCTGCCACATTTTTTTATGGCCCATCAGCACCGTGTTCAGTACGGTTTGCTCATCAAAAGCAAACTGGTTCTGGTTCAGCACCGCCATCCTTTCACCGGGCGTAATGCTGATAGTTCCTTTGTTGGGCTCTATTTCCCCGCTGATTATCTTTAAAAAAGTGGATTTACCGGCACCGTTGGCGCCAATGATGCCATAGCAGTTTCCCTTGGTAAAACTGATATTCACTTCATCGAACAGAACCCGCTTGCCATAGGCCAGCGTTATATTATTTGCACTTATCATAATTGTAAAAAGAGCGCAAAGATAAGGGTTTGGAGGTTTAAAGTTGGTGGTTTTGGGTTTCTTGTTTCGCTATGGCAGACAGCCTGCCCGCTTAACTACAAACGACAAACCATAAACTACAAACAGTTAATTATCTTTGCCGCATGTCGATCATCAGTATTTTACAAAAAAGCACCATTGAAAGTTTGTCTGCCTTATATGCACAATCCTTTACAGATAAGGATTTTCAGATAAACCAAACCAAGCCTGAATTTGAGGGCGATTACACCGTTGTGATGTTTTCGCTGGTTAAATCGCTGAAACTATCGCCCGATGCCATTGGCAACCAACTGGGCGGTCACCTGGTAAAGAATTACCCGCAATATTTTGCTGCGTACAATATCATCAAGGGCTTTTTGAACATCACCGTGGCCGATATTTACTGGCAGGAACTGCTGAACAAAAACCACCACGACATCTGCTATGGTAAAAAAGCCATGAACGGTAAAAAAGTGATGGTGGAATATTCGTCTCCCAACACCAACAAACCACTGCACCTCGGCCATCTAAGAAACATCTTCCTGGGCTGGAGCGTGGCAGAGATCCTGAAAGCCAATGGCTATGAAGTGGTGAAAAGTTGTATTGTGAACGACCGGGGAATCCATATCTGCAAGAGCATGATTGCCTGGCAGTTGTTTGCCAATGGCGCCACACCGGAAAGTACGGGCATCAAGGGTGATCATTTTGTGGGGGACTATTATGTAAAATTCAATGATGCTTATAAAGCCGAGGTTGATAAGTTAGTAAGCGAAGGTGTTGATAAGGCAGTTGCAGAAAAAGAAGCGCCCATCATGAAAGCTACTCAACAGATGTTGCTGGATTGGGAGGATGGCAAACCCGAAGTGATGGAGCTTTGGAAGACCATGAACGGCTGGGTATACAGCGGATTTGATGTTACCTATAAAAATATTGGCGCCGATTTCGACAAGATCTATTACGAAAGCAATACCTACCTGCTGGGAAAAGATATTGTGAAGCAGGGCATGGACAAAAACGTGTTCTTTCAAAAAGAAGATGGCAGTATCTGGATCGATCTGACGGCAGACGGACTGGATGAGAAGATCGTGCAGCGGAAGGATGGCACTTCTGTTTACATAACACAGGATATTGGCCTGGCCTTACAGAAATACGAACAATATAAGATAGATCAAAGTATTTACGTGATAGGTAATGAACAGAATTACCACATGAAAGTGCTGCAGCTCATCTGCCAGAAACTGGGCATGCCCAATGCAGATAATATTTACCATTTAAGCTATGGTATGGTGGAACTTACCAGCGGTAAAATGAAGAGCCGGGAAGGCACCGTGGTGGATGCTGATGATATAGTGGAGGAAATGATCAGCACTTCTGCCCAACATACCGAGGAACTGGGCAAGGTGAAGGATTTTACGGATGAAGAATTAAAGTCCTTGTACAATACCATTGGCCTGGGCGCTATGAAGTTTTATTTGCTGCGGGTGGACCCTAAAAAAACCATGGTTTTCAATCCCACTGAAAGCATCGATTTTCATGGATTCACCGGGCCGTTCATTCAATATACATATGCAAGAATAAAAAGCATTTTAAGAAAAGCGGAAACTGGCAACACTGGCAACGGACAACCGGCAACGGGCAACGACTTACTTAAAGCCGAAAAAGAAGTAATAGTAGCTGCAGAACAATTCCCCCTAATGATAGAGCAGGCAGCTGCAGAACACAACCCGTCGGTAATTGCCAATTATGTTTTTAATCTTGCTAAAACATACAATTCATTCTATTCAGAACTCTCTGTAGCCAATGCAGAAACAGAAGAGAAAAAACAGCTTCGTTTAAAGATATCGCTGTTTACTGCCAATATCCTGAAAAGCGGTATGCAGCTGATGGGTATTGCGGTGCCGGAGCGGATGTAAGCAGCGAAATACCGGCAATGCGTGTCTTGGTTATAAAAAGTTTATGCTAAGATATTTGCCCCTTGCCATTTTAACGTTTCTTTTCATCAGTTGTAAAAAAACAGATACTCAACCGGGTGCTGTTATTTCACCCTGCATGCAGGCACAGATAAATGCAGCATTAGCACATCCAAAAGGTTATGTACTTTTCAGCATTGATGCTTACAACTACCAGGGAAAAACAGTTTACTTCTATTATGCAGGCTGCTGCGACAAGTATAATGAAGTAAAAGATGAGGATTGCAATTTTCTTTTTGCCCCTTCAGGCGGAGTTGGAGGTAATGGTGATCATACACATCCCAATTTTTTTACTGAAGCCACATTTATATCCAATGTTTGGACAGATCCGAGGCTATAAATAACAAACCCGTCTTTGCAAAGGCGGGTTTGTGTTCTATTTCCGTAGTACTAAGTTGTATCAAAACGCAGGTACAACCCCCATTTCATAAAAAATAAAAGAATAAATATCTGCAGTGCTTTCAATATTCTTTTTGGTATTGCTGGCGCCGTGGCCGCTGTTGGTATCAATACGTATCAGCACCGGGTTTTTGCCTTTGTATTTTTCCTGCAACGTGGCTATGTATTTAAAGGAATGCGCCGGCACCACCCGGTCATCATGATCGGCCGTGGTTACCATGGTTGAAGGGTAATTTGCCGAGCTGCTGATATTGTGCAAAGGCGAGTAAGCAAATAAATTTTTGAAATTCTTTTCATCCTGCTCGCTGCTTCCGTAATCAGCGATCCAGTTCCAGCCGATAGTGAACTTATGAAAGCGCAGCATATCCATTACCCCCACCTGGGGTATGGCCACCCTGAACAGATCAGGGCGCTGGTTCATTACTGCACCTACCAATAAGCCTCCATTACTGCCGCCACGTATGGCCAGCCTGGCAGGGCTGGTATATTTCTCTTTGATCAGGTATTCGCCCGCCGCAATAAAATCATCAAATACATTTTGCTTGTTTAGCAGCATCCCTGCCTTATGCCACGCTTCGCCATACTCGCCGCCGCCCCGCAGGTTGGCCTGTGCATATACACCTCCTGCATTTAAGAATGGCAGCAGGGTGGCGCTGAAAGCAGGGTTCAGGTTGATATTGAAACCGCCATAACCGTATAATAAGGTAACATTATTACCGTCTCTTTTAATTCCCTTTTTATTGATGATGTACATCGGAATTTTAGTGCCGTCCTTTGAGGTATAAAAAACCTGTTTGGTTTCATAATCGTTGGGATTAAAGGCCACTTCCGGTTTGCGGAAAACCGAGCTTTTACCAGTAGCTATATCGTATTTGTAAATGGTAGGGGGAAAAGTAAATGAGCTAAAAACGTAAAAAAGAAATTTATCGTCACGCTCGCCGCCCATGCCGCTTCCATTGCCTGGTGCAGGATAAGTAACTTCTCCCAGTTTTTTTCCTTCAAGACTATACACATAGGTTTTGGTGCTCACATCTTTCAGGTAAGACACAAATAATTTTCCACCCCCGGTACCGGCGCTTTGGAGTGGTTCTTTGGTTTCCGCAATAATGGTGACGGCTTTTTTCAGATCGGGGTTTTTAATATCCACAGCGATCACTTTGCTGTTGGGTGCACCGGCATTGGTGCGTATCAAAAACTTACCGGCTGTATTTTCTATAATGCTATAATCATCATTGCTGATATCGGGTACAACAGGATAGAATTTCTTTTCTTTAGCTGAAAGGTCCATAGCATAGATCGCATTCCCGTCAAAGCCTTTACCACGATCGCTCAGTGTAAGAAAAAGAAATTTTTCATCTTCACTGGTGGAAGCTGTATGAAAACGCTGCGGGTTATTTTTATCTTCGTAAACCAGCTTATCTTCTGTTTGTGCCGTACCCACTTTGTGATACCAAACCTGGTGGTTCTCATTCTTAACACTCAATGCGCTGGCTCCCGCCGCTGGTGCAGGATAACGACTGTAATAGAACCCATGCCCTTCCCAGGCCACACCACTTACTTTTACCCATTCCAGTTTATCATCCAGGTTTTTGCCGGTAACCATATCCCTCACGTAAAAAGTTTGCCAGTCGCTGCCACCCTCACTCAACCCCACTACTGCATAAGCACCGTCTTTGCACAAATTAAAAACGGTAAGGCGGGTGGTTCCATCCTTACTTAATTTATTGGGGTCTATTACTTCCTCCACTGCCCCTTCCAATCCTCTTTGCCTGTATAAAACTGACTGGTTTTGTAAGCCATCGTTCTTATAAAAATAAAACCATTCTCCGTTCCGGAACGGTGCAGAATATTTGGGGTAATTAAAAACCTTTTCAATGGCCTGCTGAAAATTTTTGCGGTAAGGTATTTTATCCAGGTAACCGAATGTCACTTTATTTTGTTCAGTAACCCATGCTTTTGTCTCATCACTTTTGTCATCTTCCAGCCAGCGATAAGGGTCGCTTACCCTGGTGCCAAAATAAGTGTCTGCCTGGTCTGTTTTTCTGCTGACAGGGTAAGAAAGCTGTGCCATAGAGCTTCCTGCAAAAAGAAGTGCCGCCATTGTTAAAGTTAATTTCATAAACAAAATTTCTACTAAGATAATGGATTTCATTTCCAAAAATTACTGTGGAATGTATGATATAACTGCATGCAAGAAATAAAAACATACTGCAAAACTTCATTAAGCGCAACCGTTTGCGCTTAATGAAGTTTCGAAAGCCGTTCAAGAATTTTCATTTTGCAGGGCTGTTATAAAATCCTTTCCCACAAAGCATTTCAGCCTGCCACCTGTGCTGCCTTATGATCATTGAAATTAAAAGGATGCTATAAAAATATCCACGTTACTGTTATACTGAAATGCAGCTAACCCGGCCTTCAGTACTAAAAAATCAAGTGTTTATTGTATTTTTGAAGGATGAAAAAGAAGGTTACTAAGATTGGTGTATTAACATCGGGCGGTGACAGCCCGGGTATGAATGCCTGCATACGTGCGGTGGTACGTACGGGTCTTTATCACGGACTGGAGGTATTTGGCATCATGCGTGGTTACAGCGGCATGGTGGAAAACGACATTTTTAAAATGGAAAGCCGCAGTGTTGCCAATATCATTCAACGGGGCGGTACCATACTAAAAACATCCCGCTGCAAAGATTTTTTTACTCCGGAAGGCAGAAAAAAAGCTTACGAAAATTTAAAGAAGCACGGTATCAACGGCCTGGTGATCATTGGTGGCGATGGCAGTTTCAGGGGTGCCCAGGTTTTCAGCAACGAATTTGATATACCCTGTATTGGACTACCGGGTACCATTGATAAAGATATAGCCGGTACCGATTTTACCATTGGTTTTGATACCGCTGTAAATACTGCAGTGGAAGCCATTGACAAGATAAGGGATACTGCCGATGCACACGACCGTCTTTTCATTATTGAAGTGATGGGCCGTGATGCCGGATACATTGCCCTGCACAGTGGTATTGCTACCGGTGCAGAAAACATATTGATCCCTGAACGCAAAACAGAAATAGAACCGATCATTTCGCAACTGCAGGAAAAGGAAAGGCGTCATAAATTGGTAAACCTGATCGTAGTTGCTGAAGGAGATGAATTTGGCGGCGCAGATGAAGTGGCCAGGGCCATTAAAGCCCGGTTGCCCCTGCTTGAGGTAAGGGTTTGTATTTTGGGACATATTCAGCGGGGCGGGGCGCCCAGCTGCTTCGACCGCCTGATTGCCAGCCGTATGGGTTATCATGCTGTGGAATCGCTGGTGGAAGGCAGGCACAATGTTTTTGTAGGCGTTGTCAACAACAGGATCAACTATATACCGCTGGATGAAGCCATCAAGAAAAAACAACGCATCAGCGAAGAGTGGCTTAAGATCGTGAAGATACTGGCTACATAATTTGGTAATTAATTGATTCGATAATTTGATAATGCTAATCAACCTGCTTGTTCAACATCTTCAAATCATCAAATCTCCAAATCATCAAATCTCCAAATCATCAAATTGAATAAATGAGCAAACACATCGGAAAATACCTTCACCAGCAAATGGACAAGGAAGCTGGTATTTCACATTCGCAAAAAAGAACGAAAATTGTTGCCACAGTAGGACCGGCCTGCGATAACTATGACAAATTGCTGGAACTGGCACAGGCTGGTGTAAATGTATTCAGGCTCAATTTTTCACACGGCGCTTACGACAATAAGAAACAGATCATTGAATATATCCGTGCCATCAATAAATCTCAACCCTTCAATGTTGCTATCCTGGGCGACCTTCAGGGACCTAAATTAAGGGTAGGCGACCTGGAGAACGGCCAGGTGGAGCTGGTGGAAGGCGCCGATATCATTTTTAGTACCGAAAAACAGGTGGGAACAAAAGACAAAGTATATGTTTCCTACCCTAACCTTACCACCGATGTAAAAGTGGGTGAACGTATTTTCCTGGATGACGGAAAAATGGAAGTAAAGGTCAAATCTATCCTCAACAACAAAGAGGTGCAGGTAAATATTACCATTGGTGGTACGCTGCTGCCTAAGAAAGGTGTTAATCTTCCTGACTCGGAACTTACCATGCCTTCGATGACCGAGAAGGATTATGCCGACCTGGAATTCATCATTGAGAATAACCTGGACTGGGTGGCGTTATCTTTCGTTCGCAGGAAGCAGGATATTGTGGAGCTTAAAAGCAAGATCGCTGAGAAAGGCAGTAAGATAAAAGTGATCGCAAAAATTGAAATGCCCGAGGCTTTGAAAAATATCCGTGATATCATTGTGGAAAGCGATGGCATTATGGTGGCACGTGGCGACCTGGGTGTGGAACTCCCGGTGGAGCAGGTTCCCATCATTCAGAAAGAGATCATCCGCAAAAGTATGCACCGTGCAAAGCCCGTGATCGTGGCCACGCAAATGATGGAAAGCATGATGGACCGCACCAAACCCAACCGCAGCGAGGTCACGGACGTGGCCAATGCTGTACTGGAAGGAGCCGATGCCGTGATGCTGAGTGGTGAAACTGCCATGGGTGAATACCCGGTGCAGGTGGTGCAAACCATGTCGAGGATCATTATGGAAGTGGAAAGAACGGTTTATGATTATAACCGCGACGATATTCTTTTTCCCCAACCCCACTCCCCTTCCTTTTTAAGTGATGCTATCTGTTACAGCGCCTGTAAACTGGCACACGATACCAATGCCCGTGCATTGATAGGCATGACACAGAGTGGCTACACCGCTTTTATGCTGAGTAGCTACAGGCCAAAAGCCCCACTTTATATTTTCAGTAAGGAAAAATCGCTGCTGGCACAGCTAAGCTTAAGCTGGGGCGTAAGGGCGTTCTATTATGCAGAAGAGGAAAGCCTGGATGATATCATCTTTGACCAGATAAATATCTTAAAAGAACGCGGCTTCATTAATGTGGGAGATGTGGTGGTAAATACCGGCAGCACACCGGTGGAATTACACCTTCCCACCAATATTGTGAAAGTATCAACTGTTGAATAATTATAGTTTAAAGTTTAAGGTTTAAAGTTTAGGGTCAACTCACTTTAAACCTTAAACTTTAGACTTTAAACATTAAATTACTTCTTTAGGTCCAGCTGCAAATGATCACAGCAGCAATCATGTTTCCGATAACAGCATATCCTGCATTGATCAGCCAGAGGCTAAGTGGTTTTTTCTCGTACAGATAATTGACCCCTACCGCAGCGGCACAAAAACTTCCGGTTACGGCCCCCAGCTTTACACCGCTCATCCAGCCCAGGTCGCGTATGTTCAGGCGTTCGGCCAGTACCGCTATGGCCAGGCTTTGCACAAACATCAATACAAAAGAACCCCCAAACATCAATCCCACACCTTTCTTTGCATTGGGGTCATTTATATCCAGTTTCAGGTCGGCGATCCAGCGTTTGGCAAACAGGGCCTTGGAGTACCACAGGGCGCCTAACATAAAATAAGCAAGTGCTGCCACTGCAATTGCCGGCCAGTTCAAATAATCAAAATTTTGAAGCATCGGTAAAAGTTTTGGTGATTGAATAAAATGAAAAATAATGATTGTTTCGCTTATTTACAAGGGCAACGCATTGCCAGTAACCTGATTGTTCATTTGCCCGCTTCCATAAATTTTACCAGGCTCTTCCTTGCCCCGTTTTGAATCTTGCGCTGAAAGAAACGGTTCCAGCCCAGCAGCCAGCCGCTGAAACCAAGTGCCTGGCTGCTCCATTTATGCAGGCTGAAAGCATCACTGTGCTCAGTAATTTTACCATCAGCAAAACGCATATTGGCTTTAATTTTATTGATGACCTTTCTGCCTGTCTTTGAAAATGTATAGGTTGCTTCCCAGTCGCAGGTGCTGTATTCTTCATCCAGGTGCTGAATATTACCAAAGCTGAGCGAAAAATCTTTTGCATTGGTACAAAGCATTTTCCACATGGCCCTTGCTTCATCTCCTTTCAGTAACCCGAATGCAGGATCAAAAAAAACAATGTCATCACTGTAACAGCTGTTCATGCCCCGGTGATCCAGTTTTTGGAAGGAACTGTAAAATTTATGGATAAGCTCGTCGCGGTAATTACTCATAAACAATATTGTTTCGTTAAATTTAACACTCAATTAATGAACCAATGAAAAAATATTTTTTACTCAGCTTCATTTCCGGTTTCCTTTTTTCTGCAGCAGTTGCCCAAAATACCGATTCTGCCTGGGTAAGAGAAAACTATTATAAGACGGAAAGAATGCTTCCCATGCGTGATGGCATCAGCCTGTTCACCGCCTTTTATATTCCAAAAGACAGCAGTGTAAAGCATCCTATCCTGTTCAACCGTACACCATACAGCTGTTCGCCTTACGGGGAAGACAAGTTCAATCCCCGTATCTATGAATCTTACTGGATCAATTATCTGAAGGAAGGTTATATCATTGCCATACAGGATGTAAGGGGCAAGTTCATGAGCGAAGGTGTGTTTGAAGATGTCCGCCCGTTCAATCCAAACAAAAAAGGAAAGGAAATTGACGAAGCCAGTGATACCTACGATGCCATTGAGTGGATGGTGAACAACATCCCCGGCAACAACAGGCGGGTGGGTGTATTTGGTATTTCATACCCGGGCTTTTACTCAACCATGGCAGCATTAAGCGGCCACCCGGCACTGAAAGCAGTAAGCCCCCAGGCGCCGGTTACCGATTGGTTCCAGGGCGATGACTTTCACCACAACGGGGCCCTGATGCTGATGGATGGTTTTAGTTTTTATAGCGGTTTTGGTTTGCCCAGGCCCAGGCCCACTACCCAGTGGACTCCCGGTTTCAGGATCCCTTCGCAGGATAATTATGATTTTTATTTGAAGACAGGTGCTTTAAAAAATTTCAGCAAGATCATGGGCGACAGTATCCTGTTCTGGAACGACCTGATGAATCACCCTGATTATGATGCCTGGTGGGAAGCACGCAATGCACGCAATTTTGTAAGTAATATTAAACCTGCCATGCTGGTGGTGGGTGGCTTATTTGATGCGGAAGATTGTTTTGGCGCCTGGAATTTATACAAAGCCATTGAAGAAAAAAGCAGGAACACCGATAATCGCCTGGTGATGGGGCCCTGGTTTCATGGCGGCTGGGGCGGCCGCAGCGACGGCAGCTATCTGGGCAATGTGCGTTTTGGAAAAAAGACAAGTGAATTCTATCAAAAAAATATCGAGATCCCGTTCTTTAATTTCTATTTAAAGTTAAAGGGAACGATAAGCGGTATTGCTGAAGCAACTGTTTTCTTTAGCGGTGAAAATGAGTGGAGAAGATTCAATGAATGGCCGGCAAAGAATGTGGAATACAAAAACCTGTTTCTGGGCAATAATGGAAAACTTCTTTTTGCACCTGAAGCAAACAGCAATAACCCCAGCGAATATATAAGCGACCCTGCCCATCCTGTTCCGTATACCGAAGATGTGGGCCTCGGAAGAACAAGGGAATATATGACCGATGACCAGCGCTTTGCCAGCCGCAGGCCCGATGTACTTAGCTTCAGCACAGATGTACTTACCGAAGACATCACCCTGGGGGGGCCGCTGGTAGCAGACCTCGTGACTGCCATCAGTACCACCGATGCGGATTTTGTGGTAAAACTGATCGATGTTTTTCCGGATGAGTACAAATACGATGAAACTGAATTTGGAAAAGGAAATGGCCTTGCCTACCCCATGGGAGGCTATCAAATGCTGGTACGTGGCGAGATCATGCGGGGCCGCTACCGCAATAGTTTTGCAAAACCCGAAGCCTTTACCCCAGGTAAAATAACCGAAGTAAAATACAGTCTGCCCGATGTGGCGCATACCTTTAAGAAAGGCCATAAGATAATGGTACAAATACAAAGCAGCTGGTTTCCCCTGGCCGACAGGAACCCGCAAAAATTCGTTGACATCTACAAATGTAATGACAGCGATTTTCAGAAAGCCCTGATAAAGATCTATCACGATAATAGCAATCAGTCAAAAATCATTTTACCTGTTTTGAAATAAACCACATGAAAAAGATCATCACCATTGTTTTACTATTGAATTGCTTACTTGCTCAGGGGCAAAATAATGTTAACCTGGCACCTGTGCCTGTACAGGTGAAAGCTGGCAAGGGTTCTGTCAGTATCGATAAAAGCACCACTATTGTTTTGGAAGGAAGCGGGCTTGAAAAAACTGCATCCCTGCTGAATGAATACCTGTTTCAGCTGCTGGGTTCTAAGTTAAAAGTAGTTAAAGACTTTGCCGGTAATAATGCCATCCGCCTGAATTATGAAAGGATGGACCATGAAATACCCGGAGCTTACAATTTAACAATTGATAATAAAGGCATTTACCTTGCCGGGGACAATGAGCAGGGCGTTTTTTATGGTATTCAAACGCTTATGCAATTGCTACCGCCAAACGACAAACCACAAACTAATAACAACAAACTAAGTTTACCACAACTTACTATTACTGATTATCCCCGTTTTGCATACCGCGGCATTCACCTGGATGTTTGCCGTCACTTCTTTCCTGTTTCTTTTGTAAAAAAATATATTGATTACCTGGCCGCTTATAAATTCAATACATTTCACTGGCATTTAACCGATGACCAGGGCTGGCGTATCGAAATAAAAAAATATCCCGGGCTCATCAATATAGGTTCTAAAAGAAACGGCACCATCATTGGCCGCTATCCGGGTAAAGGCAATGATAACAAACCTTACAGCGGATATTACACACAGGCTGAAATTAAGGAAGTAATACAGTACGCCAAAGACAGGTATATTGATGTGATACCGGAAATTGAAATGCCAGGCCATAGCAGCGCTGCCATTGCTGCCTATCCCTGGCTTAGTTGTTTCCCATCAAAGCCAACGGAGATACCGGCCAATATGATCTCTCAAAAAAGTATTGCTGAACAAAAAGCAGGAAGGATAAAACTGGTGCAGGAAACCTGGGGTGTGTTTGATGATGTTTTTTGTGCCGGTAAGGATTCCACTTTTAAATTTTTAGAAAATGTGCTGGATGAAGTTTGTGGCCTCTTCCCATCCAAATATATTCATGTTGGTGGTGATGAATCACCTAAAACACATTGGAAAATTTGCCCCGCCTGTCAGCAAAGGATCAAAAATGAAAAACTGAAAGATGAGCATGAGCTGCAAAGTTATTTTGTACAGCGTATTGAAAAATACCTGAACAGCAAGGGCAGAACCATCATTGGCTGGGATGAAATACTGGAAGGCGGACTGGCACCCAATGCTGTGGTGATGAGCTGGCGTGGCGAAACGGGTGGTATTGAGGCTGCCAAACAAAAACACCGAGTGATCATGACACCCGGCAACCCGGTTTATTTCGATCATACCCAAAGTAAGAATGAAGACAGTGTAACCATTGGTGGCTACAACCCTATTGAGAATGTATACGCCTGGGATCCGGTTCCCAAAGAGCTGAATGCAGAACAGGGCAAATACATTTTAGGCGCACAAGCCAATATGTGGGCCGAGTATTATGAGAATACAAGCAAGGTTGAATATATGTTGTTCCCACGCATTACTGCACTGAGTGAGGTTTTATGGAGCCCCAAAGAAAAAAGAGACTGGAAGGATTTTGAAAAAAGATTGCCGGTGATTTTTGACAGACTGGATAAACAAAAGATCAACTACAGTAAGGCATACTATGATTTGAAAGCTACAGTAATGCCAACAGATAATTTTAATGGTATACAATGGAAACTGGAATCGAAATATGATAACGCCCTTATCAAATATGAAAGTATAACCCCGGTTGACAAACTCCGCGACTATTCTGCTCCTGTTGTTATCAACCAGAATACGATCATCAACGCCTGGGCTGTCACCGGTAACACGATGAGTAATAAGGTGAGCCAGTATTTCAAATTCAACAAAGCCACCGGCAAAAAAATAACCCTTGCTACGGAAGCGAGCAAGAACTATCCCGGCGATGGTGCTTTTACTTTAGTGAATGGCGTGCAAAATGAAAAAGGACTGGCAAGATCTTCGGAGTTTTTGGGTTTTAACGGAACTGATCTGAATGCCACCATCGACCTGGGCAGCGAAATGGATATTTCAAAAGTTACGGTGCATGTGCTGGAGCAAAACGGCAGCTGGATCTATTTGCCATCACAGATTGAAGTGATATTTATTCCGAACGTTGAATATACAGACGCTGACCTGACAAACTTTCCTTCAACAAAAAGACCCATTGACCCCGTTGCCGAAAAAGGAACCAAAACCATATCGGTTGAAAACAATCTAAAATGCCGGTATGTTAAGGTGAAGGTGAAAAATTATGGCATCATCCCGGCGGGCAATCCCGGTGCCGGTAATCCTGCCTGGTTGTTTGTGGATGAGATTGAGGTGCAATAGGTGTCAGGCCACTTCGTAAGCATATACAATTTGGGTTGATTAAAACATGCTTGCTTCTGAGCCTGCTAAGGAGTTTTGTGGCCAGACACCTGATTTATGTCGCCATTACCCCGTAAATTCGGTAATCAAACTGACCCTATGCATTTTGAACCCGGCCAAATCTACCATGTTTACAACAGGGGTAATAACAAACAACTGATCTTTTTTTCTGAACGTAACTATCTTTATTTTTTGCAAAAAGTAAAAGCTGAGTGGAAAAACTATGCCGATGTACTATGCTATTGCTTAATGCCAAATCACTTCCATTTTATGCTGCTGCCTAATGAAGAAGGTTGCAAGCAAATTATGTTAGCAGGTAAGGAAACTAATATGCAAAATCTTTCAAAAGCGATTGGAAAAACATTGAGTTCTTATACAAAAGCCATCAATCTTCAAAACAAAACAACGGGAAATCTTTTTCAAAAGAAGACAAAAGCAAAATTATTATCTGGAGCCGATCATTTAATCAACGATTTTTCTCAAAAGGATTACCTTTTAGCCTGCTTCCAATACATTCATCAAAATCCGTTAAAAGCAAACCTGGTAAAAGAATTACAGCAATGGCATTATTCATCTTACCCTGATTATTACCATGGCAGAAACGGAACCATTTGTAATAAATCATTGTGCTGTACATTACTGAATTTTACTCAAAATGATCTTAAATCTTATACAATTGAAGCGTTGAATAACCATATTGTAGAAGGATTATTTTAACTTAGGTGTATAATAGGTGTCTGGCCCCTGCAAAAAGCCACTCTGTTCAGAAGTATTTGTTAAACCGGCATCATTTTCAGCACACATTTTTTTAGTGGCCTGACACCATAAACAACCAGTATGACCAAAATAGACCTTACCGACTCGCTCGAAAAAATACCGGTAAAAATATTTCCGGATTCTAATGCAGGCTCTGCATTTGTAGCAAAAGAAATTGCAGCACTCATCAAAGCTAAGGAAGCTGAAGGCAAAAAACCGGTGATTGGCCTGGCAACCGGCTCATCGCCCAAGACCCTGTATGCCGAACTGGTACGTATGCATAAAGAGGAAGGATTGAGTTTTAAGAACGTTATCACCTTCAATCTTGACCAGTACTACCCTATGGATAAGGATGCGCTGCAGAGCTATCATTATTTCATGCGTAAGAATTTATTTGAGCAAACCGATATTGATCCAAACAATTATCACCTGCCGGATGGCATGATACCAAAAGACAAGGTGAAAGAACATTGCCTCCAATACGAAAAGCAAATTGAAGAGGCCGGGGGGCTCGACCTTCAGATATTAGGTATAGGTGTAAATGGTCATATTGGTTTTAATGAGCCCGGCAGCAGTATCCATTCCAAAACAAGGCTGATAAGCCTGGACAACAGCACCCGCATTGCCAATGCCTATGAATTTGGCAATATGGCTGAAGTGCCCCGCATGGCTATTACCATGGGCATCCAAACCATCCTGAAATCTAAAAAAATAATCTTAATGGCCTGGGGACAGGCTAAAGCACCGGTTGTTAAAAAAGCCGTGGAAGATGATGATACGGAAGACCTGCCGGCTTCATTGCTCCAGAATCATGACGACTGTACTTTTGTTATTGATGAAACCTGTGCAGGTGAATTGACCCGTTTTAAAAGTCCCTGGTTAACGGGTGAGTGTGAGTGGACCAGCAGCATGATCAAACGTGCGGTAGTGAACCTGGCGCTGAAACTGAACAAACCCGTTTTAAGCTTAACCAATATTGATTACAACGATAATGGCCTTAACGACCTGCTGGTGGAGAAAGGTGATGCCTATGAAATTAATCTCCGGGTAT
The DNA here is from genome assembly GCA_044226725.1 of Ferruginibacter sp. Taxonomy (GTDB): domain Bacteria; phylum Bacteroidota; class Bacteroidia; order Chitinophagales; family Chitinophagaceae; genus Ferruginibacter. The sequence continues at coordinate 448,669 of JBGAGM010000003.1, read as the reverse complement.
ATTATTTATTAAGAGACAGCATCACCGGATGGCCGGGCGGTAAACCATCTGAATACCGGACCAATCACCCGGAACGTAATGAGCCTTTTCCAAAACGTGTCGTCATCTTTTCTCCACACCCCGATGATGATATCATCAGCATGGGCGGTACATTTATGCGCCTGCACGACCAGGGCCATGAGGTGCATGTGGCTTATCAAACCAGCGGTAATATTGCCGTTACAGATGAATTTGTAACCCGCTTTATTGATTTTGCCGTTGGGTTTGAAAGCATGTTTGACATAGATGAGACCAAAAGCAAGACCATACTGGAAGAGGCTACTGCCTTTTTAAAAGTGAAGAAGACCAGTGAGAAGGATACCGAAACCATCAGGGCTATCAAGGGTTTGATAAGAAGGTGTGAAGCCAAAGCCACCTGCAAATATGTGGGACTGATGGATGATCAGATACATTTCATGAACCTGCCCTTTTATGAAACAGGCACTATTGAAAAGAACCCGATGGGCGAAGCCGATGTTCAAAAGACCATCGATCTGCTGAATGAAATAAAGCCGCATCAGATCTATTGCGCCGGCGATTTTGCTGATCCGCATGGCACACACAAGGTTTGTTTTGATGTGGTGATAGAGGCGTTGAAGCGTATTAAAGAAACGAACAACGAACAACCAGCAACGAACAACTGGATTAATGACTGCTGGCTCTGGCTTTACAAAGGCGCCTGGCAGGAATGGGATATCACCGAAATAGAAATGGCCATCCCCATGAGCCCCGACCAGGTGGTGAAGAAACGCCATGGTATTTTCATACACCAGTCGCAAAAAGACAGCGTACCCTTCCAGGGCAGCGATGACCGGGAATTCTGGCAGCGGGCCGAAGAGCGGAATGCCAATACAGCCAAACTGTATGCCCAGCTTGGATTGACACAGTATGCAGCCATGGAGGCCTTTGTCAGGTGGAAGTTTTAATCAGGTGACCTCAAACCGGCCATGCCGCTATATTTTTATGATGTGAGTAATCTCTTTTGCAGCAGCAGACAGCGTTTGAAAGATTTTTATTATCTTGAGAGCAACAAAACTGCCAATTTTACTGCAATGAAGAAAATTTTACTGTTCTTATTATCAGTTTGTTTTGTGCATTATTCAAATTCACAAAGTATTTTTTCCTTCCAATGCTCCCGGGATACAACGATCAGTTGCCCTACCGCATGTTTTACTTTGCATGCAAAAACCTGCGACCTCAGACAGTTTTCATCCGGTTCAAATTATTCTGTAAATCCTATTTCAGGGGCATCAGGCGGATGCTTTTCACCCTATGTGGATCCCGGGGCTCCAGGCAATCCTGTTACGCTTAATATTGATGACAGATATTCTTCAGTAATTCCCTTAGGTTTCAATTTTCCTTTTTTTGGTACAGTTTATAATTCGGTAGTATTAAGCACCAATGGTTACCTGTCATTTGATGTAAGTCTTGCCGGGGGGCCATCCCATTGGCAAAACAATGGTGACCTGCCAACTTCAAGTTATGACAGGGCGCTTATTATGGGTCCTTATCATGATCTCGACCCAAGTGAGCCCACCTCTCCCACTCAGCAGATCAAATATGACATAGTAGGTACAGCACCTCACAGAAGATTTATTTTTTCTTTTTACAAAGTACCCTTATTCAGCTGCGCCAGTTTAATTGAAAATACACACCAGATTGTACTGTATGAATCAACTGGTATCATAGAGGTTTTTGTAAACAGTAAGCAAGTATGCGGCAGCTGGAATGGGGGTAAAGGGATGATTGGTTTACAGGATTTCTCAAGAACACAATATGTAATGGTACCTGGCCGCAAAGAATCAGACCCGGCCTGGGGTTCAATCAATATGAATGAAAGCTGGCGTTTTGTTCCAACCGGAAATGCTGCCGCCAGTCTTTTAAAAAGAGTTGAATTAATTGACTTTGCAGGTAACGTGGTTGTTCCTTACAGCAGTGCTGTTGTTAACTACTCAGGCAATGGTATTGTGGACGTGGATTTCCCCAATGTGTGCCCTACGGTTGATCCTGCACACTATATTGTAAGAACTGTTTACACTAAATTTGATGACCCTGCCACGGATATCATTGCACATGATACAGTAAATATTCTAAGAGAACCTGCCCCTTTTACTGTTGCGGCCGATATTACAGATGCACTTTGTAACGGAGGAAACGGAACGATTACTGTTACCGCTCCGGTAGGGCCAACATATGAGTATAGTGTTGATGGAATAAACTGGCAAACTTCGCCTGTTTTTAACCTGCCTGCAGGTACATACAATGTGCGTGCAAGGGAGGGCGGAAGCTTTTGTTCAAATTTTACACCAGTCACAATTGGCGAACCAACTCCGCTAAGCTTGGTTCCGGTGGCATTAAATACGAACTGCGCAAACAATACTGGCGAGATCACCTTAAATGCAAGTGGCGGAACACCTGCATATCAATATTCAATAGATGGTGGTGCTACCTATGTGGCCACCAATGTTTTTGGTAACCTTGCAGCCGGAACCTATAGCGGCATCCAGATCAAAGACGCCAATAACTGTATTAAGACAATCCCTCCTGTGAATATTGCCTTGATTGATACCATGCGCCTCGAACTTGGCCCGGACAGCACCATCTGTTTCGGAAGCAGCATCACCCTGGTACCGCAAACCAATGCACTTACAGATACGTTTAAATGGACACCTAAAGCAACGCTTGATTACGATACCGTGCGTACCCCTGTTGCCAAACCAACGGATACAACCAAATATTACCTCACAGCCAAATGGGGCGTTTGCACCAGGAAGGATTCCATAACCGTGAATGTAAAACACAAGCCCATTGCTGATGCAGGAAAGGATACCACGGTTTGCTATAAAACAAATGCCACCCTGTTTGGCAGCGCCAGCAATTTATCAGGAACAGTGAATTTTTCCTGGAGCCCGCCGGATTCGTTGAACAGTCCTAACTCGGCTGTTACCGGTGTAAGGCTGGATACTACGCGACAATTTACTTTAACGGTTACCGATAATTATGGCTGTAATTTTTCTGTAACCGATAGTGTGATGGTATTTATGCAGCCACCTGTAGATGCATTTGCCGGTAATGATACCATTGCCATCATCAACCGCGATCACCAGCTGCAGGCCACGGGGCGCAATGCAGTTGGTTTTGTGTGGAGCCCGGCCGGACCACTCAACAATCCATTTATTTCCAACCCCATTGCCATCATGAGCCACGACACGTATTTCTATGTGCATGTAACTGATGCCATTGGCTGTACAGACGATGATACCATTTTCATCAAAGTATACGAAGGCCCTACCTATTATTTGCCCAATGCTTTCTCGCCCAATGGCGATGGCCTGAATGATGTTTTCTTCCCAACACCTGTTGGAATAAGAAGCACCGATTATTTCCGTGTATTTGATCGTTTTGGAAACCTGATGTTTGAGACCAGGGAATGGCTGAAAGGATGGGACGGTACGTTAAAGGGAAAGAAAGCCTCGTCCGGTAATTATGTATGGTCGATCAAAGGAATTGATAAGAATGGCTCGGTGATTGAAATGAAAGGGTCGGTAATTTTAATAAGATAAAGAAAATAAAAAGTAAAAGTCAAAAAGACTGAACGCAGGTGTTCTTCTTTTTGACTTTTTCTTTTTAACCGTTTACTCACTGCTTCCGGCCTGTGCCAGTTTCTGCATCAAGTACAGCTATTGTTTTTGCATAGTATGAATAAGCTTCCTCCCTTGATGAACCTATGCATACCATACCCATTTTCCCAAACTGTGACAAAGCGCCGATCATGTGAAACATCACCCCTTTCCGGATGGCACCATCATAATGCAAGCCATGAAACATAGCAATATCTATCAGGTCCCTGGGTGTAAGTCCTTTGTACTGGTCGTGCTGCACATTGTCGGAGGCGTAGTAATAAAGCTGTTGCCCGCTGGAAGTTTCAAAAATACCTGTATTCTCGTTGTAACTGCCATCGCTCAAAAATTGCAGCATTAAGAAGGGATGGGTGGTACCTCCCTTGCGCAGGTTTATTTCAATGGCATAATGCTTCCAGGTATCCTGTTCCTTTACAGATATAAAGTCTATGCTAAACCTGCCCAGTACACCTTCCTTTTTCAAAACCTCCGCTATGGCCCTTGCCTTTGCTGCAATGGGGCCACGGTAGGCAGCATCTGCAGGGAAATAGGCACCTACAAATATCTGCCCGGTATCACCTGTCAGCACCTGATCATGGGTGGAAATAATATCTATCTCCCCTTTAGGATTGATCCTGCATTGTACCGAAGGAGATGCTTTTATATCACCTTCAACAAAAGCTTCTGCAATACCTTCCATCAATACAAATTTTTCCATGAACAGGTCTGTATCAAGATCGTTGGCAACAGGCTTTAGTGTTTCACAAAGATTAGTGTCTATCCAGTTGTGCAACTCTTTTCCATGCAGGTTTTCAGGATACATGAATATAGCATTCCCATCTCCTGAAAAACCATCATTAAGTTTCACTACGGCTTTTTTTAACCGGGGATACATCTCCTTAAGCCCAGCCAGGGCATGTACCATATCATCATAAGTTCCCAAATTTTCAGCACCGGGTGGAGTGTCCACCCCCGCCTGCATAAATATTCTGCGGCTGCCGCTTTTGGTACCCAGGTAAATCAGCGAGGGATCGCAACCATAAATAGGAATGTCCAGTTGAACAGCCAATGATCTTTCGAGGCCAGTTGTGTTAAAACAGGCAATATGTGCCACACTGCCGGGAGGAATGGCATTTTTAATACGTTCTATCAGTCTTGGCCTTTGTAAAATCTTTTCAGTGAGCGGAATGGCCGATGTATCATAACAACTCAGCAGCGTCAGCCTTTCACGTGCATGATAACCTGTAATGCCTGGCAACAGGTGCAGGTAATAATCGATGATAATGGGGTCGATGGTGGTGCTGCTTATATAGATCACATGGGCTCTCGGCATGCGTAACAACATCAGCAGGCAAAGCAGTCTTTCTTCATAATGAAGCGCCCCGGTTACTTTTGCAAGCACTTCCTGATCGAGCGAAAGACTGGGTATCACCACGATGGTCTTGCATGCCAGGTTATCCGGGAAAAAAAGTTCAAATTGGTTTGTAAAACCCTGTTGAATTTTTTCAAAAGCTTCCAGTTCTTCAGCCGAGCCATATAACAATCTGCCTGTGCTGCAATGGTTGAACAGCAATTGAAACGGGGAGGTGTTATTGTTTTCTTTTAGCAAGGCATCATGTTTTACTAAACCAATATCCGACAAATGGCATTATTTTAAAATGAGATTCGTCATAGATCATCAGGAAGCCCGTCAGTTTCGGCTTTTAACACAATCGCTGCAACTTTTTAATCCACAATACGTTAATAAAATAAGCGGTTTACCCCAAATCGCTTCTTTTAAAAAATTGTTATGTTTGCGTAATGAACTGGACCGAAAAGAAATCCATCCGTGTTGCCATCCTGGATATGTATGAGGGACATGCCAATCAGGGTATGCGGTGTATCCGTGAAATATTGAACCAGTTTGGCGAAGAGAACCAGTTTGACCTTAGCTGGGATGAATTTGAAGTTCGCCTTGAAAAGCAGGTTCCTGGCCTTGATTATGATATCTACATTTCGAGCGGCGGCCCCGGCAGCCCGCTGGAAACCGAAGGGAATGAATGGGAAAAAGTATATTTCTCCTGGCTCGAAAAAGTGCAGCAGTGGAACGATAATCCGGCCCATGTACAAAAAAAACAGGTTTTCTTCATCTGTCATTCCTTCCAGCTAATTTGCCGGCATTTAAGAATTGCCAAAGTAAGCAAAAGAAAAAGCACTGCATTTGGTGTTTTTCCCGTCCATCTCTTGTCAGATGGCAAGGATGAATTGATCTTTGAAGGACTCAAAGATCCTTTTTATGCTGTTGACAGCCGCGATTTTCAGGTTACCGAACCCAATCATAACAGGTTGCACGAAATGGGTGCATCGATACTGGCTATTGAAAAAGACAGGCCCCACGTGCCACTGGAAAGAGCAGTGATGGCCATCCGGTTCAATGATCATATGATCGGCACACAATTCCACCCCGAAGCAGATGCTATTGGTATGAGCCTCCATTTACAAACCGAAGAGAAGAAAAAGACCGTCATTGAAAACTATGGCCGGGAAAAATGGGAATCGATGATCATACACCTGAACGACCCAGAAAAGATCATGTGGACCTACGCACACATACTTCCTAATTTTTTATTGCATGCAGTAGAGAACCTGCAGTTGGTTGAGGTATAAGCTTCCCCCTTTATTAAATGGATATTTATGGCTAATTTTATTCTGAACATCAGAACAGAATCAAAGCCGTATTTAACATGATAAAAACATTAAGGGAACAATTCAACGCCAATTTCACAAAAGAAAAATATGATGCCTATATGGCTAAACTGGAAAACCTGCACCCGGGTGCGCTGGATTTCCGTAATGCCGAAACTCCGGTATTTGTACCAAAAGAGTTTACAGCAAAAATGCTGCATGCCTGCGAGGATATTATTGATGTCATCGCAGATCCGAAATTCATTGAACTGACAGAACGTGGTATACCGGCCAATGTAAAAGTGCCCAACGAAAGCAGCCATCCGGAATGCCTTGTATTTGATTTTGGCATCTGTGAAAATGCGGCCGGCGAGCTGGAACCACAGCTGATAGAAATGCAGGGCTTTCCGACGCTATTTGCATTCCAGGCATTTCACTCTGAGCTTACAGCCGAATATGCTTCATTGCCTGATAATTTCTCTGCTTACCTGAATGGGTATAATAAAGAAAGCTATATACAACTATTGAAGGATGTGATTGTGGGAGAGCTTGATCCGGCTAATGTAATATTGCTGGAAATTTTCCCGGAGCAGCAAAAGACCAGGATTGATTTTTATTGTACCGAAAAATTGCTGGGTATAAAAACTGTTTGTCTTACCAAACTTATTGCGGAAGGCGATCAGTTATTTTACATGAATAATGGTGTTAAGACACGTGTTTTGAGAATTTATAACCGCCTGATCTTTGATGATCTGCAAAAACAGGAAGGGCTGGGAGAAATCATTGACCTTACCAGGCCATACAATGTGGAATGGGTGCCGCATCCTAACTGGTTCTACCGCATCAGCAAATTCACATTGCCTTTTATTAATAATCCTTATGTACCGCAAACCTATTTTTTAAATGAGCTTAAACAAATGCCTGCCGACCTGGAGAATTACGTGCTTAAGCCCTTGTTCTCTTTTGCAGGCATGGGCGTGGTGATAGATGTAACTCCTGCTGACATTGAAGCTGTAAAAGATCCGGAGAACTGGATATTGCAAAAGAAAGTGAAATATGCCGATGTTATTAAAACGCCGGATGAGCCTGCAAAGGCTGAGATTCGTTTATTCTATTTCTGGAAAAAGGAATGGTCCAGGCCTGTTGCGGTACACAACTTAGCCAGGTTAAGCAAAGGAAAAATGATAGGTACCCGTTATAATAAAAACAAAGAATGGGTGGGTGGCAACGTTGCTTTCTTTGAAATACCCTGATCTTCTGAAACGGGAATGCTGTTAACAAAAAAAATATTAAAATGAAAAACGGACAGGCAAGATTTGAATATTTTCTGGCTCAGCTTGAAACATTACTAGCGAAAGCTTCCAGGCAAAAAAATCCGGGGCTCTGGCTTTATCAGCACAATGCCCGTACCCCCCTTTTTATGCTGGAAGGCCTGGCTAAGCTTTACAGTGGCATACATAATAAGAAGAAATTTGAAAAAATAAAAGCCCATTGTAAACTGCTGGAAGATACCATTGGCCAGATAGATTACTATGATGCATTTGCCAAAGAATTTGCTGCCAATAAAAAAATACCTGCTGCTGTAACCAGCTACCTGCAGGCACAAAGCCGTGAGAAAATACAAAGCCTCAATGAGATTTTGACCGAGAAAAAATGGCTGGGCGAAGATGCTGACCGCATTAAAAAGATCAGGAAGAAATTATCAAAAGCCGACTGGCTCAATGAGCAGGAAGATGTACAGCAAATCGAAAAGTTCTACATTACCTCCATTGACAAAATACTGGAATTTGTTAATGAAAAGAATTTTCGCTTTACCAATGTAGAGAATGATGTACATGAATTCAGGAGGATGCTTCGCTGGCTTAGTATTTATCCCCAGGCGTTGCGTGGTTGTATCCAGTTGAGTAAATCAAGTGAGGCAACACCCAAATTTTTATTGAAATATCTTACCAAGGCCATTATCGCCTCTCCTTATAATGTAATGCCTGCCGCAGATGCACAGGAACATTTTTTAGTTTTTGATCAGCAACGCTTTTTTGCATTAAGCTGGCTGATAGCCGAACTGGGAAATTTAAAAGACAACGGTCTGCGGGTGGAAGTAATTAAAGAAGCCCAGTTGCAAACAATGCAGATAAGTGAGAAAGATGCACTTGCCAAAGCCTACAAGCTTACCGGCTCCAAGCAAATGACAATTCCACAGATCTTGAGTGCTGCCGGAAAATTATGCAGCACATTCTGCAAAGAGAAAAACCTGGAATGCCTGCTAACGGGTATTGCCCGTACCAAAAAATAACCATTCCCCTTTTCCCGGGAACGCTGTTTATTTTATTTTTCCATATCTTTAACTTATAATTTAGACAAGACTAACTTATATTTTAGAAGTATGATTAAAATTATCCTGGTCCAGGTTTTCCTGTTTTGCTGCAGCAACTGGTGTTTTGCCCAGGTCGAAAAAATTGATACCGACCGGCCCGACCAGACCGAAAGTGCTGTTTTGGTGCCCAAAAAATGGATGCAGTTTGAAATGGGGTTCAGCAAGCAGGCAAATAACCCAAGTGAAGCAGAATACCAGTATCCAACCCTGCTAAGTAAATATGGTATTAGCAAAAGGTTCGAGTTCAGGCTGATCACAACACTGCAATCGAACACCGAAATCATCAACCCTTCATTCAAACGAACCAATTCCGGGCTTACACCCGTTGAAGTGGGAGCCAAGGTTGCATTATGGGAAGAAAACAAACTGCTTCCCAAAACCTCCCTTATATTTCATGTAGGAATCCCCGGGCTTGCATCTGCCTATTACAAGCCGGATCACCTGGCTCCAAATTTCAGGTTTACCATGCAACACAGCCTTGGAAAAAATATTGGCCTGGGTTACAACCTGGGCGCAGAATGGGATGGCGTAAGTAAAGAAGCTACCTGGATATATACACTGGCACCGGGGTTTAACATCAGTGAAAGATGGTATGGTTACGTGGAAGCTTTTGGTTTTATTTCAAAAATTGCTAAACCACAACATAGCCTGGATGGAGGAATTGCATATTACTTTACCCATAATTTCAAAGCAGACCTGTCAGCCGGTTTTGGCATAAGTAAAGAAGCGCCTGACTGGTATATTGCTATGGGAGCCTCATTCAGGTTTAAAACAGGCAGATAATTATTTTACCAAACTATCCACTTTATCAAACAGTTCCTTGCCTTCCAGGTTTATGGCTACAATTCTGCCACTTCGATCCAGTAAAAAATTGGTGGGTATGGCATCCACATAATATTTCTCGGCCACTTTTGAAAGCCAGCCATCCATATCAATTACCTGTGTATAGGTTAGCCTGTCATGTTTGACCGCTTTTTGCCAGAGTTTTTTACTTACATCCAGGGATACAGCAAATACTTCAAAGCCGCTTGACTGGTATTTTTTATACAGCTTCTGCACTGAGGGGTTTGAAGCCCTGCAGGGGCCGCACCAGCTTGCCCAGAAATCTATTAGTACAACTTTACCGTAGAGCGATGAAAGTGAGATAGTACTGTCTGCCTTACCTGGCAAAACAATTTCAGGGGCGGCCTGCCCTACCCTTAACTGGGCCTTCACCATGGCAGATCCCATCAAAATTAAAACTAGAAAAACTGTTCTTTTCATTTACAACAATTCTTTTTTTGAAATAATGACAATATAAATAACAATATCCTCTTCATTAACTTATTTTATTTGATCCTGTACCTCACGCCAAAATAGAACATCCGTCCATTAACAGGCCCCCACACCATGGATGCATCAAAATAGTTACCAAATGGCTGATCTGCTGCAACAATAACCTTTTTTTGAAAATAGTTGGTCAGATTTTCGCCTCCAATATAAAAATCGAACTGGCTGTTCTTTCCAACCGTTTTCAATACCTGTCCATTCATTAATACATAACCGGGCGAATAGGCTGGCAATTGATAAACAGGCAAATTGCTGGCAGTACCTGGCAATCTTTTTTTTCCATTGTAAGTTACTGTATAATCAAATTTAAACCCTTTCCAAGCATAGGCCAGGTTTAAAAAGGCCCTGTGTTTTGCTATCAGCGGGCGTTCCAGCAGTTTACCATTATAATTTGTTTTCACATCAAAATACCGGTAAGCTGCACGCACTTCAAATTTATCGGCAGGTTCCATACTCAGTTCTGCCTGTAAACTGTTTGAATAAGAACTACCCTGCAAATTATAGAACCGGACCTCCCTTGGATCTTCTGCATCCACCACTACCTGGTCTTTAAAATCATTCCTGAAAAAATCCACACTCAGCAACGCATCTTTCTTAAAGAGTTTAAATTTCTGATCAATGCTTACGCCTTTATTCCAGGCAATTTCTGGATTCAGTCCATAGGCTTTGCCCACTCCGGCTGCTATTACCTGCACCTGCCTGGCACTTATGAAACTACCCATATTCTCTGCAAAGATATTGGCAGTGCGCTGACCTCTTCCGGCACTTGCCCTTATCACCGTTCCCTTGATTGGTTCATAACGCAGATTTAGCCTGGGTGTTATGTAGAAACCAAATAAATTATTATGATCTGCACGCAAACCAACAATAGCGCTGAATTTATCACCGGGTGTTAATGTATATTCCCCAAACAGTCCGGGTACCACCTCATTGCGTTTGTAGCTCTTCAGTTTAAACTCCTCGTTGTATTTATCATACATAAAGCTGGCACCAGCCCTGAATTTATGTACAGTTGTTCCAATGATCGACTGGTAAATTAAGTTACTGTACAAAGTATGTTGTTTTGCATTATAGTTCGTAAGCCCAAAGTATACATCCTGGTTATGGCTTATAGCTGCCACCTGCAAACCAATGCTCTTATATTTTTTCTCCGGGAAAATATAGCCAATCTTTACAAAAGCCTCGTAGCGGTTTGTATTGATCCCGATTCCATATTTATTAGTGGTGTTTTTGTCTGAAGCCGGATCAAATCCCGTTTCACCACCAGTTCTTTCATCGTTAAGAATTTTAATTCCCAGCTGTACCAGTGCTCCCTTATTGTTGTCGAACTTATACCGGTTTACCAGGCTGAATGTATTACCGGTTGGCAGGTCCCGAAATCCATCCTTATTGAAATCAAGTTTTTTATTGGCAAAAAAATCATCATGCAGCAATAAACCTGTCCACCATTTTTTTCCTATCTTTTGCGACAGGTTCAGGTTCATATCCGTTTTACCAAAATCATTTACATACAGATTTGCGAGTAATTTTTCACTGTTCTCCGGTTTCTTAAGTTCCACATTTATTTGCCCGGCTATACTCTCGTAGCCATTGGCCACTGAGCCAACCCCTTTCGTTAATTGAATAGATTCTATCCAGGGGCCCGCTATTGAGTTTAGGCCAAGCGGGGTGGCAACGCCCCTTGGTCCGGGAAGGTTTTCAACAGTGAGTTGTGTATAGTTTCCGCTTAATCCCAGCAACTGTATCTGCTTGGAACCTGTTACCGCATCATTATAGGAAACATCAACTGCCGGGTTTGTCTCAAAGCTTTCACTCAGGTTGCAGCAGGCTGCTTTCAGCAGCTCCTTGCCGGTCATCAGCTGTGTGCGGATAGGGTTGTAATTATTGATATAAGTAGAACGCAGTTTTGATGAAACAGTGACTTCTTTCAATTGCTTATCAGATGCCAGCACTATCTTTAATTCATCGGTAACCATGCTGGCTGGTATTGTATCTGATCTGTAACCTGTATAACTTACGACCAGCGTTTTGCTGACACTATCTGGTAAAATACTGAAAAAGCCTGCACTATCGGTAAGTACCCCGCTTGAAGTTTGCAACCAAAAAATACTGGCACTTGCAAGTGGCTTGAATTTCCCCTGCTTATCTTCCTCCAGCACAATACCCTTGATACTTTTAGCCGAAGTTGCATCCTGCTTCTTCATTAATTCATCTACCATGGCAGTATCTGGTAATTGGCCAGCCACGGGATTTGATAATTCCTTACCATGTTCTGTACCGCTGATTCCTTTACCTGTCTTCCTGTAAAGGCAGCATTTGGGTAAAGCATTATACACAGCATTAATTGCCTTCCTGTCTTCAAGGTCGTGCCCAACGGCAATAATCCTGTTCTTTATTTTTTCCAGAGAAACCAGCGAGCTGTTATAAACCAATGATAACAATCCGGTTTCCATGTCCCAAACCCCGGATCTTACGCCTTTTATTTTAACCGCTTTTTCAATACGTTCTTTACATTGCTCACATACACCAAAAACTTTGAGCACAACAGTTGTGTCCGGGGCAGTCACTTTTTTTGCCTGGCAATAAGATTCCATTGTTGTAAAGCACATGAATAGCAGTAACAGATATTTTATTGTTTTCATGCTACATGTTTTTAGGAATAACACAGAATATACTGAGTTGACGGAAAAGTCTGTAAGACAATTTGCGCAATATCAAATGCTGTTGCAGGTTAATTATACCTGCAACAGCCTGTACCCGTGTTAACCGATGAGGAAATTTATTGCTTTGCTTTCAGATCCATACCACATTTAGCACATTTTCCCGGCTTATCGCTTTTTTCTTCAGGGTGCATAGAACATACATACCCGGCTGCTGATACAGCAGCGTTTTTCCTGTCGTATTTACAGCAGCTGTGCAGGTTATCGTAAGCAGTTTGCACTGCAGTAAAATCCTGTGTGTCATAACCTGATTTTGCAATCGCTTCCTGGATCCTGGCTGAAGATGTTTTGTTATCAGCATAAGTAACTTTCAGTTCCCTGGTATCCTCGTTCCAGTTGGCAGTTTTTGCGCCAGCTTTTTTGGCAGATTTTTCAATTGTTGTTTTGCACATACCACAATTACCCCAAACCTTGATGGTTTCAGTTTTAGTGGTTTGTGCATTAGATGAAGTTGCGGAAAATAGGCTGAACATGATGGCAGCAACTAATGATAAAGTTTTCATTGTAATAAAATTTAGATGTTTAACAGATAAATAATGCAAATAGCATTGATGCCGGTAAATTCATTACCGGTATAAAAAAATCCTGTTAATTCTAAATCCTGAAAACGCAGTTCATGATACAGAGGCCGGGGTTTGTATCTCCTGGCGGGGAATGATTGTTAACGGAAACCAGCGGAATGCTTTCGGGCATTTGCCAGTTATAGACATTAAATATATTGACTACAGCAAATTCAGGTGCCGTAAAAGATATATCGTTGGATGCAGATTTATGAGAGTCATTTAATTTATAGAACTTGTATTCGTCATGGCAACAACCGGCTTTCTTTTCCGTCATGCCGCACTTGCCACATTTATCATTTTCCGATCCAAAAAATTCCATACCGGCCCTGCTGCCCATGCAGTAATGCAACTCCACAGCTATTCCCGAAGAAACAGCCATGTAAATAATTGCCAATATGCCTGTATAGATCTTTTTCATCTCTAACACAAAAATACTACAGAATTGATTAAATAAAGGGATAAAAAGTTCAATAAGGGATTAATTAACAAAGCCCCACTGTATACCCAGCCTGAAGATAAAACCCTGGGTAGGATAATGCGGTGCGGCAAAATTGTTGTTTGTAAAACCAAAGCCATTGGAGAAACTTACCGTACTCAGGTTCTCGGCCCTGATAAACCCGGTGAACGATTTGATCCGGAAATGGAAGAAAGCGCTCACATCCGGCAGGTTCTTTAATTTAAAAGTATCCTGGGGTGTAAACTGCCCCATCAGCGGAGAGTAATTATATGCTTCGAACGGAGTAAAATAACGCAGTTCCAAACCTGCACTTGCAAACAGGTTCTTAAACCAGTTGCCTTCATAAGCCAGCCTGTTGCGGCTAAACAACAAAGGAACTTTTACAGGTGCGCTGCCGTCTGTTTGCTGAAAGACCAGATCAGCATAAAGATTCCATCTTTTTGTTAGCCTGACCTTTTTAGAGGCATACAGTTGCAGTAGATTGATCACTTTCGCACTTTGGGCTGTATGACGGTAATCTGAAAAATAAGCCAGGTTGGTAATAATGTGGTTCTTAAAGCCAAGGTTGATGAACCGGTTATTTGCATCAGCACCAAAAGAAATGATATTCTCCTTCTTTGTTAAACCAGGATTTTTAAAATTAAAACTGCTTGCATTGTCAAAAATAAAAGAAGGCGTTCTGTTCACATTCTTAAAGAACAAGCGGATATCGCCCAATTTGTTATTGAGGTGCCGGGCAATGGTGGCATAAGCACTATAATTACCGCTGTTCAGCCCATTTACATAAAATTCGCCCTGTGCCAATACATCCCAAAGTTTGTTTCGGGTCTTGTTCCTGTATTCTCCATGAACAACAAAATTGTAAAAGTTACGGGTGCCCGCCTTCAATACACCCGTTATATTTTCAAACCGTACACCCGCTGAAATGAACTGGCCCGAATTCTTTGTATCCGGGAATTGCAACAGGGTAATGTCGTTGGTCATTACCTTCCATCTTTCCTTCACAAAAAAACTATCCGTTCCGTACTTAACTATGGTATCGTACCAATCCTTATAAATAGCTGAATCTGCCACATTATCCTTGTACAGGTAGTTATAGGTGCTGTACGTAAAACTATGCTGTACCCTTAGTTTTGGGTAAAAAAGATACTCCGTGGTAGAGTCATTAATTTCAAGTGAATCCCTTTTTCCCAAATCATAGGTTTGCCGCAGAAATATGGTGAAGTCTTTATAAATATTCCCCGTATTAATGGTTGTGTTGAACGGTGAAGACAAATACTTGTTAGCATTTCCCAGGTTCACATTGATATTGAACCTGTCTTTCAAATTAGGGTTAGATAAAGAACTATCGAACCGGATACCTCCGTTTTCAGAATTCTTTATAGTGTTGCCAACCAATATCAGAAATGCAGCATACCTTTTTCTTTTACCCTGGTAATTTGAAAACAGCCGGTAGTTTTTATGATTGGTATTCTGATTGGTAAAAAATCCGGGGGCACTGATCAGCCTGTAATCAAATCCAAATCCCCAGTTGGGTCTTGGGTTTTGTGTATGAAGCACTTTTATCATTTGCTCCTTACCCGATGCCAGCTGATAGCCAAGCTGTGTAAAGGGCCGGTTGGTTTTATAAAACTTAGACCCTTCCAGTGTATACCGGTAAATGTCAAAAGCATGAAAGCCCGCATCCCAGCCGGCCCTGGTATCAGGTTTATAGATCAGCGAATAAGCAGCAGCACCATTATTGCCCAGGTATATATAAGATGAAGGAACTGAAAAATATTTGTCAAAGTCATTGATGGTTGAATCGAATGGAATGCTGCGGATTGAATCGAGATATTTGTACGTAATAGCAATGGAGTCCTTTTTGTCATTCCGGTGTTCGAAGCCAATGGTATCTTTACTGCCGGATGCTGCGCCGCCAAAGCCCCTGATGCGGCCACCAATTTTTTCAAGCACATCAGGTTGCTGGGCATGTGCCGGTAAACAACAAAGAAATAGTATAATAAGGGCAAAAATCTGCTTCATCAATCGTGCTTATAATTGTGCAATCAGTTCGCAAAACAATGCCTTGAAGTTTGGTTCTGCAGCCCTGGCAGCCTCCAGTACCTCCTCGTGTGTTATCACATTATCCTCTTCCCGGATGCCAATATCAGTAACAACACTCATAGCAAAAACCGGTAGACCCATGTGTGCAGCAGCAATCACCTCCTGTACCGTACTCATACCAACCACATCGCCGCCCATTGCCAGTATCATCCGGTATTCAGCATGTGTCTCAAAAGTGGGGCCGGTAACTGCAACATACACCCCTTCCTGCAGCTTTATATTTTTCTCTGCTGCAATATTCCTCATTCTTTGTACCAGGTTTTTTTTATAAGGTTCGCTCATATCCGGGAACCGGGGGCCCAGTTCTTTATAGTTTTTTCCAATAAGCGGGTTAGGAGCAAGCTGACTGATATGATCTGTTATGATCATCAGGTCGCCCACTTTAAATTTTGGGTTCACGCCCCCGGCAGCATTGCTGATCAGGAGGGTCTCTATGCCCAAAAATTTGAGTACCCTGATCGGAAAAACAACCTGCTCGGCTGAATATCCTTCATAAACATGAAAACGCCCGGCCATGGCAACCACTTTTTTTCCGCCTAATTGTCCAAATATCAGCTTTCCGCTATGGCCCTCAACCGTACTTACAGGAAAGTGGGGAATATTGCCGTAGGGAATCTCTACCTCCATGTTTATTTCGTTGGCAAAACTACCCAGTCCGCTGCCCAAAACAATGCCCACAGCAGGTTGTTGGGCGTATTTACTCTTGATGAATTGTACCGCTTCGTCAATTTTCTCTATCATATATCAGCTTTGCTTTAATTGCCAAAGGTAAGGCAGATATTGTTAAAGGAAAGTGTATAGTTAAGTTTGATTTTTGGGCTTGCCGGCTTCACAACTGCAGGCTTAAAAGCCATATCACAAAACTCGAAACGGTTTCTTATCTTCGCAAAAATTACTCTTTTATGAATCTTCACGAATACCAGGCCAAGGAAATTTTAAAGAAATACAATGTTCCCGTACAGGAGGGCATTCCCTGCAGCACACCCGGCGAAGCGGAGCAGGCATACAAACAAATTCACACACAGTATGGCAGCAATTTTGCCGTAATTAAAGCACAGATACATGCGGGGGGCCGTGGTAAAGGCAAAATTGCCGGTACGGAACAACGTGGTGTGGCCGTGGCAAAAAGTGCCGAGGATGTTTTACAGATATCGAAGAATATCTTAGGGGGCACATTGGTAACCATTCAAACCGGTGAAGCAGGTAAACTGGTTAGCAAAGTGTTGGTTGCACAGGATGTTTATTATGACGGGCCAAACCCGGTGAAGGAATTTTACCTGTCGATATTATTGGACAGGACCAAAGGACAAAATGTGATTATGTACAGTACTGAAGGTGGAATGAATATTGAAGATGTGGCACATGAAACACCTGAAAAGATCTTTAAAGAATGGGTTTATCCCGGTGGCAACCTGGAAGCTTTCCAGGCAAGAAAGATTGCTTTTAACCTGGGCCTGAGCGGAGTGGCCTTTAAAAACTGTGTAAAGTTTGTTACAGATTTGTATAAAGCATATGTGGGATCGGATTGCGGCATGCTCGAAATCAACCCACTGTTCAAAACCAGTGATGATAAGATCATTGCAGTTGATTGCAAAATGAATATTGATGATAATGCACTGATGCGCCACCCGGATATTGCTGTACTGAGAGACCTTAGTGAAGAAGACCCAACCGAAGTGGAGGCTGGGCAATACAACCTGAATTTTGTAAAACTGGATGGCAATGTAGGCTGCATGGTAAATGGTGCAGGCCTTGCCATGGCCACTATGGACATGATCAAACTGAGTGGTGGCGAACCTGCCAACTTCCTGGATGTGGGGGGTACAGCCAATGCACAAACTGTGGAAGCCGGATTCAGGATCATATTAAAGGACCCCAAAGTGAAAGCCATCCTGATCAATATATTTGGGGGTATTGTACGCTGCGATCGTGTTGCACAGGGTGTTATTGATGCATACCAGTCTATTGGCAATATCAATATTCCAATAATTGTAAGGCTTCAGGGTACCAATGCAGATATAGCTAAAAAACTAATTGACGAAAGTGGCCTGAAAGTGCAAAGCGCTATTCAGTTAAGCGAAGCTGCCGAACTGGTAAATAAAGCGGTGGCATAGTTAAATTATTTTTATTGCAGGCGGTTATTTTGCTGCCCGAAAAAAAGCATAGATATGTTCTATGCTTTTTTTATTTTCTGGTAATCGCATTTTTATAAACCCTTGTTTCCCAGGCTGAAAAGACATCAATAAAAACATTACAATAAACTCATTTCCCATTTTGGCATCATTCTTGAAAACAGGTTAATACAACAACAAATTCCTTAACAAAAACTATCTACATCATGAAAACGAAATTCCTTTTCCTGTTAAGCCTGATCATGATAGGAATATCCCTAACATTATCAGCACAAAAAAGAAAGCATTATTATTACAAAAATCATAAAAGGCATTATTACCACACTGTGTATCATCGTGCACCATTGCCTCCCCCGCCAAAAGTGCTGGTATTACCACCGCCGCCCCGTCCTGTAGTGGTATTGCCACCACCACCGCCCCGGATAAGGGTACGCCATTAAGATACAGCTCTGGTGTTCAATCATATAACAATAAAAATCTGATATTTAAAAATTCCGCAGTAAATGCGGAATTTTTTATTGATGCAAATACCACTCAATTGTAAATAAATCTATTATTTTACTTCCTGAAATCATTTGTATAATGCTTGAATTAAACTTCTCTCCTTTTCCGGAAATTAAGACAGATAGATTGCTGCTCAGAAAAATGAGGGACGCCGATGTTGAAGAAATGTTTTTTCTGCGGACTGATGAGCGGGTGATGAAATACATTGACCGGGAAAAACCCGAATCTGAGGAAGAGGCGCTTAATTTCATTCGGAAAATAAATACCAGCATTGAAAACAATGAGTGTGTGCTATGGGCTATTGCCCTGGAGCAGGAACCTGATACTTTAATTGGTACCATTGGTTTCTGGAGGATCATCCACCAGCATTACCGGGCCGAAATCGGCTATATGCTTCATCCTGATCTTTGGGGTAAGGGTATAATGAAAGAAGCCTTGCTTGCAGCAGCAGATTTTGGTTTTAAAACCATGAAGCTGCACAGTATTGAAGCACATATCAATCCCGAAAATACAGCATCGGGTTTATTGCTCGAAAAAGCAGGATTTGTAAGAGAAGCGTATTTTAAGGAGGATTATTATTTCCGGGGCAAATTTCTCGACACAGCCATTTACTCTTTGCTTGAAAAATAACTGTACCAGATAAAAAAGGTCCGGCTGCTCCGCAGCCGGACCTTTTATATAACCCTTAAACCAACACTTACATTTTGGGAAGTAACACATGATCAATCACATGTATAACCCCGTTACTCTGGTTCACATCCTTAATGGTAACATATGCAATGCCTCCGTTCTCGTCTTTAATGGCAATCTTCTTTCCTTCCATGTAAATCCACAAGTTCTTACCTGCAACAGTTTTTACCTGTGCTGTACCGTTACCATCCCTGATCATTTTGGCAATATCTGCAGCATTCCATTTTCCTGCTACTACATGATACGTTAATACAGTGGTTAAAGCTGTTTTACTTTCAGGTTTCAGTAAATTGCTTACAGTACCTGCGGGCAGCATATCAAATGCAGCATTTACAGGTGCAAAAACGGTGAAGGGGCCGGCACTTTGCAGGGTTTCAACCAGGCCTGCAGCTTTAACTGCAGCAACCAGGGTGGTGTGGTCTTTACTGTTCACTGCATTCTCCACTATGTTCTTTGAAGGATACATGGCAGCTCCGCCTACCATCACTGTTTTTTCACTTTGTGCAAAGGATGTATTCACAAACACGATTGCTATTGCAATAAGAAAGATTTTTTTGATCAGTTTCATAATGTTGATTTTTATTTTTAAAAAATTGATTTCAACATCATGTACGGCAGATGAAAAGAGTTGGATTTATTTTAAGAACTTATTTTTTGTACTTATAAAAAACGGGCTGATGCACATCATCAGCCCGTTCCGGTTTTATACTCTTATTTTCAAAAATATCATATACTGCCCACAGCCATCACTTTATCAGGTTTTGCTTTCGCAGGGCCGGCATCTTCCAAAGAAATAGCAAAGGCCTTCACGTTACCAAAGCTTTTCATTTTTTGTACATGAACTTTCTTTCCGTTTATTTCAGCAGTAATAATACCGCCATTAACCGGTGCCCCATCAGCAATCGTCCAGAATTCATATTGCTTACCTTCGGGGGCTTTCGGTAAATTGGCCGGATCAATGTATACTTCATTGGTATTTTTGATCCAGTACACCCTGGCACCCATATCGGCGTTCGCAGTATCAGTACTTTTAACGGCAATTGGCATTGCATCCATATTGCCCATCATTTTCACTGCAGAATCCATGGATTGAACCGATGCAATCTGATCCTGCAACTCGGCCCTGGCTGATACAAGCTCTTTATTTGCAGATTGGTATTTATTATAGAATGAATAATTCAGTATAGAACTGCCAATAAGTAAAATAATACTTGCTGCTGCTGCATATTTCCAAAATGCCGTTACACGGAGTGTTTTAGGAGCTGTGCTTTCAGTGCTGTTTAATTTTACAACCGGTGCGGTTTTTTCCTGGTTAATGGAAACAAATATCTTTTCTTTTACACCAGGTGCAGGTGTTACAGCATTTGCCTGCGCATATGATTCCAGGCTAAGCTGAATAGCTTCTATTTCAGCAGCCACCTCGGGGTATTGCTTTGCCCAGGCAAGCACTTCCGCCGTTTCTGCTTCGGAAGTTAGCCCGGAGCAGTAAAGCTCCAAAATACCTGATGATATGATTTCCTGTGCGTTCAACTTAATTAAATTGTAACATTTTTCTTAATTCAGTAATAGCAGCCCGCATCCGGGTTTTTATGGTTCCCAGCGGTATGCCCATTTCTTTAGATATTTCATCCTGGGTAAACCCCTGGAAATAAGCCATTTCTATGATGCTCCGCTGCTCTGGTTTTAAATTAATAAGCTGTTTTCTTATACCCATCGCATCAAAGCGCTCAGCTGTTCTTCCATCACCTGTCAAATTAACTACGGAATTTTCGTCCCCGGAGATTTTAGCTTGTTTTTTATAGCCCTTGCTGCGCAGGGTATCAATGGTGAGGTTACGGGTAATGTTCAGCATCCAGGTAAACAAACGGCCCTTGCTGTTATCGTAACTGGAAAAATTATTCCATATCTTAACAAAAGCCTCCTGTAGTATATCTTCTGCAAGTTCCCTGTCCTCTACCATCCTGCAGATAACCCCATTCAGGGCTGCGGAATAATTATCATACAAATACGAAAATGCCTGCTGATCCCTGTTTTGCAACTGCAATACCAATTCGTCTTCGCTGTATTTTCTTGTTTCAGGCAAGTTTCTGTTTCTTATTAATATTCCCGAAAATAATTGTTTTTTTCCAAATCTTACAAGATTAAAGCCCGGCAGGTTTTTGAACCCATAAACAAGTTCTCATGTTTTTCCATCTTTTAATACCTTGCACAGTATAAGATTTTTTTACCGGAATGCATGAACTTACTATCAGAACTATAAGGCCGGGCGATGATCAACCGCTGGCTCGTATCATCAGGAGTACCCTGGAAGAGTTTAATGCCAATAAACCAGGTACTGTCTATTTTGATGACTCAACCGACCATTTATCAGATGTTTTTAAAACTCCTGGGAGTATCTATTTCGTTGTGGAATCGGGCAGTTCAGTCCTGGGTGGCGGGGGCATCTATCCAACCGCAAACCTGGAGCCGGGCACCTGTGAGCTGGTGAAACTTTATCTTGCACCCCGTGCCCGGGGAAAGGGTGTGGGGAAAATATTGATGGAGAAATGTATTGCCGCAGCCAGGGAAATGGGATACAAAAAAATATATTTGGAAACCATGCCTGAACTGATTGTTGCCATTCCCATGTATGAGAAATTTGGGTTTACTTACCTGCAGTCATCACAGGGATGCAGCGGGCATACCGGCTGCGATATCTGGATGATCAGGGATTTGACTGAATAGCATTATGGAATTAGCACGCTCCTGTCTCTTATTTAGAAAACTAATGAAACCGATCCCTTTTTTGCTTACCTGCCTGTTTCTTTGCAATTGCACTTCAAATGACAAGCAGGAAAAGCATCATGTTGCCGGCACGGCCGATTCAGGCAAAATTATAAACTACGATTCCTGTAAAAAACTGATCCTGTCTCTTAAACAACAGCAAAAAACAAAATGGCATGGTTTATCCAAAATGGTCAAAGAAAAAGTATTTACAGATGCGGTAACAGAAACAATTGTTCCGGCATGGATCGGTACCACCTGGAATTTTTATGGCACCACAGAAATTCCCCGAAAAGGAAGCATAGCCTGTGGCTATTTTGTGACCACTGTGTTGCGTGATGCCGGCTTGCCCATTGCCCGTGTAAAACTTGCCCAGTGCGCATCTGAACAAATGATCACTTCTTTGGTACAGCCACAGTATATCGCCCGCCTTAGTAATGCAAGCATAGAAACATTTACTCAATCTGTAAAGAAAGCGGGCACTGGCTTATACATCATCGGGCTGGACAACCATACCGGATTCATTTATAATGACGGAAGCAACATCTATTTTATTCATGCTTCCTACATCGGTACCCGAAGTGTGCAAAAGGATATTGCTATTACGAACCCTATTATCAGGAATAGTAAATACAGGATACTGGGCAAGATCAGCAGCGATGAAAAAGTGCTGGAAAGATGGATCAATTAACCGCTTATCAACTGAACTTCATACACAGGATTGAACAAATACAATTTTCCTGTTTTAACCTCCTGGCATTTAAAGCGCTTTCTTACTTTTTCGCCTTTTTTAAAGATGCGCCCCCCTTTAATTATAAACAGGGCGCCTTCCGGCAATTGCTCAACCAAATGAACGCCCGCAGGTTTTTCATCATACTGGTGCAATACCCGTAAAAGTTTTTCATCACCGCAACTGCTGGCTGCGGGGTTCCTGAGGGTGCTCAGCAACACCTTTTCAATATCCGGGGGGAATATTTTCTTTAACAGGAATTTAGCCAGTATTTTTCCAAATTCATCCTTCCATTCACGCCCATGCGCCTGCACCCGGTGCCCATATTGCTCATAGGTGAACAAGTGCGCCAGTTCGTGCAGCAAGGTTATCAAAAAAGCATACTTGTTAAGATTGCCGTTAACACTGATCCGGTGATTTTTATTGGAATGTGCGTGGCGATAATCGCCCAGGATACTCTCCCTTTTTCGGCTGATGGTAAGGTGCACCTTGTAATGATTGAGATAAAAAGCCACATCCTCAAAACTTCCGGCGGGCAGATAATCCTGCAGTTGTAAAAGCGGGGCTTCCTGCTTAGGCATTTTTTATTTTGTTCTGTTTCATGATGGCCCTCACTTCCACCACCAGATAAATAACATAAACGATCATAGAAATATACACAGCCGGTTTATTAAAAGCCGGCCGGCTGGCAAAATAATAAGCAACCACTGCCACCACACAAAACAACATTTTAAGCATGGTACCCCCCATTACACTGCGTACAAAAACATTGGGGTTACTGTTGTGCAAAGCCACATATTGCATTCGAAAAACAAGCAGGCTTACCAGGAAGAACAGGCAATTGGCTCCCATAATAACCAAATAGTTAATGCCGCTTTGGCTGCAGAACATGTTGCCTGCAAAACAGAGCAGCGTTAAGATCAAAAAGGTTATAAATAAAGGGAGTACCGTTTTAAAACTAAAGTTCATTCACAGATTTTTATTGATTGATGGCACTGACCACCTCTTTTTTTAGCTCCACAATATTTGCACCCATATGGCATTTGCCATTGAATACAGCTGTTGGCTCCACCTGCAGTTTGCCTGCATAGATATCTCCATTAACCTGGGTTTTGCCATGCAGGAACAACAATTCCTGCACCCTGATGTTTCCCGTTACACTCCCCATAATATCGGCCTGCATGCCTTCAATATCGCCTTCCACAACTCCCTCTGCGCCAATAATGATCTTTGCTTTCCCAGTTAAGTTTCCTTTTAAAGTACCATCGATACGGATATCCCCGTTGCTGATCATATCCCCGGAGATAGTGGTTCCTGCGCCGATCATTGTACTGGCATTACCCGGTGCGGCGTCGAAAGATGATTTGGATTTTGAATTGAACATATAATATGCTTTTTAATTGAATTGGATCACTCCTCCATCTTTTCGGTCTTGGGCAAATCCAGTTTATTGGTATCCAAAACGGGTACATTGCCTTTTAACACTTTTTGAAGGTCTTCATAAAATCGTTCGTTATCTCTTAGTTTTTTTTCCAGAGAGTCTGTCCGGTAAGTAAGCGCTTCAAATTGCCTTCGTTGTTTTGCATCGCCATAACCGGCTCCCGGAAGGTAGTACTTTAGCGGGGTAAATACCAACAGGGCAATGATCAGACCCAGTAAAACAACAAAAACAGTACTCAGAAAAACATATACACTCAAACGGCTAAGTTTGAATTTAACCACCTCTTCATACGTATCCTCATTCATAACCACCAGTCGATAACGGTTTTGCAGCCGTTTTAGCGTACCGTTGGCATCAAGTTTGGCCATGCTTTTTTGTTAAGTGCTAAAATTACGCAATGCAGGCGAAAAAATTACCTGTTTAAACCAATTAAACTTTGGAGCTGAGATCAGCTTTTATTTTAATTCGTGAGCTTGTCCCTGTTCTCTACCCCTTCTTAAATATTTATTAAACTAAATTAAATCGGGGTCATTATAAGCTGTTTTTACCAAAAATAACCGATATTTAGCCCCATTATTCAACCTTTTTGATTCATGCTGAAGAGAACTAAAAGCCTGCTATTTATTTTTTTGATTTTCTGTGGATTTTCCATTCCTGTTGTGGCACAACCAACCTGGACAATTGACCCCTTCGGCAAGCAAAAAAAACCGGAAAAATTTGAGAACAGGAAATTAGGATCGGAAAAAACAGCGGATAAAAAATTTACCGTGGTAAGAAATGCTTACCAGAATAATATCACACATTACAATTATTATTTCAACGCCAACAACCGTGTTAATGCAGTCATCGACAGGGCAAAACTCTCCCTGAAAGATGACTATAGCAACATGCTGGCCTTTTACCCATACTCGCTTGAAAATACAGCATCGCAGAAAACAGAACTGGATTCAGTTATTTATACTTCCACTGCCGGCATCCTGTTGCATGATTTGCGCAATGACTGGATCGATAATATGTACATGCTGATTGGCAAAGCCTATTTTTTTCGTAAGGATTTTGATTCGGCACTGATGACTTTTCAATTCATCAACTATAATCTCTTTCCCCGAAAAAGAAAAAATGATGACGATGACAGGATAGTTGGATCCAACAGTATTTCCATTGCCAGTAAGGAAAAACGCAACATCTTACAAAAATTAACTGCCCTGCCCCCCAGCCGCAATGATGCTATTCTGTGGCTGGCACGCACTTTAATTGAGCAGAATGAATTTGCAGAAGCCGGCAGCCTCATAAATACCCTGCAGGTTGATCCTAATTTACCAAAAAGATTACGCAACGACCTGGATGAAGTGGCCGCCTACTGGTTCTTCAAACAGGGAATCCTTGACAGCACAGCCAGGCACCTTGAAAAGGCTTTAAGTACGGCAGATAACAAACAGGATCAGTCTCGCTGGGAATTTTTGCTGGCTCAGCTTTATGAGAAGAATGGCAATTTTGACAAAGCATCCTCCTATTACGACAAGGCATCTAAACACACCATAGATCCCCTGATGGACATATATGCCAGGCTGAACGATGCAAAAATGCTGAGAACAACCAGCAACCCGAAAGAACTGGATAAAGCAATAGGCAATCTTTCAAAAATGGGCAGGCGGGATAAATATGAAGCCTACCGGGATATTGTATATTATTCTGCAGGCGACCTCTCTTTGCAAAAGCCTGATACCAATGCTGCAATAGCTTTCTTCAAAAAAAGTCTGAAATACAACCAGGGCAATATAAATTATAAGAACAGGGCCTTTCTTAAACTGGGTGATATAGCTTACAATCGCAAACAGTACCGGCTTGCCGCAGCTATGTACGATAGCCTGCAATCCGGCGGATCAGATTCTGTTCTGAATGCACAAATTGCTAAAATACAGGACAGAAAAGAAGCGCTGGTAAAAATTGCAGCTGCCATTGGAATCATAGAAAAAGAAGACAGTGTGCAAAGAATTGCCCTGATGGCTGCGGCAGAAAGGGACGATTACATAAAAAAACTCGTTCGCAAGCTGCGCAAGGAAAAAGGCTATAAAGATGAAGGGGGCAATAATGGCTTTGCTGATAATTCACCTTTTGCCAACAATAATCAGCCCGTGGATCTTTTTGAGAAGAACAATGCCAGGGGTGAATGGTATTTTAACAATAACTCGCTTAAATCAAGAGGTTTCAACGAATTCAAAAGCAAATGGGGCAACAGGTCCAATGTTGATAACTGGCGGCGTAAATCAGTTGCAGAAACAACAGTTGTCGGCAACGGTAAGCCTGCATCCGGCGACAACAGCAAAGCAGGAAAAGACGGAGGAAAAAATGCCGGTGGTGCAGCTAATAAACCTGCAGAAGATATCAGCTACGAGTCACTTATTAAAGACGTTCCTTTAACGGAAGAAAAAATGAATGCCAGCAATGATGCGATAGCCGAAAATATGATCGTGCTGGCAAAGGCTTATCAAAATGACCTGGAGGAATACCAGCTTGCCGCTGATACTTACGAAGGCTACCTGAAACGTTTTCCTAACCGCCTGCTGGAAGGTGAAATTTACCTGAACCTGTATTTCTGCTATACCAAGCTCGGCATAAAAGATAAAGCAGACTACTACAAGAACCTGCTGAACAGCAACTTTGCCAATACAGCTTCAGGCCAAAAACTTAATAATCCTTCGTCAGCAGATCCAAAAGGAAAAAATCCGGAGGCAACGAAACTTTACGAGGATATTTACAACCTTTTCATAGAAGGCAATTTTGAAAAAGCGGTTGCTGAAAAGAAAAAGGCCGACAGCCTGTATGGTGTTACTTACTGGACACCACAATTGCTTTATATCGAAGCATTGCAGAATGTAAAGAACAGGAACGACAGTGCAGCTATACAGGGCTTACAGCTCATCATCAGTAATAATCCAAACTCCCCGCTTAAACAAAAAGCCGAGACCATGATAGATGTGCTGAAAAGAAGGGCCGAAATTGAAAAGTATCTTACAGAATTGCAGGTAACCCGTGCAGAAGAAAATCAATTGAAAGAACCTGATATGCCAAAGCCCGTTACACCTGCACCTGTAAGTCCGCCCGTTGTAAAAGATACTGTGGCCAAAGCGCCTGCACCATTAACAAGCGGATCATTTGTAATGGCGGTAAATTCGCCCCACCATGTTATCATGATATTGAACAAGGTAGACCAGGTGTACAGCAACGAGGCTAAAAATGCTTTAACGCGGTACAATAAGGAGAACTTTTACGGACAACCAATTACGATAAACAAAGATGTGCTGGATGCGGAAAACAATTTGCTGGTTATTACTTCTTTCCCCGATGCAGCAGCAGCGATGGTCTATTATAATAAAATCAGGAAGGATGCTGCATCTGAGATATCATGGCTCCCGGCTAATAAGTATTCCTTCCTGATCATTACAGAAGCAAACCTGCAAATACTTAAAACCAATAAGAACTTGTCTGGTTATAAAGCATTGTTAAATGCTCAATTCCCTAACAGGTTTTAACAAACCAGCAGATGCAGTGAAGTAAAGCCTGTTTATTTTTAGAGAATATTTTGGCCTGCCGGCCTTATCTATAATTCATTATTTATAATTCATCATTTTCATGAAGCGTTCAGTTAAAATTTTATGGCGGGTGTTTTTTGGGGGGCTGTTATTTGTTGTGCTAATATTTATACTTGCCAACTTTGGGGTATTTGGTAAAATGCCTTCCCTGGAAGAATTGCAAAACCCCGAAGCTGATCTTGCCAGTGAAATTTATTCAAGTGATGGTGTGCTGATGGGTAAGTACTATGCCGAAAACAGGAGCGAAGTAAAATACAGCGAAATATCACCCAATGTTATCAATGCGCTGGTGGCTACAGAAGATGAGCGGTTTTACGACCATTCGGGCATAGATGGCAAAGCCATCTTAAGAGCTGTTGGCCGCCTTGGCCGTGATGGTGGCGGAAGTACGCTGACACAACAGGTTGCTAAAATGATGCTTGACCAGGGTCACAGTAATTTTATAAAGCGAATATTTGAAAAAGTAAAAGAATGGATCGTTGCTGTAAAGCTGGAAAGGAATTTTACCAAAGAAGAGATCATTACACTTTACCTGAACAGGGCTCCCTGGGGTAATGTATATGGCATACGCAATGCTGCACGTACTTATTTTCAAAAAGAACCAAAAGACCTGAAAATTGAAGAAGCTGCAGTACTTATCGGAATGCTGAAAGGGTATGTCTTCAATCCTATCAGCCACCCCAAAGCTTCAGTTGACAGGCGAAATACCGTGATAAACCAGATGGTTGAATGTCAGCAGCATTTTTTAACTGAAGATGAAGCAACTAAATTAAAAGCAAAGCCATTAATTACCAATTATAAAAAGATAGATGAGAATATTGGTATTGCCCCTTACTTCCGTTCGGTATTGGCAGACAAACTGAAGGCATGGTGCAAAAACCATAAAAATCCAAAAACCGGTGAGCCTTATGATCTTTACAGGGATGGTTTAAAAATATACACGACCATCGATTCACGTATGCAGAAATATGCCGAAGAAGCCGTGGTGGAACATATGCCTGTAATTCAGCGTAAGCTGGACTGGATCATGAAAAATAGTGGTAAAAGAATGTGGAAAGGGCATGAGAATGTAATTGAAGCCGCCTTTAAATTTACCGAACGCTGGAAAAACATGAAAGAAGATGGCATATCCGAAGATGAAATAAAAAAGACTTTTTACATTCCTGTAAAAATGAAAGTATTTGCCTGGAATGCAAAAAGAGAAAAGGATACTGTGTTAACACCTTTTGATTCCATCAGGTATCACAAACAGATTTTGCAAACCAATTTTGCGGCCCTGGATCCGCATACCGGTGAAGTAAAGTGCTGGGTAGGAGGAATAGATTATAAATGGTTCAAGTACGACCACGTTACGCAGATGAGACAGGTTGGCTCTACCTTTAAGCCTTTTGTGTATACGCTGGCTGTTGATGAAGCCGGTTATACACCGGAGACAGTAATACCCGGTGGCTGCCTGACATTAGGAGGTAAAACGATCTGCGGCGGTGCCGGCAACCTTGCGTATTGCCTTGCACAATCAAAGAACATTGCAGCCTGGCGCTTAATCGGGCAAATAGGTGTTAAAAGAACAATTGAATTTGTACAAAGTTGTGGTATCAAAACAAAAATACCCCCGTACTATTCAATTGGTCTCGGTTCAGCCGAAATACCCTTAATGGAAATGCTGCAGGGTTATACTATGTTCCCAAATAAAGGACTGAACACAGAGCCAGTTTTTATGACCAGGATTGAGGATAAAAGCGGCAATACACTGGAAGAATTCAGTACAACGACCAAACAGGTTATATCAGAAGCTGATGCTTTTACCATGGTAACCCTGATGAAAGGTGTAATCAAAACAGGTACTGCCAGGCGGTTGAACAGCTATAATATTCCGGTGGAGAAAGCAGGTAAAACCGGTACCACCAACGACAATGCTGATGGCTGGTTTATTGGATACACGCCTGAGTTAATGGCCGGCACCTGGGTAGGTTGCGATGATCCGTTCATCCAGATATATTCAGGTACGGCTGGTGGTGCGGAAATGTCGGCTCCCGGCTGGGGAATTTTCATGAGTAAAGTTTATGCCGACAAGAAATTAAATTATGGCCAGGTTAAAGAGTTTGAAAAACCTGTTGAACTAAGCAGCGATCCGATTTA
Organism: Ferruginibacter sp.; assembly: GCA_044226725.1. GTDB lineage: Bacteria > Bacteroidota > Bacteroidia > Chitinophagales > Chitinophagaceae > Ferruginibacter. Next base: position 418,805 of record JBGAGM010000003.1, on the reverse strand, counting down.
TGCCGATCCTGACGCTTATATTGAAAGGATATCCCAGCTTGGCGACACAACGATTGATGAGGGTAACCCTGATGCAAATGAATTTTTTGATGCAACACCACCGCCGGATAATCAGCCAGTGGAAAAAATCAGCATCGAAAGCGAAATACCCGGTAAGGCAGATACAGTAAAAAGCACCAAAAAAGAAGAGAAGAAAACAGATGATAAGAAAAATACAAACCCTGCCATAAAGCCGGGTGATGAAAAAAATAACAAAAAGGGGAATAAGACCAGAACCGCTAACGATTATTAATTAGAAAGCAGTTGCAGTAACCAGCTTGGTTACTGCAACTGCCTGTACTATTCCACAATTTTTTCTATCCGTATAATCTTCCCTTCCTCATTAATTCCTTCCAGCACAATCCTCATTCGTTTTGTAAAATCGTTGTTGTAAAAACTGATGGGCACTTTGCGGTTAGCTTTATCGGTTAAAACATAAGGCATCCATAATAAAGTAGTACGGGCGTCAGTTCCGCCTGTATTGGATTGGGAATAATCAGGTGAATAAAATTCTTTTACAGGAGTATATCCCGCAATTTCTGCCTTGCCGAGATCTTTTTCAGTTGGGCGTCTGTCAATCAGGTCATCACCTTTTCTTGTATACACTGAAATAGCAGGATTTATGGCAGCTCCCCCATTTTCCGGCCCCCTGCCAATAAAGCTTCCAATGAACTTTATATAAGCAATCTGAGAAAGGTTTAAGTTCTCAAGATCAACATAAGTCATTTCATGCTCATCAATATAAACCAGTACCAGCCTGTCAATATACTTTAGGCTTCTTCCATTAACCGGGTCTGCATTACCAATTATTAACCCAGGAATTACATTACGTATATAACTGTAAAAATCAAATTTTGTCCATGCTTTTTCATCATGAACTACATCTAAAGCAAATACATTAGCACCGCCGGTAAACAGGCCCGATGTATATTTTTCATCCATCTTTACAATGGGGTCATTCTTCCAGTTACGACCCCAGCTTGTTTTTACCATCACACTGCCCAGTGTCTTTTCTTCATTGAATTTTCTTATGCCACCATTTGCGGCATAGTATCGGAATAAAGACGCGGAAGGTTTTTGGGTCGTGCCGGCAGTGTCTGGTAAAAGATAGTCCTGAAAACTGTTTAGTGTTTTCTGTACAGGATAAGTAAAATTATAATTGCTGAAACCTATCCTGCTGTTATTGGCTTTATTTTTATTGAATGAAAAGTAAATCTTTGCCGTATCATAAAAAATCAAACCTGTTTGTTTCAATATCCCGTTTTGATCCGGTACTAATGAATAGAATGTGTTGGTGGAGTCAATCTTTTTAAGGATCAGGTTTACCCGTTCATCTTTTTCCATCTTTTCTGTTGTTCCCTTTTCTATTTGCCCGTACACTCCCAGGTAATTATCAGCAGGCATTCTTATGGCCGGCATTTTATTAGCCAGCATATCCGCCCAGTTGTACCTGCGCCATCCATGCGTAAGCATTACCAGGTCAAGTTTATTTTTTAATGCAGCATCTGTATTGCTGCTGAAATAAAAAGCAGGATTGTGAACATATCCCCTTATATCTCCTTTCAATAACAAGTCGCTTAGTATTGTATTTTCTGAAGCTTCGCCATTCATATCAGCATCCGTGATACTCAGCGACATATTGACCGGTATGGTATCGCTCACCAGTATTACTAAATTATTTTTTCCTCTTTTTGCAATACTTATGGATGTGGCATTAACAGCAACATCTGCTATAAAATTATTGTTGTTAATAAACGCCACCCGTTCCGCAACCGGTTGCCAGTTTGCATCGAATACAGTCAGTTGCATGATACCCGTTGGCAAACTGTTTACAGGCACCATGCCGGTATATGGTTCCGCATTTACAATTTTTAAATTCGATCTGTAAAATACCTTTTGATACATATACATCAATATATGCAATGAGTCATTACCGGTCTTGTTTACCAGGTTGTAATACAACTTGTCTTTTTGTATGGTAAGCTTTAAAGATACCCCTGCCCGTTTAGCTTCGGGGAGCCAGGTTTGATGCTTCACCCCATTATTATCAAACCACTCAGCGTAATATTTATTTCCGGGTTGCACATCAATATTAAATTTTCCCATTCCTTCATGTTCGGTAACCAGGGGTAGCAGCACTTCTCCGCTTTCCTGGTTTTTTATTGCCCCGTTTATAAAAAAGGGCAATCCATTATTATAGTTTGCCTTGAAGGCAACCGTGTTTACTGTACCTTCAATGATATCACCTCCTTCGGGGTAAAAACCAAGATTAACGGTTTTATTGATTGCCGGTGCTTTGTCATTGTTATTAACATTAACGAGCTTTATCGACTGACTATACAACATCGTAGTGTCAAAATTCAGCATCCAGCTTGTATACGCCCTGCAAATAAGCTGACCGGATGATAGCGTATCCGGGATATCAAAATGCCCATCTGTGCTGCCCATAAAAACAGGGCTTATTTGTTGTTTAATGAGTTTGCCTTTATCGTCGTAAATGGCTGCATAAAAATTAGTGCTTCGTTCGGATGGCAGGTTATCCTCAAAGAGATAAGCTTTAAACCAGATGGTTTCTCCCGGCAGGTACGATTCTTTATCAAAGTGTATATGTATTTTTTCCTGCGGGAAATTGATGCCGTAAAGGTTTATACTGTTCTCTATATTTTGGGCATAAAGTCTGTTTGACGCTAACACAATTACAAAGAGAAAGCAGGTCGCAATCAGTTTTTTAGCTGGCACAGTATTAAAGTTTTGTTGAATGAATTTATGTAAAATATTCAGACCGAAAGTTAATCGCCCGGTATCAACAGGCATTTTAACAATACTTTCTTTAGCTATGTAAACAAAAAAGCCCCCGGAACTCCCGGGGGCTTTCACTATTTAAAGTTCTCTATTAATAATTGCTCAATACCATTTCCACTCTCCTGTTCTGTGCACGGCCTTTTGCTGTTTTGTTATCAGCAATTGGTTTTGTTTCGCCGTAGCCGGTAGAATTCAGGCGGCTTTCAGCTATCCCCTTGCTAACCAGGTAAGCTTTTACTGAAGCAGCCCTTCTGTTAGACAAGTCAAGGTTGTAATCGTCTTTACCTTGTGAATCAGTGTGTCCGTCAATCTGTATCTTGAATGATGGGTTTTCATTCAGGATGGTAACAACATCATCCAGTCTTTTGTTAGATTGTTTCAGTAATTTATCGCTGGCTGTAGCAAAGAATACATTTTTGGCAGCCACATCAACACGTTTGATGATTTCAGGGCTAATGATTGGACAACCATAGTTGCTGGCAGGCCCTTTTTCGTTGATACATTTATCTTCTTCATCGTTCACTCCATCTCCGTCAGTATCAGGGATGGGGCAACCCTGGTAGCGGGCCAGACCGGGAACATCAGGACATTTATCAACTTCATCGTTTATTCCGTCTTTATCCCTGTCAGGGATCGGGCAACCCTGGTAGCGGGCCAGACCGGGAACATCAGGGCATTTATCTTCTGCATCTGCAATGCCATCACCATCCCTGTCTGGGCACCCCTGCAAAGAAGCAAGACCCGCAACATCCGGGCATTTATCCAGTGAATCCAGGATTCCATCGCCATCCCTGTCCTTGGGAGGTTCCGGAACCGGAATTACTACAACCGGAGGAGCTGGTTCTTTCTTCTTAAATAATGGAGCAACCACACCTGCACTATGATAGAAATGATAAGAAGCATTTTCAGTAACCGGAACACGGTATTGAGAATTAAGCATTAAGTAAACCTCATCAACAATTTTTACCTGTGCACCAATACCGAATGGCATAAATGCGGCATAATAACCTCCGAATTTTGAACCGCCAATACCGGCTGTAAGAAATGGGTTCAGTATGTACTTATCTGAAAGTAATTTCAAATTTAATGTTGCAGTTCCTTCAAGCAGTAAAAGCGGGTCACTTGTAGGTGTCTTTGCATTAGGGTAATTAAGAAAAGAACCAGAGAGAGAACCGGCAAAATCCAGATGAGGGTTAAGGCCCTGCAAATAGCTGATAGCCATACCTGCTGTCATGCTATTGGTTTTATGCCAAACTTTTGAATTTATAGTATTACCCAATCCTATCGAGCGAACACTTTGGGCTGTTTTGAAATCGTTGAGTATAAAATGTATTCCAAAGGAAGGGCGCTTTTTGTAATCACTTTGTGCAAATGATGATACAAATAGGCCTAGGCCTATAAATGCTAATAAGATTTTCTTCATAATTGTTAATTTTCTAAATCGCAACAAAAATAGCTGCTTAACTTCAAAACAGGAAATATAATTGCAACTATTATTATCAAAAAAACTAATGGATATAGCGAAAATAATAAATACTATTGCACAGGTATTGCCTTTTTATCCACCAGTTCCACTTTTACCCTGGTGAGGCCGTTTGACACATAGCCCAACTTTTGGGCAGCTGCCCTTGACAGATCTACAATCCTTCTCATTTTGGGATGAATCCGGTCATTCACTTTTACTATAACAGTGCGGCCGTTTCTCAAATTGGTAACCCTGATCCATGTTCCCAGGGGCAATACATTGCAGGCACAGGTAAATTTTTTCTGATCGAAGGTTTCACCACTGGCTGTTCGTCTTCCATTAAACTTATTGGAATAAAAGCTTGCCTGCCCGTAAAAAACACGGGTTGCTTTTTTGGCTTTGGCTATATTTACCTGCGTATCCTGCGCATGAGCGGCTAACCCGCCATTGATAACCAACATCAGCAGCAGGCAAAAAACCCTCACAGCTTTCCGGTTTACAATTGATTTTAATTTTATAAACATCATTAAGATATGACCAGGCTTTTAAGTATTTACTTCCTGGCAAAGTACTTTTCCATCAGTTGCTTGTCTTCACCATAGATATCTTCATAAAATTTAATGACCCCGTTCTTCCCCTCGCATGAAAAATAACGTATGAACAGAGGTATATGATTTTTTACATCGATAATATGCCGTTCTTTATGACTTATCCAGTTCCTTATTGAATCGGCTGTATATTTTAAAGAATCCCTGTTCTTACTTAAGATACTATCATTGCCTGCAATATAATAAGCCAGTTTTTCCCATTCCTGCACACGCACGCAACCGTGGCTTAACGCACGTGATGCATTTTTAAAAAGGTAGCGCTGGTTTGTATCATGTAAATAAACAGCATAAGGATTGTCAAAATTAAATTTGATAACTCCCAGTGAATTATTATCACCACTGCCCTGCACAATGCGATATGGTATTCCTTTGGAATATTTGGCCCAGTTTACAGACCCCGGATTGATCACTTCACCTTTTCCGTTCATTAGTTTCAGTCCCAGTCTTGAAATATAATTTGGATTATTTTTCAGCCTGGGCAAATACTGCTTTACAATAATGCTGGTTGGCACTGTCCAGGTAGGGTAAGTAACAATATCAGATATCTCGGAAGTAAGCAGGGGTGTCCTTGTTTCCGGCTTTCCACAGATCACTTTTGATTCAAATACCAGCGTGTCATTATCCACCATTTCCAGATAATACCCGGGCAGGTTCACCCAAATATATTTTTCGGGCATTTTTACCGGCAATTGTTTGTACCTGTCAAGGGTAATGGCGATACGTTTGAACTTTTCCGCATCATTTGTATTGAGTGATGCCGCCAGTTCCTTGCCATATTTTCCATCCGCCTTTAAGCCCTTTTGAACCTGGTATTTTTTTATGGCCGTTGCCAGCCCGGCAGAGTCGGGCATTTTTTTTCCGGCATCAATGCAATGGCTTTCTGCCAGTCTTTTTTGTAATGTTTTTATGAAGTAAAGAGAATCCTTCTCATCTCCTCTTTTAAAAGGGTAGGTAACATGAGTAAATACCCTTCTGTCCATACTGTCCACAAATTTTTTGATACCTTTTTTAAGCTCCCAGTATTTTTTATGTTTTGGCTGAAGGGAAACCAGTAAACCGGTAAAATCCTTTTTCTCCAGCATATTATTCAATGATGCAATAAAGAACTTGTCAACCAGTACCGAATCTTTATTGAGGGACAAACTATCCGGCTGCAGCCTTCCCTGTTTCAGGTCTTTTATGATATGCATGAACCCATCAGTAAGCAGCAGATCTGCTTTTGTCCAGAAACCAACATTCATCCTTGCTATCGAATCCCTGTCAAGTGTATCTTTTAAAATTTTCAGTGCCTCAAAATGATAGTCGTTCGGAAAAAGGCCTTCATATTCAGCATTCCTGATGAACTGAAAAAGGCTATCGCCAAGGGGTAGCCATTTCTCCGTGCTGCTCCATACCGGTTTATTATCATTCCTTTTATAAAATGCGGATACAATCTGGGGCAAAGCCAAAGGAATGCTGTCATTTATCTTCCCTGTCTTATCAGTTATATTATTTAGTGTGGATTCAATCATCCCGGCCACTTCCTGGTCCATTGCAGTGGGGTTTGCAATGAGCTTCTTGTCTTCGCCGCTGCTATGATTGGTACACGACCCGGCCACCAGGATAATAGCTACCGTAAAAAAAAAGCAATATTTAAGAGGCAGAGGCATATTTCGGGTCAAATAATTGTAACTTAAACTAAAAATCGGCTACGTTCAAACAATGAAAAGAATACTTCTAAACAAGATAATAATTCGTTTTCAATTGTCCTTATTTTGTGTAATATTTTTTACCTCACTTCCCTTCGGTACGTTAGCCCAGGATACCACGTTGAATAAATACGGCCTATGGGTGATCAGCGACATTATCAATCTGCAAAAAACAGCAGCCAGATTTCCGGGAAAAGCAATGGTGGACATAAAAAAGGTTAGTCCCGAAATGGAATTTGACCTGCGATATGCAGGAAGCAATAATTTTATGCACCAGCCTTTATATCCATCCATAAAAACAACTTACCTGAGAAAAGCTGCGGCAGATTCACTAAAAGCTGTGCAATTTGAATTGAATAAAATGGCATTGGGTTTGAAAATATTTGATGCATACAGGCCGTACTCTGTAACCGAAAAATTATGGGAGCCGGTGCAGGATGACCGTTATGCTGCCGATCCCAGAAAAGGCAGCGGGCATAACCGGGGTATTGCTGTAGACCTTACGGTCATCCGGCTTAAGGATAAGCAGGAACTGGATATGGGAACCGGATTTGACAATTTCAGCGATACGGCTCATCATAGTTTCAAAAACTTACCGGCAGCTGTATTAAAAAACCGTTTGCTGTTAAAAACGACCATGGAAAAGCATGGTTTTAAGGCCCTGGATACTGAATGGTGGCATTATTATTTACCCAATTCAGCTGCATACGAACTATTGGATATTGGATTTGAAAAATTAAAACAACTAAACAGATAAAAGATGATAACTGATTCACTGATCATGCTTTTTGAAAGGGATCTTCAAAGGCTGAAAACTGAAATAGAATCCTATAAGGCAGAAGAAAATTTATGGCTTATAAAAGAAGGTATCAGCAACAGTGCCGGTAATTTATGCCTGCACCTTATTGGTAACCTGAGCCATTTTATTGGGGCCACGCTTGGTAATACAGGTTATGTAAGGCACCGTGAAGATGAATTCAATTTGAAGAATATTCCGAGGCAGGATTTGATAACCAATATTGAGAACTGCAAACTGATAGTAAAAGCAACACTAACCAAATTAACTGCTGATGACCTGGCAAAAGAATTTCCGCAACAGGTATTTGATAAAAGCATCAATACAGAAACAATGCTTATGCACCTGGCCACACATCTCACTTACCACCTGGGACAAATCAACTATCACAGGCGCTTACTGGACTAATGAACGATACGGGGAATTTTCTGTTCCAGTAACATCAGGTCGGCCAAAACAAATGCTGTAACAGCTTCAAGTACCACCGGCACTCTAAGGGCAATACAAAGGTCATGACGCCCTTTTACAGAAAAGGATTCAACTGTATTTGTTTCCCTGTTAAATGTCTGCTGTTCCAAAGCTGTTGAGGATGTTGGCTTAATAGCTATGCGGAAAACCAGCCCGTTCCCGTTTGTGATACCCCCAACAACACCTCCTGCGTGATTGGTGAATGTTTTTCCTTCATTATTTTGTATAGCATCATTATGCCGGCTTCCAAACATTTTTGCAGCAGCAAAGCCGGATCCGAATTCTATACCTCTTACTGCAGGTATGGCAAATACCGCATGGCTCAATAATGATTCAGCCGAATCAAAGAATGGTTCTCCCAAACCAACCGGCAGTCCGGTTGCTGTACATTCAACAATACCTCCGATACTATCTTTTGCATCAATAGCTTTTTGCAAACCTTTTTCAATATCCGTTTCGCCGCCAATCTCTGTAACAGAGGCATTGATTTGAATCCCTCCCAATATTTTTTTAGCTATCACGCCTGCAGCTACCAGGCAAACCGTAAGCCTTCCGCTAAAATGACCACTGCCCCTGTAATCTTCATTGCCGCCGAATTTTTCAGTTGCAACAAAATCAGCGTGGCCGGGCCTCGGCACTGCCCGCTGCTTCTCATAATCGCTGCTGCGGGTATTATTATTCTCAAACAATATCGTAATGGGTGCGCCGGTTGTTTTCCCATTGAAGATCCCCGATTTTATAAGCGGGCTATCATCTTCTTTTCGTGGTGTGGTTCCCTTAGCTCCGGGCTTCCGTCTTTCAATATCTGTTGTAAAATCCTCAGCTGATAAAGCCAGGCCCGCAGGGCACCCGTCTATTGTAATCCCAACACAGTCGCCATGCGATTCACCAAAAATATGTACCCGAAAAATGCGCCCGAATGAGTTCATGGTTATCCGTTAATAAGTTGATCAGTTAATTCGTTGGTTTGTAAAGATACAGTTGCATGCAGCAATTTCAAATGTTCAAAAAAATCAGGGTACGATTTGTTGACTGCTTCCGCATTTTCAATAGTAGTCTCTCCGGCTGCCTGCAACGCCGCAACAGCACAAGCCATGGCAATGCGGTGATCGTGGTGCGAATGGACAGCAGCACCCTGCAAGCCGCTTCCACCTTCGATGATCATCAGGTCGTCCTGTAACTTTATCTCCAGTCCCATTTTTTTAAACTCTTCCTGTAATGTAATTGCCCGGTTGCTTTCTTTGTGGGTAAGCCTGCTCACCCCTTCAATTACAGAAGTTCCGTTGCAATAAGCAGCAAGTGCAACCAATGGTGGAAAAAGGTCCGGACAGTCGGTTGCTTTAAAATGAAATGCTTTGCCGGAACCTGCTAAAGCCCTGTTGATAGTAATTTGATTTTCTTCTATCGAAATACTGGTTCCGCAATCCATCAACGCTTTTAAAATTGATTTATCTGCCTGTGCTGAAAAAACATCAAGCCCGCTGACAGTTATGCCGCCGGCAATAGCTCCCGCTACTAACAAAAATGCGGCGCCACTCCAGTCTCCTTCAACGGTATAGTCAATTTGTTTCGCCGTAAATATGGCATTTGGTTTAATGCTGAATGACTCATAATTATTATTCTGAACATCATACCCAAAATCCTTCATCATTTTTAAAGTAAGATCAATGTATGGCTTGCTCTTCAGGTCTTTCACCGATATGGTAACTTCCTTTACAGCTGCTTTTGCAAAAGCTATTAAAAGCCCGGTTAAAAACTGAGAGCTTAATGAACCGTCAATGGTGATGTCGGAAGGTTGCAGCGGCCCTCTTATTTTTAAAGGGAGATGACCATTATTTGATTCAACGGAGATTCCGAGTTGCGGGAATATCTCATCGAAAAAATGCAGCGGCCTCTTTAGCAGGCTACCCGTTCCATTAATTATAATCTCACGGGACGACAAAGCAGCTATGGGCGTAAACATACGTATTCCCAAGCCGCTTTCGCCGCAATTTAATTCTCCTGAAAAGTTGTTGGTGACCAAACTATTAATTACAATTGATCCGTTCCGGTATTCAATGACCGCTCCTAATTTTTGAACAATATCCAGTGCTGCCTGGTCATCATTGCTTTTTCCGGGATTACGCAAAGTAGTTTGCCCCTGCGCCAAAAGTGCCAGTGCACAAGCCCTTTGCATACTGCTTTTGGATGCAGACGCTGTAACAATTCCGGAAATAGATGAAGTTTGAATTTTTGCAATCACTATAAAATCTCTTTAAAATGTCGTTCAAGTTCTGCCAGGCTGATATGTTTTATTTCAGCTTTTCCAATTTTTTGTAACAGGATAAATTGTACTCCGTCACTTTGTCTTTTTTTGTCCATCTTCAGCACTTCAAATACCCTTGCATGGTCCGTCTCAAGGTCAACGGGTAGATGATAGCGGGCCAGCAGCCGAATAATTTTTGCAGCTTCATCTGCATGGAAATGGTTTAACTGTACCGAGAGGTTACAGGCCGCCACCATACCAATACTCACAGCATGACCATGTGGTATGCCATGCAGGTTTTCAATTGCATGGCCAATGGTGTGACCAAAATTCAGCAATTTTCTTTCTCCCTTTTCAAATTCATCATTGACAACAACCCCTGTTTTTATTTCCACATTTCTTTCAACCAGGTCTGCTATCAATGTTTTATCTGCCTGGTAATCGTGCAGTGAATATTTCTCAAGCACTTTAAATAGTAACGCATCCTTTATGCAGGCATGTTTAATTATTTCGGCAAAGCCGTTGATCCATTCTTTAACAGGCAGTGTTTCCAGGAAAGAATAATCGTACAAAATAAATTCCGGCTGCAGGATGGTTCCCAGCATATTTTTATAAACACCAACATCAATACCATTCTTGCCCCCTATCGCTGCATCCACCATTGCCAGCACAGACGTGGGCACCAGGCCAAAGCGGATACCACGCATATAAATGGCCGCCACATAACCGGTTATATCAGTTACCACACCTCCCCCAACTCCTATTAAAAAGGTATTCTTATGGGCTCCCAGTTTTATTAATCCGGCAATTATAAAATCTACCGAAGCTTGATTCTTATGCTCCTCGCCAGCTGCAAATTTTATAACATGGAGGCCCGAAAATTTTTCTGCATGGCTATGAAAGATATTTTCATCCGTGATCACAACAATATCCGCATCCTTTACCAGGCCTTGTATTGCTGCAAAAGCGCCATCAAAATAGCAGCTCACTGTTTTTTGCGAAAACCTGTATTCCGTGCTGTGCATGGTGCAAATTTGAGTAAAAAATTATGAGTTCATTATCTTATTCTGGTGCTGGATACTCTCCAGGTGCACCGCATCAAAATATTTAGTTATGAACTCTTTTGTTAGTCCTAATGCCTCTCCCTTTTTGTAGGCCCTTTCCAAAATATCATTCCATCGATTAGTTTGCAGGATGGTGATATTGTTATTCTTTTTGTATTCACCGATCTTATCGGAAAGCTTCATCCGCTGTCCCAACAGGGTAAGTAATTCATCATCCACCTGGTTTATCTGTTCCCGCAGGGTAGTAAGTGCATTGATGAATTCCTGTTCGGTAGTGGTTTCATTTCTCCAAACCAGGTCGTTCAGCATTTCCAGTAAACGAACCGGGGTTACCTGTTGTTTCGCATCGCTCCAGGCATTATCCGGGTCAATATGGCTTTCAATCATCAGCCCGTCAAAATCCAGGTCTATACTTTTCTGCGCAATATCCTGGAGCGAACTTCGGTTACCACAAATATGCGACGGATCGCAAATCAGCATCATCCCCACAAACCTTCGTTTCATTTCGATGGGCAAATGCCACATAGGCGCATTGCGAAATTCTGTATTACCGTAGGAGGCAAATCCCCGGTGGATCATTCCCAGTTGTTTTACACCCACTTTCTGTAAACGTTCAATTGCACCGCTCCACAGTTCCAGGTCGGGATGAACAGGGTTCTTTATCAGCACGGGTACATCCACACCCCGCAGTGCATCAGCCACTTCCTGTACACTGAAAGGGTTCACAGTTGTACGTGCACCGATCCACAACATATCCACTTCAAATTTCAATGCATCCTCCACATGTTTGGCCGTGGCCACTTCAACCGTGGTGGGAAGTCCGGTCAATTTTTTAGCCTTTGCCAGCCATGGAAGCGCCACAATTCCATTCCCTTCAAACAAGCCGGGCTTGGTTCGGGGCTTCCAGATACCGGCACGCAGCATATCCACTTTACCGGTTTCAGCCAGTTGGGAAGCTGTTTCTAGCATTTGTTCTTCTGTTTCTGCACTGCATGGGCCGCTGATGATAAGCGGGCGTTTGTTCCATTTTTCCAGCACCAGTTCATTCATGGTTCGTGTTTCAGTTTTCATGTTTATTTATTTTTGTTTCCGGAATCACACCAGGTTCGAAAATCCATTTCAAATTTCACTTCTATTTTACCGTGTTTACCAACCTCTTTCCAGCCCTGCATTTTATAAAATTCATAGGCCCTGCTGTTTGGGTCTGTGCCCAGCCATATCTTTTCCCGGGTTTGTAAAAAATACCAATCCATCATAAGCTGATGCAGTTTTTTGCCAATACCCTTTGCTTCAAAATCCGGATGAATGAATAAGGCCCACACATTATTTTGTACAAGGTCCACAATTGAAAAGCCAACAACATTTCCCGCTACCTCACATACCCATCCTTTACCCCGCTTGGTCATATATTCTTCCACGTCGTTATCCGGCACCAATGCGGGGTCTGACAAGACATTCTCTTTGACAGCGTTTCTCACAAATTGAATTTGCGCTATATCCTTAATATCTGCTTCCCGGTATATCATTTTAATATTCTTTTGATCCTGTTTGCATTTTCTATCAGTTCCAACAGGTAATCCACATTCTCTTTTTCAATACTGGCCTTAAATTTTCTCAGCTGAGAAATATGCTCATTTAAAACATCCAGCACATTCTCTTTATTCTGCATGAAGATGGGTACCCACATGGCAGCATTACTTTTAGCCAGCCTTACCGTACTTTCAAAACCTCCGCCCGCCATTTCAAAAATAGCATCTTCTTCTTTCTCTTTTTCCAAAACAGTGTTGGCAAGTGCAAATGAAGTAATATGAGATATATGACTTACATAGGCTGCATGTATATCATGGTTTGCTGCGTTCATGTAAATGATATGCATGCCCAGTTCCCGGTAGATATTTTCTGCAATTTGCAGAGCGCTGTCGCTGCTCTGTTCCTTATCACAAATTACACAGGCCCTGCCGGCAAAAGCATTTTTAACTGCTGCTTCCGGGCCACTGAACTCCGTGCCCCACATAGGATGTGTGGCGACAAACTGCCTGCGCCTGGAATGCTCTTTCACCACTTCACATAAGGCACTTTTGGTGGATCCTGCATCAATGACCACCTGGTTTTCTTTGATGAGGTTCAACACCTGTAACACCACCTCTACTGCGGCATCCACAGGTATTGCAATGTATATAATATCTGCCATGCCAACTGCTTCCTCAAGCGGCAAAGCCTCCTCTATAATGCCCAGTTCCAGTGCACGGGCAATACTTTCCGCATCGGCTCCAACGCCGATAACCTTTTTAGCTATGCCCGTTTCCTTCAGGCACAAAGCCATTGAGCCGCCAATCAAACCAACACCAATAACTGTAACTGTCATGATCTGCTTATTTTGATTCTGCCTGTTGCTTCTTTTATCTTTTCTTCCGGGCAGCACAAGCTTAACCGGACATAATTATTTCCTGCACTGCCAAAGATACCCCCGGGTGTAATAAACACATTGGCATTGTGAAGTACTTCATCACTCAATGCATATCCATTAGCATAGGCAGCCGGAATGGAAGCCCATACAAATAAACCAGCCTGTTCTTTTGAATAGCTGCAATTAAGCTCATCCAGCAGTGCAAAAATCAGCTTTCTTCTTGCCCGGTAAGTTTCGTTCACTGCATCATACCATTGTTGCTCCAGGGTTAAAGCCTTTGCAGCAGCCAGTTGCACTGGAAGAAACATCCCACTGTCCATATTGCTTTTGAAACGCATTACATCATCAATGAAATGCTTTGCCCCGCACAACACCCCCACCCGCCAGCCGGCCATGTTATGCGACTTACTTAGTGAATTCAACTCCAGCGCACATTCGGCTGCACCGGGTACAGTAAGGAGGCTCATGGGCTTTTCATTTAAAATAAAGCTGTAAGGATTATCATGTACCAAAAGTATTTGGTGCTTTTTTGCAAATGCCACCAACTTACTGAAAGCTGATACTTCAGGCAATTGGCCCGTAGGCATATGCGGATAATTAACAAACATTAGCTTGACTTTATGAAGATCATTCTTTTCTATTGTCTCAAGATCGGGGAACCAGTTTTGGTGTTCCGACAACGGATAGGTCAAACAATGGGCGCCCGAAATGGTAGCAGCGGCTTTATAAGTGGGGTAACCCGGATCGGGGATCAGCACCCGATCGCCTTCGTTCAGATAGGTCATACAAATGTGCATGATACCTTCTTTGCTGCCTATCAGCGGCAATATTTCTGCATCCGGGTTTAAAGTAACAGCATACCATTTGCTGTACCAGTCCGCAACTGCTTTTCTTAACACCGGGCTTCCCTTATAGCTTTGATAAGCATGTGTGGTTGGCTTTGCTGCTTCCTCCTGTAACACCTTTACCACATCGGGATGCGGTGCCAGGTCGGGACTGCCGATGCCCAGGTTGATCACCTGCCTGCCCTGCTTATTGAGCTCATCTATTTCTCTGAGTTTTGCAGAAAAATAATATTCGCCAATACCTTCCAGCCGTTTTGCTGTATTCATACTAATTTATTTTCCCGTTTTTATAAATCCCTAAAATGGTAAGTTCTTCCGTTACAGGTTTCAGTTTATCCAAAGTGGCATTAAGCTGTTCCTGGTTTTCAAATTCCATATCTGCATGAAATGAATATTTAAAATGGCTTCCCGGTATTGGCATTGATTGTAATTTGGAAAGATTGATCCCTTCCGCAGCAATAACAGTCAGTACTTTGGCCAGGCTCCCTCTCTCGTTGCCGGTAACAAAATTCACAGATGCTTTATCCGCACCTGCAATAGCTGCATCCGCATCCTTATGCCTTAGCACCAGAAAACGGGTATAATTGTTTTTAAGTGTATGGATATTGGGTGCGATAATATCCAGGCCGTAAATCTCTGCAGCCAGTTTTCCGGCAATTGCGGCAGCATGCCTGTTTTTGTATTGATGAATATGTTTGGCGCTCAGCGCTGTATCTTCCGTTTCCACCAGTTTCCAGTTGTATTTATCCAAAAAACTGCTGCACTGCTGAATGGCCATATAATGAGAGTGTACTTCTTTAATATCTTCCAGGCGCACCCCGGGGTTTACCAGCAGGTGTTGTTTTATTTGCAGGTAAACTTCACCAACGATCTTCACATTACTTTTTAAGATGAGGTTGTAATTTGGTAAAATACTTCCGGCAATAGAGTTTTCAATAGCTAAAACGCCACCATCCGATTGCCTTGTCATGGAAGCCTGTTTAACCACTTCTTTAAATGTGGAGCAGCAAATTACTTCAGTATCATCGCCATAAAACTGCTTTGCTGCCACCTGGTGAAAGCAGCCTTCAAAGCCCTGTATCGAAATTCTTTTTGCCATTGTATTTAAATTAAAAGTCCCCCGGTTTTGGCGGGGGACTTTTTATGTTGTCTGTAACGTTCAGTTTTAACAAAAGCACCCCTGCCTATTTTTAAAATAGTAGCTAAAATAAAACCAGGTATTTGTGCTCTTGGTCATCATTGTTTTTCAAAAATAGGGTTTCCCCGTTACATAGCAAAAAAATGCCCCGCTTTAAAAGCAGGGCAAATTCGATTGCTTGTCATGTAAAGATTTAATTACCGGTATTAAAACAAGCGATCTGCCGGTATAAGAATTACTTCTTCTTAGTTGTGTCAGCAGCTGGAGTAGCTGGAGCAGCTGGAGCTTTAGTTGTATCAGCTTTAGTTGTGTCAGCAACTGGAGCTGGAGCCGGAGCTTCAGTTTTAGTTGTGTCAGCAGCTGGAGTTTCTCCTTCTTTCTTGTCAGAGTTGTTGCAAGCTGCAAAAGAAACCGATACGATAGCCAGAGCTAAGATTACTTTTTTCATTTGTGTTTTTTGTTTAAGTTTTAAAATTATAATTTGATATTTATACCAGGAACTGGAAAAGGTAACCCAAGTTTTTTTAAAAAGTTTATTTTCGTTGTTTTTGGGTTACAAATTGTACTAAAACGTATTAATAAATATATAGCAGGTGAGTAATTTTGAACAGGAAAAGCAGTTGCTGGAGGGTTTGGCTTTAAACGACAGAGAGGTTGTTGAGGCCATTTACCGGGACAATTTCCCTATGATTCAGGCCTTTATACTTAATAATAATGGCAATAATGATGAAGCAAGGGATATTTTCCAGGAAGCGATGATCGTCATATATGAAAAAGCCGTTTCGGGAAGTTTTGAGCTGAACTGTCTGTTAAAAACTTATATATATTCAGTTTGCAGGCGCCTTTGGCTAAAAAGATTGCAACAATTACAGCGATATAGCACCCTGATTGAGAATGTTGAGGAGACAGTGGCAGTGGAGGAAGACCTGGAGCACCATGAAAAACATAATGCCGATTTTATGCTGATGGAAACAGCGATGAATAAAATTGGTGAACCCTGTAAAAGTTTGTTAGATGCTTATTATATACAGAAAAAAAATATGCAGGAAATAGCTTCAGAATTTGGCTACACTAATGCCGATAATGCCAAGACCCAGAAGTATAAATGCCTGGTGCGGTTAAAGAAGTTGTTTTTTGCACAATATAAAAATGGAAACTAAAATGGACGAGTTATTATTGATAGAAACGGTTGAGCGGTACCTGAAAGGCGGAATGGATCTGAAAGAGCGTGCTTTTTTTGAAGAGATCCGTAAAAACAACCCTGAAATTGATCAGATGGTTGTGGAGCACACTTTTTTATTCAACGAGCTGGATAAACAGGCTAATATCAAAGCGTTTAAGCACTCTCTGTACGAAGTTGAGAATAAACTGGCCGAAGAAGGTGTTATTACCAAAGCAGAACTGACCACCAAAGGTAAAGTAGTGTTCCTCTGGAAAAAATACAAGCGCAGCATTGCTGTTGCAGCTTCTATTGCCGGTATCGTTTCACTGGTTACTACAGTGGTGATAAGTACTTACAACAACAAGGTGGATAATAATAATATCGGGCAGCTTGTAGATGAAATTAAAGACACCAAAAAGAAAGTTGCCCAGTTACAGGGTTCTGTTATAGCAAACCAGAAATCACATACCCCTCCCAACCCCGACTTCAGGGCCACTGGTTTTTTAATTGATGGCAAGGGTTTTATTGTAACCAATGCCCACGTGGTAAACCGGCTTAAAACGATTTATGTGGAGAATAATAAAGGCGATTATTTTACTGCGCAGTCCATTTACACCGATCAGAATTCGGACCTTGCCATATTGAAGATCACCGATACCGCCTATAAAGCAATTGCTAACCTGCCATATTCAATCAGCAAAACAAATTCAAACCTCGGCGAACAAATTTTCACCTTAGGTTTTCCCCGTAATGAAATTGTGTATGGCGAGGGTTATGTAAGTGCAAAATCGGGTAATGAAGGTGATTCCACCGCTTACCAGGTTTCTGTATCCGTGAATCCCGGAAACAGTGGCGGCCCGGTACTGAATAAGAATGGCCAGATCATTGGTATTATTACTTCGAAGAACCTGACGGCTGATGGTGTGGTGTTTGCAGCTAAAGCAAAAAATATTTTTAAACTCATCGAAGCTGCGAAAACCAGCGGGGATACTGCAAATATAAAATTACCATCCAACACCGGTTTGCGGGGCTTGGACAGGGAACAACAGGTTAAGAAAATGGAAGAGTTTGTATTTATGGTGGTGGGCAATTGATTAATCCCGGGAAACTATTAAAAAAGCTGTTGAGTTTTCAACAGCTTTTTTGTATCATTCAATTACTGAAATTCCTGCTTACCAAAGTGAAGTTGGATACACACCATCTGCCACCAGTTTATCTACTGAAGCCTTTACAACCGGTGCATCTTCCTTATAGGTTACCCCAAACCATTGTGATGATGTTGGTATCACGCTTATATGTCCTCCCTGGTTTTCGATAAAATCTTCTGCAACAATAGGTATAAAAAATTCTGCTTTACTGTTTCCTGAATTCTTATTCACAAAATCCCGGAAGAGTTTTTCTGTTGTTGCAAACAAGGCAGGATCGAAACACCAGAAATTCATGGAAACACTTGAGTCTGAAGGAACGTTATGTTTGCCGGCTTCATCCTCGTAAGTAATAACTCCATCCTCTTTATATATCTTGGTTCTTTCTTTGATACTTACCAGGTTATTTTCAGCATCTACCTGGCAAACACCGCGGCTCACAGAACCATGGTCACTCAGGGTTCTCTCTAGTTCGTATCCTATGATCGCATAGTGCTTTTCGTTGCATCTATTTTTCAAAAAATCGGCAGCTTTAGCAAAAGCATCAACACCATAATAATCATCCGCATTAATAACTGCAAAAGGCTCATTCACCAGTTCTTTGCCGCAAAGTACTGCATGGGCCGTTCCCCAGGGCTTGGTCCTGTCTGCCGGCACTTGCAGGTTGCCCAGGTATGAGTCCATTTCCTGGTAAGCATATTCAGTTTTTATTTTTCCCTGCAGCTTGGGCTCAAAACTGGCTTTAAATCCTTCAGCAAAATCCTTTCGGATAATAAAAACCACCTTTCCAAATCCTGCACGGATGGCATCATAAATAGAATAGTCCATAATGGTTTCGCCGCTTGGGCCAAAGCCTTCAGTTTGTTTCATACTTCCATAGCGGCTGGCCATTCCTGCAGCAAGTATTAAAAGGGTTGGTTGCATCTTTATTAAATTATTAATTGAAAAAATAATTACTGATTTTTGCCGGACAAAAATAGTACAAACCTGTAAGTTTTATCCAAATGCTGCCTGATATTTCGAAAGCTGATATTGAAGCACTGAATGATGAACTGTTTTTACAAAAGCAGGTGTCAGTATCGGTATTGCGGCTTGATAAGATACATCCGGTCATTTCAGGTAACAAACTTTTTAAACTGCATTATTTTTTGAAAGAAGCCAAAGCACTGCTACAGGATACAATAGTTACTTTTGGAGGAGCATATTCAAATCACCTGGCAGCTACCGCTTTTGCCTGTAATACATTACAGATGAAGAGCGTGGCTGTGGTTCGTGGGGAAAGACCAGCCAGGCTTTCTCATACACTGCAACAATGCACAAATGAGGATATGCATTTAAAGTTCGTATCCCGCCAGCAATTTGCGGCAAAGGATGATAATGCTTTCATTGAAAGTTTAAAAGAAGAATTCGGGAATTGCATGATCATTCCCGAAGGGGGATTTGCCCCGGCAGGTGCCAGGGGCGCTGCCCTGATCATGGACCTGGTCGGGGACAATGATTATACCCATATTTGCACAGCTTCGGGTACAGCTACCACCACAGCCGGTTTATTGCTGGCTGCTAAGCCCGGACAAATAATAATCAGCCTGCCTGTTTTGAAAGGAATGACAGACAATAAAAAAAGAATAAAGGAGTTAACGGGTAATAAGGATGATTTTGAGAACCTGCTGATATTGGATGGTTATCATTTTGGAGGTTATGCAAAAAGTACTGCCGGGTTATTTCAGTTCATGAACGATTGCTGGTTGAAATACAAATTACCGCTTGATTTTGTGTACACAGCTAAAATGTTATATGGAATTATCGACAATATTGAAAAAGATAAATTTGAAAGGGGCAGTAAAATATTATGTTTGCACACCGGCGGTTTGCAGGGAAATAAATCTTTACCTTTGGGCACATTAATGTTTTGAATCTGATTCAACCTATGCGCAAGCTTAATTGTCTCCTTTTTTTTTGTGGTCTTTTGGTTGCCTCCAGTACCCGGGGTCAGGCTACCCTGCCTGATTTTACTTTAAAGAATACAGACGGAAAGATCAGTGTTTTGTGGCTGAACAATTATCAACGCCCGGTAAAAGGTATCAGTGTTCAGCGCTCTTATGACAGTACAAAGAATTTTTTCAGTATTGCTTCTATCCTCAACCCGCA
This sequence comes from Ferruginibacter sp., assembly GCA_044226725.1. Classification (GTDB taxonomy): domain Bacteria; phylum Bacteroidota; class Bacteroidia; order Chitinophagales; family Chitinophagaceae; genus Ferruginibacter. Next base: position 398,785 of record JBGAGM010000003.1, on the reverse strand, counting down.
AAACTCTGTTAACGGATTTACCGATTCTATGGCTCCGTATAACAAAATGTTTTACCGCCTGTTCATTGGTTTCGATACGGGGATTTATGTACTCACACATTCTAAAAGGCCCGAAGTAAATACGGTAATCGATTATTCCAAACTGATACAGGAGATCAATGCCCTGTATGAGAAGAATATTCAGCTGCAGGAGGAGAAAATAAGGTTACAAAAAGAGCTGGAAATAGCCCGTGCGGAAAAAAATAAAAACAGAAAGACCACAAAAAAGAACACTGAAAAAAAACCTGCGGCAAAAGAAGTATCCGAAGAGATCATAAGCCAGGTGATCACCTATCCCAGTAAGCGAATTTTTACAGATAAGGATAACAATGTTGTCACCAAACTTTTTAATGTAAAAGCCAATAAATATCTCATCAGATTTTTAACGGAAGATTATAAGCTGATATTTGAAATAAAAAACCCTCCTGATGATTACTTTGTCATTGAGAAAGTACACTTTTCGCATGGAGGCTGGTACCAGTTCGAGATATATAAAAACGACTTCCTGCTCGAGGAAAATAAATTCTTCATTTCCAGTGAAGAAAAAAGATCGAAATAGAAAGATCAGCTGATCAATACTGACTCAAATACCTTCTCAAAATTTCTTTTCAGTTTTTCCTTAACCTCAGCATAATCAACTTTTTTCCCCAGTTCTTTTTGAATGGAAGTAACCTGTTTATTTTGGATGCCACAGGGAATGATATTGTTAAAATAAGAAAGATCGGTATTTACATTCAGCGCAAAGCCGTGCATGGTTATCCACCGGCTGCAACGTACACCTATTGCACAGATTTTTCTTTCCCTGCCCGGCACATCCTCCTCTATCCAAACGCCAGTTTCGCCTTTGCTTCTGCCCCCTTTAATTCCATACTCGGCTATCGTTAATATAACCACTTCCTCCAGGTTCCTGAGGTATTTTCCAATATCAGTATAGTATTTCTCCAGGTCGAGGATCGGGTAACCAACTATCTGCTGCAAGCCATGAAATGTAATATCTCCACCCCTGTTGGTATTGAAAAATGCAATATCATGAGCTGCCAGCTCATCATCAGACATCAGCACGTTTTCCTTTTTGCCACTTTTGCCAAGTGTATAAACAGGAGGATGCTCACAAAAAAGAAAGTAATTTTGTGTGGCAGGAGCAGCATGCTGATATGCAGAATTACGGGAATCAGATTTAATTTTCACATTTCCCTGCAATAAAGACTCCTGGTAATCCCAGGCTGTTTTATATTCAATGATGCCAAGGTCTTTAAATATCACTGTCTGCTTATCCACTGCAATGTTTTAATTTGCAAAGATAAATGAATACACACCACGGACAAGGGACAACCAATAATCAAACAGATGAGTAATAAAATAACAGATACAGAAGATGAACAAACGGAAATAGAGGAACTCTATGAAAGACTCGTTATTGATATTCCCAAAGGGCAGGAATCCCTTCGCATTGATAAATTTTTGATGTCGAGGATCGAAGGGGCAACCCGGAATAAAATTCAGCAGGGCATTGATAATGAAATGGTGCTGGTAAATGACAAACCGGTTAAAAGCAATTATAAAGTAAGGCCATTCGACCATATTGTTGTTTTTGATAACCGTTCACCGGAAAGTTCGGATATCATTCCTGAGAATATTCCGCTTGACATTCAATACGAGGATGAAAGTTTTCTCATCATCAATAAACCAGCCGGCATGGTTGTGCATCCCGGCAGTGGAAATCCTGATGGAACGCTTGTAAATGCAGTTGCATACCACCTACAGCAGCAAAACCCCGGTTTGAAAGAAACAGAACTTAGCCGTTTTGGCCTGGTACATCGTATCGATAAAAATACGAGCGGACTGCTGGTTATGGCTAAAACACCCAAAGCTATGGCTGACCTGGCAAAACAATTTTACGACCATACAGTTCACCGCCGGTATATTGCATTGGTTTGGGGAGATATGGAAAAGGATGAGGGCACTATTGTGGCGCATGTGGGCAGACATCAGCGTTTTCGTAAACTTTTTACAGCATATCCCGATGGGGACCACGGCAAGGATGCGATCACGCATTTCAAAGTACTGGAGCGCTATAACTATGTAACGCTTATTGAGTGCAGGCTTGAAACAGGCCGCACACACCAGATACGGGTGCATATGCAGCTGATAGGCCACCCGCTTTTTAATGACGATTTTTATGGTGGCGACAGGATTGTAAAAGGAACTGTTTTTGCAAAATACAAACAGTTCGTTGACAACTGTTTTAACTTATGCAAGCGCCAGGCTTTACACGCCAGGGAACTTGGTTTTATTCATCCGCAAACAAGAAAACAGGTACATTTTGAAAGCGAACTGCCCGATGATATGAAAACCGTAATTGAAAAATGGAAAAATTATATAGGTCATAAATCGGAGTAAGTAAGCCTGCTATCAGGCATATAATAAAAGGTCCGGCTAAGCCGGACCTTTTATTTAAAAAATACATTTACCGCTGAAGCTGGATCACTCCAAGCTTCGTTTCATTGTTTTGAGTTACTACAATGCCGTTAATAGTAGTATCCCTGAAGCCATTAATTCCATCAATGAACAAACTATAAGTGCCGGCCCGCAGCCCCCTTATCTTGAACTCGCCTTCGTGCCACCAGGGTAAGGCATAAGCAGAATCAGTTGCATTGAATGCCCTGATCAGCCCAGAAGAAAACAAGGGCCGTATCTTACCCTCTATTTCGCCGCTGCTGTGTCTTCCGAAAGGTTTAAGTACCGGTTTTAACCAGTATTGTCCGCCACTGTACACAATGGACCTTTTCAGATCAAAGTCAAGAAAAAAACGAAGGTTATTTTGGCTTAGCACATCCAGGTGGTCACGTTTAATATTTACAAACACAAAGTTTTGATTGTTCAGCAGGTGCAAAGGATAACTTACACTGTCAACCACTACGCTGTTATTTGTACCCAGGGTTATTTTTATCCTTTCAATCTTTCCGTTAAGCACAAAACCACTGGCAAGTAATGTATCCAACCCATTCCGCAGTGTTAGCAAATCATACACTCCTGCATTGATGTTCAGCGTATCCCAGATCTGGCAACGGGTCGACAGGGAGTCATGGTCATCATCACAGCCGGGATGCTCATGATCATCATCTTCATTATGTCTGCAGGTATCCAGTTTAATTTCTATCCTTTGTATATCTATAAAAACATGCTGGTAATCCGTGGGGCCGTCCGTAAGATATACCGATACTTTGTTCATCCCGGCCGGGATATTTTCTTCATTCACGGATACATCCTTTTGGCAGGAATACAAGAAACACAATACAATTGTGATAACGGCACAGCAGTACCCTGTAAACTTTTTCATTAAGTTAAATTTAAATGGTTAACGATAAAGATCCAGGATAAAATCAGGGTGGAGCAGGACTGTTACCAACAAAAAAAATGCCAGAGGCATTTTTTGTTGGTAAATAATTCAGGGTATAAACCTGGTTATCAAATAATATAATTCCACCCGTGTATGTCTGCTTCGTTGCCAAGTCGAATTTGCTCCAGTTTATTTTTCAACTTGTTCATCAGGCTGTTTTCGCCATATTTTGGTAAGGCAAAATCATTGCCATTAATATTGATGGTTCTGATTGGGGCAACCACAGCAGCTGTTCCGGCACCAAAAGCTTCGGTTATTGTACCTGATGCAAATGCATTTTCCAGTTCGGATAAAGCGATGGGCCTTTCTTCTGTTCTGTACCCCATATCATTGGCAAGGGTCAGCAAAGAATCCCTTGTAACCCCATCCAATATAGAATCTGATAAAGGCGCTGTTACCAGCACATCATTAATTACGAACATTACATTCATCATACCGCTTTCCTCTATGAATTTATTTTCTTTTGCATCGGTCCATAAAACCTGGTCGTAACCGGCAAGCCTTGCATTCTGTGTAGGCAGAAAAGAAGCCCCGTAATTGCCCCCGCATTTAGCAAAACCCGTCCCCCCCCTGGCAGCCCGTATATATTCAGTTTCCACTTTCACTTTAATAGGATTGGCATACAAGGATGGTACAGGTCCTGTAAAAACCACAAAGCGATACTCATCAGAAACCTTCACACCAAACCGTGCTTCGCTGGCAAAAACAAAAGGGCGCAAATAAAGTGCATGTCCTGCTTTTGCCGGTATCCAGTTTTTATCCAGCCCGATAAGCTGCATCAGGCCATCCATAAATATTTCTTTAGGTACCACAGCCATACACATTCTTTGAAGCGACTTAACAAAACGGTCGTAATGTTTTTCCATCCTGAAAATATTAATACCGCCATTATCCATACGGAAAGCTTTCATACCTTCAAAAACGGTTTGCCCATAATGCAGGGCCAGTGCAGACGGGCTCAGGGAAAGGTTGGCATACGGTACAATATGCGGCTGCTTCCATTCGCCATTGGCATAATCACAAACCAGCATATGGTCGGAGATATATTTTCCAAATTCAAGCTGTTCAAAATCTACTTCACTGATCCTGGAGCTGGCTATTATACGAACGGGAATGTCTGCTGTGATTTCCATATTAGTTTGATTTAAGTTTTTTAACAAGACAAAATTTGAACATTTTTTTTGTTTAAAACAGATTCAGATTTAGTATTTTTGACTATATCAGATTACATACCATGAAGAAGCATTTTAATTCGGACGAACATCTTTATATACAGGTGGCCGAAGGCCTGGAAAAAATGATAGCAGATGAGGTGTTGCGTATTGGCGATAAGTTACCATCAGTAAGGGTGCTGAGTGATGAATATGGAATCAGTATGGGAACCGCCTTCCAGGCATATTACCACCTGGAAGGAAGGGGCCTGATCGAATCAAGGCCGAAGTCAGGATACTATGTTCGTTTTAACCATAAACATTTTCCTGAATTACCCAACAGTGTTGCACAGGATACACTTTCGCATGATGTAAGTGTGAAGGAAATGATCGCATCCATTTATACCGATATTGCCGCAGGCACTGTTACAAACCTTGCCCTGGCTGTTCCGGATGCATCCTTGCTGCCGGCTGCAAAATTGAATAAATCAGCTATTCATGCATTGAGAAATACTAAAAACAACTGCCTCGATTATGAACACACACAAGGCAACCCTGAATTACGCAAGCAAATTTCCAAGCTTGCTTTTAACTGGGGCGCTAATATCAAAGCTGATGATATCATCATTACTTCCGGCTGCCTGGAAGCCATCGGCCTTTGTTTAAAAGCAGTAACAAAACCCGGCGACACAGTGGCAGTTGAAAGTCCGACTTATTTCGGTATCAACCAGGCAATTGAAAGCCAGGGCTTAAAAGTAGTGGAGATATCCACCAACCCGATCACCGGTATCGACCTTGACCATTTTCAGAAAGCGATCAAAAAGTTTTCTGTAAAAGCCTGTGTATTTGTTCCCAATTTTAACAACCCACTGGGCAGCTGTATGCCTGATGATCATAAAAAAAAGCTGGTTGAAATCATCACCAGGCATAACATACCGCTGATAGAAGATGATATATACGGTGAGTTGTATTTCGGTAAGTCAAGACCCAAAAACTGCAAATACTATGATACCAAAGGGATGGTGATGCATTGTTCTTCATTCTCAAAATCGCTTTCGCCCGGCTACAGGATTGGCTGGATAATTCCGGGGAAATATTTTGACGCAGTGAAGCAATTGAAGCGGATCCAGAACATCAGCACACCTACACTTACACAGGCCGCAATTGCTCATTATCTGAAGCATGGCCGTTACGAATTTCACTTAAAGAATCTGCGCAAAGCCCTGCACACACAGAGCCTGCGCTATGTTCAGGCTATCATTAAATATTTACCCCCCGGCACAAAGGTATCCAGGCCACATGGCGGATTTATACTATGGCTTGAGCTTAATAAGAAGATCAATGCCTTTAAATTACGTACAGAGGCCATGAAACACCAGATTTCCATAGTGCCGGGAAAAATTTTTTCTTCGGGGAACAATTATTCAAATTTCATCCGTATAAGCTTTGGCAAGCCCTGGAATGATGATGTGGATTATAGCCTGATGATGTTGGGCAAACTGATAAAAAAAATGCTGTAGCTTTTTAAGCATTAATGATCCTCGATTTTTTCAGGTAACCGCTATTAGGTCCGTAAATGAATAAACAGCTGCCATTCTTTATTTTATCGATAATTTGCTTATGCAATTTCTCTGGTAAGGCCGGGCATCCCCAGCTGCGCCCAATATAACCCTGAGACCTGATCAATGATTCATCAACATATTCGGCGCCATGAATTACAATATCACGTTTTTCCGCATTATCATTGATGCCTTTTTCCAACCCGATAAGTTTTAATGAATATCCATTCCCACCCAGGTAGGTATTTTTTGTTTCATAAAAACCCAGGCTGCTTTTATTACTTTCCGGTATGTTAGAAAATTGGTTGGCATACTCCCTTCCGGAATTGACCCCATGAGCTACATAGGTATTGAACAATACTTTGTGATTGTTCAAATCTATCACAAACAACCTTTTTTGGGAAGACGGTTTGCTGAAGTCAGCTATTGATATGATATTCTCTTTTGAAAGCCGGCCTGTCTGTACCAGGTGATTAAACCCTTTCATTCCATATGCATAGGCCTCTTTGGACAAGCCCATGTCATCCAGGTGCATATTTTCATAAGCGGCCTCAATAGCAGGTATTTCCGGTTCAGCTTCTTTAAGACTGCTTGTTACTTCCGTATTCTTATCAGTATTAAGTTTAAAAACAGCTGGTTTGTTATTGTCATGCGTATAGGTAGCCGCAAAAACAAATGGCATATGCAGTAAAATGAGACATATTAATGGCAGGTAAACCAACCTGCCTTTCAGATTATTAGTTTTCATAAGTTTTGCCATGAGCGTACCGGATTTTTTAATCATTTTAATTTAATTATACTTCCCAACAGTTATCCTGTAAGCCATGCCAAAGCAGGTTTACAGGGTAATTAAGAAAAAGTTGGTTGGTAATAAAAAACCTTAAATGAATTGCTTGAACACCTATTAACAAGGCCACAAAATTAATTTTTTACAATGGCAGCGCTTGTAGTACAACCATTTTTTAATAACGTTTTAACATAAATAAAATTGTGCTAATGTATGGTTATTTACAGAGAGTTATTGTACTTTCAGATTGAGTAAAATCTCCACTATACAACATAACTTATTATGGCCCAAGGCAAGCGAAGACAGCCAGCTCCCACGTCAAATCTCAATAAAGCCGTGCTTATTAACGGAGGTACCGCTTATTTTGAATTGCTGCTGCGGCTGATTGAGGAGGCCACAGAAAGCATTCACCTGCAAACCTATATTTTAAAGAATGATGAAACCGGCATTCTTGTTACTGATGCGCTAAAGAATGCTGCTAAAAGGAAAGTATCTGTTTACCTGCTTGCCGATGGGTATGCCTCACAGGACCTTCCGGTTTCATTCATTGAGTCGCTGCAGGAAGCAGGAATTAATTTCAGATTTTTTGAACCGCTTTTTAAAAACAGGAACTTTTATTTTGGCCGCCGGATGCACCACAAAATATTTGTGGCCGATTCAAGGTATGCCCTTGCAGGCGGGATAAACATATCCAACAATTATAATGATCTTACGGGAAGAAAAGCCTGGTTTGATTTTGCCCTATATGCAGAAGGCGAAATAGCGAAAGATCTTTGCGTGCTTTGCTGGAAAACCTGGAACGATTTTCCTCCGGGTATGGGAAAAACTTCCTGCGAGGAAAAGAAGTCAATTTTTACTATTCCTGATGAAGAGCGGGTTTCAATTGCTATGAAAAGGAATGACTGGGTAAGGCGCAGGAATGAAATTTCCGGCACTTACGTCAACATGCTCCGGCATTCCAGATCTCATATACTTATTATGTGTAGTTATTTTATTCCCGGGAAGATAATACGCCGGTTACTAAAGGAAGCAGCCAAAAGAGGTGTAAAAATCAAAGTCATCGTTGCAGGTATCTCGGATGTGGCAGTTGCCAAAAATGCCGAGCGGTGGATGTACGATTGGCTATTGCGCAATGGCATTGAAATATTCGAATACCAGCCAACAGTGCTGCATGCAAAAATTGCTGTTTGCGACAGTGATTGGCTCACGGTCGGGTCTTATAATATTAATAACATCAGTACCTACGCCAGCATTGAACTAAACCTGGATGTATATAATAAACCCCTGGCAATGCAAACAGAGAAAAAAATTGAAACGATCCTGGAAAAGGATTGTATCCCAATAACCCGTGAACAGCACCTGCATGGCAGGAATATGTTAATTCAATTTCTCCGATGGAGCTCCTACCAGTTTATACGGCTTACTTTTTACCTTTTCACATTTTATTTCAAGCATAAAGACTAAACATAAAAAATCCGCAGTTAGCTAGTTATCATGCTTATTCCCGGTTTTCCCTTTTTGGAAAATAGTCATCAGTTTTTCCAACGCATTTTCGCCCAATTTGCCGGCCAGTATGGTTAAACCAACTTCAACTGCTGTTTTCCATAACCCACCTGTGCGCTCATCTGTGGATGTCCTTTTCCTGAACATTCCGCCCAAAGCCTCTCTTGCAATATTAGCAGGCCGCAAACCATCTTTCACTTCATGCCAGTTTTCCCGAATGCTCTTTTCTATTGCCTCCTGCTCCTGCCTTAAGCGTTTTTTCTCAGCCTGCAATTGTTGTATGCTTTTAATCTTCTTCATCTTCTTCGCCAAAAAATTGTTTGATAAGTGCATTCATAATGGGGAGGCGTATAATTTTTTCTCTTGCGGTCCATACCACCAGGCCAAGCAGCATGTACAATCCAGCAACAATTAAGAACCCAACCCATATTTTCCCAATCCACATTCCCAATAACAGGGCCAGGGCAATACTTGCAAAAATTATAAAGAGTAAAAAAACTCCTGCTACAAACAATCCCGCTATTAAATTAGAGATCATAGCAGAACTCTTTTCTGCAGCTGATAATTTAGCTGCATCAATCCGGGTGTTTACGTACTTTTTAATATTACCTGCCAGATCTTCTATCTTGTCAAAAGTTTTTTCCATAGCATTTGTTTTGTGCCTGTCGCTATTCGGGTTCAGGCAGTTTTTCCGGATGCTCCTTCCATTGTTTTTTCAATTTCTTCTTTCAGGTCGTTTAATTTTTCTTTACCCTTTTGCAGCATATCTTTAGCATCATCGCTGAAGCGCTTTCCTTTTTCACTTATTTTTCGCCTGATCTCACTCCCTTTATCTGGTGCAAACAAAATACCCAAAATAGCCCCGGCCGCAATGCCTGCTGCAACTGCTGCCAGTATTTTTCCGCTCGATTTCATAAAATTAATTTTAAATGGTCAGCCCCGGCGAACCGGGAAAATATTTACAATATCAGTTAACGAATGCCCGCCAGTCATGAATGTTTACTGGTGAAGCGTTAAAACCGGGATATGGCTATGCAGCACAAATTGCTTTGTATGACTTTTATGGAAAATACTGCCCAGCAAATTATGACGCCTGGGTAATACGATCAGTAAGTCTATTTGATTTTTTTCTGCAAAATCAATGATTCCCGCTTCTGTATTCTCGTTGGTAATAAAATGGAAGGTTGGATGTAAGCCTGTTGTCAGCTCCTGCATCATTCCCGATTCAAAAACAAGGTTTGCATCAAATACTTCCTTTTTGCCTGTATTTAAAATATGTAATTCAGCATTAAAATCTTTGACCAGGCGGCTGATCTCTTCAATAGGAGTGGTTTCCACCACTTTCGACAAGTCGCTGGCCAGCCCTATTTTTTTGACGGCAGAAAAAGAGGCCCCCGGTGGCACTGTGATCACTGGCCATTCTAAATGCATGACTGCACTGGTTGCATGTGCACCAAAAAGCAAATGCTCTGCTGCCGTTTTTCCCTGGCTTCCCATAACCACAGCATAAGGTTTTATTCGCTCACATACATTTTTCAGCTCGCTCAAAAAACCGCCCATGGCAACTTCTGCTTCCACACTTATCTTTCCATTAATACGACTGGTTATTTCATCTTTCAGGCTTTGCATATCCTTTTCTGAAGTACGCATCATATCTTCCAGGCTGATCGCAATGGGCAGGTCACTGTATCCAACGGGAGTCTGCACAACGTGCAAAAGCAGCAGGCCCGCATTAATAGCTATTGCCATGTCTGCAGCGTAGTTTACCGCATTGTGTGCTGATACAGAAAAGTCAGTTGTTACTATTATCTGTTTCATAAAAGAAGATTTTTATGATTATCTCATTAGTAAGTTACCAAAATAAATCAACAGCTGGCGACATTTCCCTTACAAAGCTAGTTTGAACAAGAGGCGGCTGGTATGACCTGTATATGCAATACCAGTGATAATTGTCAGTTTTCATACGTCAAAGACCCCGGTTTCCCGGGGTCTTTGAGAGCAGCAGCTTTTTCTGCTGTATAAAATTTATGGTCTCAAAATTTGAAATAGGCCGCTGCATTATGGTAGCAGATATCTGTAATAATCTTGCCTGTCCAGGCAATATCATCCGGCAATTCTCCATTTTCAATCTCTTCTCCAAACATATTGCATAAGATGCGCCTGAAATACTCGTGGCGGGGATAACTCATAAAACTCCTGCTATCGGTAAGCATACCCACAAACCTGCTCAGCAGGCTCATGTTGGAAAGTGCGTTCATTTGCCTTACCATACCATCCTTTTGATCCAGGAACCACCAGGCTGATCCGAATTGTATCTTTCCGGCAACCGATCCATCATTGAAATTACCAATCATGGTTGCCATTAATTCATTATCGGCGGGATTGAGATTGTACAATATTGTTTTGCCCAGCTGGTCATTGGCATCCAGCTTATTAAGGAATTTTGCGAGCGCTTTTGCCTGTGAAAAATCGCCAATGGAATCCCATCCGGTATCAGCTCCCAGCTGGCGGAGCATCCGTGAATTATTGTTGCGCAAAGCACCCAGGTGATATTGCTGTACCCATCCTTTTTCACAATCCCATTTGGCAAATTCAACCAGCATAGCCGATTTGAATTTTACATTATCACTGTAGCTCAGCATTTTGCCACTTCGTATATTGTCAAAAATATTTTTGATCTCTGATTCAGTGTAATCTTCTGCATAAATCTCCTCAAGACCATGATCAGAAACTCCACAGCCAAGCGTTGCAAAAAAATCATGGCGGCTTTTCAAAGCTGCCAGGTAATCTGTATAGGAAGAAACAGCAATACCTGATACTGTTTCAATCCTGTTCACATATGCATTAAATGCGGCTGCATCATCCACATTCATTGCCTTGTCGGGCCTGAATGCCGGCAATATCTTTATTTCAAAACCATCCTGTTTGATCTTGGTATGATATTCAAGCGTATCTGCCGGGTCGTCCGTAGTACATAATACTTCCACTTTCATCTTACGCAATAGATTCCGAACTGAATATTCAGGCGTTTGTAATTTAGCCGACGCTTCTTCATAAACAGCTTTGGCTGTGCCTTCATTAAGAATGGTATCAATATCAAAATAACGCTGCAGTTCAAGGTGTGTCCAGTGATACAACGGATTGCGAAGTGTATAGGGAACTGTAGCTGCCCATTGTTCAAATTTTTCATAATCAGTAGCATTCCCTGTACAATACTTTTCATGTACTCCGTTCGTTCGCATGGCCCGCCACTTATAATGATCGCCATATAACCAGGCCTGTGTGAGGTTCTCAAAATTAATATCGCTGGCTATCTGTTCCGGGGGAAGGTGATTGTGGTAATCAATAACAGGCATCGGTTTTGCAAACTCGTGGTAAAGCGTTTGTGCCGTTTTATTCTGCAGTAAAAAATTTTCATCAATGAATTTTTTCATAACTCAGTTCTTCTTTTGTGTAACCATTATAATGAAATGCCTCTCTTCCAGGGAATAAAATCATCCTGGTTCAATAATACAGCTTTGGGTGTTATTTCACCACTGGCTGCCCGGATACAATACTCCAGGATATCTTCTCCCATTTGCTCGATCGTTTTGTCTCCTTCAATAACGGGGCCGCAATCTATGTCAATAATATCGTTCATGCGCCGGGTTAAATTGCTGTTGGTTGATACTTTGATAACCGGGCAAACCGGATTTCCGGTTGGCGTTCCCAAACCGGTGGTGAATAAGATCAATGTGGCGCCACTGGCTGCTTTGCCCGTAGTTGCCTCCACATCATTTCCGGGTGTACAAACCAGGTTCAGCCCTGGCCTGGTTGCTGGTTCTGTATAATCCAAAACATCAACCACGGGCGAGGTGCCACCTTTTTTGGCAGCTCCTGCACTTTTAATGGCATCAGTGATCAGTCCATCTTTTATATTGCCCGGCGATGGATTCATATGAAAACCCGAGCCTGCGCTCAGCGCAGATTCGTTGTAATCAGTCATCAGGCTGATGAATTTCCTGGCGGCAGCTTCATCTGTTGTACGGTCAATCAAATTCTGTTCAACACCGCATAGTTCCGGAAACTCGGCAAGCAATACTTTACCTCCCAGGGCAACCAGCAGGTCGCTGCAATATCCCACAGCAGGATTGGCCGAAATACCGCTAAAACCATCACTGCCTCCGCATTTTACGCCCATGCATAATTTACTTAATGGTGCAGGCTGCCGCACTGCTTTATTTATTTCCATCAATCCTGAAAAGGTCTTTTGTATCGCTTCTGCAATCAATTGCTCTTCACTTTGGGATTGCTGCTGCTCAAAAATATAAAGCGGTTTATCAAAGTGAGGATTCAGTTTTTCCAGGTCTTCCCTGAAATCCTGCACCTGCAGGTTTTGGCAACCCAGGCTCAATACTGTAACCCCTCCCACGTTGGGATGGTTTGCATAAGCGGCCAGCAATTTACTAAGCACAGCTGCATCCTGCCTGATGCCTCCACAGCCCCCCTGGTGATTTAAGAATTTAATCCCGTCAACGTTTTTAAATATCCGGTTGGCGGTATTTTGACCATCGGGGTATAAATTAACACTTGTTATATCTTCTCCTTTCTTATAAGCTTCCACCAGCTGATGGGTATACCGCTTGTACTTGGCTGTTACAGCATAGCCCAGTTCGTTGTGCAGTGCTTCACGTATCACATCCAGGTTGCGGTTCTCGCAAAATACAGTTGGAATGAACAGCCAGTAATTTGCAGTTCCTACCTCACCATTGCTGCGGTGGTAGCCATTGAATGTTCTGTTTACAAATTTTGAAACATCCGGAGCAGTCCAGCTTAAGCTGGTTTTCCGGTAAATGAACGGCTCGGCCGCATGTTTCAGGTTCTGTGTAGTAATAATCCCCCCTTTGGGAATAAAAGACTGCGCTTTACCAACCATTACACCATACATGGTCACCACATCACCTTCCTGCAAATCACTGGTTACAAATTTGTGCTTGGCAGGTATGGCATCCTGCAATATAAAATGCCCCTCATTATATGTAATCTCCTCCCCTTTGGCCAGGTCTGTTAAGGCTACCAGCACATTATCAGCAGGATGAACTTTTACTATTTTTTGTTTCATTATTTATGCAATACTTTTTTTGGACGACAGCGGGTCTATAACTGCTGCCATCCCAGCTTCTTCTATCTCATTCAATTTTTCCTGCACCGCTTCTGCAAAACCAGGCAATGAAGCAAGGTCAAAGTCCCACAGTGCCGTATCCTTCAATACCGAAGATGCTATTACAGCAGGCTGTGTATGCTGCCATTTCTCATAAAAATATCCGGCCTGTGCATCGTTTATCAGGTAAGTACTTCCATGAGAGCTGCCATAATATTTTCCGTCTTCCTTTTTTACAGCTTTCATAAAACTGATGTAAGCTGCAAATCCCGTTGCCATACATTCAGGAATTGAATTGAACAAACTGTAATATTTAAGCAGGACAGGCACCACCCTCATCCTGATTTTTGATGTGTATTGAACTGTTATACTCAGCCACTGATGTTCAATAAAGGGGTTGCGAAACCTGTCAAGGCAATTTGCAGCAAATTCATTTGTTTGATCAACGGTAACAGTTACAGGTATTGCCGGTGCAATTTCCTTTTTCATCAGTTCTGTGATGAAGGCCCCCATATGCTCATAATCCATTGCTTCTTTTACGGTATTGATACCCGATAAAAAAGCCACCCCGCTGCTTAAAGTGTGGGTTGCATTCAGTAACCGCAATTTAAGTTCCCTGAACTGGTCAATATCCGGCGCAATGACTATACCTTTATCTGCCGATGCAAATTCTAATATTTTAGCAACCTCTGCATTGGCTTCAATTGCCCAAAGCCTGTACACTTCCGTCATGAGCATCAAATCATCGGTATACCCGAGCTCATCTTCTATATGTTTTTTAAGCTCCGGTTCAGGCTTGCCGGGCACAATCCTGTCCACCAAAGAATTACAAAATGTATTTGAATTTTCAAGCCAGTCAATAAATGGTTCTTCCAATGCATTCAGGTAGGCCAGCTCAGTAACAATTGATTCCAGCTTTGCTCCGTTATCCACGATGAGTTCTGTTGGAATTATTACCATACCGGATTGTTTGCTTCCTGCAAAAGCCTTGTAGCGTTCGTACAGGAAAGACAACAATTTCCCGGGAAAGGAAACAGGCGGGTAACATTTGATATCATCCTGCACAAGTTCGATACCAACCTCGGTTGTATTGGATATGATTATTTTTAAATGAGGATTATGTGCACATTCCAGGATTTGATTCCATTCATTTTTGGCAGAAAGCACACGACTGATGGAGGAGCAAATGATATTTTGATGAACCTCATTCCCCGCTTCCATACCACGCACACAGATCGTGTACAAACCATCCTGCCTGTCAAATGCAGCGCTGTCGCCCCCTTCGGTGGATTTTATAACAACGATACGCCCGTTGAAGACGCCTTCTTTATTGGCCTTATCAATAAAATAATCCGGCAAGCCCCGCAACAACACCCCGGTGCCAAACTGAAGCACTTTTTCAGGCAAATCGAACAGCGCCTCATCTGCTACAGCAGTTTCCGCCTTATTTATATTTTTCAGGTTAAACTTGGATAAAAGCATATACTCAGGTTATTCCCATTTAAAATCTGCTTATTAATTTATTCCCCATTTTATTTTCCATGCAGGATATTCTGTTTTCAGAAGTTTTAGCGGCCAGGTGCCATACCAGGCGTAGCCAATCCTTCTTTCATTTTCCACTTCGGCAATGGTTTTATGACGCTGGCTGTCCCTGCCTGCAAAAAAAGGCTCATTGGTATACACATCATAAAATCTTGCCCAAATAACAGATGCACTGTCTGCCACCAATATCCTGTCCTTACCGCTCTTTTCGCCAGGGGCATCCACATCTGTGAATTTGTAGCCGGTTATCTTTACCTTTTCAAACCAGGCTACTGCTGCATTAACTGATTCAATGATTGCCGGAGACGGATTTTCTATACGCATTAAGAATCGTACGATCCCTGCAGATTCGTTACCGCTTAATGAAACCAGTTCAAATTTCCTTGCCATTTCCGGTTGCAGCGTTTTTGCATTGTATTGTGCACACCACGCTGTTAAAACACCCTCCTGCTTCAATTGAGTTTTTAAGATACACTGCACCCCCCTCAGGATGGGATCAACACATTTATTTTCATACTGCTTATCAAAAATATCCAGGTCGTTCAGGTTATAAACAATATCATACAATACATTCAGCACATTTACCATGGCGTTATCATTATACGTTACCTGGCTGCGGTAACTGCTGAAATCGGGGAAGAACTGCGGCCAGCCCCCATTGGCATATTGTGCATTCAGTAAGTAATCAACGCCTCGCTTCGCTGCATTAAAATATCTTTCATTCTTTGTTTGCTTATAGGCTTTGCACAGGTAGCGTATCTCTTTGGTGGTGGCCTCGTTATCGATCGTGGCGTCAATACCTGCAGCATATCCTGCCACCAATTCCAGTTTTTCTTCGCCGGTAAGCTCATGCCTGTAATCTACTTTTTTATCTCCCTGGAAATGTTTAGGCCAGCCACCATTGGCACGTTGATATAACAACATATTTTCTGCAATGGGGTCAGTTGATGCCATGCCGGGAGGAACCTTCATATCTTCTTCAGCACTCCCTTTTTCTTTTTCAGGGTTCCACTTATAATCATAGGTCCAGAATGCGGAGATATCATTGATGCTGACATTTGCTGGCAAGTTGTCGGTCATCCATGCATAATTACCACCCTCTTTTTTGCATTGGTAATAATAAACCCTTTTACCCCATTGTATGATGTTGGGCGGATTGGCTTCCCGCTGGTAAATATCAGCATCTGCCATGTTTTTATCAAACCGGCAGTTCACCAGGTAAAACTGGGCATCCCGGTGATAGCGACCTAATTTATATCCTTCATCCCCGGTGAACCTGCAATTTACCAGCACTGTCTTTGAATCTTTGTATTTACTTCCATCATGCCAGATGGCCGCTTCTTTATTATGGCACACAAATGTGCAACCAACTGCGTAAGCCCATCCCCTGGGGCAATAAAAATCCACACCACCCTCCATTACACAATCCTTAAAATAAAACATACCGTCTTCTGTATTCCAGGGACTAACCGTATCTCCGCCATAAGCACGGAAAATGCAATTGATAACCATCAGCCTGGTGGTGGCAAAAGAACGAAGTGCCATTTGATGCCCGGATGGCCTGATGACTTTTGTTTTATTGCTGTCGTTAGGACAGATTATGTTTTTGTCTTTTGAATTTTCCTTTCCGTAACAGTTAATGAATGTGAGATTCTCCAGCGTTATATCACTGCCTTTTAAATTGATAGTGGCGGTTCCATAATCATCGGGATTTTCGCAGCGCCATTCGTCTCTTGCCAGTGAGATAGTGATGACTGTTTTTGCGGCGTCATCTCCTCTCAGGGTAATAAAATTCTTGTCAATAAATAACTTCTCCCTGTATGTTCCTTTCCTGATCAGGATCACACGCTGCGTTTTGGCTTCCGCCGGCAAACTGTTGATCGCTTCCTGTATGCTTTTGTAATTACCACTTCCATCCTGTGCCACAACAATATCCTTTTGTGCAGATACCTGGGTATATGCAAATGACATTGCTGCAAGGGTGGTCAGTATTTTTCTGATCTGTTTCATCACTTCTTTAATGCTTTGCCTAATAACCATTGAACCAGCTCTCCCGCTGCCGTGAAATTTTCATACTCAGCCGGTATTTTCCTGCCATCAAGGTATTCGTTGTACAACCAGGGATCACCAACAGCAAACACCGTTCCCTTGCCGTATCTGGCTGTAGCAAAGATCACATCGCCGTCCCGGGTGATCAATGCAGTTGCGGGAGACTGCACTTCAATGGTACTGATCTCTTTCAGGTACATTTTTTTTGTTTTTTTGAATACCGGGTTGATGCTGTTGTTATAAACAGCGCCGGTCTCAAACTCGTTATTCTTCACCATATTCCTGCTTTTGTCAGTAAAATGGATACCGAATTTACCGGCCAGTATGTTGAAATGCTGCAGGTCGCAATTGGCTGTATCGTTTGTCATCATTAATAAAACGCCACCCTGCTTTACCCAGTTTGCAATTTCAGCAGCAGCCGTTTCATTCATGTAATTGGGTGTTTTTGTATCCTTATATCCATCCGGATCCACTATGATGTATACACTTGCATTCTTAAGAACGGCAGTGGTTGGCAACTTATCCTGCGTACCCAATCCTGCTCCATATGCCTGCCAGATATTTCCGAATAAACTAAAACCCCCGTTCTCATAATCATCCCAGGTGTAGTGTCGGCGCAGGTTTACCCCAAACCCGTTCTTCCGCCATTCGTTATTGAAATAATTATCCATCACCACGGTTTTACCCCTGCCCGGCTTGGGCATTGCCGCCATTTCCATTTCTGTGCTGGCTAAAATGAATGCACCAATTCCTTTGGGATCATTCACCACCACTTTCTCACTCATGTAGTAATCAAAACTGCCGTCGCGATAGGGTTTGCCACCCAGGCCGGATACACTTACGGTACCTTTCAAATTCGTTTGCCCGTTGGCATCCACTTCAATAAATTCTTTAACGATACCATCATACCCCTTCTTCGCATACTGAATATAAGATGCGGGAATGTATCCATTACGCACCGCCTTAGCCATGGTGTATACCAGCATACAGGAGGCTGAGGCTTCTTTATAATTTTTCTCTTTCTTGGGCAGATCAACAATATCATACCACAAACCTGATTGCTTATCCTGCACCTTTACAACAGCTGCCACAAAACGGTTCAGTATCTTAATAACAGAATCCCTTCCCGGGTGATCTTTTGGAAAATGATCCAGCACATCCACCATGGCCACACCATACCAGCCCAGCGCCCTTCCCCAAAAATGAGGTGAACAGCCTGTTTGGGGGTTTGCCCATTTCTGCTCCCTGCTTTCATCCCATCCATGATACAGCAAACCCGTTTTAGTGTCTCTTGTATGTCTTTCTATGTTGATGAACTGGCGTGCCACATCATCAAATACTGTATCCTGCCTGGCCAGCTTCGCATATTCTGCATAAAATGGCTGGCCCATATACAATCCGTCGAGCCACACCTGCCAGGGATATATTTTTTTATGCCAGAAGCTTCCTTCTTTGGTACGCGGATGATCATTGAACTGGCTGCGGATATAATCAATGGCCTTTTTGTATTTCTCTTTTCCTGTAATATTATAGAGCATCAGCAGCACTTTACCATTATTCGTGTGATCGATATTGAACTCATCTCTTTTATAGTCCTTAATGCTTCCATCTTCCTGCACATAAAAATCCATGCTGTGCTGAATGTAATTGAAGTAAGCAGCGTCGCCATATAGTTTCCAGACAGCTTCGATACCCTTCAGGATAACACCCTGGTCGTAACTCCACCTGGCCGGGCTGCCGGGTTTTACAGCAAAAGAATCGGGCCATATACGCATAGCAGTTTGCGCCATCTGTTGCGACAGCGGCTTCATTTGTGCTGATGCCTGCTGCAGGATGCCGCTTAAAAGTATTATGACTGCTATTTTTTTCATACTAATTTTTCTTTCTCTTTCCCTTCGGCTTTTGTGTTTCAACCGGCACGGGTTTTTCCCATATCACTGCAGCATCAGTGGCCCCAAAGCCGGCCTGCAGTTTTTGCTTTGCTTTTGTAATATCTGTATTAATGATAGCAACCTGTTTAGTCCTGTCGCCCTGAACCAGTGCAAGCAATTCGCTGTTCTCTTTATATTTCAATCCGTCAAAACTGATGTTATCACTGTTTAAAATGTAGGCTACCGGGTTTGTATCCTTTGGTATCATGGTCACATTATTCAATGTTATGTCACTTGCTTCCTGGATATCAATACCGGCATCAGCCTGCAGCACAGCATTTTCTATCAGTACATGTTGCACATGCATTTCCGGGATGCCTCTCAAAAAAATCCCTTTTGAAGCACCATTGCAGGTAATATTGCGGAAAAAGAAATTACGGAACTGTGGTGTCGTTTCATCTACCGGTTTAAATTCAGCTTTCGGAGGTTCTCTTTTTTCTCCCGCCAGCACCACTGGATCTTTGGCCATATAATACATATCGAATAGTATGGCTTCTGCAGCAATATCCTTCATGTTGATATTGTTCACAAAAATATTCTCCACAATTCCGCCCCGTCCCCGGGTGGTTTTAAAGCGTAGGCCAATATCGGTTCCAATGAATGTACAGTTGCTCACAAACATATTATTGGTGCCTCCGCTCATCTCACTGCCTACCACAAAGCCTCCATGCGCATGGTATACGGTGCAGTTATTCACAATAACATCCTGCGTGGGCATGCCCCTTTTCCTTCCTTCCGCATCACGGCCGCTTTTAATACAGATACCATCATCGCCTGTATCAAAATTGCAGTCTTCTACCAGCACATTTTTACAGCTCTCCAGGTCAAGCGCATCGGTATTGGTGCCATACCAGGGATTCTTCACCTTCAGGTTTTTAATTGTAATATGCTCGCTCATCATCAAGTGAGTTGTCCAGGCAGGCGAGTTCTCAAATGTCACATCTTCTATCAAAATATTTTTACACTGATAAATGCGGATCATATTGGGGCGCAGGTAATCTTTCACGTCTTCAAAATCAGCCAGGGTCTTTCCATCGGTTAATTTGCCAATATTGTTGGTGAGCGAACCCTTCAAAGCTTTTTCAGAAGAATACCACGTTTTTTTATCCGCTGATAAAACACCTCCATATATCCGTTGCTGGTCCCGCCATTGTGATTCTGTCAGCTTTTCCCTTTTCACCGGCCGCCAGAAATAGCCATTCCCATTCATAATGCCTTCACCGGTGATGGCTATGTTCTCCAGGTTTTCGGCAACCACTGGTGATTGACAGCGGGCTGCATTTGCGCCTTCAAAAGAAGAAACCACCAGCGGATACTGATCAAAGTCCTGGCTAAAAATCACCAATGCTCCTTTATCCAGGTGCAGGTTAATATTACTTTTCATGATAACAGGGCCGCTTACAAAAGCCCCCTGCGGAATTAGCACTGTACCTCCGCCCTGCTGCGCACAGGCATCAATTGCTTTGTTTATTGCTGCAGTGTTCAGCGTCATGCCATCTGCAATGGCCCCATAGTTCAGGATATTGAATGTGTCTCTTTTAAAATGCGGTACATATATCTTCGGTAATTCAAAAGCATACTTTTCTTTGAATGCAGAAGGTTTTAAAAATTTTACCAGCGGCAGCTGCTGTGTTTTAATACTTTCACAAACCAAGGATGCCATGGAAGAAGCGCCATATTCGCTAAAGTGTGTATTGTCTTCCGGCTTGCCCCTGTAATTCTTAAAATGGTTGGCAGGGATGTTCAGGAATAAGCGCCTGCTGTTCTCCACCCCCTCTTTCACGATCAGTGCTTCACTGCTTTTGTGAAGATCGATGAGCGGCACATTCATTGCCGCAGCCACTTCTTTAACAACACCCGGATAATCGCCATGCTGATCCACAAATTTTCCGGCCTCATCAAACTTGCGGCGCATTACCGGTGTAATCAAAACCGGGTTGGCTCCTTTACTCCTCACATCATTTACAAAACGAACAAGATTTTCTTTGTATAATGTATGGGCCGGGGCCGACCGGTTACTATCTTCCACTTTACTATCGTTATGGCCAAATTGTATCAGTACATAATCACCTGCTTTCAGCCTGCTCATCACTGTATCCCATCGGTGTTCGGCAATAAAACTTTTAGTACTTCTTCCGTTAACGGCATGATTTTGTACCTCCGCTTCCTCCGTCAGGTAATTTGGAAAGAATTGACCCCAGCCTCTTTCAGGATTTTCTTCCAGCGGTTTATTTGCCATGGTGCTGTCTCCTACTAAAAAAATGGTCACTTTTTTCCCGGGTATCATAAAGGCAAATCCGCTGAGGATCAGGAGTATTAAAATGAGGCTTTTTTTCATTGCAATCGTTCAATTTCGCTATTCAATTTTACCATTATTTCCCCTGTTAATCCGGTATTAAAAGATGTTTATTTACGCAATCGTTCCCGATAACGATACCATCTTTTTGAATGTTATTTTTACGTTAGTTTTACTGCCTGCCGGGCCAGCAATTTCCACTCTCCGTGCAGCTTTTGCCATACCAGCAAAATAGCCAGGTGTACTTCGCCCGGCTTACCATTATCGTTGGTAACAGCATTCAGTTTATGCCGTACAATGGCAATGCTCCCGCTCACTGAAATAGTTTGTTCCGGCAATTCCATAGAGACAAAATCGCTTTTACCGGAAACGATCTTTTGTATGAATGCTGCCTTGTCATCTATATGCCCGCTGGAATGTCCGTAACTCAATTGTGCTGCAGTAAGTTTATCCAGCATAGCTGAATCCGCATCAATCATCGCTTCGCGTAATTGTTCAACAGCATTGGCCACTGCTTTCTCTCGTTTGCTTTGTGCAGTTGAAGTAAAACAGGTTACAAACAATACAAATACCGGAAAAAAAAATCTTTTCATTTTCATTACATTTATTTTACAGACACTATCCTGAACCAATCGATATCGGCATAACCGGCATCATTGGTTATATTATCTCTCAGGCAAAACATGCCGATCTTTGCACCAACCCATTTGCCCGGTTTTGCTGTGAATGTTTTTGCTACAGTGGTTACCCCTTCTTCATGATCGCTGAAACTGAAATGATATACAGCATTTTTCCCAACCTTCAACCCCAGATAGAATGTATTTCCCTGAACCGGAAAAATGGCTGTTTCCGCTTCCGCATTATTTTTATCAGCCTGCAGATTTTCTCTGCATACCATGTTCAACCCGCTTTCTGTTTTCTCCAGTGAAATATAAGCATAGTCAGTTCCAAACATGCATAAACCAAACTGTTCATGCTTAAATTTTGGTTTGAATGTAACTTTCAATTTTACCTCAAATTCTTCAGCAGGTAATTTTTGTGCCAATATATTAGGCAGGTTCCAGATACTGTTTACTGTATCGGGTTGATAAACAGAAAACATACGTAACGATCCCGTAGCAGTTGGGAAAGCCCAGCCTATTTGCGGATTTGCCTGCCATTGCCATTGCAAACCTGGTTTGGGCAAATCGAATTCGTCGGATTCGGGAGGTGTTACAACCGTAAATGATTTTCCAACAGCTGGTTTTTTAAATCCCTGTACCGGCTCTCCTTTACCGTCCTTATCGGTATCAACACCAATTACCGGCCAGTCGCTTTTCCATTGCATGGGTTGCAGATGTACCACTCTTCCATATGCTCCTTTGTCCTGAAAATGAATAAACCAGTCTTCACCTGTTTGTGTGGTAACCCAGGCGCCCTGGTGCGGACCATTGATATTGGTTGAACCCTGGTCCATTACTACTTTTCTTTCGTAGGGACCATAAATCTTCTTCGAACGCAGTACCGTTTGCCAACCGGTGCTTACACCACCGGCAGGGGCAAAAATGTAATAGTATCCATTTCGTTTGTACAATTTCGGGCCCTCAATAGTGGGATCGTTTTCATGGCCATCATAAACCATAACTGCATTGTCAAGCGTTTTGGTTCCTTCCGTATTCATTTGCTTTACTACAATAATACTTTTGATTCCTGCACGACTGCCTGCAAAAGCATGAACCAGGTATACCTTACCGTCATCGTCCCAAAGCGGACAAGGATCTATCAAACCCTTGCCTGCTTCCACTAATTGTGGCGCACTCCAGGGCCCAAGAATATTTTTTGATTTAATGAGATAGATTCCAAAATCAGGGTCGGGATAATAGATATAAAATTCGTTTTTATGATACCTTATCGATGGAGCCCATACACCGGCACCGTGCTGCACTTTATTGTACAGTTCAACAGGTGTTTGTTTTTGTAACACATGGCTAATAAGTTCCCAGTTAACCAGGTCTTTCGAATGCAACACGGGTAAGCCGGGCATGTGATTAAAACTGGAAGCGATCATAAAAAAATCACTACCTACCCTGATAACATCGGGGTCGCTGTAATCTGCATGGATGACGGGGTTTTTATACGTTCCATCACCATTATCCGGTACCCATACTTTTGATACCTGTGTAAAACCCAGCTTTGAGAGGATTAACAGTATGAGTGTGATATTTTTTTTAAATGACTTCACGCTGCTTACAGTTCAATGATCTTTTTTTCCTTTACACTTTGGAATGCAGCTTCTATTATGCGGATAACATGCATTGCTTCAGGGGCGGTAACCGGTAATTCACTGTTATTTCTTATCGCGTCAAAAATACCGTTATAGTAATCCATGTAGTTCCCTTTTTCTGAAGAAATATTCTCCCGGACAATTTTTCCTCCAGCCTCAGTATGCAGCAAACCTCTTCCTGCATCTGCCTCCTTGCCCCAATCGGCGTCTGTAACATTTTTACTTTGCTGCAGGTCCATTTCCTGTACATCTGCCCTTGGTTTTAAAAAACTTCCTTTAGAGCCGTGAATAATGTAAGCCGGTAATGGCTCCCGTACCGAATGCGAAGCTTTTAACCGCACCCTTTTATCAGGATAAAAAAGCAGTATTTCAAAATAATCCTCCACCCGGGATATGGGCCTCAGATTGGTGGCGTCTGCAAAAACTGCATCCGGCATCCCGAATAACTGTAAAGCCTGGTCAATTAAATGCGGGCCAAGATCGGGCAGGATACCGGCACCCGGCCCTGGAGTTTCTTTGTGCAGTTTGGGACTGAGTTGCTGGCTGTACCGGTCAAACCGGAACTCTGCTTCATAAATATCGCCGGTCAGTTCCTGTTGTACAACATTCCGAACCGTTTTAAAATCACTGTCCCAACGCCGGTTCTGATACACAGACAGTTTTTTATTTTGAACTTCGGCCAATGAAATAAGTTCTGCTGCTTCGGCTACCGTGGTTGTAAAAGCCTTTTCCACCACCACATGTTTACCTGCCAGCAAGGCCTGCCTGGCATATTCATAATGTGTGTAAGTGGGTGTGTTTACAACAACAAGTTCAATGGCATCATCTGCCAGCATGGCTTCCAGCGTACGAAAGGTTCTTATGCCAGGATATGTCGCTTCAGCCAGATTTTTGGTGCGTTCTAAAACAGCATAGAGTTCAAATCCCTCATGTGCATGAATGAAGGGCGCATGAAAAACCCGCCCGCTCATTCCAAAAGAACACAAGGCTGTTTTAATTTTTTGCATCATGATCGTTAGCGTTCATTTATATTCCAGTTGCCTAAAATTGTTGTAAGGGTATATCTTTTTACTTCTTCATCAGATAGTTGTTTACTCCACGCAACCCTTGTTGCAGGATTTGCGCCCGGCCCGGTACTTTTATATTCTGCATATCTGGCTGTTGCCTCATTGGCCGGGTTCTTCCAGTTATTCCATCCTTCGGGGATGATATGCTGGCCCAGATTGCAGTTTATATACGTAACACTGGCAGCAGGGCTCCAGGGCCGGCCCAGGGACACTTTATTTACGTTACTGTCTGCCGTTAAGGTACAATCGAAAAATACAAAACCATAAGGGATGATGCTGTTTGTGGAAGCCGCAGTAACATGCGAATTCTTTTTGCTGTGGATATGACAGCCTTTAAAAACTGCAGTAGCAGCACCAAATATAAAATCGGTAGTTCCTTCAATGTAGCAGTTCTCAAAATAGTGTTTTACCCCAGAACCGCTCAAAAACAAAACATCCTGAAAACCCTGTATGTTGCAGTTCTTAAATGATGCCCTGTTACCTTCCACTCTCAAAGCCACTGCCTGCCCTGCAGTAAAACCTGCTTTGTTCTCGAATGTCAGATTCTCCGCATGAAAATCATTTCCATACACAAAAAAAGAGGCACAGGTCCAGGTATTGAGGGTATCTCCGTTTGGAAGCCGGGTGCCGGCATGGTTATCAAACTTCAATATTGTCTTTCCTTTGTCCTCGCCCACCAGGGTTACAAAATTCTTTCGTGCATCCACAATAACAACTTCCCGGTATTCCCCTTTTTTAATGAACACGGTCACAGGCTTATCATTACCGGGTTTGATGGCATCCAATGCAGCCTGCAATGTCTTGTAATCGCCGCTGCCATCCTGCGCCACCGTAATTCGTTGCGCTTCTGTTTGAATCACCATGATCAAAACTGCCAATAAAAGCGATCCTTTTTTCATTGTTACAATTTACGTTTTATCCTGATTAAAAAAGGCTGCTGCAATTTGCAACAGCCTTTGAAAACTAACGCTATGAGAAAATATCAGTAACCGGGGTTTTGAACCAGGTTGAAATTGGCATCCCTGGCGGGTTGCGGCAGCGGCAATAATTCCGACTTGCCTGTTGTAAAGCCGGTGGCAAACCTGCCCAGCGGTGATGATGTACCAGCCGCTGTAATGGCATTGGTAAGCCAGTTCACCTTGGTTGTACCTGCCGGTGTGGTGGTAGGCGCTGTTTTGTACAGCGAATTCTTCCACAAGCCATTGATGTTATTATCATCCGAAAGTGTGTTGGTGATATAATACATGGCAATAGGCAATGTAAGCGTTTTGCAATAAGAAGGGTAACCGGCCATATAGGTTGGATCAACCAGCGCTGTAGTGGTTGGAGTTGCCATTCTGTTTAAATTGGCTTTTGTTTCGTTCAATGCAGCTGCCAGTAAATTCCAGCGGATCAGGTCGAATTTTCTTACGCCTTCACCACCCAGTTCCAATGCACGCTCACGTACCAAAGCCGCAAAAAATGTCGTCTTGCTCAAACCAGCCAGATCAACAGTTGCATCCGGTGTGGCGATCGGTTTGCCATAACCTCTTCTTCTTACAGAGTTGATGGCAGTATAAGCTGCAGTGGTAGGACCATTAAGCTCATTCTCGGCTTCTGCAAACATCAGTAATACATCAGCATAACGCAGTATCTGCCACTTTAAACCAAGGTACTGAACAGCACTTGTTGGCGATGGGGCCGGATTGGTAACCCAATCCCTCCTGTATTTACCATCACAAATAGCAGTAATGGCCTGGCCGATTTTAGGCAATGGTGTTGGTGTTGCAGTAGGCGACCCCACATTATAGGCTGCACAGGTAACATCCCTGCGTTGATCAGTTGAATCAAAGAGGTAAAAATAAGTGGGCATTACGTTGATACTTTTGTTGCCCAGGTTATTCACGGTAGGGCCATTGTAATATCCCAGCTTGGTATCTGCCACGCCGGTTAATCCGATACCACTTGCCTGAAACATCAGTTCCCCATTGGGATCGTTAACGGCATGCGCACAAACCTGGTCTTTCCATAATGCTTTGAAACTGGGGTTCAGCGAATGCTGACCGGAATTGATGATATCATTACATTCATCCCGGGCAATCTGATAATAAGTTAAATAATTAGATCCCCTTTTTATAGTTCCATCCTGGCGCAGTGAATAGCCGCCCCTGAACAATGCCACCCTTGCACGCAAACCTTTCACCGTACCCTTGGTGATACGTTCATCCGCCTGGTCGCCAATGGCTGTAACATCATTTTTCCAGGGAACAAGATCTGAAGCAAGTTTAAGATCGTTCAATAATTGTCCGTACAATGTATCTCTGTCAACCTTGGCTGGAAAAGGGTTTGCAGAAGCCTGGGCATATGCAGGTACAAAATGCTGCGGAAGGTCGCCCCAGTTCATGATCGCCTCAAGGTAAAACTGTGCCCTCAATGTTAGCGCCTCGCCATACATTCTCTGCAATTGCTTTTTTTCATTTTCAGAACCGTTAGTATACATATCCATTTTAGGGATATTATCGATACATATATTAGCATACTCGATGCCGGTAAACAACTGGTTAAACGGAGCGTTCAACTGAGCATTGCCTGATGTGGCTGCGTAACGTGCAATATCCCGGCGATCGTTATCTGCAGCGCCGGTTGGCCCCTGCATTTCGTCATTATCAACAGTATAATATAAACTCAGGCGGATACCAAAACCCTGGTCGCCAACCAACCGGCTGTAAACACCAGCAATTGCCTGCCGGGTGGTAGCTACGTCTTTAAAAACCATTTCAGAACCAACCTCTGTGATGGGCTGCTGGTCGAGGTATTTTTTACAACCGGCCAGCAACAGCAGTATGCTTGCTAAAACCAGTACTGACAGTTTATTGAAAAATTTCGTGTTCATATAACAAAGTTTGATTTGGAATAATTAAAATGATGCATTGATACCAAAAATAAAGCTCCTGCTTTTCGGATAGGCCGAATAATCCAGCCCCGGTGTTAAACCGCTTTTGCGCACACTCACTTCCGGATCGTATCCTGAATAGCTGGTCAGCACAGCCAGGTTATTGGCAGTTGCATAAAAACGGAGCTGGCTCATGTGCAGGCGTGACAGTTTTTTAACAGGTAAAGAATATCCAACAGTAACATTGTTTATTCTCAGGAATGATCCGTCTTCAATAGCCCATGATGAGGGATAGAAAGCACCCGCACTCTTCAGTGGCTGCCAGATGGTGGCATTGGCATTCAGTGCTGCCAGCTGATCAGGCGCTATTCCATAAGCAGTATTACCTACCACCCATTGTGCAGTCTGGCCGGTTGCGGTAACTGTTTTCCAGCGGCCACTCATGATGTCCAGCATATTAGCATCATTGGTATAAGCATTGCTTAATTCAATTTTATTGGCATTATAAATATCATTGCCATAGGAGAAGTTAACAAACACACTCATATCCCATTGCTTATAGGTAAACTGCTGGTTCAATCCACCGGTGAACTTGGGTGTCGGGTTACCAATGATCTTTCTGTCGTTATTCAGATCAATGATACCATCACCATTCAGATCTTTGAACTTCATCATACCAGGTTGCACAACACCGATTATATTTTTTGCATCCGCCACCCCTGTTTTTAAAGTATAGGCTTGCGTGGCGGTATTGTAGTCGAAATCGTTCACTGTGTAAAACCCGTCATTTACCAATCCCCACATAGAACCTACAGGATCGCCGATTCTCTGGATATAATCAGTTGGCTGGCCCGAAACTCCCCAACTGGCTGCCGGATAGAAATAAGTCTGGTTAACTCCCAGTTGCAGAATCTTGTTTCGGTTGAACGACATATTGTAATTGGCCGTCCAGCTGAAATTCTTCCGCTTCATCAGAGTTGCATTCAATTGCAGGTCAACCCCTTTGTTGGAGGTTTTTCCCACATTCTGTAATTGGTTGGAATAACCATAGGTTGATGCTACCGGGACATTCAATAAAAGGTGGTCAGAGGTATTATTGTAATAGTCGACACTGAGATCGATCTTCCTGTTGAATAAACTAATATCGATACCAAAATTCCTGTTCACAGTTGACTCCCATACCAGGTCGGAATTAACCAGTGCAGTAGAATAGTATGCAATTACGGCAGTATTATTAAGACCATAGTAAACAGATCCGTTGTTGCTGTAGGTGGTGAGGTACAGGTAATCGCTTATGCGGTTATTTCCGATCTTACCCATGCCGAACCTGAACTTAAGCTCGTTGATAAAATGTATATTCTCCATGAATTTTTCTTTCGAAACCCTCCAGGCAACTGATCCTGCAGGGAATGTACCCCATTTATTACCAGGACCAAATTTGGAAGTTCCATCCTGTCTTACATTCATCGAAAACAGGTATTTCTCTTTGTATCCATAATTCACCCTGCCAAAGAAAGATAAACTGGTGTACCTGGTTTTGCCAACCCTGGGATATCCATTTACCACAGTACCCAGGCCCAGGTTTTTAAAGGCCGTGTTGTATGGCGTAAAAGTTGGGAATTTATTGTACAACTGGGTACGTGTTTCTGTTTTCAGATCGTAGGTCTCTTCTCCCACCAGAATATCGATGTCATGTTTTTTACGGATGCCTTTCAATGAATAAGTCAGTACATTCGAATTGGTAAAGGTTTTTGCCTCTATAGAATCCAACTGCACAATTGGTTTGGCTCCGCCCTGTTGTACTGAATAAGGGGCCAGTGAATCGGTAAACTGCCTGTCGATCGTTTTGGACTGATCGTAACCAAATGTGGTTTTAAAAGTCAGGTTTTTCATTAATTTATATGAGGCACTACCATTAATATTAAATACATTATTTGTCTTTTTCCGATACTCCGAGTTGGCCAGCAATATCGGGTTCACTAATATCAAACCATTACCCGCACTAACATCGGCATAAGGATCCTGGTCTAAGATGGTTTGGCTACCCGATAAGAATGGCCTGTATTTAACGGCATTTCGCAACCTGTTGTAAGAGGTACCCTGATCGGATGAAACGCCTGCTCCCAGCACATCTGTATGAGTGTACCTGGCCCCCACACTTACTTTTAATTTTTTGGTGAAATCGTAATCAACTTTAGCATTCAGTAAATGCCTTTTATAGCTCGAGTTTAGTACAATGGCTTTATCATCGTTGTAAGTGTACCCAAAACTGTACAGCATTTTAGAGGTTCCGCCACTGCCGGTTATACCATGTGTTTGCATTACCCCTGTTCTTCCAAAAACCTCATCCTGCCAGTCAACTGCATCCACATTTCTATAATTATTTAGTGTATCCCAGGTGGTACCAAAACGGCTGGTGAATGTGGTGCTGTCAACGCTGCTGCCCCTCGATCTTTCGGACTGGTAAATCACGAAATCGTACGGGCTCATTACTTTTAATTTATTTGCTAAAAATTTAAAGCCAACAAATCCGTTGTAACCCAGTTTAAGTTTACCCCTTCTGCCCGATTTGGTGGTAATGATAACCACACCATTACCGGCCCTGGCTCCATAAATTGCCGTTGCTGCTGCATCTTTTAATACATCAATACTTTGGATATTTTGCGGCGAAAGCGCAGCAAGACCATTCTCAACCTGCACACCATCCACAATATATAAAGGTGAGTTATCCTGCGAAATAGAGATACCGCCACGCACCCGGATATTAACCTGCGCATCAGGCGATCCTTCGGCAGTAGTTGCGGTAACCCCGGAAAGCCTTCCATTCAAAGCTTCAGCTGCCGAGTTGATAGGAATATCTTTGAGCTCTTTGGCGCCTACAGAGGAAACCGATGCCAGCACATCTTTTCTTTTCACCGTTTGATAACCGATCACCACCACATCTTCCTGGGTAACGATATCCTTCTGCAACTGAACAGAAATGGCACCGCCATTACCGGCAGAAACTGTTTTTGAAACATATCCAACCGACGAAAAAACAATATCGGCATTTCCGGAAACGTCGATCGAGAAATTACCATCCTTGTCTGTTTGGGTTCCCTTCTTTGAACCCTTCACCACAACATTGACGCTGGCAACAGGATTCCCCGATTCATCCACTACTCTTCCTTTAATGGTTTTGTTTTGAGCAGTGAGGGTGAATGGAATTAAAAAGAGTACAATAAGAAACGTAAGTAGTTTACTCATATAGCAGTATTTAAATTTCATAAATTGAATGCAATCTTTCAAATACAGCCCGGGTTGCAGGTGATAGATCCCATGGCTGAACAGATGTCAATTCTACATACATTAATCTATAAAAAATTAATCCAGAATCTATTTATTTACGCAATCGATGCCGATAACGATTGCAAGCAATTCATAAAACGGGGGAAACTAAAAAAAATGACATAATTTTCAGTTTGAAGGCCTTGCTTGCATTGATCAAAGGGCTGAAATATCAAAGTAAATATGTACGAAGCCATTACCATTAAAGATATCGCCCGGGCGCTTGGATTGTCCACCTCCACTGTATCCAGGGCCCTGAGGGGCAGCCATGAAATAAGTGCGGAAACAAAAAAAATGGTAATTGAATATGCAGAACAGTTCAACTACCGGCCCAACCCGATAGCACTCAGTTTGAAGGAGCGCCGCAGCCGTTCCATTGGCGTGGTGGTTTGCGAAATTGCAAACAACTATTTTTCACAGGCCATCAATGGCATTGAATCAATTGCCTATAACAGGGGTTACCATGTTATTATTTCTCAAAGCCACGAATCGTATGAAAGAGAAGTGGTAAACGTAGAGCACCTGGCTTCCCGTTCAGTGGATGGGTTGCTGGTATCCCTGTCAACCGAAACAGACCGGATAGAACATTTTAAGAACCTGCATGAAAAGGGTTTTCCTATCGTGTTTTTCGACCGCATTACCGATGAGATAGAAACTCATAAAGTGGTTGCCGATAATTATACCGGCGCTTACAAAGCAACGCAGCACCTGATCGATAGGGGATACAAAAGGATCGCACACCTGAGCAGTGCAGCACATCTTTCTATTTCCAAAGAAAGGCTGGAAGGTTATAAAGCAGCACTGAAGGATAATAATATAACATTGAACGAGCAGCATATCAGGAACTGCAACCATGCCGGCATGATATACCAGGAACTGGAAGATGCCGTGAAAAGCCTGGTAACACTGAAAGACAAACCTGATGCTATTTTTAGTGCCGGCGACAGGCTTTCGGTAAGCTGCCTTACTGCATTAAAAGCTATCGGGCTTAAAGTACCGGATGATATTGGCCTGGTGGGTTTTTCAAACTCACCCCTGGTGGAATTGCTGAACCCCAGCCTGAGTGCAGTAACACAACCGGCATTTGAAATGGGACAGGCGGCCACAGAACTGCTTATAAAGATCATCGAAAGTAAAAGAGCCGTTACTGAATTTGAAAAAGTGGTTTTACAAACAGAATTGATCGTAAGGGATTCTTCTGCTAAAAAAAAGGAAGCCAGGGCCGGTAAGGATAAGAAAGCCCGTACCTGAGCAGTACCCGGTTCAGCAATGTTTTATTTTGCCCGCTTGCTTCAATTACAGCAGCATTGGCTTTTTCCTCACATCAACCGTTTGCAAAAATGTTTGCAAAAAATCGGCAAGCGCTTCATTTTCAATAATGTTTTCAAAAAGTTACATTTGGCATCATTAAACGATTGCCGATGAATTTACCCAAACCCAGGCTCAGCTTCTGGCAGATAATCAACATGAATGTTGGCTTCTTCGGCATTCAGTACAGTTTTGGTTTGCAGCAGAGTGCCGTAAATCCTATCTATGATTTTTTAGGGGCCAAACCCGATGAGATCCCCTGGCTGAACCTGGCAGGCCCGCTAACCGGACTCATCATTCAGCCAATCATTGGAGCTTTAAGTGATAAGACCTGGCACCCCAAATTTGGCAGGCGCAAGCCCTACTTTCTGATCGGTGCTCTTCTTTGCAGTATTGCGCTCTTTTTATTTCCATTTAGTTCCAGTTTGTGGATGGCTGCCGGTTTGCTTTGGGTTTTAGACGCAGGCAACAACACAGCCATGGAACCATACCGGGCATTTGTGGCAGATAAACTGGATGCCAGCCAGCAACCAACAGGCTTCCAGGCACAGAGTTTTTTTACAGGCTTCGGACAAACATTGGCCAACGTCTCGCTGTTTGTATTCCCGGCCATTATTATTGGTTATACCGGTAAAATTCCCAACTGGGTCTTTGCATCTTTCTTTGTTGGCGCCATCTGCTCTGTTGGTTCTGTTTGGTGGAGCATGCATACCACTCCTGAAATACCGCCCACTGCAGAAGAGCTGGATGAAATCAAAAGAAAAAATGAAGGCATGCCGCATCCGGTCATCCAGTTTTTTCTTTCCATCATTACCACCATCATTTCTTATGTAGCAATAGTGCTTTTACTGGTTCCCGAGATCTTTTCCCGTGGCACCATCAACAGGGTGATGCAATCGCTGAAAAATAACCGGCTTACCAGGTCGCTTTTTGCACAGAACATCGAAATTTTTGAAGCCATCGCCACCATGCCCAAAGTACTCTGGCAACTGGCGTTGGTATACCTGTTTCAATGGTATGCGCTTTTTTGTTACTGGCAAAACAGTTCCAAAAGTGTGGCACTTTCACTATTTAATGCAACTCCCGAAAATAAAGAACTATACGAAAAAGCTGTAAGTATTACCGGCCTGGTAAATGGTTGGTACAATATTGTTACCTTCCTGGTTGCCTTTGGCCTGGTGGGTTTTGCAAAAAAATACAGTCCCAGGTGGGTACACTTTTTTTGCCTGCTGATTGCTGGTGTGGGTTTTATTGCTTTCCCTTTTATTACACATAAAACCTTACTGTTTGTTGCCATCTCCGGTTTTGGTGTGGGGTGGGCCAGCATGATGGGTATCCCCTACCTGATGGTGGTGAAAGAGATCCCCAAAGAAAGATATGGCGTATATATGGGTGTTATCAACATGATGATCGTTATTCCCATGTTCATACAAACCATATCCTTTGGTTTTATCATGAAGCACTTTTTAAACAACAACCCGGGCAATGCAGTTTTGCTGGCTGGTGTTCTTTTAATGATAGCAGCCGCCTGCACCATGCTTATTAAAACCTCAAAAATCACTGACGATGTTGTTATGCCTGCAGGGGGCGGCGGCCATTAGTATTAAACCATAAAATTTTATGAACAAGATTCTTTGTATCGGCGAGGCATTGATAGATATGATCTGCACGGATAAGGGAAGCCCTTTATCCGACGGCGATAATTTTTTAAAGAAACCCGGCGGGGCTCCCACCAATGTAGCTGCAGCCATTGCTGCACTGGGCGGAGATGCCTGGCTGGCGGCTAAAGTAGGTACTGATCCTTTTGGCAAACACCTCATTGACGTAATGCAGGATTTTGGCGTACAAACAAAGTTTGTAGTGGAAGACAGAAAGCATTTTACCACTTTTGCCTTTGTATCACTTTTAAATAACGGCGAACGTGATTTCTATTTTAACCGGGGTGCAGACGGGGAACTAAGCCGCGACGAAGTGGACATTATTGACCTTACCGAATTTCCTGTTACCCATTTCGGCTCGGCCACTGCTTTTTTACCGGGTGCATTACAAATTGCCTACCAGAGTTTATTGCAAAAAGCTTTGCTGCGCAATTCCTTTATCAGTTTCGATCCCAATTTCAGGCACCTGCTTTACCATGATAAAAAACAATCCTTCATCGACCAGTCGTGGAACTTTTTAACAGCCTGCCATTTTTTTAAGGTAAGTGATGAAGAAGCCATGCTGCTTACCGGCAGAAACAGTGTGGAAGCTGCAGCCGAAGATTTTTTACAAAAAACAAAAGCTGTGTTCGCCATCACACTTGGTAAAGACGGAACCATGCTGGGACTTCATAGCACAACTGCCATCATACCCAGCATACCCGTGCAGGCAGTTGATACCACCGGCGCCGGTGATGCTTTTGTGGGCGCTGTATTGTACCAGCTTGGCAAATATTCAAAAGCAGAAATAGAAAATTTACAAACAGGAGACTGGCATACCATCATAACCAATGCCAATAAGGCCGGTGCAAGAACCTGCGAATACCTGGGTGCCATGGAAGCTTTTAAAAACCTCAATAAAGATATTTTTAATTAAGTGAAGCATGAAGACTGCCTCAAAAGACAAAGCAGCAAAGTTTGCAACAACAACAGCCCGGGAAAAATTCAGCAGCCGGATGCAGGCTGCCGGCAATGATATTTTATTATTGTACAACAGGCTTTATGAAACGCACCCTGATTATGAGGATTGTTATGAACGGTTACTGAACATTATTGAGTCGGCCTTTACAAACAGGAGCAGCATCCTGCAGGAAAAAGACCTTACCAAACTTGCACAGGAAGACAGCCCCTGGTTTTTAAGCAACCAGATTTGCGGCATGAGCCTGTATGTAGACCGCTTTTGCGGCAGCTTACATAACCTGGCCGGTAAGCTGGATTATTTTAAGGAACTGGGCGTAAACCTGCTGCACCTGATGCCCATTTTTGAAAGCCCGGCCAATGAAAGCGACGGCGGCTATGCGGTTTCTGATTTTAGGAAAGTAGATGGGCGCTTCGGTACCATGGAAGACCTTACTTCACTGCAGCAAGAAATGCAGCAGCGTGGCATGTACCTGATGCAGGACATTGTATTGAACCATACATCGCAACAACATGCATGGGCAGTGAAAGCCCGTAATGGTGAAAAAAAATACCAGGATTATTTTTATTTTTTTGACAACCGTGAATTACCTGATGAACTCGACAAGACCATGCCCGAGATCTTTCCCGAAAGCTCTCCGGGAAATTTTACCTATGTGCCGGAGTTGAATAAGTGGGTGATGACCGTATTTCATAATTACCAGTGGGACCTGAATTTCAGGAACCCCGAAGTATTTAATGAAATGCTGGAGAACATCTTTTTTTATGCCAACCTGGGTGTTGACATTCTGCGGATTGATGCGCCGGCTTTTATTTGGAAAGAAAAAGGAACTGTGAGCCAGAACCTGGATGAAGCACATTGCCTGCTGCAGTTGATAAAACAATGTGTGCAGGTAGCTGCACCGGGCATGGCACTGCTTGGTGAGGCCATTGTGGCTCCGGCTGAGATCATGAAATATTTTGGTACAGGTAATTTCATTGCACGTGAATGCGATTTTGCCTACAATGCCACACAAATGGCTGTGCAGTGGGATGCACTGGCCACAGGAGATATACGCATCATGCTATCTGCACAAAACGAACTGCAGCATAAACCATTTGGCACTTCCTGGATAACCTATACCCGCTGCCACGATGATATCGGACTGGGTTACGACGACAGGATGATCCGTGATGCCGGATTCAATCCGTACGAACACAGGAAATTCATCAAAGATTATTATTCCGGCAATTATCCCGGCTCAACAGCCAAAGGCGCCCTCTTTTCTGTAAATGACAAGAACGGAGATGCCAGGATAAGCGGTTCCCTGGCATCGCTTTGCGGACTGGAATATGCAACCGGTAATAATGATACCGTTGCCGAAGATACAGCCATCAAAAAAATTATCCTGATGCAGGCACAGAGCTTTTTCATCGGGGGCATCCCCATGCTATTCTATGGCGATGAACAGGGTTACACAAATGATTACAGCTACCTCCAGGATAAAAGCAAAGACTACGACAACCGCTGGATGCACCGGCCGGTAATTGACTGGACAAAAAATACCAGGGCATTTACGCATGGCTCCATCGAAAACAAAGTATATGAGTTAACCAAAAAACTTATCAGCATACGCAAAAACATTCCTGTTTTGGCAGATAAAAAGAATTGCACCTGGATAAACACGGAGAATAATCATGTGGCCGGTTTTTTAAGGGCCTGGGAAAATGACCGGGTGTATTGTATCTTCAATTTCTGTAATGAGCAAACTGGTATCAGCTGGTATATTTTCAAGCAACACAATCTTAAACCTTCAGCGCTTTACGATCATTGGAGCGAAACCATTTTCAATACGGGCCATGATCATGAACACCTGATCCTGCAACCATACCAGTTTCTTGTTTTGGAACCACGCTGATCTACACGGCTCCGTATTTGCTGATCAGTGCCAGCAGCACACCATTGGTCCAGCCAAACCCATCCTGGCCCGGGTACTCGCCACCGCCTGCTTCCAGTTCGGTGTTGATCACGTTGTATTTCTCCATTAATTTACCGGTGCGGCCAAATACATCCGTGCAGAGTTTTATCCAGCGTTTGGCTATCGTTTCAGCCAGTGCGGACAGGCCATAATTTTCAAGACCGGTAATGGAGAGCCAGTGCAAAGGTGCCCAGCCATTGGGAGAATCCCATTGCTGGCCTGTATGGTACAGTGTGCTTACCAAACCGCCTTCATGCAGGAATCGTTGTTCAATTACTGCAGCGGTCTTTTCAGCCTGCGCTTTTGTAGCCAGTTTAAAAAACAGGGGATACACCGATGCCAGTGAAAAAATGTTCTTTTGTTTGCCGGTACCCAAATCAAAATCAAAATAAAATCCTTTCTCCTCATTCCAGCAATATTTGTTGATGGCGGCTGCCCTGTTATCAGCAGCCATCGAAAATTTCTGAGCGGCTTCCTCATTGCCTGATAGCTGGTGCCAGGCTGCCAGCTTTTTTTCAAGATGAAACAGAAGGCAGTTAAGGTCAACCGGAATTATCTCGGCAGTATTGATGCTGGCAAAAGAATCAGTTTCCCTGAACCAGCGGCAGGAATAATCCCAGCCCGATTCGGCGCCGGCCCTCAGGTGCCGGTAAATTTCAGCCGGTTCTCTTTGGGAGCTTATTGCCAGTTCCACATCTTCCCGGTAAGATTCTGGCCTGGGTGTATCATTTTCATCCCAATAACGGTTAAGTATTTCCCCGTCCTGCATCAAAACAACATGCCCGGTTGTATTGTTTTCAGCATTCAGCGCAGATGCACCTTTCATCCAGAAATGGTATTCCTTTTCCAGTAATGGCAGAAAGGTTGCCATGATCTCCTTTCCCCTGATCTCTTCCAAAAGACCGGTCATTAAAGAAAAAAAAGGGGGCTGCGAACGGCCAAGAAAATAACTGCGGTTCCCATTGGGGATGTACCCGAATCTATCAAGCAGGTAAGAAAAATTCATCAGCATATTTTCGATCATGTCATCACGCCCTGATACCTTCAGGCCAAGCATGGTAAAATAGCTGTCCCAGTAATAAATTTCCCCGAACCTGCCACCGGGTACAATATATGGATAAGGTAATTCGATCAATGAACCCCTTGCCGCTTCAGGGTTACGCGTAAGTACTTCCCATAAAGATTCTATGTTTTCCGAAACGGAGCGATGCAGGTTGCTTGAATAATTGACGGCTGTTTTTTCGGGCAGTTTGTAATTATTCAGCACAAACTCCTTCAGATCAAAACCAGGTTCATTTTTTTGTTGTTGGTATTTCGCTTCTGTTTCAGAAACGGAGGAACACGGAATGCAGTCAACAAATGTTTTTCCGTCGGGAAAAATTGCCTGCATCTGTACGTCATGTAATAAGGAATTGCCCCCTGGTAATTTATCCTGCTGCATATTAATGGCCACCGCTTGTTAAGTTTAAAGTACTGCTTTCATCGCCGGATTTTCGCTGCAATCTTTTAAATAAAAATAGCAGCACCGTCATAATACTGATTGGCACCAGGGAAAAATAAAAGGCTGTTTGACCCCCAAAAGTGCCGAAAATATGCCCGGTGATGATAGAGCCGGTGGTGCCGCCCAGTGCGGAAAAAACCACGATAAGCCCTGTCATGGATGCATGCTTATGTTTAGGCAGCTGGCTTAATATCACCGAATTGATAGCAGGATAGATGGGTGCCAGGAAAAGCCCGATCAGCGGAAATGCAAATGCCACAAAAGGAACATCCCAGATACTGTTAATAGTACCCACAGCCAGGCCCTTGGTTAATGGCACCGTGATCAGGACGATGCCTGCCGCAATCACCAGGCAACCAAGCAACACATACAACCAGTCCATTTTTTTGAAAGCGATACCGGCAAAAAAACGTCCCAGTGCAAAAGATGCCGAAAGGATGCTGGCCATTTGAATGGCAAGGCTGGTCGACAAATGCAAAACATCTTTATTAAAAGTAGGCAGCCAGCTCATGATGCTTTGTTCTATCAGCACATAAAAAAACACGCTGAAAATAAATACAAGCACCAGCGGCCTGGCAACCAGCCTGAGCATCCCAAAAAATTCAGCGGCCATATTTTTTGCTTCCTCCTCCTCTGCTTTCTTCACTGAAGATTCATCGATCCGGGTGGTTAGCAACAACAGGAAAGCGGCACCGGACAAAGCTGCCAGCAGGTAATAAGTTTGCAGCCAGGACTGTGATTTTGAATTATCATTGTCCACAAAATAACTGAAGAGAAAATTACCCAGCAGTATACCAACCATAAAAAAGGATTCAAGAAAATTCATCAGGCTCAGGTGTTCTTTCTCGTTTTTAGTAACCAGGCCCAGTGTTGCAAAAACTGAAACTTTTATCAGCGCAAAACCAAACCCTACTGAGGCAAAGAGCAATTTGGTCATTAAAAAACTGGGAACGTTTGGCATGATGAGGCACATAGCCGTAACGATTGCCATGGCAGTAAGCATCGCTTTTTTGTAGCCGATACGTACAATAAAGGATGCCACCACAAATGAAGTGCCTGCAATACTAAAATCCTTAAAAGCCTCCAGCACACTGGCTGCCCCCTTGGTGATGCCAAAATTCCCCTGCACCTGCAGGATCACGGTTCCCACACTGTTGAGCAAAATGGCAAATACAAAATAATTTAAAAACAGAGAGACCTTCAGTTTCAGGTTTTGCATATACAAGTTTTATCGTTTTGTTTAATCCGGCCGTCAATTTACAGCGAGCCCCCCTCCACCAGCACCGAATCCAGGATAACCTCCGATTTTATCTCTTCCTGTTTTAACGCTGCCAGCATTTGCGTAAAGGCCAGTTTTCCCAACTTGTAACCACTCGTTTCCACATAAGTGATCTTTGGGTTGTAAAGGGTAGGTATAAAACCATTGCTGATACCGATTATCGCAATATCGTCCGGTACGTTTAATTTCAATTCGTGTATGGCATACATCACTCCGATCAGGATCATATCGCCCATACAAAAAATGGTATCAGGCCTGTTCAGATCAGTTAAGGCTGCCATCGCAACACGTTTTGATTCTGAAACGGTTTCGGGATAAGCAATCGTAACATCAGTCTCCGGTGCCCTGGTTTCAAAAGTATCTTTTAATGACTTCGCCCTTTTTTGGGTAATGCTTAAATGAGGGTGCCCGAAAAGCGCCAGTACCTTCTTTTTCTTTTTCGCAATGATCGCTTCTGCAGCTATTTGTGCTGCATGGGCATCTGCCAGGCAAACCCTCGTGCATCCTGCCAGCTCCACCACCCGGTCAAAGAATACAACAGGAACCTTTTGTGAAACCATCTTTTCATAATTCGCCAGGTTTTCCGTTTGTATCGAAACAGAAGCAAAAATGCCACTTACCATGTTTTTCCTGAACAGGTTCAGGTTTGCATTCTCAATAGACAGATCATCTTTCGATTGCATGATCAAAACAGAATAACCATGCACCCTCGCCTCCTCCTCCACCGCTGCAATAAAAGAATCATAAAAATGATTGTCGATCGTGGGTATCAGTATACCCAGTACATTACTTTGCCTGGTGCGCAATTGTACTGCATAATTATTGGGCTCATACTCCATCATCGCAGCCAGTTCCTTCACTTTTAATTTGGTGGCTTTGGAAATATCCGGATGGTCTTTAAGGGCCCTTGAAACAGTAGAGATACTCATACCCAATATCTCTGCCAATTCTTTTAATGTGCTTTGCTGCATAATTCTGGCTTTGGTTAAGTGTAGCCAAAGCTAAAATAAGGTTTTTGTAACCAATATGTAACACAGTAAGGTCCCGGGTCAATATTTAATGACCAGAATTGAATCCTGATGCCAATGAACTTACAGGGATTTGCCATATAACCAGGCCCCTGTTTTGAAAGAAAGATAATACAAATGCAAAATGAAATCATACCGGCCGGGGGTCGATTTCATGAGAGAAAGCATTACAAACGTTTGTTCTTTAAAATTTCAACCAGGCAATGCAGACACAGTGCCTTAGCGGGATGTGCCGGGCTGGAAGGTTTGCCAGCTATACCAGAATTCCTGGTAGGCTTTCACGGGTGTAAGCACCAGGGCAGTGTCGATGCCCTGGCCGTTCAGCCTGTACCTTTTTCCTTGTATAGTAAGG
Source organism: Ferruginibacter sp. (assembly GCA_044226725.1). GTDB lineage: Bacteria > Bacteroidota > Bacteroidia > Chitinophagales > Chitinophagaceae > Ferruginibacter. The sequence continues at coordinate 357,818 of JBGAGM010000003.1, read as the reverse complement.
GTGTCATTGTCAAGGTATACACGTGCATTTAACGGGTTCTGGTAGGCGAAGAAACTTTTTCCATCTGCTGCAAGCACCAGGAACATATCGCTGCTGCCAATGGCGGATTGAAGGACCCTTTTTTGCTTCAGTTCATTCCAGTCGAAAGCCTTATAATCATTGCCCCGCTTTACCCCAACGACCCAGCTTTTTTGTTTCCAGCTAAGGCTGTCGGTTCCGGTAAGTTTACTCTTACTTCTTCCCTCTTCATATTTTAATGTGGTATCGTATTTAGTTAATGACCGCTGATCGGCCTGCATGATCAATGAAGCCGGATATAACTGAAGCCACTCCGACAGCGTGGTTTGCGTACTGTACACTTCAGCGAGTTTTGTTCCTTTTAAAGTACCTGCAATAGCCTCCCCGGTACTTTGCCGCCACCAGCTTTTGGTGGTCGCATCTTCCAGCATGGCATTAAAATGATCCATGCCCACCAGTCTGAATTTTTCAGGCCTGCCATTCACCAGGGGTTCAAATACACGGCCGGTGCGGCATACCGTGCAATAGGTTACCAGTATATTTTTTCCGTTGATGCTGTCGTATACAAAATGATGATAGCCCAGGAAACGAATGGGATACGCTTTGGCAACCCCGTCATTGACCACGCCAATCACCAAACGGTTGCTGTCGACTGTATTGGTTTTTGAGGTTGCAAGAACAATTTTTTCCGGTTGTTTGAACATGGCATCTGCCGCCATTTGAAAATTAGCCATATAAATAACCACGGCCAGCAAAACCAATGGTATCGAAACCGTCCAGCGGCGTTTCCAGTTTGTTTTAAATAAACCGATCAGCAGCAGGGATGCAAACAAAGCCCTGAACAACCAGCGCCAGCTGTATAAAAAATAGGCCAGGCCGATACTGTTCATGCGCTGGCTGCCGGGCATGGGCATAATGAAGTAAACGTTGGCAATCTCAAACAAAAACAAGCCGGCAAAACCGAGGTAAAATATTTTTTTCATGAGCTACAATTTTTCCTGGGAAGTTTAAATGAACAGCTCTCAACAATCGAAAACCCTGCCCTGCCTGGAAAGGCAGGGCTCATGGTTATGCGATTTATCCAAAATTAAAAAGTGTCATAAGTTTTATTCACGAATGCAATTATTCCGCTCCGTCGATATGCCCCCTGTTAACAGCATAGCTGCCAACCTTATTACCGGTTATTAATCCCACTTCACAATCGCTCCGGTAATGTATAGCACCATACATACGGGATACTGAAGCCTCTCTGGCCATATCGTTATAAGCCTGGGCTTTCGCCGGAAGTATATAGCCAAGCACAGTTGCTGCTGCCCCGCTGAAAGTACTGTGCCCCGAAATGTAAGAAGGGAAATTAGGCAACCCGATATCTGTTTTGATCCTGGGATCCACTTGCTCAGGACGGGGATTATAATAAGTGAATTTTGCATCCCAGCAAACAACAGCAGCATCCATCATACTCATGTTCAGCAAAGCCATATTGCGTGCCCATCTTGCCTCACTGAAATTTTGTTGGGCAAAATCATTGGCTGCAATATAATTCCAGTGACCGGGAGGTGTATACGTCCTTAACCCATCGGCCCAGAAATTAGCAATACGCACCTGTTCCCTGGTCAGATTTTTTGTTATCTGGTAAATCTCTTCAGTTTCATCTTTAAATTTTTGAGAACTGGTTGATGGTGGCGCTGCAGGCCTGATGCTGTTCACCATGGTCAGCGAATCAAATAAAAATGTTTTTACTGCACCAAATACCGGCAGCATCGGTGGACGTGCAGGCGTTTCCTGGCTCAGCCATGGCGTTTCGCCCCGGGCTTCGCAATCTGATTTCAGTTTTGCCCAAATGGTCGGATTTCCAACTGCAGCTCCGGCCCTGTCTCCACGGGCACGTGCAATGAATTTAGCTGCCACAGCCTTTCCTAATGCCTCGCCTGCATCCAGGTCGCTTCTAACATTAGCGCCGGCAATGATCCTGGCCCTTTTATGTTCTTCGGCACGCTGGTTAATATAATCCTGGTCGCCGGGAAATAATAATTTCAGTAATTCAACCGAAGCGCCCATGATCACCGCATCTTCGCTTGGATAGGATGGCAGGGTTGATTTGGGCAACAGGGTCTGAATGGTTGCATCCACTGTAAATGGTGCAGCCCTGTTATATTGTTGTTTGTAATAGTAAGCGCTGATGCAGGCATCATACTGTGCTGCACTCAGGTAAGCATAGGCCCTGGCCGCATATGGCGGGTTTGCAAACGGAAACGTTGGATACGCCAATGGGTTATTAGCACTTGGGATCGGGTATGTTCCGTCAGGGTTTTGATAAGGAGGCAAATTGTGTAAAGCCACCAGTTCCCGCATGATCTCGTTCCAGCGCAATACAGCACCGGCACCCCAGTACTCAACCAGCTTCTTTTCATCAGGCGTTATATTGTTCTGAAAACTTTTGATCTCGTTCAGCTGGATGATATAATCCGGAGAAGTGGTTGCGATCGGCGCTGCACAGGGAAATTCGTTTGCCGCAGTTAACAGTATCGGTTTCCAGGTACCGGCATTGGCATCTACCCGGGTTGGGTTTATCATGGGGTAATGCATGTTTTGCTCATCAATGGTCTTTGAGCAGGAGTTAAATACAGCCGACCCCGCTGCGAGGCCTGCTATTGCTATGGCTAAATATATTTTTTTCATGGTTACTTCGTTTTAGTTTTGTTATCAGTAGTTTTTGAATCTGTCTTTTTTGCTTTTTTCTTTTTGCTAAAGTCAAAAATGTAAAACACCCCTGCATTAAAACCGGAACTCTGTCCAACATTTCTGCCTGCAAGCGTGGTATTTCCATTGGCAACAACAGATAAGCCATCCACAGGTGTCTCGTATTTAAGGTTTAATCCTATACTGGTTGCATTCATCTTATTGCTTACGAAGGGCATACCGTTCCTGGGAATATCAAAACCACCCAGTGTGGTCCATTGATTGAATACAGCTTCTGCTATAATTGTTTCGCTCCTGTACCCGGCCCTGAAATTAAATTGTGCTGCATCGGGCATCCTTACCTCGTTACTGTAATGCATTTCTGTGGTATAATAAGTGTAGCGGTCAAGTTTCACATTGCTCCTGGCAATATAGGCATAAGAGGCTGTGGCAAACAGGTGATTACGCTGGTAATCGGCCATGATCCGCATGGTTACGTTTCTGCTGTGCAAACCAATGGATAATGGCAAAAAATCCGGATTGTAATTTGATACCGGTGTTGAATAACCTGCCATCATAAATGTTTTAAAATCGGCCTTGCCAATCTGCTTTTCAAAAGCCACCCATTTCAGCAGCAGCGACAGGTCCTGTAAGCCTTTTTGGCCGTTCATATTTCCGGCACTGGCTTTTGTTTTTACGTAAGGCAGGCCAAACAGTACGTTCAGCTTGCTGGTAATGCCATAATTGCCCATCAGCATGAAATTGGTAGTGGATACCCTGCCCATGTTCAGGTTATCCCTTTTTAAGGTGCCTTCCCAGTAATTTTTAAAACTGCTGTAACCGGCTGTAGGCCCCACGCAGAAATAGTTTTTCTCCATGGTAAGCCCGTCAATATCTGTCTGTGCCTTTGCCTGCGATAAACAGGTAAGCAACAGGCTGCACACAACCAGTCGCTTCAATAGTTTTGGCAAATAATTTCTCATTTCGTTTTAGTTTAAGTAGTTTCTGTTCAGTTAATTTTTAGTTTGGTTTTCCGGGTATGAATATTTTTACTTTAATATCCTGCAGTTTAAAAATTAAGACTGATACCCAGGTTAATAGCATAGTCAGCAAAAGCGGCATCGCCCTGGGCGTAAACACCCGTCAGATCGGTACGGATTTTATCCGGTACACTCTGAGTACGGTTTCTCTTCAGCGCAACAGGAACAAATGTATATACCGAACCTTTTTTAAATTGATAGGTAATGCCCGGTTCGGCAGATATGATGTATCCAGGCCTGCGGAAACCTTTACTGCCGCCGATCAGGTCTTTAGCAGGCAGGCATTCATCCCGGAAGCCTGCAGAAAATACAAAGGACTTAACCTTGTAATTAACTCCTGCACGTATCATGTACTGATCAGGTACACTCATCACATCGCTGGAATAACGTACCGTGCTGGCAGAGACCGCCCTTCCCCTTCCTGTTGATGTTCCGTTCTGTTCACGAGGATTTGACAGATAATAAAAGTTACCGTACACCGAAAGTTTTTTTCTGAAATAATAGTAGCCGTTTAGTTCCAGCGTTATTCCGGTTCCCCCGTCTCCTAACTGGATAGACTGATCAACCGGACCTATTACCGTAGTGGAATCATTAACATAGAACCTGTCCTGGTATTTATAATCTCCGGTCGGCAGCTTAAGGCCGGCAAGTACCTGGAGGTTTCCTTTTTTCTGCTCCTGGAACAACCACCTGCCAATGCTTACCCTGATATCACCTATTCCAAAGGAATGAGTTTGGTGCCTGGTTTTGCCATCGTGCTCATACAAGGAAGAGCGGGTATTGGCAATTAGCGGTAAAACTGCATTAACAGACCAGCGGTTCCTGAGCTTATAGGTGAAACTAAAATCATTTGAGTAACTGTGATTTATTACTTCAGTCCCCAGTTCCACACGCTGAGGCTGCTCTTCTGTTCCTACAAAATGCCTGAATGATTTGAAGTAACGGCTGTTGAGCGATACCACCCATTTGGTACTGTCTTTTACCTGTGGATGCATGCTGCAAAACCCGCCGTTACTCCGGATGGCAACACATCCCTGGGCTGCAAGATCCTTTCCGGCAAGCAGACCTGCCAGGCATATAATTGCGGTTATTATCAGTTTGTTTTTCATTTCTGTTTAATTTTTAAGTTTTAATAAATCCGCCACAGATCAAATGGTAAGTACCGCCCGGTTCCTTTTATTTTTTTAGTTTTAATTTATCAATAATAAAGGCACCTACTTTCTTTCCATACTCGGTACTTATTATACACGAATGATGAAAGTGGATGCCACCGTAGAACCTTGCCCAGTTATTCTCTTCCGCTGCATTCCTGAAAGAAGTGAAGGACCTGCTCTTGATACCAAATTCCAGTTCGCTGGTATCGGTATAGGCAAAGTTGTCTCCATAAATATGAGTCAGCGCCTCCGCGTTGGCAGATGAAACAGTTGAGTGACCGCAGGTATATTCGGGGAAGGGAGGGGTTTGCAGGAAAGGCCTCCAGTTCTGGTCAAAATATTTGTTGATAACAGTTTCGGGCCTTACACTGTTGCTCCTGTATTTCTCATCCCAGCAATGGATGAAGGCATCAAACTGGGTGATGGAAGTAAGTGCATAGGCATACACCGTTTCGTTGAAATCAGAATTTGCTTTTTTGGCCGCAATACCCACAATGCTCATCCAGTGGCCCGGCGGTGAAAATTTCTTTGTGCCAAACATGATATGGCCGCTCACATTCAGTTTGAAAGGATTATCGTCCCAGAACTCAGCAATATGCTTTTGCTCTTCATTCAAACTATCCACCGCATTTTTAACCGACATCACTTCCTTATAATAAGCGCTGCTTTTATCGGTAACATTAAAAGTGAGTGGCCTGGGTGGCATGAATTGCGAAGCACTGTCCATCACAAATGTTCTGATGGAATTCCAGTGCGGCTCCATGGCCGAGGTATAAGCCGGCGGCGTGGGCATCCAGCGGCCCGGCGTATCTATTACCGTATATTTTGGAAAGGTCCTGGATTGCAGGTAATTATCATTCTTGCTCCAGGCAAGTATAACAGCCGAAACGGTATCAGCAAATGCCACCGTATTCTTAAGAACATCCGATGGCATACCATGTTCCTTTGCCAGGTTCTTAATACTGTCCACATATTCCTTCATACTTCCCTCGGGAAAAGTTACCGCTTCTCCCAGTTTGGTGTAGGCAAGGATCGCAGCCAGTTCAAAATCAGTTTTGTCTGCCGCTTCAGGCTTTGGCACTTTATTCAACCCATGCAGCTGGCCTGCCAGCGAGGCATATTTATCCGGGCTGCCGGCCGCTATCACTTCATACGCTGCAATGCTTGCGTATGCATAGTTGCGGGAAGCCACGATCGGGCTGAAATTATTGCCCATTACCACTTCGTTCAGTTTATGAACCGTGTTAGAAAATAAAACAGGGTCATGAATGATTTGTTTGTAATCATTCTTTGTATTGCAGGCCGTAAACATACAGGCAGCTGCAATAGTAAAAATTACTAGTCGCATTTTCAGGATTTAAAAATTATTAAGGAAAAAATAGAAAAAAACTTAGCACCGGGGGGGCTGGTGCGGTATGGCAACAAGTGCCTTTACTACAGAGGCAGTAAGATTGGGATAGACCGGCTTATTGAGAAGCCTGCTTCCCGGCGTATAATAAGTATCTTCTTTTTTATCGTAATCGCTGATCACATTTTTGGCGAAGAAGCTGGTATGCTTCTTACCGGTATTCTCCATGTCCTGTGCACTGTTGGCTTTTGCCAGGCTGTTCTCGGAGTTTTTGATGAGTTGCCTTCCTGCATCCGGGATACATTTCAGGATGAGTTCATTATTGGCAACCTTCATTTTTACATAGGTGTACAGCACACCATTAACGGTGATCTCGCCGTAATGCCTTTCAAATTCAGTAACCCTTTCCTGGTATGGCATATTCAAAGGAACACGTACTTCTATCAGGCTGGCTTCATCATAATTGCCCGCATCTATTCGTGCATCCTGCTTTTCAGCAGCTGCATTATCAAGCAACGTAAATACAAAACGATAGCCCACTGTATTGAATAACAGCAGTGATAAGAGGAATATGGCAGCTAATTTCTTCAAAATTATTTCACAAGATAAGTCTTTTTCTGGGTTCCAACACCGGTAATGGTAAGACTTTTCCAGCTTTTAGGCAGTACCGATTTCAGCTGCACAATGCCATTGGGGGTAATATCCAGGCCCCCAAAGCCCATCAGCACGCTTTGTATCACTCCCCCGGCGCCGGTGGCAAAGTAAGGATTTGTTCCGCCCTTGGTTTCTGCAATTACCCTGAAAGGCGGGTTCAGGTTGGGTGTATAAGCATCCTTAAACCAGTGAAAAGCCTTTTCACTGTCGCCCAGCCGGGCATATAAAAGTGCGAAGATGGCCTGTGTCATGGCAGGTGTGCCCTCATCGGGTATCCGGGTCTCGTAAAAAGCCAGGTCCTTTTTCACCTGCAGGGGGTCGGTAATTTGTTTTAAAGGATAGGCAAGCAAATTCACATCGGCCTGCTTGATGCCCTCGCCCTTGTAGGTTTCATGCTCGCTGGTAACTCCATCTGCCATTTTCAAAATGGGGATATTATTGGCCACAATCATCCAGTCGGCATCGGGCGTAAGGCCAAGTATCTTCGCTGCTTCAGTAGCATTTTGCAAATTAGATTTTGCCGCAGCATTGGTAAAAGCGTTGTTGTTCACGTTCTCTGCCCACTCATCTGCTGCCACCACATTATTGATATCATAGTGGCCCGGGCCGTTCCTTTCCACCCGGCTTGCCCAAAAATCTGCTGTGGCACTTAAAATTGGCCAGCCTTTTTCGCGGAGCCATTGTTTGTCTTGTGTAACGCAATAGTAATTCCAGGCAGCAAATGCCACACAGGCGGTAATATGGTGTTCAAACGGGCCACTCAAAGCCCATACCGGCGTTTCTTCCACACCGGTCTCTGCACTTTCCCAGGGAAACATGGCTCCCTTATATCCTTTGCTGAATGCATTTTTTCTTGCAGCATCTAATCTTTGAAAGCGGTACTCCAGCATGCTCTTCGCTATTTCGGAATGCATCACCAGTAAGGAAGGGAACATCCATAATTCTGTATCCCAGAACACATGGCCGTTATAGCCCAGCCCGCTCAACCCCATCGGCGATGGAGATAAAGCAGTACCCTCTCTTGTAAAGGAGTATAAATGATATAACATGCTGTGCACATCCTGCTGACTTTGCGGATCGCCATCAATGATGATATCGCTCTTCCACAATTCCTTCCAGGCATTGGTATGAAACTGCAGCAGCCTGTCCCTGCCCTCCAGTTTGGCAAAGATGGTGGCACGTTCGGCTTCGTTCAGCGGATCGGGATGATGCGCCGAAGTGATGGAAGAACCGGCAATTGAATAACGATAGGTTTCGCCGGCCTTTATCTTACGCACAAATTTCATCAGGTGCATATTGTTATCCCACATCTCGTGTATCACCCTTGGCTCGCTGCCATGGGCTTCACTGAATAAAAAAGTATTGCTGGCGCACATTTGTAATTTACCGGTGGGGCTCTTTGCGGTGGAAGTAAGCAGACTGATCACCACATGTGGCCTGTCTATTTCATTGTAATAATTCTGTACATCCTTCAGGGCATCCGGCGCTTCCATTACACTGGCCCCGGTAATATTAATGTCTTTCTTCGCCGTGATGTTCACATCCATCAGCACGGTATAGGGCAAATGGCGCAGGGAGTAGTACGTGTAAGAAATGGTTGCCTTATCCCCAAAATCAAAAGAAGTGGTGAAGCTGGCTTTCTGCATATCCAGTTCCTGCTTCATGTTCGTAACATTCCTTGCATCGATCCTTCTTCCGTCAATTTCCAGGTAGGCATTCAGCAGGTTGAAGCTCTTCAAAAAATTACTTACCCTGCCGCGGCCATACAGGTCGTATGCACCCGCCAGCACCACATCCTTTACTTTGAATGGTTCGGGAGAAGATACAATACCGATCATGCCATTGGCAACGGTAACGCCGTAATAATTATTGGGGTCTATCTGCCCTGCATTTATTTTCCAGGCATCAGCCATTTGTGCAAAGGAAACTGCTGAGGAGCATAACAGGATAGCAAGTAATAATTTCTTCATAACAAACAATGATTATAAAGCTAAAATAGCACTATTAAAGCAAAACATGGGAGTGGTTTATTGCAGGGGGAATTTGCAAACGATTGCAAAAAAAAATAACTGCAGTACCTGGTAATTAACCTTTGGAAAGCATGAACCGGGTTTGTGAAGACCGGAAGCCCGGGCGATGGCAATACAATCTGCTTACCGCCGTTGGCAGAATGTTATTTGCCTGTAAGCAAGCAAATTTCAGTATACATTATTAGTCCGCTAGATGATCTGATACAAAAAAAATTATTGAATAGCAGTACTGGATTGTAGTAACGACAATTGAATTTTGATAACGTTAGAGCATTGGTTTTCGTTGCTCATTTTTTGGAATACGCATCGTATAAAAGTGTAAATTTACGGGTTACCTGCTATGATATTCGACACCGTATGCTAATTAAAATTAATCGACAAGACGCAATTTCCGAATATCCAAAACTTCCCTTGCGTGCATACAATTCAGAGAAGGAAGATTACGATTTTTTTTATCCGGAGACTTTTACTGGCTATGTTTTGACGCTTCCTTCTAAATCATTTAAAGGGCACATTAAGTTATTAGCAATTGAAATTGCCAATTTAACCACACATCTAGGTTTCGACAAACTAATATTCCTTGGTGACACTACTGTACCCTGGTTATATCGAGAACATGACTTTAAACAAGCTAAAGAAGGTTTACAGTTTCTTGCAGACAATAAAATAGGAAAAAGATTTAATGGAGCATTGCAGGTTGGCACTGATCAATTTCCAACCTTTATAAAACATCTATCTTGGCTAGTACGCACAAATGCAATTCTTTCTTATGTCTATTTTATTGACCCTGGACAAAATGTTATTGGTACTATTTGCCAATACGGCAACTTGCACATTTATACAGTGAACAAAAAAGCGAATAAACTATTAAAAGAATTAATTGACCAAAGCAAATTTAAGAGTTTAACTGACGGCACTTGCGACAATAAATTTTCAAAAAGCAGTGTTATTAAAGGCAGAAAATTAAATGTGTGACGGCAAAACTTCACTGACTCAAGCATCTCCACGCAATTATTATAATTCAAACTTACACTTTTCAGTATCACTCCCGATATTTATCAGAATTTGACCCACCCGGTTTATTCCTGAATGTTGATGATTGTGCCGGCAAAACCTGATCAAGGGCTGGCGACAAACGGGCTTTTTATCTCCCCATTTCAGGCAGTAAAGTAGTGGTTTTGGCCGGGTCATTCCCACATCAAACCCACATCATTCCCACATCAAACCCACATCAACCCACATTTTATGTGGTTTAAAGTGATTTTGTTATGTATTTGTTGTGTGGTAGGTGTGTGTCAAGTGAGGCTCCGGTTGCTGGCTGACTGTCGTTTTTATTTGGTTTGGGGTGATTTGATTATAAACAAAAAGCCCCGGCAATGCAATCGCCGGGGCTTTTTGTTTATACTGTTATATCCTACAACTCATACACTACTGCTTCATAAGGCCTCAGACTGCCATCTGCAGCCGGCTTTTCGTAATTATTGATCAGCGGTTTTGCCTTGCCCAGGTCGATACCGGTATTGGCTTTGGAAGGCGTGCTGGTAAAGTTCAGCATCACCAGGTATTTTTTATTGCCGCTTTCACGGGTGTAGCTGTACACCTGCTTGTTGTCCTTATCCAGCAGGGTATATTTTCCATACACCAGCACATCCTTATGCTCTTTTCGCAAAGCGATCATCTTCTTCACATAATTCAAAATAGAATTGGGATCTTTCTCAGACTCATCCACATTGATCTGTGTAAAATTAGGATTAATGGTAAGCCAGGGTTTGCCGGTGGTAAACCCTGCATTCACGCCATTGCTCCATTGCATGGGCGTGCGACTGTTATCGCGGCTCAGCTCGGCCTGCATCAGCAAATAAGCCGCAGCGGCTTCCTTGCTTTTTTTAAGTTCAATATTATACCGGTTGCGGGTTTGCAGGTCGTTGTATTCTTCCACGGTTTTAAAGCGGATATTCGTCATACCAATTTCATCGCCATTGTATATATACGGAACAGCCCTTTGTGTAAGCAGGAACGTGTACAGCATTTTGGCGCTGGGGTTCCTGTATGCCGCACTGTCGTTGCCATAGCGGCTTACCGCCCGGCTCTGGTCGTGGTTGGTAAAGAACACGGTGTTCCATCCCTTGTTCAAAAACTTCTCGTCCCATTTGCTTACGATCTGTTTGATGCCCACCACATTATTGCGGCCCACTTTATAATCCCCCACATCAAAACTATCACGGCCCCACACATTGCCGATCTCATCATGGTACAGCGTGTTCAGTTCGTGGTTATCCTCATTTACATAATCCATCACCTTACTGAAAGGGATCACACCGCCCTCGCCCACAGTGTACACATCGGGATACTTGCTCAGCACTTTTTCATTCATCTCCCGCAGGTAGTCATGTACTTTTTTATCGGCGCCATAATACCGTACAAATTGTTCGTTGGTAAAATCGGCAGGCATGGCAGGCCAGCTGGTATCCTTGGCCATAAAAGGAAATGCATCGAGCCTGAAACCGCTGACGCCCTTATCCAGCCAAAACTTCATGATATCATACATTTCATTGCGCAGCGCCGGGTTCTCCCAGTTCAGGTCGGGCTGCTTGCGGCTGAAATAATGCAGGTAATAACTGTTGGTGGTACTGTCGAAGCGCCAGGCATTGGCTTCTTCATCAAACAGGCTGTATCTTTTTGGGGGCGTGCCTTTTTCGGCCGGCCACCAATGGTAGTAGTTGCGGTACTTATTGTCGCGGCTGCTCTTGGCGCCTTTGAACCATTCGTGTTCATCACTGCTGTGGTTTACCACCAGGTCCATGATCAGTTTGATATTTCGTTTCTTCATCCCTGCCAGCATCTCATCAAAATCCTGCATAGTGCCCATTTCCTTCATGATGGCGCGGTAGTCGCTGATATCGTATCCATTATCATCGTTGGGCGATGCACAGATCGGGTTCAGCCAGATGGCATCAATACCAAGTGATTGCAGGTAATCCAGTCGCTGCGTAATTCCTTTCAGGTCTCCCACTCCATCACCATCACTGTCCTGGAAACTGCGGGGATACAGCTGATACACCACGGCTTCCTTCCACCATTTATCGCCTGATGTTTTTGGTTCTTTTTCAGCGGCATTATTATTACAGGAAAGAAAAGCCAGTGCGGCCAATAACATGAGTAAACCCGTTTTTAGCATAACAATCTTTTTTATTTTTAAAGGTATTGCAATAAAGAACTGTGTTCCCCCACTATTTGCCCACTGCAACCGATTGCAAATCCAACGCTTATAAAACAGCCTGGCAGGCTTTCCCTTTTTTGGTTTAATTTAAGAGCTACAAACTTGCTTATGAAAAATGTTTATCGTTATGCAGTGGTTGCTGCACTTGCCGGTTTTATTTTCGGTTTTGATACCGTTGTGATCTCCGGGGCCAACCAGCCTATCAAAGAACTCTGGCACACTTCGCCTCTTTTTCACGGGTTCTTCATCATGTCGATGGCCCTCTGGGGTACAGTTATTGGTTCGCTGTTCGGAGGCATACCCACCGAAAAATTCGGCAGAAAGAAAGTGTTATTGTGGATCGGTATCTTCTTCAGCATTTCTGCTTTTGGCACTGCACTGGCACAGGACCCCTATACCTTTTCCCTCTTCCGCTTTATTGGCGGTGTTGGCATAGGTGTTTCTTCCGTGGTGGCGCCCACCTATATTTCAGAGATATCCACCCCGGCCTCCAGGGGCCGCCTGGTTGCCATGTACCAGTTCAATATTGTGTTTGGCATTCTGATAGCCTTCCTTTCCAATTATTTTCTGCAGGGTGTTGGCGGCCATAACGACTGGCGCTGGATGCTGGGCATGCTGGCAGTGCCGGCCCTCCTGTATTCTGTAATGGTATTCTTTGTGCCCGAAAGCCCCCGGTGGCTCATCACCAAAAAGAATGACCTTGAAAAAGCAAGGGCCGTGATGCTGGAAACCGGTGTTGCCGATGCGGAAACAGAAATTGCAACTATCATTGAAAGTAATAAACACGAAGCAGGCAATGCTGCAAACAAATCTCAATTCTTCAGTGCCAGGCACAGCAGGATCATCTGGCTGGCATTCCTGATCGCTTTCTTCAACCAGCTGAGCGGCATCAATTTTATTTTATATTATGCGCCGGAGATATTGTCAAGCATGGGCCTGGGCACAAAAGAATCCCTGTTAAATTCCATCGCCATCGGCGGCACTAATTTGGTTTTCACCTTTGTTGGGATGTACCTTATCGATAGGCTGGGCCGCAAAACACTGATGATACTTGGCTCCCTGGGTTACATCATCAGCCTTTCCATGGTAGCCTGGGCATTTAAAACACAGGGAGATCCTGCCTTTTTAATGACTTTTTTATTGCTGTTCATTGCCTCCCATGCCATTGGGCAGGGTGCTGTGATCTGGGTTTTCTTGTCAGAGATATTCCCCAATAAGATACGGGCCATGGGGCAATCCTTCGGCGCCAGTGTGCATTGGGTATTTGCAGCCATCATCACCCTGATAACGCCGGTTTTTTTGGATGAAAAGGAAGGTATCTTAAAAGATGCCCCCTGGATCATTTTTGCATTCCTTGCCGGGATGATGGTTTTGCAATTGCTCTGGACGATCACCAAAATGCCTGAGACGAAGGGCGTATCACTGGAAGAGCTGGAAAAAAAATTAAGCTCATAAATATCTGCCGCATGAAATGGAGAACCGGTTTATGCCTGCCTGCAATACTGTTTTTTTTGCAGGCATCCGCACAAAACAAACAATACAGGGAGACTTACCGCCCGCAGTTTCATTTTTCGCCAGCCATTAACTGGTGCAACGACCCCAACGGTCTGGTTTATAATAAAGGCACCTATCATTTATTTTACCAGCACAATCCCTTTGGCAACCGTTGGGGGCACATGACCTGGGCACATGCTTCCAGTAAAGACCTTATTCACTGGAAACATTTGCCCGTTGCCATACCGGAAGAGAATGGCATCATGATCTTTTCGGGTACCTGCGTGGTTGATAAAAATAATACCAGCGGCTTTGGGAAAAATGGTAAAGTGCCCATGGTGGCTGTTTACACCGGGCATATCGAAAACAAGAACCAATCGCAGCACATTGCCTATAGCCTGGACGACGGGCTTACCTGGACAAAATATGCCAACAACCCCGTGCTTGACCTGCATAAGGTTGATTTTCGTGATCCTAAGATATTTTGGTACGAACCTGAAAAATATTGGGTGATGTGTGTGATGCTGCCGGTTGAACACCAGGTGCAATTCTATTCCTCACCTGATCTGAAAAAATGGGCACACCTCAGCGATTTTGGCCCAGCAGGCGATACCAGCGGCGTATGGGAATGCCCCGATCTTACACCCGTTCCCGTGGAAGGTATGCCAGGCAAAAAGAAATGGCTGCTGCAAATGTCGATGAATGCTTCGATGCAATATTTTGTGGGTGAATTTGACGGGAGGAATTTTGTAAGTGAAAACAGCCCTCAAAAAATTTACAGGCCCGATCATGGTCCCGATTATTATGCAGCCATTACTTATAACCAGCTGCCCGGCAATCAGCTGCCAACAGCCATTGGCTGGGTGAATAACTGGAACTATGCCAATGATATACCCACCACTCCCTGGAAAAGCGCCATGTCTCTGCCCCGTACGCTAAGTGTGGTAAAAAAAGAAAAAGAATGGATACTGGTACAAAAGCCCGTTAGCAACCTCAATACTTTACGAAAGCAAATGTACCGGGCAACTGCCGGGACCATTGAGAACAAAACTGTTTTACCTGTAAAAAGCAGGCAGTTTGAATTGCAGCTTGATCTTGAACCCGGCACCAATGCTATTAGCGGCCTGCGGCTGGCCGCAGGCAACAGCCATTATTTTGAGATTGGTTACGATGCAGCAGGCGGTATGTTTTATATCGACCGCAGCAAGGCCGGTGAAAATGGTTTTAATGAGAACTTTAAAAAAACCGGGCGCTTTGAACAAAAGATCGCATTAAAAGATAAAAAGATCCACTTGCAGGTTTTCTGCGATAACAGCATTGCTGAAATATTTGTGAACGGGGGCGAAACAGTATTTACGGCCCAGCTGTTTCCGGCGGCATCAGATGAAGGTATTGAGCTGTTCAGTAATGGCGCCCCGGCTACATTCAGCAACCTGCATATTTGGGAAATGAAAAGGGCCTGGTAATAAACTAATCCCTAATTTCGTGCCTGCAAAAAAAGTACACACCTGTATATGAAGAAGAAAATTTTGTTTGTCCTGGTCATCCTGCTGGCAGGCTTTTTTATCTATGCCAAATTTGTGACCCGTGTATTTCATAAGGATATTAATATACCGCAACCCATTGCACTGGTAAATAAACAGGTTTCATCTGTTGCAAATATAGCCAGGTGGTACCTTCCCTTTGCTTCGGCCGATACAACTGAACTTAGCTTTTCCGCCGGGAAACTGGAGCATGCAGGCAATGCATTGAAGATAACCAGGCATATAGGCCTCAGCATTACCTATGATGTAACAGCAAACAAAGACAAGGCTTCGGTTATGTATTCCGTATTGGTGGATACGAGCCATTCTTCCAAAGTGGTGCTGAGCTATGAAAGTACTTTATGGAACAAGCTGTTTGGAAAAAACACAGTCATCAAAAATGCAGAAGCCAGCCTCACCAGCCTGAAGGAATATTTTGCCGACACCAAAAAAATGTATGGCTACCAGATGGAAGTGGAGGAAGTAGTTGATACGGCTTTTGTGTTTACCTCTAAAGTGGTTGCCAAAAGCAACCGGAAAGAAGCATTCAAGAACCTGTTTGAATCACTGATAAAATATGCGTCTGAAAAAGACCTTGCCTATACCGGGGTGCGTATATTCTTTATCTCGCCTTATGGCGATGACAGTGTGCATTTGTTTACCAGCATCGGTATCAACAATACGAAGGGTGTGCCATTCGACGGGGAATTCAGTTTGAAAAAAATGCCTTTCAAGGGCCGGTTGCTCACTGCCTATTACCAGGGCGGCTTTGATATGGTCAACAAATCGGTTTCGGCACTTGCCCAATTCAAATCGGATAATGAAATGACCTCGATGGCAATCCCTTTTGTTAAACTGATCTCGGAGGGTATTGAGTTTGAAGACAGCCAGATCATCCAGGCCAAAGCCTGCTATCCCATTCAGTAAAGCTTCTATTGAATGATCATAAGGGCATCGTTGTTGCGTGCAATAACATAGGCCTTGCCCGATTTGATGGTAATGGGTAAAATATGCCTTACCTGGTTTGTAATGACCAGCCCGTTGATATTGGCTGCCTCAAAATTTCCATTCCCCTTATTGATCAGTATGCTGCCAAAGCCGGCATCATTCCTGTTGAGCGGTATTGCCTGTTCGTAAAAATTACCTGCAGTCAATATATCGGGCAGCTTATCCCCGTTTGCATCTATCACTGCGGCATCCTTCAAACAGGTGAGCTGTGCCTGCCAGGGCAGGGCCTTTACACTGAAATTACCCTTACCATCATTTATCAGTACGGCATTGTAAAAATAATCTGCTGTATACACATCAGCAGCAGCCAGTTTATCCTTCGACAAAATCTCGTTCAAGGAAGCTTTGGAAAAATCAGCGGCATACAGGTATTTCTTTTTCAGGAAGGGCATTTGCTTTTCCATATCCATTTTGCTGCTCATCGGTATTTCCATGCCCTGTTTGTAATAAGTGATCACCTGTTCTTTGGTACCATTGTTGTCAAAGTCGTTGTAATACATCCGCAGGGGTTCTTTGGCGGTAGGCTGAAATAAACTGTTCATTCCCTGGTTACCGGCAATCAGGTCCATATCGCCGTCATTGTCAATATCTATTGGTGTTACAAAGTTCCACCAGCCTTTATTGGCAGTAAGTTCCTTTTTATTGAAATGCCCGTTGTCGTTTATGAATGCTGCAATCCCTCCCCATTCCAGCGAGAGCACCAGGTCGGGCTTCTTATCATTATTGATATCCGCCCAGCTTGCATTGGTAACAAAGCCTGCGGCAGACAGATCCTTTGCCAGTGTACCGGTCACATTTTTAAAATGCCCGGTACCGTCATTTTGCATCAGGTACGAAGCCGGTATCTTTCCATAAGCAAAAGGCGTGGTTCGGCCCCCCACAAAAAAATCGGTATATCCATCCCCGTTAAAGTCGCATGGCTTAATGCAGGATTGCGTAAGATAAACTCCCGGCATGGCATCAGCCAGCTTATTGAATTTACCCTTACCATCATTCAGGTAGATGCGGGGCTGGCGCCAGGGTTCATTACCATAATATTCATTGCCGCCGCTGGCTACTGCCAGGTCGGGATAACCATCATTATTTACATCCGCAAAACAGGCATCCACATCTTCATAATTACTGTCCAGGTCAAATTGCGGCTGCACCGATCTTCTGAAAGTGCCGTTGGCATTTTGAAGAAATAAAGCGCTCTTGCCACCCCTTGCACTTCCTATATAAATATCATCCAGTTTGTCTGCATTCACATCCCCCACTGCAAGGGACGGTCCTTCGCTGCCAAACATGCGGGGCAATAAAAACTCGCGGTTGAATTCATTGAATTCATTTTCCACGTGGGTATAGGCAAGCTGCGTTGCTGCCGTAATATCCTGCATGGGTTTGCTTTGTGGTTTAAAAAAGCCGGTAACTGTTTTGTAATTAAAAACAGGGAGCCCCTTTTGCCAGTTTGCTGTAATGTTTTTTTGGGCCGAATCGAATTTCATTGCCTGGTAAGTATCATCGGGCCATACCAGTAATACCGAATCGGGCATGGTTTTTCCCAAGCCTATATGCAAAGGGATTTCCATGGATGACATAAAGCCCCTTACCACTGATTTTTCATTCAGGATGATATTATCCTTGCTGAATACAAAACACCTGGCTCCCAGTGCATTGGAATTTTGCGGCGGTCCCTTCAGTTGTATATTGACGCTGTAATTTTTTGCAGAGCTCTTGTTCTCATAAACCAACACCGGGTCCCAGATATTATTCACCACAATATCCAGGTCGCCGTCGTTATCAAGGTCGGCATAAACAGCGCCATTGCTGAATGAATTCGGGTTGCCCTGTATATTGTCACTTACATCCTCGAACCTTACTTCACCCTGGTTCTTAAAAAACCGGTTCGGCAATTTGATCTCGGGGAATTTATTGATGATCGCCAGGTCATTGCCGTCCAGCGTTTGATTTTGCAATTTATCCTGTACCGCATCATTGACCATAAAACTGATGTAATCGATATCATTCAGTCTTTTGGGAATACCATTGCTGATAAAAAGATCCTTCTTACCATCATCATCAAAATCCATGAACAGGCTGCTCCAGCTCCAGTCGGTTGCATAAATGCCGCTGTAAAAGCCCGTTTCCGAGAACATGCCATTACGCTGGTTCAGCTGCAGGTTGTTCCGGGAATACTGGTGGCTGTACCCATATTTTATTTTTTCCAGGCTGGTCTGATATTCATCCTCTCCCAGCGATCTTTTTGAGATCAGCGGGTCGTATGGCATCATGTCCATAGAGATCACATCCGGATAAGCATCATTGTTCACATCGGCCACATCCACACCCATGCTAAACTGGCTGGTATGCATGATATGGTCGCTCAGCACTTCTTTGAAGGTTCCGTTGTGCTGGTTGATGTACAGGTAATCATTTTCATGAAAGTCGTTGCCAACATAAATATCAGGCCATCCGTCCAGGTCAATATCGCTCACAGTGATGCCCAGGCCGTAACTGATCTTGCTGCTGTTGATGCCCGACTGCCGGGTAATATTGATGAAATGCCCGTTGTCATTTTTATAGAACTGGTCGCCGGCAAGCGTATCGTAAGTATTTACAAAAATATTTCTCTCGGCAAAGTTGCCATTGTGATTTACTGAATGGTTGAGCAGGAACATATCCAGGTCGCCATCCTTGTCAAAGTCAAGAAAAGCAGCCTGTGTACTGAAACCGGAAAAACCCAGTCCGTATTTATCTGTTTGATCTTCGTACTCGGGTATATTGTTTTTGATGCCCGTGCAAACCAGCAATTGATTTCTTCCCTTTAAAACTTTGAAATTACCAACACGGCAGATATACAAGTCCAGCATGCCGTCATTATTGATATCCACCACACTTACACCTGTGCTCCAGGAACTGTCTGCAGGTATCTTTGCCGCCTGTGTAACATCCTTAAACCGCATATTACCTTCATTCAGGTACAGGGTATTCTGCACCTGGTTGCCGGCAAAGAAAAGATCGGTCTTTCCATCATTATTGAAATCTCCTGCACCCACACCTGCACCATTGTAATAGTACATATACTTCAGCATATTGAATTCCGGGGTGGGTTTCAGGTTATTTACAAAATGCAGGTTGGTCCTGCTATCGCTCAATACCTCAAATAACGGGGATGCCAGCTTAGCCGGTTTTTGTTTGCATCCTGCTAACAGAACTACGCAAACAATTGCCCATGCGCCTGCACAATACCTGGTTGATCTTAACATATATAATTGTTCTCCCTTTATTTTTTTTCTGTTTGCGCCGGTTTATTTTTCAGTGCATATAAAACCGGGTATTCATTGTTCTGTAAAAATAGTACAGCCTTGCTGCCTTTCCGGTTCAGCAGCACAATATTCCTGGTCTGCCCCGGTACATTGATCCCGCTTTCATACGTCGGCAACACCATAAAATTCCCCTTGCCATCGTTCAGCAAAACGGTACCATCGCTGGCATCAAGCCTTCCAAGCTGCGGTTGAAATCCGAATTCATTGCCACCGATTACCAGGTCAGTAAATCCATCATTATTAAGGTCAGTTGGCAAAATAGTCTTTGCCGACGACAACTGAACTGCCAGCGGCAGCGCTTGTATCTTAAAAACACCTTTCCCTTCATTGATGGCAATGCAGGAAGATGCATAATTTACCTGCTTCACCCGGGCATCCTTTAATTTTTCTGCTCCCAATAAATCCTGCATATCTTTTTTAGCATATTCGGCATAATGCAGGTTTTGCTTTTTTAAGAATGGCATCTGGCTCTCCAGTTCCGTTTTCATGAAAACCGGTTTGTCCTTGCCATCTATTGTTCGGGTAATGATCTTATCAACCTGCCCGTTGTTGTCAAAATCCTTCAGGAATAATTTAACCGGGTTTTCTTTCGCCGGTTTCAGGTAAAAGTTTTCACCCAGGTTGCCCAAAACAAGGTCCTGTCTTCCATCCCCGTTCACATCAGCTACTGCCACCGTTTGCCACCAGCCCGCATAGCCGGAAAGATTGGTTTCCCATTCCACAAAACGACTGCCATCAAATTTGAATATCCTGGTATTCATCCACTCGCCTGTAATGATCAGTTCCTGTTTTTGATCACCGTCCATGTCGGCCCATGCCGCCCCGGTAACATTTCCCGCAGCACTTATGCCACCGCATTGGCTGGCAGGCATATCGGTAAATTTTCCCTTTCCATCGTTTACATAAATATGGCTCAGGGGCGTGGCGCCATAATTCCCTGTTACAAAACCTGCACCTGTAAAAATATCCTGGTCACCGTCGCCATCAAAATCATTGGCCACAGCAATATTGATATTGTCTTTATTGATGGGGAAGGCCCCTGCAGACTGAGTGAAATTTCCCTTTCCATCATTGATGAACAAACGGTGCTGCAACTGCGGACTGGAAGCGGCGGCCATATTTCCCCCCGAACAGATCAGCAGGTCTTTGTCTCCGTCCTTGTCTGCATCAAAAAACAAAACTGCCCCATCAACAAAACCGGTTAACCCGGAAAACAGCGCTTCGTCTTTTTTATTAAAATTGCCGGAAATATCCTGCACATACAACTGACCCGCCTTCGATGCGGTCCCTCCTATAAAAACATCATCCAGGCCATCATTGTTAACATCTGCCACTGCCGCTTTGGGGCCTTCATGCGAATGCATTTGCAGGATACCTCTTTCACTGTAAAAATCTGTGAAATCATCATCTGCATTTTTATCAAAGGCGGTCTTAACATTTTCAAAGAGCGGTTCCGCTTCAGTCTTTTTTGCTGGTGTATATTGCTCCCCGTTCAGGGGCTGAGAAAAAACAAGTGGTTTATTTATTTCCGGGCGAATAATCCGGGTAATGCGATGGTCAGGCCAAGTGATCAGCATCGAATCCACCTGTGTGGCATTGCCAATACCGATGAGCTGGCGGTAATCTACCGACGACTGAAAGCCGCGGCTCGGTATCACTTCACGGCTTAGTATGTCTTTGCCTTTGTAAATAAATATTTCACTTCCTATTGCAAACGTATTTTTATCAGAACCCTTCAGGGAAATACTGATAAAATTATTTTTGTTTTGCTCCCGGCTCCTGTTCCTGAAAACAAAGGCCGGTTCGTTCACATTATTTACCACCAGGTCCTGGTCGCCATCATTATCCAGGTCGGCATAGGCCGCACCGTTCGAAAATGAATTCTCTGTAAAGCCCCAGTTTGTTCCTTCATCTGCAAATTTCAAATTGCCGAGGTTCCGGAAAATCTTATTGGGAACTGCAATGCTGGGTATCCTGTTCACCATTTCCGACAGGTCCTTTTTCCCCGTTTGCAGCATTTTCTCTTTTATAGTGTTGGCATCAAACACCAGGAAATCCTGGTTGGTGAGATCACGGTAAATACCATTACAAACATACAGGTCGTTGTACCCGTCATTATCCGCATCAAACATCAAAGCACCCCAGCTCCATTCCGATGCATGTACACCGCTGTAGTTTGCAATGTCTTTGAAAAAGCCCCGTCCATCATTAAGCTGTAATGTGTTTTGCAGGAACTGCTGGAAAAAACCATTGCGTTCCCGAAGCCGGTACTGGTCTATATCATCAAAGCTCAGGGTTGTTTTAAGCCGGTAATCATCGGCAGGCAGCATATCGGTTGTAAAAATTTCAGGGTATGCATCATTATTGATGTCCCCGAAATCAGCTCCCATCGAGGCATAGCTGTTATGCTTCATCCGGGTTTCCAGTTCATCTTTAAAGGTTCCGTTTTGCTGGTTGATGTACAGGTAATCCCTTTCAAAAAAATCATTGGATACGAAAATATCGGGATAAAGATCGCCATTGATATCGCCCACCGTGATGCCCAAACCAAAACTCATGAGTGTGCCATGAATGCCTGCCTGCTGTGTTACTTCTGTAAAATGCCCGTTGTCATTCCTGTACAGGTGATCGCCTCCCCCCTTCAGGTTATCTGCCACATTCCATTTATCCGAAGGAAGGTCCCGTTGCTTGGGATAGCCCAGGCTGCTTACAGGCACCGGGCTGTTATTGATCAGGAAACAATCCAGGTCTCCATCCAGGTCGTAATCAAAAAAGCTTGCCTGTGTGCTGTAACCATCATTATCCAGGCCATAGGCGGCGGCGCTGTCGGTAAAACCAAGTTTGTGATCATTAATGAACAGCTGGTTCTTGCGCAGCCCTGCGTCCTGCATGTTGCCTGCATTGCATACATAGATATCGAGCCAGTTATCGTGATTGATATCCACGAAAACCACCCCTGTACTATATTGCAGTTTATTTGTAAACCCTGCTTTTTCCGAGATGTCCTCAAACTGCAGGTTGCCTTTGTTCAGGTACAATTTATTGCTTCCCTGGTTGGCTGTAAAAAACACTTCGGGCAAACCATCATTATTCAGGTCGCCAATGGCAACACCTCCGCCATTGTAAAAATTGCGGTAGTTTAAAATATTGATCGAATCATTATCCTGTACTTTGTTTATAAAACTGATACCGGAATTGTTTACCAGTTCAAATAAAGCAGGTTTTGTATTTTTTTTATTGCATGAAATAGCAGCGGAAATAAACAGGCAGATCAGGAAAGCTGAATATTTTTTCATCGCAGGCATCATGACAGGTCGGTTCAGTTTATTTCTTTTTAGTAAGTTCGTTCAGCTTAAAGAGCTCAGGAGATTCATTATTCTGCAGAAATAACACATAGGTTCCGGCAGTATTTTTAAGCAGTGAAATATCCCTTAATTCTCCTCTCAGGTCAAGCCCGGTCCTGCTGGTTTCCATCCAGGTGAAATTACCTTTCCCGTCATTGAGCATCACATCTCCAAAACTGCAGTCGGGTTTTTCAAACTGGGGCAAAAAGCCAAACTGGTTTCCGCCGCTCACCAGGTCGGTGTACCCATCGCCATTCACATCCAGTGGCAAAAAGGCGTTGATACAGGAAAGCTGTGCCATCACCGGCAGTGTTTTGATGGTAAACCTTCCATTGCCCTCATTGATAGCCACGCAGGAGCTTGCATAGTTAAATTGCTTAACCACTGCAGAACCTGTCAGTTCTTTGGAGAACAAATCCTGTATTGCTTTTATTGCATAATCTCCGTGCCGTAAATTTTTCTTTTTCATACCAGGCATCTGGTCTTCCATATCACGTTTTAAAAATACCGGCATATCTTTTCCGGCAATGGTATAGGTCATTACTTTATCCGTTTCTCCATTCTTATCAAAATCATTCATCCACAATTTTACCGGTTCGGTTGCGGAGGGTTTCAAATAAAAGTTCTCGCCGATATTGCCCAGCAGCAGGTCTGCTTTTCCATCATTGTTTACATCTGCAATGGTTACTGTTTGCCACCAGCCATACTTATCCCCGATATTTGTTTTAACCTCATCAAAATGATCTTTATTAAAAGTAAAAATGCGTGGTGCCATCCACTCGCCGGTAATGATCAGTTCCTTTTGTTTATCCCCGCTTATATCTGCCCAGGCGGCTCCTGTTACCATGCCAATATGTGCAATATCGGGGTTCTTTGTTTTGGCAATATCCGTAAAATGACCATGCCCGTCATTTACCAGTAAAAAACTTTGGGGATCTTTTCCATAAACACCCGGGTAACTTCTGCTGCCAATAAACAGATCGGCAAAGCCATCATTATTAAAATCATTGGCAATGGCAACTGAAATATTCATCCCGGTTTCGGGTAACACATTTACCGCCAGGGTGAAGTTTCCTTTTCCATCGTTATTAAATAAACGCAATGCAAGTTCCTTACTGCCTGCTGCATGGTTATTGCCTCCGGCACAAACCAGCAGGTCCATATCCCCATCTGCATCTGCATCAAAGAACAGGTTAGCTACCTCATCCACCAGGTAGCTTTGTTTGAAAGCCGGCTGTTCCTTTTTAGCAAAGGAACCGGCCTTTGTTTGCAGGTACAGATTTCCCTGCTGACCTTCGGCACCACCAATATAAACATCGGCCAGGCCATCACCGTTTACATCCGCCGTGGCTGCTTTAGGCCCTTCCCTGGATAGTATATGCGGCAGCATGCGCTCGTTGTAAAAATCAACATAATCGTTTTCGGTATGCTTTTCAAAAGGGGCTGCTACCCGGGTAAATAATGCAGGCAAGGCTGCTGCCGGGGCCTGCTTCTCCAGAACAGGCTGGCCCATGGTTTCATCAATTACCTGCACTTTGTTGATGGGCGGGGCCAGTATCCTGTATTGCTTTCTGTCGGGCCAGGTAATGATCGCTGAGTCTATCTTGTTATATTTTCCCAATCCAAAAAGTAATTTGTAGTCAACAGACGACTGGAAACCACGGCTGGGAAATAATTCCCTGGTAAGTATTTCGTTACCTATAAAAAGCTGCACCTTGCTGCCTACAGCAAAGGGATTCTTTTCCTTACCCTTTAATACAAAAGCAGCATAATTATTTTTGTTCTGCTCCACCGATTTATTCTTGTATATGAATGTTGGCTGATTTTGGTTACATACCACCAGATCAAGGTCGCCATCATTATCCAGGTCGCCATAAGCTGCACCATTTGAAAAGCTGGATTGAGAAAGTCCCCAGGCTTCCCCCACATCGGTGAACTTCAGGTTCCTGTCGTTGCGATACACTTTATTAGGCAATGCGTTCACGGGTATTTCTTTCAATATCTTATCCACCGATTCCTTTTTGCCCGACAATACCATCTTCTGATTGATATTATTGGCGAAGAAATCCATGAAGTCGAGGTTGGTCACGTCTTTATTCACGCCATTGCATACATAGAGGTCGTTCCATCCATCGTTGTCCATATCAAAAATGAGGGCTCCCCAGCTCCAGTCTGTGGCTGCAACACCGCTGTAACGGGCTATATCAATGAATTTTCCATTGCGGTTATTCAGTTGCAGACAGTTCTTGGTATATTGGTAATAAAAACCGGATTTCAGTTTTTCGGTAAACAGGCTGATATTATCAAAAGAACCGGTGGTTTTAAGCCTCAGGTCATTCAGCGGCAGCATATCCGTAGTAAACAGGTCGGGGTAACCATCATTGTTTATATCGGCGATATCGGCACCCATAGATGAGAAGCTTGTATGCTGAAACCATTGCTCCATCTCATCCTTATAGGTTCCGTTACGCTGGTTGATGTATAAATAGTCCCTTTCGTAAGAGTCGTTCGAAACAAAGATATCCGGCCAGCCATCGCCGTTGATATCAGACACTGAAACACCCAGGCCAAAACTGATCAGTCCGCCATGAATACCTGCTTCAGTGGTCACTTCTTTAAATACACCATTGTCATTGCGGTATAAATGATCGCCGCCGCCCTTTAAAAAATCAGCAATTTTCCAAAGGCTGTCGGGCAGGTCTCTGCGGTTGGCAAAATTCAGCTGATTGATCGGGATAGGGCTGTTATCGATCATAAAGCAATCCAGGTCTCCATCCATATCATAATCAAAGAAGGACACCTGTGTGCAGTAAGCAGATATATCCAGTTTGTATTTAGCAGCCTGTTCGGTAAAAGCCGGCTGCACCACCCCTGCTTTATCCCGGGTATTTGCAGGGCCATTGTTGATATAGAGTTTATTTCTGCGGGAGCCTGTACCCATATGCCCGGATGCACATACATAGATATCCAGCCAGCCATCGCCGTTCACATCCGCAAACACAACACCGGTATTCCATTTATCATCTTTGATGATACCGGCTTTGTCTGAAATATCCTCGAATTGGAAATTGCCTTTGTTCAGGTAAAGTTTGTTGAAACCTGTATTGGAGGTAAGGAAAACGTCGGGCAGATTGTCATTGTTTATATCTGCAATGGCCACACCGTTTCCATTATAAAAATTGCGGTACAGGAAACCATTTTCCAGGCTATCGTCAACCACTTTGTTATTAAAGTCAATTCCGGTATGCTCCATCAGTTCAAATAAGCCGTTACCTTTTGTTGTTTTGCTTTTACAGGAAAATATAAGTATACAACTGCAGCAGGTAATGAAAATACAAAGCAATCTGGTGGCGTTCATATCTTGATTTCAGAGCTTGAATTTACGTAAAAAAAGAAGAGGCGTCCAATATTATTGGACCGCCCCTCCATTTCGCTTATGAGAAAATAACTAACTGAGAAACTAACTTAAATTATTTTTAGTAACCAGGGTTTTGAACCAGGTTAGGATTAACTGACAAAGCCTGGCTTGGTACAGGATAAACCAGATACTTTGGATCGTCAGTAGGTTTATACTGCCAAATTTTGTTAAACATTCCGAAGCGGATCAGGTCAGTCCTCCTTACTTTTTCCCAGTATAACTCCCTGCCCCTTTCAGTTAACAATGCATTACCTGCATATAAATTGGCTGTGTTAACCAGTATCAAAGAAGCCAGTGGTTTTGCATTTCTTGCAGTCCTTAAACCATTAACTAATGCAAGGGCGCCTGCTGCATCCGGAGCAGCTGCACGCAATTTTGCTTCAGCTACCATCAATACCACATCAGAATAACGGAAGATAACTTCATCATTTCCGGCATTACCCTGATAGTTGGTAGAGCCATTAGTAAAGTCAGGACCATATTTCAGTACGCGGATACCGGTTAATTCCAGTGTTGGACCGGTTTCTTTCATATCTGAAGCGATGCCTGGTTCAAATTGCAGCGGGTTTGCAGGAGTCTTCCTGTCACCCAGTGCAACACCGTTTTCATTGTATTGCTGACCAATCATAAAACCTGGCCTCATACCAGATTTGTCAGTGATACCAGGATAGAATCTTCCACCTACCCTGCTGTCAACTGCTGTGTCTTTATAGCGTCCTGTTTTGTTAGAAGCATAGTTGGTAACACCTTCCATCAGGTCAACACCAGGTGTTGAACCGGTAGAGAAGCTGTTATAGAAATCACTCACAGTAGTGAAACCATTCCATCCCGAATTAGGTTTGGAAGAAGTTTCCTGGTTGTAATGCAGGGTTCTGCACCACTCTCCTCTTACATCACTTACATTGGAAGTAGATCCTGAATTATTCACTACAGAAAAGATGATTTCTGTTGATGAACTATTTAAAGCGTCGAAATTTCTAAAATATTCACTCATGTAAGAGTAGTTACCACTAGCAATAATACTGTTACCCAAAGTAATAACCTGCTGCATATCAGCATCAGCAAATGTTGGAGCCGTCCTGTTTACAAATGCTCCCTTGTTCAGGTAACATTTCATTAGTAAAGTCTTACCAGCATTGACAGTGGCCAAACCAGGTCCGCCTGTAGTTGGCAGGTTAGGAATAGCAGCGTTGAGTTCATCTATTAGGAACTGTACCGCAGGCGCGCCAGATTTTACTTCAGGAGCATTTCTGAGATCTTCACCTGGCTGCCTTACCGGGTATTGACCATAAAGATCGAGTAGATAATATAATGCCAATGCACGTAAGAACTTAGCTTGCGCTGCTTGAGTTGCCGATGGTGAATATGACAACACGTTGGTTGCATCAAAGTTCAATTTGTTAAGACTATTGAATACATTAAGTACATATTGGTGATCTGCATTCCAAGTATGATTATGCAGCACACGCCAAACGCCATTATCATCCCAGTCTCCACCCCTGGTTGGAACAAGTGCTTCGTCTGAGGCATTTTCTTCCAAACAGAACAGCAGATCTTGCGCAGTGAAAGTTCCTCCTAGATCACCATAAGTTCCGTTCAATAATATTTGTACCCCAGCAGGACCTAACGCAGTATTAATCTGAGGACCTGTTAAAGAACCAGGCAATTTCTGATCAAGTTTAGTACATCCTGCCGCCGAAACCAGCAGCAAGGAAGCCATAATTTTAAAATAGATTTTCATATAATTAATTTTTATTTTTTATTGTAGGTTGAATTTAAATCCAAAAGAGAACGCCCTAGCTGTTGGATATGGAACATATTCAATAGATCTTGAAGCAACTCCACCCTGAGCTTTATCAACGTTCACTTCCGGATCGAAACCAGAGAATTTCGTGATCACAAATAAATTGCTTGCATTAATGAACACGTTTAATCCTTTAACATATTTGAACAAGTCACCAACTGTGTAATTAAGAGACACATTACGTAATTTGAAGAAATTACCTTTTTCCAGGAACCTGTCAGAAGCTTTAGCACCACTGGATGGCATTTCAGCAGAATTATAAGCATTCTTATCAATGTTACGTCCACCTGTAATACCATTGATATTGGTTACACTTGTAGCTGTATTGTTGTAAATAAGGAAACCACCAGCTCCACCACCATTAAGCGTTAAAGATAGTTTCTGGTATTTTACTGTAGTGCTAAAACCATAAGTTGTTTTAGGCAGTGAATTACCCGCAACCTGTGGATTATCTCCTACAATCTGTCCACCACTTGCATCATAGCCCTGAAATGGCTTTAAATAATACTCGTTGATTGGATAACCATTGGTTATTATCTGTCCTAAAGTTCCTGATACACCCTGACCATTGATCTGACCGGTTTTGATCCCTACTTCATTGAAATTTGTTAACTTATTATTATTAAAGGCAATGTTGAAATTTACATCCCATTGCAACTTTGCTTTTTGGATAACAGTAGCTCCGATTCCCAGTTCTACACCCGAATTGATCAGATTTGCCGGAATATTTCTAAACTGTGATCCTGAACCCGCAGGTTGAATTGCAGTTCCTTCAAAAATGATATTAGTTGTGTTTTTGTGGTAGTAATCAAAGCTTCCGTAGATTCGACCATTTTTGCTGGTTGCATCAAGACCGATATTAGTAGATCTTGTTTCTTCCCATTTTAAATCAGGGTTGGGATTTACTGTTTGAGTAGCCTGGTTGTATTGCGTAAAAGTAAACTGTGCTGTTGCAGCTCCTGAAGGATACTCCTGGCTACCAGTTATACCCCATGATCCGCGTAATGCCAGATTAGAAAAAATTCCATTGCCTTTCATAAAATTCTCATTGCTGATATTCCATCTGGCGGCAGCGGAAGGAAAGTAACCATACTTGTTATTTTTACCAAACTTACTCGAACCATCTGCCCTCATGGTTGCAGTCAATAAAAAGCGATCGTTATAATTCAGGATTGCCCTGCCAAAATAAGACTGAATCTCAACTGTTGGATCAACGAAAGTTCCAGGCAGATTTTGAACCGATCCATCACGCAGTATTGCAGTGTACGGGATGCTGATTCCATCCTGTGTCAAATTGGTATTAAACCCTCTGGCAGATGCTGTATTGTTTGAAAAATTAGATTTCCAATATTCATATCCTGCAAGTGCAGTAAGATTTAATTTTTTTGTAAGATTTGCGTTATAATTGATAGTATGTGTAATTGTCTGAGAATTTAACTCCTGGTTAGAAATGGCACCAAAGCCCGAACCTGACAATCCATTATAACCTTGTAAAAAACCGTAGATGTTGGTATACCTCGAACCTGTACTGTTATTAATCGCATACATGAATTTGTATTCAAGGTTATTCAGGATTTTGTAGGAAGCTGTAATATTACCTAATATAGAGTTTACTTTTATCAGGTCATTGTAACCATCTAAAAGAGCCAAAGGATTTCCTGAACCATTCACTGGATAAACCCATTTGCCGCTAGCATCTTTAAAATCCTGAGTTGGATTCCACTGTAAAGCAGAGCTGATAATATTACCTTCAGAACCCGCTGTATTTGAAACGGCAATCACATCTTCGGTAGTATGACCCGCTATCAGGCTAAATCCAATGCTTAATTTTTTATCCAAAAACTTATATTGGCCATTTAGTGTTCCAATATACTTATCTAATTGTGAGTTTTTAAAAGTACCATTTGTTGTAGCTGCCATGAATGAAGCACGGAATTTACCGTTTTCATTACCGCCGCTAAAAGCAAGACTGTAGTTTTGTGAAAGTTTATGATTTAATAATTCTTTAAATGGATCCACGCTTGAACCTTTGTCCTGGCCAGCAATAGAATATTTTGAAAGTGCATTCCTGAATTCCCCTGCATTAAGAACTTCATACTTTTTCATTAAACCTAAATTCACACTCCAGCTTGTTCCAAATTCAATTTTAGAGGCACCAGAGCTACCTTGTTTTGTTGTGATAGCAATTACACCATTTGCACCCCTGGAACCATAAATTGCTGCAGAAGACGCATCTTTGAGTACATCAATAGACTGAATAGTATTAGGATCAATAAACAATAGAGCATTAGCCTCGGGACTACCTCCAAATGTGGTACTGATGAAAGGCCTTGCAGAACGGCCATCCAAAGGCACTCCATCAACAACGTATAAAGGACCACCACCTGTTCTGATAGTACTGGTACCTCTAATTCTAACTGTAGTACCTGCACCTGGGGCTCCGGCATTACTCGTAACTTCCAAACCAGGCACTTTACTTTGAAGTAACTGATCAGGAGAAGTTATTACCCCCTGGTTAAAATCTTTTGCCTGCACTGAAGCAACAGCACCGGTAAGATCCTTTTTGCGTGAGGTACCGTAACCAATAACTACTACCTCGGTCAAACCACCGGATGAAATCGCCAAAGTAACATTAACTGTATTACCAGAACCAATTGTTACAGTTTTGTTAGTAAATCCTACTGAAGAAAATTCCAGCTGGGTAACACCAGAACCAACCGAAAGACTGTAAGAACCATCAGCCGAAGTCTGGGTTCCGTTCTTGGATCCCTTGGCAACTACCGATACGCCGCTGAGCGGGGTTCCGTCCTTGTCATTGGTGACCTTTCCTGTAATGGTTTTTTGCTGGGCTTGTGCAATGAATGACATAGCAAGCAGTGTTAAGGCAATAGATAGCCTTTTAACAAGCAATTTTAAATGCATATAGATATCGTTTTAATTTTGGATAATTAAAAGTATAGCCTTTAATTTGAATTAAAATACTGTTAATTTTTTTAGTCTTTTGCAAAGGTTTGCGAAACTGTTTGCAGTGGAAAAAAAGAATACTTAATTTGTAATAAAACCAACGTTTTATGGAGAATGTAACCTTGAAGAGAATTGCCGAAGTACTTGGTTTAAGTATTTCCACCGTTTCCCGTGCACTGAAAAATCACCCGGATATTTCGGCTGCCACTAAAAAAAGGGTGGGTGAAATTGCAACGTTCCTTGATTATGAGCCCAATATCAATGCCATTAACCTGCGGGCAAAAAGCAACCGGGTGCTGGGGCTTATCGTCCCCACCATTTCCGGCTTCTTTTACGACTCCTTTATAGCTGCAGTGGAAGAAGACTGCAGGCTGAATGATTACCGGCTGATGATACTCCAGTCGGGCAACGATCCGCAGATCGAGGTCAATAACCTCAGCATCTGCAGGCAAAACCGGGTATCGGGACTTTTTGTATGCCTTTCTGTGAACACCAGCAATATGGCGGCTTTTGAAAAATTCAGGGAAGCCAATATACCCCTGATATTCTTTGATAAGGTTCCCGACGGCGATAATTATGATAAGGTTTGTATTGCCGATATGGAATCTGCTAAAATAGCTGCAGAAACGCTGATCAAAAAGAAAAAGAAAAGGGTGTTATCCCTGTTCGGGAACAAGGCGCTTTCTATCAGCAGGCGCCGTTTGGAAGCCTATAATAACATCATGTTGCGTGAAAAGGATGTACAGATCGATGTGGAGCATTGCAGCAGCACCGGGGAAGCACGCAATATCACCAAACAGTATTTTTCAAAAAAGGAAAAACCTGATGCCGTCTTCTGTATGAGCGACGAAATACTGATCGGCGCCATGAAAAGCCTGCACGAATTGAAAATAGATATCCCGTCAAAAGCCGGCGTTATTAGCCTGAGCGATGGGTTTTTACCAACTATTTATACCCCCGAAATAACTTATATTGAAACCAGCGGTTTCAAACTGGGCAAACTGGCTTTCACCAGGATGATGAACTGCATGGACAATAACAAAACAGAGCCGGTGGAATTATTCATCAATTCTCCTTTTATTGCCGGTGCATCCATTTAGCTATTGTTTGGATCAAGCATAACATAAGCTGGCCAGTACAAAAGCTGTGTATCAATCTGCCCTGTTAAATACTGGTCAGACCTGCCCCTGGTGCTGAAACAGGTTATTTAGTCTGAAATATCACCTGGCCGGCTGTATACTTATGGCACAGCCCCCGCCGGGCGCCAGTTTTAACTGCAACACCGTCTTATTGTCCACAACCTGTTTGGTAATTTTATAAGCTGCAGG
Organism: Ferruginibacter sp.; assembly: GCA_044226725.1. Classification (GTDB taxonomy): domain Bacteria; phylum Bacteroidota; class Bacteroidia; order Chitinophagales; family Chitinophagaceae; genus Ferruginibacter. Next base: position 325,487 of record JBGAGM010000003.1, on the reverse strand, counting down.
ATTAGTTTGGTAGTTCGCATCATCGGCATCAGCATAAATGGTTGCCGTATATTTTTTCCCGGGCTCTAAAAAACTAAGGTCGGCAGTTGCGGTTCTTGCATTTTCATCAGTTATGGCGCCAATAAACCAGCTTTCCTTACCCTTGGCCTTACGGGCCACGGTAATATAATCGCCGGGTTCTGCCTCCAGGTATTTACTGTCATCCCAATCCACTGCCACATCTTTTATGAACTGAAAAGCGTCCATCTTTTTTTCATAGCTCTCCGGCAGGTCGGCAGCCATTTGCAGCGGGCTGCAAATCGTTACATACAATGCCAGCTGTTTTGCCAGGGTGGTATGTATCGTTTCTTTTTTATCCTTGTTCCAGTAATTCAACTCCAGCTGAAATATGCCGGGTGTATAATCCATTGGGCCTCCCATAAAACGGGTAAATGGTAAAATGACATCATGCTGCGGTTTGTTGCCTTCGCTCCAGGCATTGAATTCCATGCCCCTGGCGGCCTCGCAGGCCATCCAGTTCGGGTAGGTCCTGCTAAGCCCTGTTGGTCTCACGGGTTCATGTGCATCCAGCATGATCCTGTAATCAGCCGTTTTTTGTGCCACCCTCAGGTAATGGTTCACCATCCATTGCCCGTCGTGATGCTCACCCCGCGGAATGATATGGCCCACATAACCGGTCTTTACGGCATCATAGCCAAATTTTTTCATGAAGCGGTAAGCTGTGTCCATTTGCCTTTCATAATTGGTTACTGAACCCGAAGTTTCGTGGTGCATGATGATCTTTACTTTTTTAGCTGCTGCATATCGCTGCAGTTCCTTCACATCAAAATCGGGATAAGGTGTTACAAAGTCGAATACATTTTCCTTGTATTGCCCAAACCAGTCTTCCCAGCCGGTATTCCACCCTTCCACCAGCACGCCGTCAAATCCATGCTTCGCCGCAAAGTCGATATACTTTTTTACATTGGCCGTATTGGCACCGTGCGGCACTTTGGTGGCCTGTTGAGAGCCCACCTGTCCGCCACTATAATCCCAGCTGCTTTTACCCACGTGCATCTCCCACCAGATACCCACATACTTGGTGGGTTTTATCCAGGATGGGTCTTTGATAACAGACGGATCATTTAAGTTGAGAATGGTATGCGATGCCAGTATATCGGTTGCTTTATCTGATACAAGTACGGTGCGCCAGGGTGTTTTAGCAGGGGTTTCCATATAGGCCTTATTGCCCAAAGCATCAGGAACCAATACCGATGATAAATTAAAATCTGCTTTATTGATGTGCAGGTTCATGGCCGGATAATTAACCAGCGCCGCCTCATGAATATTGATATACAAACCCTCTTTCGATTTCAGCATTAAGGGCGTTTGCACCGCATCTTTTTCAATGAACTGATGTGCAAAGATGGCCGCAGCATATTTTGGATCTTCTGCATTTACTTCGCTGAGTGCAGTAACATTCGGACTGAATTCATTGCTGTCATAATCGCCCGGTATCCAGAAAGCAGTATGATCGCCTGTTAAATGAAATTCTGTTTTCTCTTCCGATACAATAAAATGGTGCAGGTTTTTCTGCGGCGGAAACTCGTACCTGAAACCAACCCCGTCGTCAAACACTTTAAACACGATGTTGAACAGGATGGCATCATTTCCTTTTTGAGCAATGTTAACAGTGAGCTGGTTGTAATGGTCCCTGATCGTTTTCATATCGCCCCAAACCGGGTTCCATTTACTGTCAACATTTTTTTGTACCGAACCGGTGATGCTAAGGTTTTCCCTGAGCGATGGCAAGACTTTATTATCGATGGTCTGCTTTATTTCGAAACCCAGGGCAGAAGGTAAAAGCACTGTTCTCTTTTTGTACAATACCTCATAATAGGGTGTTCCGGCATCACTAAGCCAGAAGTTTACCTGCACATTACTGCCGGGCGAATAAACAGTTGTTTTTGTTTGGGCAAAAATTACCGAAGCCTGTAACAGGCATACACAGGCAAGTACAATCTTTTTCATACAGGAATATTTAATTTGGGAGGTAAACTTACAATTAAATGTGTAACAATTTTATGACCAGAAACCAGCAGTGATAATTTGCCATTAAAAATTCTGCTCAACAAAGGTTTGCGGAAGCAAACTCAAAACCCCGATGTAGATATCACAGAGAAAACTGCACCACTAGAACAGGCTGGTGCAACGCTTACAAAAAGCCCTTAATAATTTTTAAAACTCCGAAAGCACCGGGCTTTCTTTGCACTGGCAGTGGGGCATTAACCTGTACAGGGAAATACTGTTTTATACTTAATCAAATCTGGTTTAATTTCACGCTGCTAAAACAAACACTAAATTAATATGCAGCACCAGGCATCCAATATCAAAGTAGCAGTGGATGCTATTGTATTTGGTTATGCCAAAAATGACGGGGTATCTGTACTGCTGATCAAAAGAAAATATCCGCCTTTTAAAGACAGCTGGGCAATTCCCGGCGGATTCGTGCTGGAACAGGAAAGCCTGGAAGAGGCAGTGAAACGGGAATTGCAGGAAGAAACAGGGATCAGGGTGAGTTACCTGGAGCAACTGTATAGTTTCGGTGATCCCAAACGTGATCCCCGCCAGCGTATTGTTTCCGTAGCTTATTTTGCCCTGGTAAAAAGTGCCTTGTTTCAACAGCTGAAAGCCAGTACAGATGCAGAAGCTGCCCAATGGTTCAGCATCAATAAACTTCCCCCGCTTGCCTTCGACCATAAAAAAATACTGCAAACGGCTATTGAAAGGGTACGTGCCAAAGTAAGGTATCAGCCTATCGGTTTCGAGTTGCTGGATAAAAAATTCCCTTTTGCCGATCTTGAAAAATTATACACTGCTTTACTCAACCGTAATATCGACCGGCGCAATTTCACCAAAAAGATACTTTCATTGGGTTTGCTGGAAGACACCGGCGAACTGTTTGCGGCAACAGGCGCAGGAAGGCCCAGCAAAATTTACCAGTTCAACAAAAAGAGATACCAGCAACTGCTGAAGGACGGAATGCATTTTGAGATATGAATCGATCAGTGTATATCACTAACAGCAATCCCAGCTATAAAATACTTTGGAAAAATCTTTCCTCGCCAGGTCATCCCGGTGAATAAAAAAATTGGCAACGCCCACATCGCCCCACATGATTTCCTTATCAGAATCGATTTGGAATAACAGGATATAATCCTTCACAGCATCATTGTATTCCCTTGGATCGGATTGCGTAAAATAAGCGTAGCCTCCTATCTTATGCCCGTTGGGGCTATGTTCATCATAAAGCGATTCCATCAGTTCATCTTCAATTTCTGTGTGACGGGCCGCAATTTCCATAACCAGTTTTCCGGCCCCGGCTTCATAATGTATATCTCCCATCCCAAAATATTCTTCTTTAGCTGAAAAAGATAACGCATGTGGTTTAAAGACAGGGCTGTTCTCTGTTGCCATCACATCCTTCAAAAAAGAAAAATCAGTCTGGTGGTTTTCCACTGACTGTTCTTCAAAATAAAGAACACGAAAATCCTTCTGGCTTTGCCCGTTGGCAAAATCCATCCCGTATGCATCCTCATACACAGAAATATAAAATTGTAAAAAACCGCTTTCGGGATACCCTGCAAGCGGCGGTACTTCCCTGAAATTCACCTGTGCCAGCGGGTACAGATAATCTCCTGCACTCCCCTTCGGATAGTCAAAGACCGCAGGTATTTTAGGGTAATGGCCAAATTTGCTTTGCTCCAGCTTCATACTTTCCACCGGCACTGCCTGAATGGCAATGCTGTCAAGTTTTGAGGCTTCCAGCTGTGGCCAGCTATCAGCAAATGCCCTTGCTATTTTGATACCCGGTTTCACTTCCACGGTTTCCAGCAACGGGTTGCCCGTGGTTACAACTGCCTGCACCGTTACCGGGGGCTTACTTTTTTTTGAAAAGAAATCAAATAATCCCATACTGGTTGTTTTAAAATAATTTGCGTAATAATTACGCAAATTAAAAATATCCCTATATTTGCTGCAGAAAAGCAAACAAAATGAAAACGATCAATTTAAATACCGGCGAAAATGTGACGATCACCATCTTCCCCGACACGCAGCCCCATATCAATATTTCCGGCATTGCCGAAGCTGAGGAAGTAAAGCTGATCTGCTCTCTGACCTCTGCATCCAAACTAATACAATTACTTGAAACAGCCAACGCACTGGATAATTTATTCGCCATAAAAAAAGTGCTGGTGATACCTTACCTGATGGGGGCCCGCTACGACCGTTTAATGCAATACGGAGACAGTATTGACCTGAAAGTAGTAGCCGGCCTGGTAAACAGCTGTGGTTTTGAAAAAGTATATCTATACGATGTGCATTCCGAGGTTTCGTTGCTGCTGATCAACAATGCCATTGGCATCACCAACGAAAACCTGGTACGTACCTATGATATGCCCGATGCAGTACTTATTTGTCCGGATGCAGGCGCCAGCAAAAAAGTAAGCAAGTACTTTGGCTGGAACAATAATCTCAAAGAGATCGTTTATTGCAGTAAAAACCGTGACCTGGCAACCGGCAGCCTTACCCTGGAAGTACAGGAGCCCCATGTTTGTACCAACCGCAATTGTGTGATCATTGATGATATCTGCGACGGCGGCGGCACATTCCTGGCCATTGCAGAAAAAATAAAGCCTGCACATTTGACACTCATCGTTACTCATGGCATCTTTTCTAAAGGGTTTGAAACACTGCACAAATATTTTCAGCAGATCATTGTTTCCGACAGTCTTTGCAAAACATACGAATCGCCGGTCGTTAAAACAATTAAACACTTTGAATAACCCGTTAAAACCATAAACCCGATCATGAAAATAAACCCATTTTTGCTGACTGACTTTTATAAAGCAGGCCATATATTTCAATACCCCGAAAGAACAGAACTGGTTTACAGCAATTTGACACCCCGCAGCAGCCGCCTGAAAAATATGGATGAAATGGTATTTTTTGGCCTGCAGTATTTCATCAGGGAATATTTGATGACCACTTTCAATGATCATTTTTTTAATCAGCCCCGGGAAAAAGTATTACATGATTATAAACGCAGGATCCGTACTTCCATGGGTGCCGATCTGCCCGCTTACGATCACCTGGAGCGCCTGCATGAACTGGGTTATTTGCCCGTTGAAATAAAAGCACTCCCCGAAGGCAGCAGGGTTCCGATGAAAGTGCCCTGCATTACCATAGTGAACACATTGCCCGAATTTTACTGGCTTACCAATTTTTTGGAAACCCTGCTGAGTGCCGTTATTTGGCAGCCCTGCACCAGCGCCAGTATTGCACATGCATACAGGAAACTGCTGGATGGCTATGCTGCCGAAACCGGCATGCCTGCAGAGTTTGTACAATGGCAGGGCCATGATTTTTCCTTCAGGGGCATGAGTTCTTTGGAGACAGCCATATTAAGCGGTATGGCACACCTGCTGAGTTTTACCGGTACCGATACTATCCCGGCCATTGATGCGCTGGAGCAATATTATTACGCCGATGCCGACCAGGAATTAATTGGTGGAAGCGTTGCTGCAACCGAACACAGTGTAATGTGCAGCGGCAGTAAGGATGGTGAACTGGAAACATTCAAAAGGCTTATCACAAAAGTATATCCCGCAGGCATCGTAAGTATTGTGAGCGATACCTGGGATCTCTGGAAAGTTTGTACCGAATACCTGCCACTATTAAAAGAAGAAATACTGCAGCGGGATGGTAAAGTAGTGATACGGCCCGACAGCGGAGACCCGGTGAAAATTATCTGTGGCGATCCCGAAGGAAAAACCTGGCAGGAAAAAAAAGGCGTGGTTGAATTATTGTGGGATGTTTTCGGAGGAACGATCACCTCAAAGGGTTATAAATTACTGGACCCGCATATTGGCTCTATTTATGGTGACAGCATTAACCTGGAACGGGCCGCACAGATCTGTGAAGGCCTGAAAGCAAAAGGCTTTGCCAGCCAGGTGGTTTTTGGTATTGGCAGCTATACCTACCAATACAACACACGTGATACATTTGGAACAGCGATGAAAGCAACCTATGTGGTGGTGGATGGTGAGGGCAGGGAAATATTTAAAAACCCGGTTACAGATGATGGCACCAAAAGATCTGCAACAGGATTACTGCGTGTGAAAAAAGAAAATGGCCGCTTTGTACTGTACGATAAGGTGAGCCCCGCAGAAGAAGCACAAAGCGAATTAAAGACCGTTTTTAAGGATGGAAAAATAACGCAGGAATATAGCCTGGCTGAAATAAGGGCAAGGCTGGCTGAGCAGGCTGCTGCTGAGGCCTGAATTAAATAACAAACAAAAATGAAAACTGAAAATTATACAGCCCAATTAAACAGGCTGCCCAAAAACGGCAGGCATATCATTGGCTGCAGGGAAGATGAGCATATTATAGTGTACCAGGCATTCAACCCCGCTATTGCAGCCTATGCCGTAAATAACCAGTGCTTTGGCGGGGCAGCTTACAGTTTCAACCGCATGAGCTGGATAAAGCCCGGCTTCTTATGGATGATGTACCGGGCTGGATGGGCAACTAAGGAGAACCAGGAAAGGATACTGAGGATCAGTTTACCGCTCACGCATTTTAAGACCATATTATCGCAGGCCTGCTTTTCATCCTACCAGGAAGATGTTTACCAAACTCCCGCAAACTGGAAGGATGCACTGGAAAAAACGGAAGTGCGTTTGCAATGGGACCCCGATCATGATCCATCCGGCAACAGACAGGAGCGCAAAGCCATTCAGCTGGGAATGAAGGGAACTATCCTCAAAAAATTCTGTACGGAATGGGTCGTTAGCATTGAAGATATCACTGAATTTGTGAAGTCGGCTCATCAGCAAGTAATTACAAACAATGCAGAAGATCTGCTGCTGCCTTATGAAGAAGTGATTGAAATTGCGGATAGCGAAATTGAAAAGAGAATTGGTTTGAATTAAAATGAAACTTATAACACTATACCGCCCCGTTGGTCAAAAAGAACTTGACCTCATCATCGCATCGGGCTACAAGTATTTTCCACCCCGGCTGGAATGGCAGCCCATATTTTACCCGGTAATGAACCAGGCTTATGCAGAGCAGATAGCGCTGGAGTGGAATACCAAAGATGCCTTTTCCGGCTATGCAGGTCATGTAACCGCTTTTGAACTGCCGGAAGATTATCTCAGGCAGTTTCCCGTGCAAAACGCAGGCGGTGAAATCCATAACGAGTTGTGGATCCCGGCAGAACAACTGGAAGAATTCAACAAAAAAATAATTGGCGAAATAAGAGTGGTAAAATCTTTTTACGGCGATAAATTAAAACAACCATGATCAATACAATCAGGGCAACTTTATTTGGACTTGCCATTGGCGATGCATTGGGGGTTCCGGTCGAATTCAGATCAAGAGAACAATTACAAAGATCACCAATCACGGGCATGACCGGCTTCGGTAGCTGGAATCAGCCTTTGGGCACCTGGAGTGATGACAGCAGCCTTGCCTTTTGCCTGGCTGAAAGTCTGAGTAAAGGTTACCACCTGGATGATATTGCCCTGAATTTCATCAACTGGAAACAGCATGGATACTGGGGCGCTCATCATAAAGTATTTGATATTGGCGGAGCCACACGTTTTGCAATTGACAGGCTGACCAAAGGCTGCTCCCCGCATGTATCCGGTGGTATGATGGAAGAAGATAATGGCAACGGAGGATTGATGCGAATCATGCCCCTGCTTTTTGTAATTAAAGATCTGCCCGTTGCGGAAAGATATAAAATGATAAAGGAAGTATGTGCTGTCACCCATGCGCATTTCCGATCGGTATTTTCCTGTTTTATTTACCTTGAATTTGCCCTGGAAATATTGAAAGACAATCCGAAGGATATTGCGTACTGTAAAATGCAGCAGGCTGTTATTTCCTTCGCTGAAGAAAATCAATTCAATCCTAAAGAGCTGGCACTTTTCAGCAGGATACTAAAGAGTAATATTAAGCAGGAAGAAGAAAAATCGATCCGTTCCGGTGGTTATGTACTGAATACACTGGAAGCTTCTATCTGGTGCTTACTAAATACCGGTAACTATAGAGATGCAGTTTTAAAAGCTGTGAACCTCGGGGAAGACACAGATACAACAGGATGTGTTACTGGAGGGCTGGCTGGTTTACAATATGGTTACGATTCTATTCCCGCTGACTGGAAAGAAAAAATCGCAAGAGCAGACGATATAGAAAATTTATGTACAAGATTTGCCCTACAAATTGAAAATAAAAATGGAACCACAGCTTAAACATATCTCCAAACTCCTCAGCCTGGTGCTTCGCCATAAACCCGAATCAATCGGTTTGCAGCTGGATAAAAACGGCTGGGCCGATGTACAGGACCTGATACAGAAGATAAATGAAAGCGGCACCGCTGCAGATGCAGCAACCATCCATCTGGTTGTTGAAACAAACGATAAAAAACGCTTTGCTTTTAATGAGGATAAAACAAAGATCCGTGCCAGCCAGGGTCATAGCATTGAAGTGGAACTGAACTTAATACCCATGCTTCCGCCGGATCTGCTTTATCATGGAACTACCGAACGTTTTTTAGAAAATATCCTTAGAACAGGATTAACCAAACAACAAAGACAGCATGTACATTTAAGTGAACAGTTAACAACCGCCAGGGCAGTCGGATCAAGACATGGTAAACCCGTCGTTTTAAACATAAATGCCAAAGCCATGACAGTGGCTGGTTTTTTATTTTATTTATCAGATAACGGCGTATGGCTTGTTGATTCGGTTCCGGTTGAATATATTACAGTATGAAGCGCACCCTGGTAATCGGAGATATTCACGGAGGGCTAAAAGCCCTGCAGCAGTTGTTTACAGCTGCTGCAATTACCACCGGCGATAAACTGATATTTTTAGGCGATTATGTGGATGGCTGGAGCGAATCTGCAGGCGTGATAGATTTCCTGGCAGAACTGAGCATAACCAATGAATGCATTTTTATAAAAGGCAATCACGATGTATGGTGCGAAGACTGGTTACGCATCGGCCTGGCAGATGAAACCTGGCTGTTACATGGCGGCATACCCACCATCAACAGTTATAAAGAGGCGGATGCTGTTAAAAAAATGCAGCATCTTAATTTCCTGGAACGCATGCCCTATTACCATATCGATGATTTTAACAGGCTGTTCATCCATGCAGGCTTTACCTCCATGCATGGCCCGCAAAAAGAATTTCACAGTTCTAATTTCAGCTGGGACCGGACGCTTTGGGAAATGGCCATCACTATGGATAAGAGAATAAAAAAAGATTCCCTGCTTTTTCCAAAACGCTTAAAGTTGTTTCACGAAATTTATATTGGTCACACCCCCACCCTCTATTATGATGTGGCCGAACCCATGCAGGGATGCAATGTATGGAACCTGGATACCGGTGCTGCTTTTTACGGTAAACTCAGCATCATGGATATCGACAGCAAAGTTTTTTGGCAATCTGCACCTGTATACACGCTGTATCCGGGTGAGACCGGCAGAAATAAATAAACCCGTATCTGGCCTTAATTCGGCATGCCGCATTAACTTTATACCATATCCGTAATAATGGAACTAAGCAATTTCATACAGCAATTATTTACCACCGGTACTGTTTTGGCACAACGGCAGCTTACTGTTTTTTCGGCGGCAGATGAACAGCAGGTAACGCAAATGCTTCAACAGTTTTACCAGGAAGATATACAGGAGATGCCGGCAACAGCCCCTTTTTTCAATGAACAGGCTGCCATATGGGCTGCAAAGTATTTTTACAATGCAGTGCAGCTTACCGTTATGCGTGACGCTGAAGAAGATATTATTCATAAATCATTAACCGCCTTTACCGAACCCATTGATGCAGCTGCTATGTACAGTGCCGACCTGGTACTGCGGCACCTGCCACCCCTGCTGCAACTTGCAAAAGGGCTTGCCCCCGCAGATATACTGGTGCAGGTGCTGGAGCAAACCGCAGCAGCATGGCCCTTTTCATCAGTGGGTATTGAAACATCCGAAATAAAAAATGAAGACATACTGTATTCAAATGAATCGCTTGCAATTGCATATGCAGACAGACTGATCGCTGCAAAGGATCTGAAAAGAATTTCGGATACGGATGCAAAAAAGCAGGTTTTAACTGCAACCGGCCTGCATCTTGAAACATTCTGGCCACAGGCCGCCACTATTTTAAAAAATGAGAACGATGGATAATGCAACTGAAAAGCATATGGATTTAATTGACCAGCTCAACAGCATACTGGCACATTTAAAAGAAAAATTTGTTGGAAAGGATGATATCATCGACCTCATGGGTATTTGCCTGGCAGGACGTGAAAACCTGTTCTTGCTTGGTCCGCCAGGAACTGCCAAAAGTGCGATGGTTCGGGAATTATCCAAATTGATCAATGGAAAAACTTTTGAGTACCTGCTAACCCGGTTTACAGAGCCCAATGAATTATTTGGCCCCTTCGATATCAGAAAATTAAGGGAAGGCGACCTGGTAACCAATACCGAAGGCATGCTGCCGGAAGCTAACCTGATCTTTTTGGATGAATTGCTGAATGCCAACAGTGCCATATTGAACAGCCTGCTGATGGTGCTTAATGAAAAAGTTTTCAGGCGGGGCAGGGAAAACAGGCCCCTGCCCGTGGTGATGATCGTGGGCGCCAGTAACCACCTGCCCGAAGATGAAGCCCTGCATGCTTTGTTCGACCGTTTTTTAATAAGGGTAAAATGCGATTATGTGGACCCTGCCCTGCTGAACAATGTATTAACCGCAGGCTGGAAACTGGAACAAAAAACGATCCCGGGCGATATTGAGATAAGTGCGGAAGATATTTTCAGGGTACAATCAATGATCGGCGATGTGGACCTGGAGCAAATAAGGCCTGCCTATATTAACCTGGTGGAAATGCTCCGCAATGCAGGTGTGCAGGTAAGCGACAGAAGGGCGGTAAAACTGCAAAGACTGATCGCAGCCAGTGCACTGCTTTGCAAACGCATGGTGGCCATTCCCTCCGACATGTGGGTGATGCGGTATATCTGGGATAATGAAGATCAGCAGGAGATCATTACCGGAATTATCAATTCGGTGGTGGAGGCAGATAAAACAGAAGCCGCTCACCACCCCAGGGCTGCAGAAAATGTATTGCCCAATGCGGATGAGATTTTTAAGGAAGTGGAAGCCATGGATAAGAAATGGGATGATGCAGCGCTCCCGCTTGCTGAAAGAACTATTATCAAAGACAGGCTCCGGTATTTAAATGGCCGCTGCGCCTGGATCAGCAACGAAGTACAAAGAAATTATGTGCAGCAACCGATTGATGCACTGTGGCAAAAAATCATTCATTCAGCCTGAGTTATTTATGCAGGAGCTTGTATTTACACTGGATAAAAAAGATACCCGCAGCCTGGGTACTATCAGGTGCATGCAGGATATTAAAGTTGCCGCCGGTGAAAACTGCATCTGGCTGCGGGGCTTTTATGATACGGGAAGCCCGGATATGCAAATCAAACAGCTTCCTGTTCTGCATAGTTATCATCTTGACGAAAACAACCTGCTTTTTACACCCGGGGGATTAACGCCGGTTGCCCTGCTGCCGCAGCTTCACTGGCAGCCTGTTGCCGAATTTATCAGCATCAGCATTCCGGTAGCGGCATTACCCGGCAAGCTGGAAGCGCCCGCTGTAACCAGGCTGATCGCATCAGCAGCTGCAAAAAAAAGCAATGCCCTGCGTACCACCCTGCTTCAATGGAAGGCCTATGCAGAAACAGCCCCGGCCACCAGGCTTGCACAATGGCAGTTTGCCGTTTCAGAAAATAACGAAGTGCTTATTGTGGGCACCCCTCTACCACCCCTGCCCGGAAAAGAATATTGGCTCATGGATGATATCTTACTGCCCTGCGGGTATAGCCTGGAGATCCCGATGGCAGCACCCTACATCAGCAGTAAATTAAACCCTCACAAGGATGGCCTCCTCCTTTTTGATGAGCATGGTTATTGCGAAAAGATCGACCTGGCTTATGTAGTACCTGCAAAAAGAAGTGCCATAAGACTAACAACAATAAATACATAATGCAAAAAAACAAGCCTCTTTTTTGCAAACAAAGATGATAGCAGAAGACAACCATACGGTAAAATATTTCAGGGCGCCCAAAGATTCATTTTGGCACTGGGCCGATAACGGCAGCGTAATTGCCTGGGAAAACGGCAACACGATCTGCTACCGCGATGACCTGTTTGGTTTACTCCGCCAGGTGAATTCGGGGCTGCCTCCTTTAAATCCGTTACTGCTGTTATTATCTGCCTGTGCCAGGCCCCTGGATGTGCAGGATAAGTTTTTTTTGATCAAACAGGCTAAAGAATTTGCCGGTAACAAGGATGAAAATCCCTTGCATAAAACACTGGACTATGCAATAAAATTTCTCGATATAGTTGCAGCGCTTCCGGCCAATTTGAGAACAGGTAATAAAAGGGTGCACCTGATTTACGAGGTATTTTCGGGTACCTCGTTCACTTTCAGCAACCGCCAGATGCAGGATGCCATTGATGAACTGAACAGCGGCAGGATGGATAGTCAGGTTTTTCATATCCACACAGAAAAAATTGCTGAAGGCGATTTCATTAACAGCCTGCTGTATTTCTGCACGGCACTGCAAAAATATCCCACGGTTCAGCACCTGGTAACAAAACTCAGGACAGGGCTCGATCATGTACCGGAGCCAATACCTGAAGCATTGATACTGGCAGAACCACTTTCTTTATACGACCAGCTTTTGCAGGACCCGCAGACTGCAGGACTGGCAAGACTTGCCAAACACCTGGTGGCAGCTTTGAATATTCCGATGCAATCCAAAGGAAGCAGCGACCTGCCGCTGGGCGGCATATCCGACATTACCAACCGTGGAAATTACGATAAGCTGTTACTAACCGAACTGGCGCATGATGATGAATTACTGATGGCAAGGCTGGTAAATAATGAAGCGCTGTATTTCAGGCGGGAGCAGCCTCCTCAAAATCCAAAAATGCATCGTGTCATTTTAATGGATACCACTTTAAAGATGTGGGGAACTGCTCGGGTATTTGCCCTCGCTGCCGGGCTTACCTGTGCGCAGCAACATAAACATGCGGAACTGGCCGGATCCTACATGCTGGGGGGCAGCAGTATTACACCAGTTTCACTCAAAAGCAAACATGGGGTGGTGCAGGCGCTCGAAATGCTTGATGCCGCATTGCATTGTGGTCCGGCCCTGGAAACGGCCATTACATCATCGGCTGAAACAGTCAATCATGAATTCATTTTTATTACGCATGCCAGGCTTTTACAGCAGCCGGATCTGTATGTACATGTATCAAGAGTAAAGCAGTTCATCAGCTTTATAATTACGGTTACCGACAGCGGTGAACTTCACCTGTACGAGTGTATCAATGGCATCAGTAAGCTCATCAGCCAGGCAAAGATCAATGTGGACGAACTGCTGACTGCACCACGAAGAAATAATACAGACAGCAAAGATATTGGCCTGCCTGCCTTTATTACAGCAAAGCCGCCGGCTTTGTATTTTCCACCGGTAAGGATAAAGACGATACGTGAAAAAATGTTCATCTCATCAGGCCCTTTATCAGAAGACATTGTTGTAAATGAAACACAAAGGGTGCTGATGACCGTTGATAAATCCAAGGCCCTCACAGAATTATTGCCTTACATTGAAAAAGGTACTTACTGTTTTGGCATTGACAGCAACCAGGATATTAATATACTGGTGAGCAATACCACGATAAGACTTTCAAAATTGTACAAGGTCAGTTACACCGATCTTCAATCAACCGTACAAGACCTGCCCATTGAAGCAGGCTTTGCAGAGAAAGCAGTATTTAAGAACGACAAATTTTATATTGAAAGTAATACGGGTGCCTTTATATATGATTGCATTGCCGGTGTGGTCATTGATAAAAAACCATTCGGTGCATTTGCTGATATGATCAGGGAATACAATACAGATAACATAAGGCTTTTCAGCAAGTATGATTTTCGAAAATTCTTCGACCCTTATGCAAATATTTTTTACCGGGTAAAAAGCATCTGTGCCGATTTCACCGGGCGACTTATGGTTGGTAAGCATGAATTATTGGTTGGTAACACCACACATATCAGCTTCAGGGAAAGAAAAAACAACCAGGCCATTACACGGGAAGCAAAATGCATTAAAGATGATTTTACCCCATTACAAAATAAGAAACTGGTTTTTTCAGTATGGCGCTGGAATGATGGCAGTGAAGCAATAGTGGACCCCAGGGGTTTCCTCCATCTTAAAAGTTCGGATAATACCCTGCCGGAAATAACTATTGTACTGGTACTTGGAAGGGCAACGGCCTGCTGGGCTTCAGACAATAGTGCCTGTGGTTCGGATTATTATATAAACCAGCAAAAAGTAAACTATAAAAATGCGGATAGTTTTTATAACAGCTACATTCAACCATTTATAAACAGGCTTTCATAACCCATGGAACTGCAATTACAATACAACAGTAATTTGTCGTCGCCAGCGTTTGCAGCGCTGCTGCAGGGTGGCAATACCGCCGCGTGGCTGAAGCAGCTAAGTAGCTGGGATTTGAACCCGGAAGATATAAGTTGCTATCTGTTACCCGAATCAGCTGGTTCTTTAAAACCGTCTGCGCTCTTTGTTGTATTTCATAATCCGGCACAAATAAAGAACTTGGATTTGCTTTGCCCGTATACACGTATAGGAAAACACCTGTACATTCCATGCAATGCAACATTGTTTCCCCGGGCAACTGAAGCCGAATTGGATAAATTATTGCTTTGGCCAATCCAGGTATTTCATCCATCCATAGGCCTTGTTGGTTTTGAAGAAAGCAGCCGGCTTGATATGGCAGGCCTGTTCCGGTATCCTGAATTAAAAGATACCAGCTGGAATTTTGCCGATCCCGGTTTGGCCGACAGGCCTTTATTGCAGCAAATAACTGTAATGCCCGTTGCTGCCGAAACCATTATGGATGAAATAAAAACAGGTATCGGCCAAAAGCCCATTGAAGATATCATTCCACCGGAAGAGAAAAACAGCCCGGTAATTGATAACCTGTTGAATACAGCAAAGCTATTACTGTTCCTGCCAATTTTCGGGTTACTCAAACTTGCTGAATTTTTTCTACGGCCCCTGGGTGGCAATGGCAACGAAAGCAGTTCACGGAAACCCGGTTTGCTGCAGCAGTTGCAAAACTGGATTGCAGAAAATATGGACGAATTACAAAAGAAGCGTGATAAGGAATTGAAAAGGCTATCAGATCTTTTTGATACAGATACCGACGAAGCACTGCGATATGCTTTACCGCTTAATTCTCCTTACCTGGATCGTGGTAAATCAGCGCCTGCTTCCTCCATGCTGGGGCGCAGATCAACCAGCTTTAATCTTGGCGCACTTGGCGGGGGAAGGTCCGTGGATGCCTGGAACGTGGATAATTATTACAACGACCTGCGCACAAAATATTTAAGGGCCGCTGAAAAAGAGATCGCACAGAAGGATTTTAAAAAAGCAGCCTATGTATATGCCCATTTGCTGGGCGATTATTACAATGCAGCAAAAGTGCTGGAGCAGGGTAAATTTTACAGGGAGTCCGCAGCGCTCTACAAAGATCATTTAAAAAATATACCGGCCGCTGCAGAATGCCTGGAAAGAGGGGGATTTTATACAGAAGCCATTGATCTGTATATTCAGCTCAGCAACGATGAAAAAGCAGGCGACCTTTACCTGCAGATACAACAGGAAAAAAAAGCACAGCATTACTATGAAAGCTGTATGAACAAAAAGGTTGAAGCGAATAACCTGCTGGATGCTGCAAGGGTGGCACAGCAAAAAATGAAGCAGGAAGAAAAAGCCCGGGAACTATTGCTGCAGGGCTGGAACAGCAATTACCAGCATGAGGCCTGTCTTAAAAAATACTTTGACAGCATCATGGAAAAAGACGATGTGGATATTGAAACTGCCATAACCAGGGTTTATAAAGAACATACACCCGAAAGAAAGCAACTATCCCTTTTGAACGTTTTGGAACATGTAAATGCCAGTGCCGGCAATGCTGCGGTGTTGCAGCACAACCAGGATATTGCTTACGAAATATTGCATCACGAAACGGTGAAGGGCAACCTGGTAAACCTGCATAGCCTGAAAAAATTTTTACCGGGCAATAAACTCATTGGGTCAGATACCAGCCGTTTTGTAAGCAATAGTACACGCAGGCTGACCGGCAATTCCATCACTGATATGCAATTGGATAGCAGCATCAAATGGAAGAGAACAACCTGGCACAAAAATCAGTTTATTGCTGTGGGCATAAAAAACAGGCAGCTGCATATGGCCAGGGCCAACTGGTATGGCAATATTGAATATTATTCCTGGGAAACTGAAACCCCGGATCATACCAGTCTGTATTTCATAGATGCTCCCTATTACAGTCAAAATATCATTTTACAAAGCTCATCCAAAGTGCCTTACGCCCGCAAGGCATTGCCTTCCAATAAATATTTTAGTGAGTCGCTGGTAGTAAAACCGCTTATCTGGATGCATGCACATCTTCCCTTGTTCCTGGTAAACCAGGCGGGAAATATAGCCAGGCTGGAGATCAATGGAAAAGACATAACCCTGCAGGAGTATACCATGGAGGGGGTGCTGCTAAAAGCAGTTAATTGCACGGTGGTCTCCGGCACCTTTGGTATCGGTTCTAATTATCACGGCCGGTCTTTATTTTTCAATGATGGATATTATTATACCTATAGCATTATGGCTTTTCTCACCATATCCGCCGCCGGTGGCATCAAGGCCTTCGACCTTGAAACAGGTATCAGGATGATCGCTGCATCAGATCAGGGCAGCAGTTTTTATATCGTGATCAGTACCAATAAAGGCTGTTGCCTTTGTGAACCCTTCAAAGGCGAGCTGAATTTTTCGGGAGATTATTTTGCCGAAGCCCTGATACCACAGCAGATCGTCTTTATCAGCTCACAGGTATTTGTATTGGCAGAAAAAATGAAACTGGCCGTTTACGAAATCGTAAACAAAAAGCCATTGCTTGTGTACGAGCAGCAGACCAGCACCGCCATTGCAGGCATTTTACCCGTACCCAAAAGAAACAGCTTTGCGGTTGTGGAAGAAGGCGGCCGCATCAGTTTGCACGATATCAATAAGACTGGTTCCTAACCATGTTGAACTTCTTAACTACCCTTTATTTTTCACAGAATACTAAATCCTGTTTCATAATATCGATCCAAAGGGCATAAACTAAAAATCCCTCGGATATTACCAGGGGATTTTGCGGACCGGACGGGCCAGGAACCAAAGAATATAATTAATTAAACATCACCCAATTAATAGACCAGATTTTCTCGACTCAATAAAGAACTCAATAGATTCATTTTACAAACCTTACATATTTACCCGCAAATATTGCAAAAATGTTTCACCAACATACTGTTCTTTAAAGAAAGTAATTGATTCTCTTGATTAAAGTGTCGTAGGTCAGGACTCTGCTCATTTATAGCCAAGAAACATCAGCAGTATGCTTTCATTGCCTTTGTAAGGTCAGCTTTCACAAGGTTTTTTGTTTCAGGCTCCGCATATTAAGTTTCATTAAACAGATTTTCAAAAAGGGTTCATGAATATAGCCTTATAATTCAACCAGTAACTAATCTGTTTACAAATGCGCAATCTGCTCTTGATTATTTTTTTATAATTGGCCCCAAATGAAATATTACCAAAAAAAAATGCACCGGAAATGCTCTTACTTTTCTTTGGGCTTTAACACTCTCCTGCTTTCCCTGTTGATATCTGCGGCTTCCGCTGCATGGGCAGTTTGCTTCAAATCATTTTCTGAAGTCTTGCTAACCGGACAGTTCATCCCAATTTTGTTACCATAAACCCAATCACTGTAATGGCCACCATTGAGAGTATCGCAGATTGTTCTAACCCTCCATTGATAAGTTCGGCAGGTATCTACCCTTGCACAAAAACTTAAGGTAGTACTTCCGGTATAGGTTACAATTGCTCCATTCCAGGGATTGGTACTCGGATAATACCTCCATTGTACTTCATAGCTATAAGGCAGTCTGCAACCACTATCTGACCTCACATGCCAGCTCACACAAAAAACAGGATAGTTAACACTTACGATTTTCAGGCTGTCGGGAGTACAGCATACAGTATCTGTTAGAGGATTTTGAATCAGGGCATTTGCCTTAGTTGAAAAACTAACAATGGTGAAAATAATGACAGGAAGAAGTTTTGTTTTCATAACAGATTGTTTTGGTTAAAGATTATTTATGAATTTCACGGGCACTGACTATATGTATTGAATAACCCTGTTTCCAAAAGCAGCATACTCACTGCTGATAATATTCAACACACAATTTATTCTATATATAAATATACTAATATTTTTAATTCAAAGCAATACTTTTTTGAGAAATTATAGTTGATTTTTTGAGTTTCTTAAGACAGTTTAATACTTACTATGCAACATCCACCAGCTTCCCAAAAACCTCATCCATTTCATTATCCATGTACGATTGAACCAGGTTCACATACCTGTAAAACGACTTACTGTTATCGGCATGGCCCGATATTTTTCTTACTACATGCTCCTTCATGCCAAGCATAAGCATGGTGGTAATTGCAGTGCGCCGCATCGTATGCGACGATACCAGGTCACAAAATCGATATAGTTCCCTGCCAGTTTTACCACTGTTTTTAAAATATACGCCCCGCTTGGTGCGTAACCTGCCCAGGTCATTTACCCAACCGGCCATTTCAGCGATCGCTTTCAACTGGTTGTTAAACCTGGTACGGGGTATAGGAGGAAAAATAGTTTTACGTCCCCTTGCAGATGATTTGTATTTTTCTATAATGGCAATGGCATATGCCGGTAATTTTATACGTACAGCCGCACCGGTTTTAATGGTTTTTACCGGCAGGTAATAATGCGGCCCCATCTGTTCTATATCGGTAAACTTTATGGAAAACAAATCGGATACCCTTAATGCCACTGTGCAGCCAAAAACAAAAATATCTTTTGCCTTTTGTAACGACCTGCCCAGTCGGGTATCAAACTCACTGTTGTTTATTAAAAACTGTAATTGCTCCGGAAGCAGGGTTACAATGGGCACTTCCTCCCGGCACACATAAAAGCTCTTGTAAAACATCCCGGTGGCAATACCCATTTCCTTATTTAAAAAATTAAAGAAAATGCGGATTGTTTTGATAACCGTGCCTACATAATTATCGTAACAGTTCTTTTGCTGATATAAAAAACCGGTAAACTGCAGGTAAAACTTCTTCCAGTAATTGCGCTCTGCCGTAAAAGCCCTTTTATTATTGCTGCTTCCTGTTTTGATGCGAAGAATAACCCCATATACCGTCTCATATTCCTGTAAATACCTTAAAACATATGTATAGTTATTAACGGTTTGTGGTTTTATACGGCTTCCATCCGCCTTTAACCTTTTGCCCTTATAGCTGTGTTGAATAAATTTTTCAAAGAGCGGTACAAGTGGGCACTCTTTTGTTGTCATAAAAGCTTAGTTTTTTGATTAAAAATTGCATTATTTCCCCAATTTAGGTTATATTACAATATAATTAGCTCTTTGAGAACCGGTACTGGAAAGGGTTCTGCGATTTTGACTATTATCCGGGCGGAATGAACATGCCTGGACGCAACTTCAGTGCCGGAAGCGAGTACAGGTATGGGTTTAATGGGAAGGAGAATGATAAGGACATAAGCGAGGACGGACAGGATTATGGTATGCGAATTTATGATGGAAGGCTTGGAAGGTTTTTGAGTGTGGATCCGTTGGCAAAATTATTCCCATGGTACTCACCTTATCATTTTGCCGGTTGTAGTCCAATTAGGAATTTGGATTTAGATGGTGGGGAACCTCAGGATTATACGGAAAATTGGCAATATCAGAGAATAAATAATGCTGGAACAGATAAAGAGTCAAATTATTGGACCAGAACGGGGCCTGATAATCAATACGGCAGATTGAATTTATACGATTATGCTGCTGTATATGATAAAGTTAGCGACCAATTCTGGTTTGTAATGCAGGATGGTGGAAAATACTACTATTGGAAGCATAATCCGGGAGCAGACCAGATGCGCTATATTGCATCTAATATAGCAGGGAACTCCAATGGACAATGGGTTCCATTTGAAACACGAAATGCAAGGGAAGCAAGAATTACTAATGAGTTGTGTGATGCTACAGCAACATTTGTTGCTGTAGGTATAACAGTCGCGGTTACTGCTCCGGCTCTGATGGAGGTTAGTGCATCACAAGCCGTTGACTTTATTGTAGAAGAAGCAGTAGAAGAAGTTGTGGAGCAAGTAACGGGCATTCCTATTATTATAAACCCTGTCGATGTTGTAGAACACGGTCTTAAAAAAGTAATCAGAGGCCAGGTAAAGGAAAGGCTAGTAGAAAAATATGGAAAAGATGTTGTAAAAGGCCCGGGAAGTTACACTATAAAATATGCTGACGGAACTGCCTATCATGGCGCAGGTAATGTTGAGGAAGCAATCAAGAGAGCTGCGGATAAATCAAAAGGACCAGATGATTTAGTTTCAGAGGTAGATTGGACACCATCGCCATCTAGAGAACAACAATTTAGGGATGAAGCAAAAAGATTAAATGATGATGGCGGTTACAAGAATCCTGCAAATCGAAACCAGAGAGATTCACCTGGTAATCGTAAATATAAAAAGAAAGATGATTAATATACAATATACAAACATAGGATTTAAATCATACATGATTTTAGAGTCAGAAAATTTAGAAAATTCTATTAATTATATTAATAAGAATGATGTAACTAATATTAGCATAAGTACAAAAAAGAAATTTAATCTTACAAATCTAGACTTTTTGGTCAATTGTAAATCAATAAATAGAGTTGTTGTGGATGATAGTGAAGGGGTTATTGAGAAAAAAGGAATTCTCAACTTGAATGGGTTAATCGAATTAATTGTAGATAAAAATAAGACTTCAGCAATTGACTTGTCAAACTTTCATTACTTGAAAATGTTAACTATAGATTATCATGAGAATTGGTTAAATATTTTTTTTATAAAAAGTTTAGAATGTTTACGGATTTACGAGATAAAAATTGACTTAATTCCGATTGACGCAGACCTACCAAACCTTACTACGTTAGAAATAGCTGGTGGCAAATTGAGTAGCACTGAAGGAGTGGAAATTTTTGAAAATTTAGAGGTATTGAACCTGCACTTATTGTCAAAATTAAGAATTTTAAAATTTACTCGAGAAATGCCTAACCTTAAAAAGTTATTTATAGAAGATTGTAAAAAGATTGAAAAAATTTCAGGCTTTGAGTTTTTGCCAAATTTGCAAGAACTTATAATCTTAAATTGTAAAAGTATTCCAAGTTGTGATTTCTTAATTAATTCTGTGCCTAATTTAAACAAAGTAACAATTAAAGGGACTAAAATATTGGATGGAAGCGAAGCTAATATTGTAAGGTTTAAAGAATATTTTTATGGTAACGACAAACCATTGTTAAGTCATTTATTACCTAGATAATGGGTGGTGGTAATGTATCAATCGTGTTGGTAAATTTTAAAACGCGAACTTCACCTGTATGGCAGCAGCCGTTTGGGTATTTTCCGCCGCTGTTGGAATTACGTAAGCCCACTCCCCGCCGTTGGCCAGGAGGCCAGACGGCAGCAATGCAGGCAGCTTACCTACGCCGGCAAAAGGACTTAGGTAGTGCTGCCAAGGTGCATTTTACTAACGTGGGCAAGTATGAACGTGGCGAAGCTGTGCCTGCGGCTGATATTCTCAACCGCATTGCCAAAGCTTTGGATGTTACTACTGATTATTTACTCAATGGCACATTGACTGATAAAAGGGCAGATGCCAACACTGATGAAGAACTGCTTGGGCAGTTCCGCAAAGTGGAAGGGCTGCCCGCTAACAAAAAGAAACTCGTTAAAGAGTTCCTTGATGCCTTTATCTTTAAAAATGATTTGCAAAAACAATTGCAGGGGTAAATAATTAAGTGTAAAATATTATGGAGAGCATACAGAAAAAAATATTTCAACTTGACCAAATTCTGGTAGCCAAACAAGCTAATGTAATTGAATATCTAAATAGTGGTACTCCCTATAAGGATATTTTTCATTTTTTTGAGAAATACAATATAACCCTTAAAGAAAATGATGACCTAAGTTTATTGTATCAGTGGCATGATGGAACAAAGCTTAAAGAAATTCCTACAGGATATTTTTATCTGTTCCCAACATTTTATTTTATGAGTATGGAGGATATAGAAAAAACAGTATCAGAAAGCAATTCTTTTTACTCCTTTAAAGAAGCAGGACTTATTCCTATCTTATCATCAAGTGATGATTATATAACCTTTGATGCCAACTCCCCCAAAAATGAACCTTCTCTCTACTATTCAACAGTATCAAATACAGATGTAGAAAAAATACATACATCTATTTTTGACAATATAAATTCAATGTTAAATACGCTGATATTCTGCTTTGAGAATGAGATTTTTCAAAAAAAAGATTTTTATTTTGAGATAGCGGATTATAGTACATACAAAAAAATAGCAACTTCCAATAATCCATTATCTGAATACTGGAAGTTACTAGAATGGTAATAAAATACTTCTATTTAAAAAGCAAGCCCACACGCATTTAAGTAACTTTCTTTTTCTTTATCATCCATGTGGTCTAAATTATATTGATGAGCACTCATTATTCCTCCTATTATTAGTCCAAAGATTCCTAACCCACCGCCTCCAGGACCATTAGTCCGTAAACTTGGTGCAGGCGCAGGAGTTAATCTACCAAACGGATTGCCAACCGGAACTCTTACAGGAATAAAAACTACAGGAGGGGTAGGAACAGGCTTAGGTTGTCGCACTGGCTCAGGAACAGGAGAAACTGGTCGCAAACGTGGTATAGTCACAACTAAAAATTTGTCTCCTTTCTGCATTCTATTACCTGTGCCATAACCAGAATACATGAACTTTAAATCTATGGATTGGAATTGCTGCTCACCTGTAGGAACACATTGTACAACATTTCCTGGCCCACCTTGCTTTGTGCTTGCATAAGGGAATTCATCTCGTTGCCGAAAGGAGCCGCAACTCGGATAATTGTTTTTAGTATAATTGTAATTGGATGTAGTTACTGGAGAACCGGGGCCATTATATTCAAGTATTCGCCAAGATTGATTTTTTGCAAACCCTTGTTCAGTTACATTATATATTTCCGGAGTAATATCCTGAAAAACAAAATGAATTCCTTTAACATTTAATCCGCTTATTCCTGGAAGCCCCATCACTGTTTGGCTCATCTGTTTAACTTGAGATTCTGAAAACGATGGCAACAGTAATTTCTGTCCAGCTTGTATTTTATTAGGGTCTTTAATGTCATTTACCCTTTGAAGCATAGCAACTGTTGTTCCCCTCGCTTTTGCAATACCACTTAATGTCTCCCCTTTTTTAACTGTATATTCATCTCCACCACCGTTATAATCAACTTTAGAAGTGAAATTATTGGAGTAATAAGCATATGTGCTTTGCCAAGGATACTCATCTTCCCGGGGGTCTGTACTTAAAAACCTTGCGATTCTTGGGTCGTAAATTCTAAGACCAAAATCATAACTATTTCCTTCTCCCTTAAGCTCCTTATCCTGCTCTTTTCCATTAAACCCGTACCTCCCCATTACACCGTATTTCCTCCCCGGCATTATCATCCCGCCCGGATAATAGTCATTTGCTGTAACTACATCCGCCAAATAATAATCAACAGTGTTATTATTGGCGGTATGCTGTATCTTTTTATCTGATATAGTTACCAGCACATTACCTAAGTGGTTGCTCAACTCAAAGAACTTATTACCTCTTTCAAAGGTAGTATTTCCGTTGTTAACCACCTGCATGTCAATATTGGTATTTAAAATGCCCAAACGGCTGCTACCATACAGGTGCAGTTCGTTCAGGGCCAGGTGGGTGCTACCCTCTTTGGTATATACCGCCATTACATTACCGCTGGCATCCCGTACATACCAGGTGGTTTTGGTTACGCTGCCGGTAGTTACCTGTTTACTTATCCGGTTTCCGCTGGCATCGTAAGTATAGTTTATGGTGCTTCCGGTTTTGGTTAAGGTTGCTATCTTTCCATATACCGTCCAGCTTATATTGCTGATACCTTCACTGGCATCGCTTATTAAATTTCCTATGGCATCGTACTGGTAGTTGCCGCTATTTTGCCCTTGTTTTATATCGTTATAACGCTCGTAATTTACAGTTTCATCCGCAGCCACATCTACCACTTTATCCAACTGGTTGGTATTGGGCTTGTAGCTGTAGGTCATGTTATCCATTGGCTGCCTGGCGGCATCAGCGTTTCGCAGGTAGGTTTTTATATTACCATTGGCATCGTAAGTAACACGCTCCTTATAATTGGCGCTGGCTGTTGGTGTAAAAGTGTTGGTAACATTATCCAGGCCGCTAAAGGCATCCATACTTACAATGCGGTTCAGCTGGTCGTATTTATAGCCATATACGTTTGCATTGCCCAGTTTGGGTATGTTAACCGCCATAGCGGCTATATTGCCGTTAAAGAGTTCGGCAGCTACGTTATTATTGGTAGTATTGGTATTAGTTAAATTAAAGGTACCGGCAGTAAAGATATTCAGGCTGCCGCCAATGGGTTTATAATCGCCGTTAAAATAGTTAAGGCTAAAGCCATAGGCATCCCTGGCAACATTACTGTTTGTGCCGGCAGGCGGGTTTATGTTACCATCCTGCCCCATGTCTTTAATGCCTTCATACACACTCGTGCTGTTTACACCTTTAAGCCAGCCTTGCAGCGTATAAGCATAGTCAAGCCCTTGCACCTGCAGTTCGCCCAGGTTTACCCTGGCCAGTGGTCCGTGTTTGTAATAGTAGTACCGGGCATCCCGTTCCCAAACCAGTTTATCAGTACTGGTTTCAACCAGGGTAAGCCTGTTTTCTGCATCGTAGCTATAGCGGTGAAAGAACTGGTCTGCCGGCCTCACCCACTCGTTGTTGGCATAGTAATCCGGCTGATAAGTAACTAAATTCACCTTGCCGCTTATCAGGTCGTAATCATACACAATTTTTTTCCATCGGTTGCCCCCGGGCGCTGTGCCATTGCTATTCATCACATTGGCACTCTGCGTACTCTGGCTGCCGCCGTAATCCTGCAGCAGGGTGTCCACATTACCATGAATATCATAACTGTAAATAGTTGCCGAGTTCCAGAAATAATTAGGGTCATTGGTTATATCGCTGTTTTTAACGTATGTATAACTTACGCGGTTGCGCAGATTTTTCTGGCAAAGCATACTTCCGTTACTTCCCGGGTTACAAAGCGGGCTATACGGTTCGTCGTACACGGTTCTGGTAATCTGCTCTTTGGTGCCTCCCTGGCTGTTGTTGTTAAGCCAGGCCCGCAGACCATTGGTTCCAAACTCATCCCGGCTGATGGTTTGCGTCATACCTGTCGTT
Source organism: Ferruginibacter sp. (assembly GCA_044226725.1). Classification (GTDB taxonomy): domain Bacteria; phylum Bacteroidota; class Bacteroidia; order Chitinophagales; family Chitinophagaceae; genus Ferruginibacter. Next base: position 299,868 of record JBGAGM010000003.1, on the reverse strand, counting down.
TGCGGCTTCTGTCCTACTTCTTTAATCCTGCCCAGGTCATCATAAAGCGTATAACTGTAAGTGCCTGCCGCTTGTTGTTTGGCATTGCGGCTTACCACCAGGCGTCCCAGCCTGTCGTACCAGAAATTGCTGATACCGGCATCGGGTGTTTTTTGGGTTATAACCTGGTTAAGCGTATTGTACCGGTATTCGGTTACGAGGGTATGTGCTGGTGTTGCAATGTTCCCGGATTCTGACTGGCCATTTTTTACATTCTGCCTTTTTTGTTTTACATCATTTAAAAATATGGCATCGCCATGCTTATTATCCACCCCTGCCGGCGGCACTGTTTTTACCAGGTTGCCTGCCTGGTCGTAATAATAGAGGGTATAGTGATACTCATTATTCGTGTAAGTAACTGTTAAACTCTCCAGGTTTTTGGCTGCCATACATTTGTTGTAATAGGCAGTATCAAAAACATTTCGCAGGCTGTCAAGGTACAACTGGTACCTGATCAATGCATTGTTGTAAGCAACTTTTGTCAGGTCTTTACAGGGATCCAGGTTAACATACACAGGGCCGCCTGCCGGTTCATTCAGGCCGCATAGCATTGGCGGCATATTGGTAATGGTAAAGTTTGCACCGCCATCTGAAACAACAACAGCCGGTCTTCCTGTACTGTCGGCAGGGTTTTCGCAAATATAACCGGCATTGTTTCCGCAAATGCTATTATACAAATTGAACAAATCCGCATAACTGTATTGCTTTTGCATAACGGAATTAAACCAGCCTGCAAAGTCACCCTGGCAATCATCAGGCATGCCGTTGGGATGTATGGCATAATAAACCTGTTTAAGGCACAGCAATACCTGCGGGTCGTACAGGCTTACCGGCCCTACAGGAGCCAGTGAAAAATTAGTAATGCCGCAATCCCGGATTACATTTTCAAGCTGGGCAAAATTCACAACCGGGTTAAAGGTTTTAGGATCTATTGCCTCTATACCGGTATTACCACCAGCGTCTTCGGCTTTGTTTCCTCCATTAACAAATGCTTTATTGTATTCGAAAGTAAAAAGATCTTCCCTTGCCGACTGTGGCAATTTAAGACTGGCATACCTGCTGGTGAAATCTGCAATAAATGTGGTAAGCCTGCTGCATTGGCTTTCGCAAACATTGATATGTTTCTGGCGCTGAACCCAGTAGTAATCTGCAATTTGCCCATAGGTGAAAGCCACACTAAAATTAGAATTGAAGCTGGCTGTAAATACATTTTCACAATCCCCGCCAAGCTGGGTTGCAGGATCGGGGTAATCTTTGTAGAAATTGGCCAGGAATGCGTCAAGCGCCTCCGCAGTAGTAACCAGGTCTCCGGTACATCCGCTGCACATATTCAGTGTAAAGCCGCATTTCGCATATTCTTTAACCAAATCATCATAACTGGTATAACTGGTTCCGAAGTTGGTATTATAGTATTGTAAAAACAGGCTTTTGCAGGCCTCAGCACTCATTGTGTATGGCGGGTACAGGTTTGTAAACTCCGTAACCAGTGCAATCATGCGTGGGCAATCGGCCGTTACCTCACATACTACGGCTGCATTCATCAGGCAAACCCTGTTGTAGATGGAGATGATTTGTGCATAGGTATAATTGGTACCCATGATAGTATTGAAATAATGGGCAAAAGTATCCTGGCAATTAGGTAATTGATTTACCGGGTTATAAATGGTATAAAACTGGCTTAGAATAGATTGAAGCACACTGCAACTATAGGGAGGTGTGCACAAACGGGATATATCAGGAAGGCAACCATGATCGGGCGCTGTGACACTGTAAAATGCTTCAATCTGACTGTAGTTCAAAGCCGGCGACAGCCCAAAGAAATTATTGAAATATTGTACAAAAGCTTCCTGGCAATTAGGCAACTGCCAGGGGTGGCCATTATTGGCAGCCATAAATGAATTGTACACCCTGGTTAATAAAAAGTGATTAGGGAAGCTGCAAACATTAAGACCGCAGCCGGAGCCACAAACATAATTATAGATCACCTCAAGTTGGGTATATGTATAATTACTACTGAGCTGGGTATTTATGAAGTTCACAAATAACTGTTGGCAATTGGCATTCCTGAATACCTGTACACCATAAGTATTGTAATAGTTTTCCACCAATGCATTAAAGGAACTGCATGTTATAACCGGCCTGCATATATCCGGTACAGGGCCGCACAAGGCAAACTTAGCCATCCATTGTTCAAACGTTAATACAATATTATACCGGGCATTAAAGAACTGTACAAAAAGCTGTTTGCAAATATTTCCTACAGGGTTTTGAATATAACCCGGTGAATGGAAAAAATCCTGCAAAGTGGAATCCAGGCTGCCGCAACTGATATCCGGGATAGAATCGCTGCAGGTTCTTTCAAAAGCAACATAGTCGGTCCATTTTTTGGCAAAGCCGGTTTTGTAGTTGGCAAATCTTGCAAAAGCATAGTTCAGGGTAACATCTTGTGATGTAACTGGTGCTAAAACAGGTGCATGTATGCCAAAGACGGTATAAAATGCTGTTTTAATATTTTGATAATCCTGGCAACTAATACAAGCTTTGGGGGGTAATGAATCCCCATGGCACTGCAAAACAGGTGGCAGCGATATAGGTTTTGGCAACAGTTTACATGAATAGGTATTGTTACATAGCGCCAATAAGGTTTCCAGTTTATCCTGTTCTATATAGGTGCCATGTTTAAACCGCAGGTAGGTTGAAAAAGTACCTACAAAACCATTTTGCACACTCTGGTTGTATTCAAATTCCAGGTTGCTCAGGTTCTGGCATTCGCAATTACCTGGTTTGGTAATTACATAGCTGTTTGCGATTGCAGGCTGCTTGTCATAAGGCTGGGGAACCGATATTAACCACGGGAAGCATTCCGGAGTAAATGGTTCAACAATATTGGGAGGATTATTAGGGTTATTCGGATCTAATTTAGTTGCTAAATACTCCCGCACAACATCAGGGAACTCACGGTAAGGCACATTACTTCCGCTCATAAAAACAGGAGGATCGCCCGGCTTAACGCTTGCTGAACCAAGGGGATGCCCGGGATCTGAACCTGCCTTGCAAATTGCAAGCAGCCTGTTAACCAGCCAGGTGGAATCGCTTTGAGAAATTGTTCCTACTTGCGGGCATGTTTGTAACTGCGCTATCCAGGTATTAGCGTAGGCCCGGCACACGCTGTCATATTGGTTTATTGCCACTGTGTGCGCCTGGCCAACTCCCTGGTTAATATTGTTGCCTATATTATTTATTAAATCGCCTACATTTCCGGCATTATCAAGCCCGAGGTTATGATATACACCAGATGGGTTATCATAATCAATAAACCGCAATTGATAGGTCTGCAAAGCAGTATTGGTAAAAACAGGGCTTTGTGCCTCAAGGTATCTCGATATTTGTTTGTTCCGCTCAGCAAAGTAAATAGTCTTATAAATTTTCCACGCCCAATCCCAATCTGTGGGGCAGCTGGTTGCAGGGTGTTCCAAAGCAGGCTGAACAGGTTGTGAAGCCATACAGCCATCAATGGTAGCAGGGTCTGTATTGTTAATATTACAATTACCCGTAGCAGCCGGTAAGTCTCGGCAGAATACAGTACCCAGGGCAACCTGCCAGGCAGAGAAATAAATTCCGGTTGGCACATTCGGGTCACACCTTTTTTCAAAATAGTGTTGCAGGCGGGCAATCATATTGGTTTTATAACTGCCGGCACCAGGAGCATTGGCACCATTAAAAAACGGATCCTTATCTACAAGCGAAGTAATATATTCTTTGCCCATAACTTTTACCTGGTCCCAGGTGCTGTCATTTGTAAGGTCAGCCTCAAACTGGTAAGCAGGTTTTAAAACCGTTTCGCTCAGTACGAGTTTTTTATATTCAGGATGGTGTGGTAAAAGTTGCTTTGCCCAACTAGCTTTAAATGCATTTGAAAATGCTGCCGCACTCATGTTATTCAGTTCAGTTCCTGTGAGCTCCACAAGTCCCGTTACATCAAAGTAGCTACCCAATGTAATCACATCGTCATCCACATCAATTGGTCTTTTATAATCAGGTTTATTGCCTCCGGTTTGCGTTGGAGGAAAAAACTCGGTGTAATTGGTGGCATCATCTGTTTTAAAAATATTGTAATTACGGGTACTGTCATAAGGCCTGGCATATTGACCGTATGGCGCCGTTACATCCTGCAGCATTACATCACGCAAACTGCGTATGGCATCCATGCCGTCATGATTATCGCAAAGGCTTTCACAATTGGCTTTCGCTTCTGCATACGATGCTCTTAATTGTGCAGTAAATTCTGCCGACAATACAGTATCGGCCGGCATACCCGCCTGTTGCAGAAATTTAGTCCGGAAGGCATTAAAGTTTGCCCCGATATTTTCACTACAGCTTTCGCAAGTCATATTACAATTGCTGTTAGCCAGTAATATCGAATCTTCTTCATGATAAAAATCAGCAAATTTTTTACAGGTGTCATTTGCCAAAAAAATGTCCCGGTAAGCATTCTGTGCGTCACTGAGAAGTGTCAGTGTTTTGGTAACGGTATAGCTTCCTTCTTCCAGTGCTATTCCCTGCCCGGTGGTCTCATAATGAAACCCCTGGCTGGCATACCCATTCGCATTGCCATTACCGGTACAGGTGGTTAGGTACTGAGCCAGTGTAAATGTTTTACTGCTATCCAGCAATTTAACCTGTCCGCTGCAATCCGCAATTACAGAAATCTTAAACTGGTAAATACAGTCGTAGCAAACTGTGTTGCCATTACAGTTAAGCAGACTCAACTGTTGCGGGCTTATCAAGTCGTACTTAAACTTATAATAACCATTTTTTAGAGCCATCAGAGGTTTGCTGCTGATAATACTATTGCCTGATACCAGGTTCGTCTCCTGGTCAATTAACTGCTTCGTGAACTGTACATCCTGTTGTCCTGACAGCGGTTCCAGCATAGGTGAGTTGTTAACACTGTTATTCGGAGGGTCGCCGGCTAGGGCTGTAGCCACAGTACGTCCATGCATGTCTGTATAGCTTATACTATATTGACCGTTGGCGTCTTTTACAATATTTTTTGCATAATGGCTGTTTATTCCGGCATCTGTTCCAAATAAGGCATCCAGTTCTTCCTGTGCAGGAACTTCATAAAAATATTTTGTTTCATGGCCACTGCCTATCTGGTGTTTAATACCAACGCCGCCCTGTGCTGCAACCCTCCCGTCCGGGGTAAACCTGGTTTCTGTAAAGGCATATGCCTCATCTGAATTGCCTCCGGTTGCATCCGGTATATATTTATTTATGCCCTGGTTTTTTTGCGGGTTTTTATCAGAATAATAATTGGCTGTACCAAAATTTGTACTAAACGGTGTTGCCGGGCTGGCACAAACACTTGCGCCTGCAGGCAGTTTATCATACACCCATTTAGGATATTCATTGGCATTTAATGATGGGTTGATGGCCTGGTTAAAATTATGGGCAAATGCAATGGCTGTGTTTAGCGTAGGTGCAGGCAATACTTGTATTACCGGTCTGCCCTGGTAATCATAGAAAGATTCGGCTACAACTGTTTCATCTGTAGTATTATCCTTGGTTACGGTTTGCCTGCTGCGAAGGCTCCCGTCAAAATACTGTATAACACTTTTTCTCTTGCCTTCTTCAGCAAAACTGGTACTGGCCTGCCAGTTGAGCTTATCCTCATGCCCGTTGAAAGTGTAAATTACCGGCGATTCGCTTTGTACAGGCTGGTTAACATCATTTTTTATCCAGGTCCATTTGCCTTCAATCCTTTGTCCGTTTGATTTTATTTGAACTGCCCGGATTCGCACAAATATCCTGCCGGTATCGTCGTACAGCAATGGAATAAAATACTGCGACTGGCTGGAAGGAATACTTACCCTGGTCGCATTATTTCCAAAAACAATCTCCTGCAGGTAATTCGATCCGCTTTTATAATTATCAAGAGCACTTTCATCAATCCATGCCCATTCAAGATCGTATTCAGTGATACCAGCATTTGAATTAATACCTGCAAGGTCCCAAAACGATTTAAGCTCGCTCTTAGTGGCATCAAATTGCACATCAAGTCCGGTTATGGCAAGATTACAGTCAAATGGATAATCACGTGTTGCTGTAAGCTGATTTTCAATTCGTAAAACCCTGCTTACAGGCCAGTTCACATTACTATCAATGCTGAGAATTTTTACTTTTACTGCATAAGCATTGGTAAAACTTAAATAGTCAAAACTCTTGTATTTTGCCCCTGTAGCAGTATCATAATTAATACTGAATGTTTTATCAGTAATGGTTTCAAACACCGCATTATTACTATTATACTTGGTAATTTCAAGGTGAACGGTAACTGAAAAATTACTTTGTATATACGTACTGTTCAGCTCCTCTATTCCCACTCCCACCAGGTTATTGATCACTTTTGTGGTAGTGGCCTGCTGCTGCTGCGTAGTAAGAGTAAAATATTTAACATCCATAGCAGTACGCGAATACCCTGCTTTTACAGAGTCTTTACTGCCCAGCAGCGGGGCTGTAACTACCGGGTCGGTCGTGGCACGTGCCTGCCAAAAACTACAGCACAGCATGGCAATTGCTAACAGGCGTAATATTTTTTTACTGGTTATTCGCATACAAGATTATTTTATGGTACTATAGATTAGTATTTAACCGTGTTTAATCAGTTAGTTCCGAAAGGCTCATCAAACAATTTTTTTATCCTTTTGATGTCAACACTGAATTACTGCCCCTGAATAATTTTTACAGGAGGTTTTGAATTATACACTTTAAAATCTTCATACTTGGCAACCGGCTTGCACACTCCACGTTCAAAATAGATATAGTTGTTTTCGTTATACACAGCATCATCATAATTATCGAAGCGGTAGTTCAGAAATTCTATACTCAGCCTTCTTTTACGGTTAGCCGGCAAAGCTGTATAATTTACATTCGAATCAACCTGAACAGGTTCCAGGTATTCATAAGCCATCTTAATAAGCAATTTGCTTCTGTCGTCATAAGTGATAGTGAATTTCTTCAGCATCGAATTGGTATCACTCCTGTCAAAATTTATAACCCCCGTATCTGTATTCACAAAATTCCTGTTCACGTTATAACTACCTGTGTAGGTATGCACAAGGCTATCCATCATTTGACGCAATGGCAGGTTATTACCTGTATTATTGGTTTTTGGTTCGTCAACCAGTATCATTTTATCATTGTTATACACTGCAATGAAATAATTTTCATTTTGCATAAAATCAATATCTCCAAGCCGGTATTTCATACGCTTGCCTGATAAAGTGTAAGTACCTTCCAGCTGATCATTAACATAATCGCCTAACAGGGTATCACTGCTGTACTTAAACCGGATATCGAAACTCAGGTATGGGATACTGTCGTATTTTTTATATATACTCTCGAGTGTTTCTGTAAGTATGGGCTGGGTGATATTTTGAGCCCTGCTGGCTGAAATTGATATAGCCGTAACAGATATCAGCAATATTAATTTTAAATATTCTGTATTGTATTTCATATATTTCATTTGCGGTTTTTTGTATTGTGGCTTATGGGTTATCACTAACAATTTTTTTCTGGGTTGCACTGCGGGTTTCTGTAATCGTTTTTATACCTTTCGAGGTTTCTTTTTTCACCCTGGTAAGTGTACCATCATCATCGTACTCATAATAACTGGCGTAATTATTTTCGTCCAGTTCTGCCATTAGTCTCAGGTTAGAAGCACTGTAAACAAATGATTTCATATTGGCATTATAGGGTTGTATGCGTATGTCATCAAAGAAAACAAGTTGCGGGTTGCCCCCTGTACCTGTGGTGGTATGGTTATTAAGTGTTACTTCCATAGATGTAGCTGTGGCTGGTACATCAAAAACCGATTCATAACGTTGCCAGCCTTCTATGATCCCGCCTTCGGGATACATGGTTTTGGTATCATTGCTTCCAGCGTAATTTATTGTGATACTATTGGTACTTACGTTATTGACCGGGCCGTAGGTAGCCGGAAAACAGCAATTAACGGTATCAACTTTTACCCAGGCACTGAGCAACATTTTTTTAGTTTGAATAAGAGAAAAAGTATCGGTAAGGGCATTACCTGTCACCTGGCTGCTGTCCAGGCGGTTACATACCTGCTGGCTGGTTGTTACATTCATAAAGCTTGTTGCTGTGGGTGGATATAATGATGCAACGGGAATATTTGTGAATGTTCCGGAATTTGGTAATTGCCACTGCAATGCAAACTGATATGGATTACCCCAGTTATAATAAAAGCTTACTTCAATGGTATAGGTTTGCCCAACCACCATTTGAATCTCTACAGTTTCAGTATTCATGGTGCCGCTGTTTGTCCAGGTTGAATTACTTGTTTTTTGAACACCGGATATTTTTATCCTGAATCCGTTGTTGGCAAAACCCCTTAATTTATAAGTTCCGCTTACCGGTGCCTGAACATAACCTTCCCATTTTACACTAAAATACTCGCTACTGACAGGCGTAGCCGGTGGTAAATTCGACGAGGAAAGTCCTATTGCCGTTGCGGAAATTGTATGTACAAGGCTGCTTGTGGCAGATGGAGCCGGCTCTAAAACCTGCACACTGGGATGAACAAAAGCATGATTAAAAAAACTTGCCTTCAGTCCATTGCCGGGTGTTCCGCCTGATAAACCTGTGTTAGTATAACTGATCGTACTTGAATTAATTACGGAACCATAAGGCCTGTCAGCTTCCGTAACGCTGGTAATGGGCGCTTTTAGTTTTATTTGCTGCCCCGCATTAACTCTCAGACTGTTTCTGCCTGTATGCTTTTGTGTAGAATCAACCTGCATTGTGATGGGAGTTGTGTAATTAGTGTAACGCCTGCCCGGGCAACTGGCACAATTAGCTGCTGACTGGTAATCATAATCTTCAAAACCATCAAACATTATTTCCCGTACCCTTGCATTGTTAGCTACTGCTATTGGTAACTGCTGATTGTAGCCATATAATCCTGCATTGAACCTGCCCAGCGGATCAGTATTCTCTATTTCATATCCTTTCCTGTTATACTGGGTGATAGCACTGTTCCAAACCCACACATCTGCTGCCTGCAGGTTACGTGTTAACGGCAAATTGCTGTTTGATGCGGCGAAATTCCAAAAGGATTTATAATTTTTTATTGTACCGCCTGTACGTGTATCTGTTGTAGTATTGAAATTATCTTCCTTACGATCACCATAATAGGCATAGGTACTGTCAATACGCCAGTTCCCATATATACCTTCCACATATGGGTTTATGGCCTTCCTAGAAAATTTTGAAATACAAACACTGCTGCTGTGGGAAACAGAAGTACATAATACTTTCTGATTTACATAAATATCATTTTCGGGATTCGGTACACTATCAGTCACACCGCAGGTGTAGTAGTAATAATCAATTCGAGGATGGTTATCACAATCATATTGTATAGCCGAATAACCTGATTGACCTTCATCACAATTTGCATTAGGCGACCAAAAACAGCGGTTTGTAGTGTATATAGGTGTACTTCCGGTACATACCCAATTAACACATTGCCTAACCGGCTCTATGTCATCATTAGCCAGTCTTAATTTTAAACCAATTTTATTCTGGCTTCCTAAAACAGAAGTTCGGTTTTCAATTATTTGAGAATATACACTTACCCTGTGTTCATTAATACCAAAGGTAGGTGGCATAATTATGCCTTTTGCCCAACTTACATTATTGTTATTAAAATAGGTATTGACCCAGGAATTAGCGTTTGCAGGGCTATTTACTGTCGATGGCCAAATATTTTTTAATGAAGTTATTTCTGCAACTATATTGTCTTCGGAGGATGTTGCTCCATGTCTGTTTGGGTGATCCGCAGGATCATAAACAGGAGGTGAAAACCGATTGTTTGTGTGCGGATAAATGCTGAGTAATGCAGTGAAAAAACGGCTTGTGGATGGTACATTATTGAAATTATACAATAAAAAACCTATACTTCGGTCATTGATTGAATGAATAGCATAATTAAAATTACGTACTCTTTTCCATAGATTAATGTTATCTGATTTATCTATAAAATTATTAGTTGTGCCTGCCCTGTTTTCGTAGCGTATATTGGCAAAATCCTCATAGTTTAGCTTAACTTTTCTTATTCTTCCATAACTACTATCAATAACAACTGAATCCTTTTTATACAAAACATTATCTACCCGCCATGTATCTTTGAATGTTGCAGCCGCAGTTTGAATGATATTGGTCGCTTCGTTAAAAACGAGTTGATTACCAACAATAGGATTGCTTAAGCTGGTAATATTTCCAACGGCCTGGTCAAGCATATTCCGGTGCCCGCTGCGTACAATTCTTACTTTTGTGTCCAGAGAATTAAATGGATTGCCTTCTGAAGTCATAAATACAAAAGAAGGTGTAGCCGAACCCGACTTACCGGTATTAACCGCCCATATCTTATATACAGTATCCTTATTAAGGGTTGTCCAGGGAGTATTGCTGGCTTCATTATCATCGCAGGGCAAACTCTTAGTCAACCTGGCATTATTATCCGATATCGCATAAAGCTCATCACCACTTTCAAGCACTTTTTCCAAAAGTCCTGGCGCTTTTAATGCTGCATTTGTTAAAATGCCATGTTCAAAATTTAAACCAGTATAAACAGCATCAATATTTTTATAGGCAGATCCCATACCACTGTAAGCCCAGTGCGCAGGATAGCTGAAGTTGTATACCGGTTTATTATGTTCGTTTTGTGTACGGGTTAACAAAGGATTTCCCGTTTCTGCATCATATACAAGATTTTTAGTACTTACCATACTCCCTTTATCAATTACAACCACACTGTCAAGCATACCGAAATGAGTAACCACTTTAAGAAGCGATGCGGACCTGTACATGGTTTTTTCGTGAGTTGGCGGCGATAGCATGAGCCCAATACTTAATGGCAGCCAGGTATACATCGACAGGTTGAAATTGATGCCTATATTTTTTGAAATTGTTTCTGATGTATGCTCCCTGAAATCTGTCATTATTTCAACATCACGTCCTATCAAATTATTACTTACCTCTCCATCTGCTTTTGTGATAGTTGGAAAAATATGATTAAAGCCTTGTGTTTTGCTGGTGGTCAGTTTGGTGTTATAAAAATTCTCTGTGTAGGTTACAGGCGAATTAGGGTTGAGAGCCGAATAGGTCGCCCTGCTTTTTTCCTTTCCGTTCATATCATTGGTTTCAATAAGGAAACCCTGAGATTGTGTAATATATTTTTTGGCATCAATTTTCAACAGTTGCAGTATCAGCTTCGGTTCATATTTCACGTTGGCATCACCCGTAAGGCTGGTCAAACTGGATTTATAAGGAAAGTCCTTGTTGGTATAAAACTCCAGCACCTCTCTTGTTGGCAGGTTTTTTACTGTGTCCCTGTGTATACTTAATATTTCAACCTTACTATATCCTACAACAGGCGCTGGGTACAACATTTCCCCAATTGGCATTTCTATAGCTCCGTAATCATATGGCCCGCATTTATTATGATCCAGGTAACGCATTATCTGCCTGTGTGGGTTTTCATCACCTCCAATTGATGGCTCCCAGGCTGCCACTCCACTACTTATTGTTTCCAATTTACCGTTAATCAGTTCTGTAGTGGTATATCTATACTCCTGCCCGTATGTAGCTTTAAGCTGATCAGTCATTTTTGACCAGTTGTCATTAATTGTAATCCTCTTAACCCTGAGGCCACCACCGAATTTATTGCCAGTTGGCTCCGATAATCTTGCAAATGACTTTTCCAATGTCACATTCTGGCATTTCTTGTCAGCAATCATTTGATCAAACTCTCCCTTAAAGAGCTCTTCTAAGGAAGCCAGCATGCCGCTCAAGGCGGTAACAATTGCTGTGCCTCCTGATTCTTCACTAATATCATATCCTTTATATGCTTTTCCAGGAAGCTGTTGCTTTAAAAATTGGATGGCACCTTGCACTAATGGAGAATGGTTATTGTTTAACTTGGCAATTTTTATCCATGCCACACCTGGAGACACCAAACCATAATCAACTATGTCGGCATACAAACCAATATTTTCTGTTCCTGCTATACCGGCAACACCCGGCCCTGAAGGCATTTCAACTGCAAGTTTTAAATATAGCTGATCAATATCTGCTAAATACCTTGCCTTCAATTCCGTTTTACCACCAGTAGTAATCGGATAAGGTAACTGAAGGTATACGAGGTCATTTTCACCTGAATTGGTATATAGTTTATTAATATCATTGGGGTTAGGCAAACTGGAACCTTGTCCGAAACCAATCACCCTGCACATGCTGGAAGCCTTCTTATCCTGTACATAGGCATAACTGTCACTTTCATAATCAATTTTTATTACACCCCCGGATGGTAACAAGATCTTATTCATTGTCCAGGCAGCTGCATTTTTATCTGCCTTGGTTTTATCCTGTACGCTATAGGGATACTCAGCATTGAGCATACCATTGGGGTTGTCTGAAGAAGGTTTATAGTTTCCCCACCTGTCGTTACTGTCAAAATAATAATTGGGGTTATTGTCCGCAGGATAATAGAAAACATACCTGCTTTTGGGCTTACGCTGATTCCCATTGTAGGTAATCCAGATGCTGTCTAGTGTAAGTTTTCCCGAGTCAATTATGCTATTACTCATAAGTTCACTTGGTCCAGACGAATTCTTACAAAGTTTATAGCTTTGGAAAAAACGTATGGTTTTAATTGGCCTGGCAGCATCTCCATATTTTACCAGATCTCCTTTCGAAAACAGTGATATTTTATCAAGTCGTTGCATTCCATGGTCAGGATCCATTGCTCCGCTTTCATTCAATACAGCTCTTCCGTCTTTACGGTCATTCTTCACATAAAAACGTGCTACCATATTTTTAGACTCTATACTGTATAAATACCAGGCTTCCCTTTCACCGTATATGTAGTGTGCTTTATCATCTTTAATATCAGTTTTTAACCCTTCGCTATATGTGGCTGTTTTTGTACCGATCGGTGTACGCCACTTATAATCGTCTGCTTTGGAATAATTGAATTTTATTCCATCGCCCATATCGTCTTCAGTTAATCCGTTTCCGGTAACATCAACATAATTGGGCGACAGTAACTCTGTAAGCAGATAACTATGCGTATAGGCAGGCATTTCCTGCTGATCCATGATCCAGTCACGTCCTTTTTTATTACTACCTGTATTGTCTTCATCATCATAAACCACTTTTGATTCTCCTTGTTTCTGTGTCTTGTTGATACTAAAAGTGACATCAACCTGACGTTTATTATATACAGGCAAACCATATACATATTTTCTGCCGTCACTGCCTAGTACATCAATTTCTGATATATGATTTTTCTTACGGAATGGCACCTGCTCGTTGCCAAGTACGGCAGGCCATGAAGGATTATGATCTGTCTGATGGTTTCGGTAAAAGGAATCAATCCCGTTTTTATTGCAGTTTGTATTAAATATGACCTTGTTTTCAAATGCCCCCTGGTTTTTAACAGCATAAATTTTTGAATTCATCCCAACCCGCTCTGATTCTTCCGCAGTCAGATAGCTGATAACCTGAGTTCGTTTGTCCCTGGATAATTTCCGGGTGTTTTCAGTTATTTGTTTCTCTCCAAGTTTATTTCTGTTCGCATCATACCTGACAAAAGCCGGCAATAATATAGGTGTGGCGGATCCGGTATTCCCTAATTTGAACCGAATCAGATCCTCATTGCCAATAGCGTTTTGGTAATTCGCATCCGGGATTGTTTTTTCACCCGGATTTTTAAAATAGGCAGCCTGGAAAGTATCTTTATTTGCTTGAAATGAAAATATATTACCTGTACCATTATTTGTTTTCCAGTCCCCAGCTTCCGTAGGGCTGAATACATTGCTAAGGTCTACCCCTACTGCAATTAAATTTCCAAAACCCAGGTCAAGGCCTATCGCCGAATTTTCCTCACGTGTTCTAACGTATGGGTCATGCATATGTCCGATATCGCCGCGAAATGCCCTGAAAGAACCACCCGTTCCTTCACCCGCAATATTAAATACATCATAGGTATACACCGGCATTGCCATTGCAGGTGATGCAGGAGTATAGATGCCGTCATTGGCCCTGTTAAAATCAAGTAATGCGTCTTTGTCCTTATTTGCTTTATTCAAATTGAGCATTCCGTAGGCTGGAACCGGCACTTCTTTGTCATTATCATCCAGTTTAGTTTGTGAAAAAAAACCTCCCAGTTTAAAAGAAGGATTTACCCAAAAGTATTCCAGGCCGAGGGAGGTGTTTATACTTAAGTTTGTTTTGGTATACCTTTTTGAAATACTTGGCATTATTGATGGATAGGCAAAAGAAACTGTAGAGTTAAATGTCATTGTTGCAGATACCGGAATTCCCGATCCCCCACCCGAATTATAGCCTTGAGTGGATAGTCCTCCTAAACTGGCATTTAAATGCATTGATGAAAGCCCCTGTCTGGATGTATACGTATACCCTACGCCAATGGAACCAGTTAGTCCTCCCGACTGACCTTCCTGATTTTTTACCTGGTGAGTAACAGAGGGGGAGAAAGAAGCTCCGCTTCTTGAACTGGCATTCAGGTCGGCACTTAACGCCAAACTAGCCGTTTTGGAATCGCCACCAATACCGGCTATACTATGCGAGGCATGTACTCCGGCTTCCAGGGCTAATCCAAGTTTATTGTTGAAAGAGGCTCCTGCATTTATTCCAAATCCAATTAGTGGAAAGCCGGCCATTTCTATACTGGCTCCTGTATTTACACCCCAGGTTTTATCAGGACGAAAACTCTGCCGCTTAATTACCATGTCGGTTCCATCAAAATCATCGGGCAATCCCCTCATATTACGGGTAATAGTTCCCGGATTTATATTCCAACCAAGACCAACCCAGCTAGCCTCCTGGTCCATAGTGATGCCGCTGTTATAAAACATATTCACAGGATAACCTCCTACATCAAGAAGTGGGATATTGTAGGAAAAATCTCCTGTAAAAGGCGATACCATATTATCAGAACCAACCGACTTAAATGCACTCATTTCCGGTTGACTTGGTCCTCCAATAAAAGGTTCATCAGCTTTTTTCTCTGGAGAAGGTATGCTGCTACTCGAACGTACAATTTTCTCGAAATCAGTTTTAGCATTTTCCAGGAATTCTTTCTTATTACTCATAGGTTGGCCATTATTACCGAAAAGATGATTGTTAATGGACCGGTTGTTAAGAGTGGAAGAATAATTATTGTTCGCAACTATAATTATATTACCGGCTTTTATTATTCCTGCTTTGACTTCATAAAGTCCTGGTATAAAGAATAGGAATATTAAGCCTAAAGCAATTTCTTTCTGATATCGGGCAGATAATCTTTGAAGCATATTTTATCGGTTTAAGTCAGTTTTTAGGGTTGATTGTGTTGAACAGTTTCTGCTTTTTTCTCTTCATATTTATGCACTTCAAAAAGCATCTTCCACTTTTCATTTCTGGAATTGATAATATAAGCCTCGTACAATTGACCTTCACTGGCATGCAACAACTTTTGAAGATCCTTCTGAATTAAATTTTCGCCCTGGTTTACATGAATATTGAAGAAAACCACATTTTTGATATTATCGTTCAGCTTTAATATTTGAATTGAAACTGCAGTGTCGGCCGTTTCATTATAGTAGGATAGTTTCAAAATGCTATTGGGAGCTATTCCCTTTTCAGGATTATCCTTTTTCATTTTAATAAAAGGCGTTTGATCAATAATCTGCTGTAACCATGATGGACCAGCTATCTTAAACGTCCATATCTCGGTTTTTGCAGCATAACTCAAACCATTTCTGGCCACCACCTGCCACGCATATATTTTACCCGTATCTAATTTGGTAAAACTGCTTGCATATGATTCATATGGCTGGGCAATATCACTCTTGCTGTAAACAGGAGTATTGTACTGAATTGCTTCCGCTGGCGACTGTCCTTCCGTAACTTCCGTTACCAGCAGGTCATAACTCAGGTTGGTAAACATATTATAGGGCGACGGCGGCATCCACGTAAATTGAGGATAAGGGCTTTCAATAACTGCTTTATCAGCCGGACTGCTTAATAATGGCGGACTTAGGGGATCAATATTAAAACGGATACACTCCTGGGCTATCGGAACATCCTTCCTTAAAATACTGCTTGCCTGGTAACAGGCTATATAGGAGCCCATAGGCAAATAATTTGCCGAAAACTCTGGAAGGTTAGAATTATACAATATTGGCTGCAGATCTTTTGCAGCTATATTTTTTACTCCCTTACCAGCCAGTAAATTACCTGTAACCGCAGAAAGGACAACCTGTCCGGTGGCTGCATCCTGCAGGTTCAACTGGATAGTTACATCCAGGATGTCGGCACTGTTATTTATCAGCACCAGGTTCCAAAGTTGATCCTTTTGTACAAACCCTGCAGCTGGCAATTGGGCGTTAATCACTAGCTGGGCATTTACAAGCAAAGGCACCAGCCCAATCAACAGCAAAATGGATTTCTTTACCATATTTAAAAGTTTTTAAAGTACGATACCCTGCCAATTTCTACAGGATATAATGTTTGACTAATTGTTGGCAAATAAGATTTCTCATACTGAAACTGTATAGTCCCCAACTGCTTTAAACTAACCGACAGCAAAGCATTACCTCCCCAATAATTATTTCCACCGCTGATATTATTGTATTTTGCTCCAGCTCCGATTCTTAACCAGTTTCTCAAAGCATAATCACCAGAAGTTTCAATTGTATAAAACTGCAATTGAGGCTGTTTCGAATAAGAGTAACCACCCTGGAGTTGCATTCTCCTTAAAAATAAATTTTGGGATGCATAGTAATTAACTCCCTTGTAGGCAATGAACCCGGAATCAGTTGCCTCATTCGTGTAGCGGTTATAAACAAATGAGGAGTTCATCGAAAGCCCCTTGAAGAAATAGCTGTAAACAACAGACCCGTTCAGAATATAATAGGCACTCTCACGTATGCGCTCTTTATTGATCAGGTATAATTGTGTACCCGGATAATACCCCACACTAACTGAAGGGTATTTTGGAAACCGCACACTTAACAAAACACTTTTAAAAACTGTGCTGGTTTTATATGTTTTATCTGTATATGGATTGGTAAAGTCATTACGACGTAACATACCGGTTAATGTTACCCTGTTTTTAAAAAGCGACTGATCTGCACGGACAAGCCAGGCAGTTTGATCTGTATTGTAGCTGAAGAGGCTGAATGATTGAAAATGTTCACCCGTTTTTCTGAAGAAGCCACTCACCCTGGTGTTGGTCTCCGGCACAATAGTTTGGGCCTTTATATTAATGCCCATATTGCTCTTGTCTCCATAATTCCACATGGCACCGGTTTGCTTACCTGTTTGCAAACTGCCGGTTACCGGCTTCGTTGATTTGGCAAATTCTGCACTGATGCTTGTATTCTCATCTTTTTTATAAATGGCTTCCAATGAGTAGCCCATAATATTCACATAACTTTTCACAGTGTCAGATAAACTGAATTGTGCTGTATTTTTCCTGCCCAGGAAATAAGAGAATATCAAAGCAGCGTGATCCTTATCACCAACGCCCAGCCTGCCCATTACAATGTATTGGCTATTTCGTTTTACATCACGGTTCAAAAAATCCCGAAAACGGTAGTCAATTTTGCCAGCTGCAACAGCAACATAATAAGAGGGATTATACTCGGCATTAATACCTGTAACAGTGATATCCTTAGCGGTTAGCTCTGTATAATCAAGTATACTTCTGCCAATACTAAACGTTTTTATTGCTGCCAGTTGCTTTTCTATTTTAGTCTGTTTCTCCAGCGAAATGCCATTTTCAGCAGCCAGTTTCCTCAGTTCCTTTTCGCTGCCGGCGCTGTAAATTTTTTGCTTTACTTTGGTAATATCCTTTTGAACTATTCCCTTTACACTATCTGCTTTATTTTTATACAAAGCCAGGTTCTTTTCCAGCGAATCCAGTTGTTGCTTTTTCTTTTCGTACAGTTTTGCATAAGGGGCTGTAAGGCTATCTACCCGGTTTTTAATATTTCCAACCAGGCTATCCTTTTTATTCAGCAATTTATTTTTTACCGATGCTAAAGAGTCTGCTGATTTATCTTTTAGCGCTTCTGCCATGGCAATTACCCTTAAAGCGCTGTCTTTTAATTTATTGGCAGAATCAACCGAATTAGCCATAATACCACTCATGCCAGTTTTGAGGTCGTTTAGTGGATCTTCTGCAGCTTTCAGTTTTTGATAATATTCCCGTTCTCTTTCTTCAATTATTTTTTGCAGTGTTGCCGGGTCCTCAAGCCAGGCCTTTGTAATGTTATACTGATCTTTTAGTTTTCTTAACTCCGATTCAATTTTGGTTAAGTCAGGGTATTTATATTGAGGAACCTGTGCCTTAAGTTTGGCCAGTATCTCTTGCTTTAGATTTTTATTATAGGTATACCTGTCAAATTGAAAATTAACATCTATAAAATTTCTGAAATAAGGCGAGTTGCTCTGCCTGGCTGTGAAATTAACTTTCAGCGGATACTTTTCTTTCAGGAGTATGTCTAATTGAACCCTCTCCGTATGTTGCTGAAAATCCTTTTGAGCAATGGGCGTATCAATGGCAGACCGATAGAAATAATCATAGCCAATATTCCCGTGTATGGTTAGCAGTTTTACTTTTTGGGAAGCCTGCTGCTGTATTACCGGAACTTTTACCTCAGGTACTCTCATAGCAGCTTCGGTTCTTTCAGGTGCTGCTTTCAGGAAAAGGTATCCTTTACAAACCGTTCTGGCAAAAATGATTGTGTAAAATCCGCTATCTGAATAGACAAGTAGCGAACGCGAAGTAATGGGATTGTTTAATGGCTCATCTTGCCCAATACAGGTAGCCGTGGGTGAAAATATCAGGATCCATAAGACAAACCGGTTAATTTTCATAAAGCATTTACTGATTAGAACAAATAAAAGCATGGCTTACTAATGAGCCAAGCCCATTAAAAACCCTTTATTTCAATTCCACGTTTCTAAAATGCTTGAACGGTTGGCAATCAATATGGGATATAAGATAATGTAGCCGGTGAAAAACCCGGTTGTAGTATAAAGATGAAAAAAAAATGTAGTAAAAAAATTGTAGTAAAATCTATACAAATCTTAACCTGGCGGGAGAGACCTCCATGGAAAAATATTTGAAACACTGTACTGTACAGCATTAGCTCCACCTTTCTCTTTTGACTATTGCCCTGCGGCGCCAAAGTTTAAATTTGAAAAACATATTTTAAATTTGAAAAACGTATTTTAACTTTGGCTAACCCTAAACAGAACTGCCTTATGAAATCTTTCAAAGAATTTAAACCTGCACTTACACAGCTTGGTCAGTTCATTTACCAGAAAAGAGTGCGTAAAAACCTGGCCGCCAAGCAGATCGCTCACGAATTATCCTTAACACCCGAAGCCTACCGAAATATTGAAAAAGGCGAGAGTGATATCTCTTTTACAACCTTAATGAGAATTACCTCAGTACTTAATATCGACATCAGCGAGCTGATACAGGAAGTTTTAGTAAACACAGTCTGAAACCCGTATCATATGCCGTCTTACACCGTTGCTGCGGCCTGCATTTTCTTCAGGCACCTCATAGTGCCCATTGGTTATTAACTTCTTTTTCATTCATTCCTTAATTTATTCCTTCTGCTTCTGTCGGTAAATCGCTTACACTTCTGTCGCCTTAGCCCTGCGCTATCGAACCGCCCAGCGATAGTGCATAAAAGCTGTTACAATTTATATTATTACGAGATGAGTAATTTGAAGTACACCGGCCTGAATTTTACAGCAACATTGGAGTTAATTACAGGTTTCCTTAGATACACGCCTTTTTTCTAAATACCTTTCAGGCTTAAATGGGATTCGATTTACGTCAAAAAAACAATTACTTTAAGATACACGAACCCAGAGTCTAACAAAACTGTGCTTTTGCTTTTTTGATCCACAGATAAATACTCTTACTAGAACGACTGATTTAACGGAGTTTTGATATATGGTTGTGCCTATTGCAATTTTTGGTCTTGAATATTTACCTCCAGTCCCCGGTCTTCAATCATAAATTAAAGTCTATCAATAATAGATCTTAATTGTGTCCGATCTGCTCAATTCATTACTAAATTGAATTTTCATTCTAAATTTCTTATTTGTCACAGCGGTGTTTTCACAGCCTGTTCTTTAATTGATAGAATCTCCAGTGTGAAACCCCGATGAAGAAAAAATATTGAACCGACATAAGTTCACTCAAAAAATCTGGCTGTGCCGCCAAAAGGCGCAGTGCTACCCTTATACTTTACAGCCATACATTAAAATTGTAGCATTGGGAACATGCTTGGAAAGAATAAGCAGAAATCAGGATTTTGCGGAAACACTGTTTTAAATGAAAGGGCCCTGCAGGCTTGCCTTATTGTAGGACCATCAGGTATTAGAGTTTTCCCAGTTAATCATCTTTTTGTTTTCAGCCGCTTTATCCGCTAAACGGCTCTCTTCAATTTGTGAATGATTCCTGATCTCTGCTAAATAAAATTCCCTTCAAACCCTTCCGGGTCCTTATTCGCTGATGCGGCGGCTGTTTTAAGTTTTGAACACTCCCTACCCCTGATCTGCTTCACCCGGCAAACCCAGGTTCAAAAAGATCTGCTTCACCTGCGGGATGGTAAAAAGATAACCATGGCGTTTACCGATCAGGGCATCAAAGGGTGCCAGCCATTTGCGGAGTGTGGGTGGCGACACACCATAGATAACGGACAGTTCTTTCAGACTGTAGGGCCTGATTGTGTTGCGTGTACCCGTTGACGGCACATTTTTGTTTTCAGGTAAGCCTGGTACAGGATGTTGCATGGTATAGGGGTAATACGGTTAAATAAAATCGTTGTTCATTTTCTCCTGCTCTTTTTTCGATCTTTCCAGCTCCTTTCTAAGTTCCCTGTTCTTTAATAAACGGCGGATTAGCCAGGCGGCTGCCAGGAACAGTACGGCAACAAAGCCATAGAACAGGAGATCTCCCGGCATACTGAGTAATAATTGCATGATCGTGGATTTTTTTATTAAGGATCGGGTTGTTTTCGCTTGATGATATCCCCGGGCTCACAGTTCAGCTCCCTACAGATGGCATCCAGGGTAGAAAAGCGGATGCCTTTTATTTTTCCGTTCTTAAACAACGAAAGTTGCGAAAGATTCACGCCCACCCGCTCACTCAGCTCTTTAAGGCTCATCTTTCTCTGTACCATCACCAGGTCAAGGCTGATAATTATCGCCATAGCTTGTGTTTTGTTCAATTGTACGCTAAAATAAAAATTTAATTTAAAACTACAAATATTTTGCCTAAAATCATAAACAATTTGCTTTAAACGTCAATTTAATTGTGAGAAATTTCAGACATTTTCGGAAATTTTCAAACATTTTCAGACATTTTCAATCATTTTCAGAAAAATGTGGAAAACAGCCCTTCCCGGTGATCATATGTTTGTACAGGAACTGGCACAGGGTTCGGAGGCACTGCCGCTAACACGGTACCCTGGAATACAGGCGGCAAAGACCCAGGCCATGTTAACACATAACAGCACAAAAAAACGGGAACGATGTTACACAATAATACCAAACTGCAGACCAGCAAAGAAACCACCGGGCAGCCTTATATACAGGTAAAACCCTACACGCTTAGCGAACTATGCGATCTTTACGGGGTAACCAACAAAGTGCTTAAAAAATGGCTCAGGCCATTTAATAGCGAGATCGGTGAACGTATGGGAAGGTATTACACGGTTTTGCAGGTGGAGACTATTTTTAAAAAGATTGGAATTCCTTACAGGATCGCTGAGGATGATCAGTGATAGGTTTGAAGCAGGAAAGAATGAGCATGACAGACATCGGGTTTTTATCAATCCTCAATAACGAAAATGGGTTTCCTTCCAAAATATTTCCGGGGGATTAACATGTAAAGCTATATCAGTATCATCTCTCCCTGCTGTAAAGTTTTTTCAGTACAAGACAAACCTGCCAACGCCCCACCTACGCCGTACCTACGCCGTACCTACGCCCTACCTACGCCCTACCTAAGCCCTTTGAAGCCCTATAAATAATTATGTTAAATAAGCCCAAACAATCCTTTTTTGGCTTTTTAAAACCTGGCCCGCCCCAATCGGTCCCCAACCGGAAAAGGGCAGTTTACCCCCACTGTATGTTTGCAATGCTCAACAGTACACAACAAAAAAATAGTTACCCATGGTACCAGCTCATAAAACCACCCCTTCACCCCGCAAAACTTTACAGGTTCAGAAATCCTGCGCAGAATACCTGCAGGAAATAAACCAGTTTGTAAATAGTGCATGGCAGGTGGCATACACTGCTTTTTGGAATACAGAACAATTGGCCCTCCCCGAAATAGAAATAGCAAAAGAATTTATCAGCAATTTTCTCCACCAGGGCAATAGTCACATTGATCAATACAGGGAATTTGTACAGCGGGTATTGCTGGCCCGCATGTCCATAGGGAGTCATCCGGGCAGATATATACCCCCGCCCTCACAGTGGTTTAGCGAACAGCATTCAAAAGGCTTTACGGGCACAGCAAAAAGGTACCAGGCATTGCAGCAGGCCAGGGCAGTCAACCCGTTACACAGGCAAGCGCTCAAATCTTTTCCCGAAGCAATCATACAAACCATTCGGTCAGGGGAAGCCGCAGATTTTCATTACTGGCGCTGTTATTTTATTGAATACCATGCACAGGGCCTGGTAAATCTTTATCTAAGCTCCCTGGCAAATTATTACAACAGCAATAACTAGCACCTTGTATATTCTGCGGCATCTGCGCAATCTGCGGGCAACACACTTTCACAGCAGCTGAACCCCTTCGTGCCTTTGTGTCTTGGTGACTGGTCTTTTTCACCGCAGGTGAACCCCAACAACTTCTGTTGCAACAAACCATTTCATAACAATTAAAAACAAACATTTATGGCAAAACAACGTGGCTTTTTAAAGCTCGAAGGTACCCTCGGCGACGTAACCTTCGTAAAAACCCAGGACGGTTACCTGGTAAAAGAAAAGACCGACATCGGCAGCCGCATTGCTACCGACAAAGCATTCCAGCGTACCCGTGAGAACAATGCAGAATTTGGCAGGGCAGGAAAAGCGGCCAAGCTCCTGCGCACATCCATCAAATCTTTATTGCTGTTTGCAAAGGACAGCAGGCTCACCAGCAGGCTTACAAAAGTAATGATGAAAGTGATCAAGGCAGATACCACCAGCGAACGTGGTAAAAGAAATGTGGTGGATGGTGAAGCCGGGTTTTTGCAGGGCTTCGATTTCAATATCAATGCCCCCATCAATGCCACTGCACCCGTCGCTTATACTGCATCCATCGACAGGGTTACGGGGATACTGGATATTGCTGTTCCCTCCTTTATTCCTGCAAATGAGATCGTTGCACCCGAAGGCGCCTCACATTACAAACTGGTAAGCGGGGCCGCCGAAGTGGACTTCGAGAACGAAACCTACGTACAGGATACTTCCGAAACGGCCATCCTACCCTGGAACAACGATCCAACACTGGCGGTTACACTATCCAATGCAGTAACCGCAAACAGTACACATCCGCTGTTCCTCCTGTTCGGCATCCAGTTCTTCCAGGATGTAAACGGAAAGTACTATCCGCTTAATAATGGTGCCTACAATGCCCTTAACATGGTCATGGTAAGCGGCACATAACAGCTCCCGCTCATCCCATCCTGCCTGTAATAAAAACAGGCAGGATGATTTTTTCACAATCAAAACCGGTCTTCATGAAACTTATCCAACGGGCAAAAGCGCCCACACCAAAGTTCTTTAAAAAGATAAGAAACGCTGGCCTTGCCGTAGCAGCAATCGGCACTACCCTCTTATCTGCACCCGTTGCATTGCCTCCTGTATTACTTAAGCTGGCAGGCTATCTCGTTGTTGCAGGCGGGGTGGCTTCCGCAGTAAGCCAGGTGGCAACCGGAAATGATTCAAACGCAAAACAATGAACCAGCCGCTTAACCAACCATTATCCGGTACATGCACCGGAACCGCCCTCGTACTCCTCATGCAGATCAGCCATACGGAAGTACTGAAAACAGTGATGCTGGCCACACTGGGCGCACTGGTCAGTTTCCTGGTTTCTCTGCTCCTTAAAAAACTGCAGAAGTATTTTTTTCGCAGGCGGTAAAATAAAAGAACCCTCTTTCAGTTCAAAGAGGGTTCTTCTTATACTGGTAGCAATTCAGTAAAGAAATAAATTTAATGCTGCTTGCATTAATATTAAATAGAAGGCCGGGCTGGTGCAGGTGTTCACAGAGAAATCACTAAAATTAAACCTGGGCATGGAGTGATCAGCCGGATGACTCCCATTCTATCGGACTGCATCAGGATTCGGTAAACGATAATTATAAACAGTAAAAGGCATTACTATCCTCCCATCTTACCCTTCGCCTCCACACACCACATTAGTTCTTTGATAAACCCTGATGCTCTTTTATCAGTGCCAGCCGGGTCCGTGGGTATACCGTTCTCATCAAAAGCATCCTGCACTTTAGGTACGGGGAACATGGCAGGTACCGTCCAGGCCCTTATTTTCCAGAGTGAGAACTGCAGCGAAGTGATTACCTGTGAGCCACCGAAAATACCATTGGATACAGTGGAAATGGCAACAGGTTTGCGGTACCATTCGTCGTACAAAAGGTCTACAACATTTTTGAGTGCAGCGGGATAACCACCATTGTATTCAGGCGTTACAATGATTACAGCATCAGCATTTTTTATGTGTGCTGCAAAATCCAGCATTTCCGCAGAGGGATCTTGCTGGTACTTAAGGCGTTCATCAAAAACAGGGAACTTATATTCATTGAGGTCAAGCATTTGTACAGTTGCCAGCTCATTGTTTTGCAGATAGTTCTTTAAATATAAAGCTACCCGGTGGCTGGCACGGCCGGTACGCACACTGGAAGAGATGATGGCGATGGTTGGCATGAGTGATTGGGTTATTTGGTGACCTGCCGGCAGGCAGGTTTGATGATCTGGTAATTTACAGCTAATTCTATTTATATAGAAGTAAAAAGAAAAAGCCTCGCAAACTTAACGTTTACAAGGCTTTTGAACTTTTTGCGGACCGGACAGCTTGTTCCTGCAATGTGCAGGAAGGATGACAGGACAGCATTCTACAGTTTGTTTTGTGCAGAATTGATCAACGCTATCAAACTGGCATGAGAATATTTTTTCAGTTTACGTTCCTTGGTCAATGCAGCCGTTTTAGAATCAAATTCCAAAATACAAACCAATACCCAGGGAATTTTTGATGACGTGTAGCGGCTTTCGCCATGGTTGTGCTGCAATAGTCGCTGATGAGGGTTTTCTGAGTAGCCTTTGTAAAAACTACCGTCCTGCTCACTTTGGATAATGTAAACATAATAGGGCATAAACTAAAAATCCCCCGGATATTACCAGGGGATTTTGCGGACCGGACGGGACTCGAACCCGCGACCTCTGCCGTGACAGGGCAGCATTCTAACCAACTGAACTACCGATCCAATATTTTAAAGAAGCAATTTTACTCAAAAACATAACTTCAACTCAACCTGATTTGATCACTGTCCGCTTATCCTTACCCAACACGATCTTTTTTAAAAACCGGAAGGGACTCGAACCCGTCCCTACACTGTGTAGGGATGACAGGGCAGCATTCTAACCAACTGAACTACCGATCCAATATTTTTAAAACCAATCCCGATATCGCTACTCTCATCGGGACCTTGAAAATCTAATACTCCTGCGTCGCATCGATTTTCTACGGCTGAACTACCGATCCAACAACTTCAGCTTTAACTTTATAAAGCCACCCTTTTTTAAGGGAGGGCAAAGATAGGTTTTGTAAGTTTTCATTCCAAAACTTTTATAAAAAAATTGTAAGCGCTATTTTTACAAACTATCTTACAGTGTTTTACAATTCAAATAACAATTAATTGTTAATTTAAATTCTAACCTTTTACATGATCGAATTAAAAAAACGGCAGTTCCTGGACTTTGAAAAACCGATCAAAGAACTATACGACCAGATTGAACAACTTAAAATAACTTCAGAAAAGTCGAAAACAAATATGAGCGGCGCCATCAGTATGCTGGAAGAGCGTATTGTGGAAACCAAAAAACACCTCACCGCCAATATCACCCCCTGGCAAAAAGTACAGCTGAGCCGCCATCCGGACAGGCCTTACACCCTTAAGTACATTGAAAAGATGTGTACCAATTTTATTGAACTGCATGGCGACCGGAATGTGAAAGACGATAAAGCCATGGTAGGCGGATTTGCACAGATGGATGGTGAAACAGTAATGATACTGGGGCAGCAGAAAGGTGCCAATACAAAGACCCGCCAGCTCCGCAATTTTGGTATGGCCAACCCGGAAGGATACCGCAAGGCCCTGAGACTGATGAAACTGGCAGAAAAATTCAATAAACCAATCATTACCTTAATTGATACCCCCGGCGCCTTCCCGGGACTTGAGGCTGAAGAACGTGGCCAGGGCGAGGCCATTGCCCGGAATATTTACGAAATGATACGCCTGAAAGTACCGGTGATATGTGTGATCATAGGCGAAGGTGCCAGCGGTGGCGCACTGGGCATAGGTGTGGGCGACAGGGTTTTTATGATGGAGAATACCTGGTACACCGTAATATCTCCCGAAAGCTGCAGCAGCATTTTGTGGCGCAGCTGGGATAAAAAAGAAACCGCAGCAGAACAACTAAGACTTACCGGCGAAGACATGCTTGGCTTTGGACTGGTAGACGGGGTTATCAAAGAACCATTGGGCGGTGCTCACTGGGATTACCAGGAAGCAGCTGATACCTTAAAGACCTACCTGCTGCCGGTAATACAGGAGCTGAAGAAAATAGACCCCGAAACCAGGGTGGAACAGCGCATTGCCAAATTTGGGAAAATGGGCTTTTGGGAAGAGTAAACCCCAAACCCCTCAAGGGGCTTTTGAGTATCCTGCAGCAACAGGATTACAATTTTTAGATCTCTTTTTATAAAAAACATTTTATGCTGAAAGTAGGCGTTATAGGTGCCGGCCATTTAGGAAAGTTCCATTTAAATAATTGGGTAGAAATTGAGGGTGTGCAACTGACAGGTTTTGTTGATACCGACGATACCAATGCCGCCCAGGTAGCGCAGAAATATGGCATCCCCCGCTTCAGCAATGCAGAACAACTGATTGATGCCTCAGATGCGGTTGACATTGTGGCCCCCACCACTTACCATTTTGAACTTTGCGAGCTCGCCATCAAAAAAGGTAAACATGTTTTTGTGGAGAAGCCGCTTGCCAATACAATGGAAGAAGCAAAGGCCCTGGTAAAACTGGCCAAAGAGGCCAATATAAAATTCCAGGTGGGGCATGTGGAGCGTTTTAACCCGGCCTTCCTGGCGCTGAAGAACCAGGTGCTGCAACCCATGTTCATTGAAGTACACCGCCTGGCACAGTTCAATCCCCGCGGCACCGATGTTAGTGTGATACTGGACCTGATGATACACGACATCGACATTATCTTAAACCTCGTAAAAAGCAATGTGAACCATATCAGCGCCAATGGTGTGGCTGTAATGAGCGATACACCGGATATTGCCAACGTACGCATTGAATTTGATAACGGCTGTGTGGCCAACCTTACCAGCAGCCGCATCTCCATGAAAAAAATGCGCAAGATGCGCCTGTTCCAGAAAGATGCTTATATCGGTATCGACTTCCTGGAAAAGAAAACAGAGATCATCCGGCTGAACACGCCCGGCGACAGCAATGTGTTTACTTTCGACATTGAGACCAACAGCGGCAAAAAAACAGTGGCAATCGCTAATCCGCCGGTTCAGGATGTGAACGCTATTAAAATGGAACTGGAAGAATTCAGGAACGCTATCATCAATAATACAGAAACCCCGGTAAGTGTGCTGGATGGTTTCAGGGCAATGGAAGTTGCACACCAGATACTTGAAAAGATCGGCAATGCCACTAACCATTGATAAATCCTGTTATTATCTAACCATATTCAAACCTGTTGAACCAACCCAGAATACATATCAGCTGGTATGCTTTAGGCGACTGCATTGCGGCCATCCTTTCCTGGGTAAGTTTTTATTTTGCAAGAAAATATATCATTCATGAAGCGCCCCTTATTGGCGCAAGGTTTTATATAGGCATAGCAGTCTTTCCCCTCACCTGGCTGATGCTCTATTACCTGGTGGGCAGTTATGGCAACCTGTATCATAAATCAAGACTGGAGGAATTTTTCAACACCGGCATCTATACTTTCTTTGCCAGCATCTGCATCCTTTTCTTATTCTTATTGTATGATGTGACCGGCGATTACAATATCTATTACAAGGAGTTCATTTCGCTCTGGCTGATACAAACCCTGTTTACATTTTGTATCCGGCTTTGCTTTTTGAACCGTGCAAAAAAACACCTGAACAACGGAAGCGTTTTTTTTAACACACTCATCGTGGGCAGCAGCAGCAACGCTGTTAATTTATACAATGCCATCAGCAGCAATAAAGAAAAGACCGGTTACCGCATTGCGGGCTATGCCAATACCAACGGCAATAACGGGTCTGCCTTACCCGATGGTATTGTAAAACTGGGCAATGCTGCCGATGCAGTATCCATCATCAGCAGCAATAAGATAGAGGAAGTGATCATTGCTGTTGAAAAAAAGGAAAGGGGGCAGCTGGAGAAGATACTGCAACAGTTAAGCGAAACGGATGTAAACATAAAATTAACAGCCGATACCGTGGACATCATCACAGGTTCGGTCAAAACAAACAATGTACTGGGCGTTCCGCTCATCGAACTTCAATCGGGCCTGATGCCCCAATGGCAGCAACATATAAAAAGGCTGCTCGACATGGTGGCAGGCATACTCAGCCTTGTTTTGCTGATGCCGCTTTTTATTTACACCGCCATCCGGGTAAAATTATCATCGCCCGGCCCTTTGTTTTACCTGCAGGAACGCATTGGCTATAAAGGCCGCCCGTTTATCATGATCAAGTTCAGGAGTATGGTACCCGATGCTGAAAAGAACGGACCCGAACTGAGCAGCGATAATGACCCCCGTATCACCCCCTGGGGAAAAGTGATGCGCAAATGGCGGCTGGATGAACTGCCGCAATTGTGGAATATCATCCGGGGTGAGATGAGCCTGGTGGGCCCAAGGCCCGAGCGGAAATACTATATCGACCAGATCGTTCAGCAGCACCCCGAGTACAAGTTTCTTTTCAAAGTAAAACCGGGCCTGAGCAGCTGGGGCATGGTAAAATTTGGTTATGCTGAAACAGTGGAGGAAATGATCGGGCGCATGCCGTACGACCTGATGTACATTGAAAATGTATCCCTGGCGCTCGATTTTAAGATCATGCTGCATACCATTCGCATTATCTTCTCAGGCAAGGGAAAGTAGTGAATGAAAATCAATATTCAGGAACCGGGCATTAGGATTGATTGCAGTGTTTTGTTATTTTTGATAAAACCTAATCTTTTGAAAAGAATACTGTTTTTTCTCTTATTATGTGGTCTGTCGTCTGTGGTCTGTGGTCAGTCGCCCTACTGGCAGCAGCAGGTAAATTATAAAATAGACGTAACCCTGCACGATGCAGATAATACCCTGGATGGTTTTGTGAAAATGGATTATTTCAACAATTCACCCGATACACTTTATTATATCTGGTTTCACCTTTGGCCCAATGCTTACAAGAATGATAAGACCGCCTTTACCGACCAGGACCTGGAGAATGGCAGCACCGATTTTTATTTCAGCAATGCCGACAAACGCGGATATATCAACCGGCTCGATTTCAGGGTAAATGGCGAAGTGGCCAAAACACAGGACCACCCGCAGCACCAGGATATCATTAAACTATTGCTGCCCAAAGCCCTGCCGCCCGGCAGCAGTACAAAGATCGAAACCCCTTTTCATGTAAAGCTCCCATACAATTTCTCGAGGGGCGGCCATGTTGACCAGTCTTACCAAATAACACAGTGGTATCCCAAACCGGCAGTGTACGACCGGAAGGGATGGCACCCCATCCCCTATCTTGACCAGGGAGAATTTTATGCTGAGTTTGGAAACTATGAAGTGCAGATAACATTACCGGAGAATTATGTGGTGGCAGCCACCGGCGAGCTGCAAAACGAAACGGAGAAAAACTGGCTGAAAAATAAAAAGCCCTATATCAAAGAACCCAAACCAAAAAAACAAAACCAGCCTGTGGCTTTCGGACAAAAAAAGAAAGCAGTTGAAAATGAAGTACCCTCTTCCGCCAAAACAAAAACATTGCTGTACAGGCAAGACAAGGTGCATGATTTTGCCTGGTTTGCCGACAAAACCTTTACCGTAAAAACAGACAGCCTGCAATTGCCATCGGGCAAAATAATTGCCGTTCAGGCTTTTTACTTCAGTGAGAACAAAGAGAACTGGAATAATTGCATTGCCATGATCAAACGGGCCATCCTTACCAAAAGCAAATGGCTGGGCGAATACCCGTACAACGTGGTAAGCGTGGTGGATGGCGGCAATGGCGGCGGCATGGAATACCCTACCATTACTTTACTGGATGATGGGGGCAGCGCAAAGAACCTGGATTATGTAATTAACCACGAAGTGGGCCACAACTGGTTTGAAGCTATTTTGGCAACCAACGAACGCACACACCCCTGGATGGATGAAGGCATGAATACTTATTACGACAACCGCTATTCCCTGCAGCAATATGGTAATACCAATATTGATGTTGTGCAAACAAAGGTCCCCTTCATCAACAAAAGATTACCGGACGATATTCAGCATACTTTATTGCAACATATTACCGGCATCAAAAAAGACCAGCCCATTGAAACGCCCTCTGAAAAAATGAGCGCCTTCAATTATAATGTGATCACCTATATCAAAACCGGCGACTGGATGAAACTGCTGGAAGATGAACTGGGTAAGGAACTGTTTGATAAATGCATGCAGGAATATTACAGGCGCTGGCAGTTTAAACATCCCTACCCCGAAGACTTTAAGAAACTAATGGAAGAAGTAAGTGGCAAAAACCTGGATGCAACGTTTGCCCTGCTGACAAAAAAAGGGGAACTGAAAAAGGCCCCGGCAAAAAAAGACATCCGCTTTGCTTCTTTCTTCAGCCTGAAAGAAACGGATAAACACAATTACATTTTTGCAGCCCCTGCGGTTGGTTATAATTTTTACGACAAGTTCATGTTGGGCGTGCTGCTGCATAATTACACATTGCCCCAAAATAAATTCCAGTTTGTAATTGCCCCTCTCTACGCTACAAAAAGCAGGCAGTTCAATGGTATTGGGCGGTTTAGCTATTCCTTGTATCCCGGCAACAGCGGACAAAAAGTTGAACTTGCACTGGCAGGGACCAGCTTCAGTGGTGATAATTTTACCGACTCAACCAATACCACACATCCGCAGCGCTTTACCAAGATCGTTCCTTCTGTAAAATATGTATTTGCCAATAAAAACCCCCGGAGCACGATCACCAAATACCTGCAATGGAAAACATTTTTCATAAGCGAACAGGGCTTGTTGTTTACAAGGGATACCGTCAACCAGGTTGATATTATCACCTACCCTACAGAGAGCCGCTACGTAAACCAGCTGCAATTCGTATTGGAAAACAACCGTGTACTATATCCATATAATGCTGTATTGCAGGCAGAACAGGGAAAGGATTTTGCACGCATTGCATTTACCGGAAACTATTATTTCAATTATGCAAAAGGCGGGGGTATGAACCTGCGCTTATTTGCCGGCAAATTCTTTTACCTGGGCGATAAAACATTCATCAAACAATTTGAGACTGACCGCTATCACCTGAACATGACCGGGCCCAAAGGTTACGAGGATTATACCTACAGCAATTATTTTGTGGGCCGCAACGAATTTGAAAAATTCAGCAGCCAGCAGATCATGATACGGGATGGCGGCTTTAAAGTGCGTACCGATTATTTAAGCAATAAAATTGGCAAGAGTGATAACTGGCTGGCTGCAGCTAATTTTACCAGCACGGTACCCAATGCTGTAAACCCGCTGGCCGTATTGCCGGTTAAATTACCCCTCAGGGTTTTTGTTGATATTGGCACCTATGCAGATGCATGGAAAAAAAATGCAACTACCGGAAGGTTTGTGTATGATGCAGGCCTGCAGTTATCCTTGTTCAAAAACGTAGTGAATATTTATGTGCCGCTTTTGTACAGTAAAGAATACAAGGATTATTTTAAATCCACTATCATTGAAAAAAGGTTCTGGAAGAATATTGCATTCAGTATTGATATACAAAATATCAGCCTCAAAAAACTGGTACCGCAAATCCCCCTTTGATAGTGGAGATCAGTTATCTCACATACCGGCAGATCGATAAATCCAAATGGGATGCCTGCATCGCCCATGCCGGCAATGGTTTGATATACGGTTACTCCGTTTACCTGGATGCCATGGCCAGGCATTGGGATGCACTGGTGCTTTACGCAGGATCCGGTGAAGGCGATTATGAAGCCGTGATGCCGCTTACGCATAACAGGAAATACAGTATTCATTATTTATACCAGCCGCCCTTTGCAGCCTGCCTGGGCGTATTTGGAAAAGATGTACATGCTGAAACAGTTCATGCCTTTTTAAAAGCCATCCCGGCAAAATTCAAATACTGGGATATTTATTTTAACCCGGGCAACTGTTTTAGCATTCCGGGGTTTTCATTGTACCAGCGAATGAACTTTGTGCTGGATCTTCACAAAGACTATGACAGTTTATACCAGGCATACCGGGATAATGTTAAGCGCAACATCAAAAAAAGCGAACAGTTCGGGCTTAGCATTCAAAGGAACATACCGGTTTCGGAAGTGGTATCGCTGGTAAAGGGGCAGTCAATAAAAGCTGCTGCCAGTGCCGGTGACCTTGCCCGGTTTGAAACATTGTACCATTCACTGTATGAAAAGCAACAGGCAACCACGTATGCGGTGTACACTAAGGAAGAACACCTGGTGGCCGCTGCCGTCTTCTTCTTTTCTCATGGCAGGGCTTATTATATACTGGTGGCCAATCATCCAAACGGGAAAACCCTGGGTGCCTCCCACGCACTCATCAATGCATTTATAAAAGACCATGCAGGGCAAAATATTTTGCTCGATTTTGAAGGAAGCGATGTACCCGGCCTGGCATTTTTTTACAGCAGCTTTGGGGCTGTGGAAGAAAAGTACAGCGCCATTAAATTGAACAGGCTGCCGGCCCTGCTAAAGTGGCTTAAGAAATGATCAGCCATTCATGAACCGGGTGCAGGTATTCTTATAAGAAGCAGGCACATAAAAAGAGAACCAGGGAAGAATCCCCGGTTCGTTTAAATTACCCTAATAAAACACGCAAATTGACAAAGTGTAATCAGTATTGGAAAAAGATATTTGCTGCTCAGCATCGCCCTGGCTCCTGAAAATATAAATACCGGATTGGGGCGATATACTATTTAAGTAATTACAGCAGGCAGCAGGTGATAATCCATGTAAGTTTCTAAAGAACAGGCAGCTATTACTTTCTTAATTCTTAATTCTTCATTTCAAATTCTTAATCCCTCAATAGCTTTCCTTCTGCCATCCCCATTCGCGGTATACACTTTTGTAGGTATCGGGGTAATTGGCTTTTAACAGCAGCAGTAAACTGCTAAGCACTTTGCGGATGGCTTTTTTCTGTTCATTTTTAGTGGCAGCTTTTGTACTTACATCGCCGCTGGTGTTATTGGAAGTATTCAGCGCATCGGAGTAATTTGTTTGCATATCCTTCCAGAAAGCAGTACCATATTCCTCATTTCCAAATCCTTCGGCTTCAATGGCAGCAATCATTAATTTTAAAGCATCACGCCTGTTGTTGCGGTCTCTGTTCAAAATAAATGATTTGTTCTCCTTCGTAATACCAAAGCGTGCATACTGTGCAGGCGCATTTTCAGGCTTGTACTTTTTTTCAATGTAGATCTTTACCATTTTTACCCCGTCATCGATCCGTTTGTCAAGCTGCTTTAAATTCAGCGCTTGGCCGGGGCGAAGGCTTCCGGTACTTTTACGGTTGCCTAATGAGAATTCGTAATCCTGAACCTCCTTTGCAAAATCGGGGGCTTTTTTCCATTTAAGTGTAATTTCAGGGGCGGCCAGCCAGGCTTTACTTACATTTTTAGACACATCCATGAAATCGGTGTCGGCCTGGGGAATTGCAGTGGTTAAAACTGGTTGGGAGGGATTGCTGCCTC
The DNA here is from genome assembly GCA_044226725.1 of Ferruginibacter sp. GTDB lineage: Bacteria > Bacteroidota > Bacteroidia > Chitinophagales > Chitinophagaceae > Ferruginibacter. The sequence goes on along the minus strand of JBGAGM010000003.1, from coordinate 265,460 downwards.
CGCCGTTTACTGGAACATCCGGATACAAGTGTTTTTTTGTTTGCATAGTGTATAGATTTATTGTTAAAAAATAATTTAGCCGGTACAGAACAGGTTAAAATACTAACCTGGTTATTTCTATGTCCTGAGGCCGCCTCAGAGTTCATAAATCTTCTTTTCAGGTCCTTGAGGCCACCTCAGAGCACATAAATCATCATTTTAGCTTAATGAGGACGCCTCAGAGTGCATAAATCATCTTTTCAGGGCCTTGAGGCCGCCTCAAAGCATATAAATCATCATTTTAGCTTAATGAGGTCGCCTCACAACATTAAATTCCCGTTCTTTTTAAAGAACCAGGGAAGAATCCCCGGTTCGTTTTTAAATGAAAATTTCAATCAATTCCAAATGCAAAATAAAAGCAGGGGTATAAGAAAGATGATAGAAAAACTTCTACTGAGGCATGAAATATTTCTACTGGAAGTACCTGTCGTGCGGAAATCTATTTTCAATGATTGAAGAAGCGATATACCTGGTAAGGTTTTTTATATAGCAGCTTTGCGGTATGGAAGAAAAGTAAAGCGCCATTGAATTAACCCCCGGTAAACCGGTTTAAAAAAGAGTGCACAAATACTGTTTGCTTTTATATATTCATTTTATATCTTACATTATTATCTGAAAAAAATGAGTACACAGGCCAGCAAGTTTGCCCAAAATGATAGCCACAGTGCAGCCGGCAACCAGGCCGTACAAAAACAGGATAATAATGCCGGCGCCGGTTTTGAAGACAACCGCCCGCAGGCCATTGCACAAAGACAGTTGCAGCAGGTGGCCAGCAACAGCCCCCGGGTGCAGCAATTAAAAGCCTTACAGCAAACGGCCAATAACAGCAGTGCGGTAAAGCAGCTAAGGGCCGTGCAGGCACTTGCCAACAGCTCAAAAAACCTGCAGCATAATACAGTTGCGGGCAATAATACTGTTCAGCTGGAAGCTGCCGGAGTTTCAAAATATGGGATGCTGACAGGCAACAGCGACAAAGCCAAACAGCTGGGCATCAATAAAACCAAAGTATCATTTAACACTGATAAACTGGCATCAACCGGAGAAACCGTTGGAGTAACAATGACAGCGAATCCCCTTGGCCCCGATCACCCGCAGGGATCAAGCCCCGATAATGCCGCATCAAAAAAACATATTGACCACTTCAATAAATATGATACTTATATAAGAGGCCACCTGCTCAATGGAAATATAGGCGGCCCGGGCATTGCAGAAAACCTTTTTCCTATAACAGCGCAGGCAAATTCGCTGCACTACCAGTTAATAGAAAAATATGTAGAGGAATGGGTGAATACTTTTAAATATTATGTTTACTACCAGGTGGAAGTAAAGAACAGGAACGATAAAAACGGCGAGGCAGACCTGGAGTGCAAAGCCTACCCAATTGATACAAACGGAAATATCACAAAAAGTGGTGTGCTGGCGGTTATCAGATCAAAACCAGGTGGTTCAAAAGGTAAAAATGAAGATTCGGATACTAAGAATAACAATGCCATTGATGAAGATAAAAACCTGAAAACCGCAGATATAGAATATCAGAAAGGTAAATTCCCTGTAGGATATTTGGAACTTGACCAGAACCTGGAAGGCATCATGGAGAAAGATTACCAGACCAAGGGACAATGGGGCGGCAATGTTTTAGAAGAAAAGCTGAGCAAGATATTAACAGAAGAAGCTGCGGAAAAAGTAGTGCTGGCTTATATGAGTGAAGACCCTGCAGTATGGCAGAATACATCGAAAGGCGCCTGGAACAAATGGATGAAACTGGTGAACGATAACTATAAGTAAACTTTCATTTTACATAATGAAAGACAAGCCATTAAAGCACCCCTTTATGATACTTACGCTTGTACTCCAGTGGCGATAAGCCTGTTATTCGCCTGAATACTTCCCTGAAAGCCTTTACATCGGCATAGCCCACTTCGTACATTACTTCGGTGATGGTTTTCCGGTTGGTCTCAAAGGCCCGTTTGGCCGCTTCCACTTTCACCCTTTGCAAATATTCTGTGGGCGTGTTGCCTGTGGCTTTAAAGAACCTGCGGTCAAAATTCCTACGGCCCACATGAAACCTGGCCGACAATTTTTCAATATTGATCTTCTCATCCAGCCTTTGTTCTATATAGGTCTGCACATTTTTTACCAGATCATCGTCGTGCTGCTTTTGGCCGGAGAATATGGAGAATTCAGATTGAGTTGTTCTGTCGATCTCTATCTGAAAAACCTTTGCACAATACACGGCTGTTTCCCTGTCGTAATATTTTTCCACCAGGTACAACATCAAATTCAAAAAGGAATATGCGCCGCCATTGGTATAAATCCCTTTTTCATCGGTTATCAGTTTGTCTGTTTTCAGGTTAACCTGCGGAAACATCTTCCTGAAATGCTCTGCCACAGACCAGTGGGTGGAGCAATCCCTGCCGTTTAGCAAACCGGCTTCAGCCAGTATGAAAGCACCGGTGCATATAGTGGCTATCTCGGCACCCAGTTTGTACTGCTTTACCAGCCATTGCAGCAATGGTTCATTTTCCTTAAGGGCCAGGTCATAACTATGGTTTAAGGAAGGAATGATGATCAGGCTGGTTTGCGCTATGTCGGTAATATGCAATTGTGGTTTTATACTGAACAGGCCACCGTTAAAATCCACCTGCCTGCTGGTTCCCGCCAGTTGAATGATAAATAACTCACTGCCTGTGGTTTGCTTTCGGAACAGGTTGGCCTTATTAAATATTTCATAGGCACCCGTAATACTGCTGATATTGTTTTCTCCTTCAGGTACAATGATAGTAAGATGCTTCATACTGGTATTTTATGCAAAACTAGTTAACTTGATTGTCCAAATCAACCCATCAGAATGTCTGATTTACACAGTTAGCAGGTTAAGATCAGACAGTAGCTTTGTACAATATTATTAATCAAATCTTACAACAATGACAACAGAACTTTTTGTAAAAATGGTACTCGACAGGTGGAATGGCTCTGTAAAAAATTTAGATGCCATTTTGAATAACATTTCCGATGAGCGGCTTGAGCAGGAAATTACCCCCGGCAAAAACAGGGGTATCTATTTGCTGGGGCATTTAATTGCCGTGCATGATGATATGCTGCTGTTATTGGATATGGGAGAAAAATTATACCCGGCATTGCACGGTCCCTTCCTGAAACAGGCAGATAAGGAAGCTGCACAAATTCCAACAGCTGCTGAGCTAAGGGGTTATTGGGTAAAACAATGCGAACTGCTGCAGCAAAAATTCAGTGCACTCAGTCCGGCTGCCTGGTTCGAAAAACATACGGCCGTTTCGGAAGAAGATTTTGCTCTAGAACCGCACCGGAATAAACTGAACATCATTATTACCCGAACCTCACACCTGCAATACCACAGCGGGCAACTGGCCATTCTTAAATAAATAAAAATGACAGCAACAAGTTTTACCACAACCATATTGGTAGATAAGAACCCTGCAGAAGTATTCGATGCCATCAATAATGTAAAGGATTGGTGGCAGGGCTCAGTTACGGGCAATACCAGTCATGCAGGTGATGAATTTGAATACCGGATGAAAACATTTCATTTCTCCCGGCAAAAGATCATAGAAATGCAGCCCAATAAAAAAATAGTTTGGCTGGTTACCGATAGCAACCTGGATTCCTTTGAAGATAAAAATGAGTGGACCGGTACAAAAATTATTTTTGAAATAACTGAGGCGGGCAATAAGACCGAACTACGTTTTACGCATGAAGGCCTTGTGCCCGATTTTCAATGCTACGGAAGTTGTTCCGGTGCCTGGGGCAGGCTGGTGCAGGAAAGTTTGTTCAGCCTGATAACTTCAGGTAAGGGCAAAAATGTTTTCGGGTAATTGAAGAAACGCTGCTTTGATTTCATGTGCGGTTGCTGCTTCAGCAACCGCACATGAATTTTATAAAAGCCCTTCTGCCAGCACCAGGTCGGCAGGCCGGGTAATTTTAATATTGTTCTCTTCTCCTTCAACCAGCTGTACTTTCAAACCAAACGCTTCCACCACACTGGCTTCATCGGTAAATTTATCCTTATAGTCTATCTGGTAGGCAGGTAATAATATTTTGCTGTGAAAGGTTTGCGGTGTTTGTACCAGTTTTACAGTTGTTCTGTCAAGCGCTTCATTGCCATCTTCCGTGATGATGCGCACGCTATCCTTGCAATCCACCACAGGTATGGCAGAGCCTGTTTCCAGCGCTGCATTATAACACCTGCGTATCAGATCAACACTTGCCAGGCATCGCACCGCATCATGTACAAACACAATGGCTTCCTCATTTACCAGTTGCAATCCATTTTGCACAGAATGAAAGCGGGTGCGCCCGCCAATGGTAATTTGTATGCGGCTGTAATCAAAGAATGCATCAATGATCTCCTGCCCTGCTGCCACATGTTCTTCGGGCAATACCAGTATAACCTGCAGGTCTTCATAAGCCTGTAAAAAACTATTGAGGGTATAATACAGAACAGGTTTGCCTTTCAGCAGCAGGAACTGTTTGGGGGTTGTGTTGTTCATGCGGGTACCGGTACCGCCGGCCACAATTACGGCTGCTTTTTTTAAACCAGGGTTGCCCGGGCCTGTTCCCGGTATCTCTGTTCCGTTAGTATAATTATCCATTGCAGGAGTTAAGATTTACAATTAAAAAACAATAAAAACACGTGAAAGGTTCAGTAAAGAACCAGGGTACAAGTGTGCGACGCCACTGAAGTTTAATGGAAGTACAAAAGCCGGGCCCAAAAGATCAATCCTTGTAAATACCGATCAACTGTTCACCTGCACTGTTCTTCATACCGCGGTACATACCAGCGCTGTTGAACAGCATTGCAGCATTTCCGTTTGCATCCACGCCGATCATACCGCCCTCACCATCCATCTTCACTAATTTTACATTTACTACTTCGTGCATAGCCTGTTCCAAACTCATCCCCTTGTATTCCATCAGGCAGCTTACATCATGTGCTGCCACAGCGCAGATAAATGGTTCGCCATGCCCGGTGCAGCTGATGGCACAGGTGCTGTTGTTGGCATAAGTGCCGGCGCCTATCAGCGGGCTGTCGCCGATGCGGCCATATTTTTTATTCGTCATGCCGCCGGTGCTGGTGGCAGCAGCAATATTGCCGTCTTTATCACAGGCCACAGCGCCTACGGTTCCAAATTTCTTATCCTTCATCAACTCCTCCACACCTTTATGTGTATGATCGAGCGAATAGTTATCGCTGTCACGGATCTCCTTCCATTGATCGTACCTGAACTGCGAAAAGAAATATTCATCCGGCTCCAGCTTGATGCCCTGCTTGATGGCAAAATCATTGGCGCCTTTACCGCTTAAAAAAACATGGTTGCTGTGCTGCATTACTTCTGTTGCCAGTTCAATTGGATTGCGCACATTACGTATACCTGCCACCGACCCTGCATCGAGGTTTTTACCATCCATAATAGCGGCATCCATTTCCTGTAACCCCTTTTTGGTAAATACCGAACCGCGGCCGGCATTAAAGAGCAGGTTATCTTCCAGCACCACCACAGCTGCTTTTACAGCATTAACAGCCGAGCCACCTTCTTCCAGCACCGCATATCCTGCTGCCAGCGCTTCTTCAAGACCTGTTAAATACGCTTTTTCCAGTTCGGGTGTCATATCTTCTTTGAGTATGGTGCCGGCGCCGCCGTGAATAGCAATCGAATATTTGTGCATACGTGGTAATGGGTATTTAAATGATGCTCAAAAATATCTAATTTCCCCGCATAAACAATCCACAATTTTTTATTCATGATCAAAAGAAAACTGACCTTAAGTAACTGGCTGCTGATCGTAGTAAACCTTATCCCGTTGTACGGTGTATGGTTTGAGGGATGGAGCGCTTCTGAGATATTTTTAGTGTATTGCCTGGAGACGGTGATCGTGGGCCTGGTGAATGTGCTGAAAATGGCGGGGGTTACGCTATTTGTAAAAAAATCTGATGTATGGCAGAACGGGGGAAGTATAAGCATGCAAAGCGGCTGGTTCTTTATCTTCTTTTTTATAGTGCATTATGGCTTTTTTGTTTTTGTACAAACGCAGATATTTTTTTCGGTAAGCGGACTGATACCAGATGGATCGCTGATGGGGAGCTATGCACAAATACCGGCACTGCTGGGTTACAATGGTAAACTGATGCTGCTGATATTTATTGTTTATTATACTTTACAAACCATCTTTGATTTTTTTCTTACCGGAAATTATAAGACGATCTCCCTGGGCAGGCTGATGTTTGAACCCTATATACGAATATTTGTGCAGCAGGTGGTGGTAATACTTGGCAGTATATTTTTACATTTTGGTGCCGGAAAGATCTTTGTTTTAATTTTTGTTATAGTGAAGATATTCTTTGAGCTGTTTATAAACTTCGGAAGGTTTCTTGCTATTGCTGAAAAAAGAGAGCAGATGAAAAAGCTTACCAAACCGTAAACCTGAAAATCAGATTTTTTTTCTTCCCGGGTATAAGCAGCTGTTTCGGTTCATATAGTGATTCAGACAGTTCAGTATTGGGGAATTGCTTTTCCAGCAGTTTTTTAATTGAATCCATTTTACCTGCCTGGTACAGATCTTTTCTTACTGTTAATGTAACAGAGGCTGGCAGGGGGTTACTATCCAGGTAATCCTGCCATTTTATATCGGGATAATTTTTACTGAATTCTTCGGCAGCCTGCAATGCGCTGGTAACTTTAATGGTTTTAAAAAACTTCATCCCGCCAAGTGCCAGGGAATCCTTTCTCAGGTCTTCCGAACTCATATAAGCTGAATAAAACAAAACAAAATGGCTGGTTTTCGAATACATATCCTGCAAATAATCTTCCGGGTTGAACTTTATATAACCCTCGCTGCCTTTTTCCAGCATTGGAAGGCTACCTGGTTCTGTTGCAGCCATACGGACCATTGAATCCAGGTAAGCAGTATTATTGGTTGGGGTTTCCTGTATGAATTTATTATTATCAAGCCAGCCCAGGTATTGAAAATGCAGCCTGGCTTTTTCTCCGTTGCCTTTTTTTGAAATATAGAATTGAATTCCATCCGGCTCTGCCGCTTTGGTCCATCTAATGCTGCTGAAATCCGGGTTTGTGTTCCGGCAGGAACATACAAGCAGCAGGAGGAATAAGGATGACAGATATTTTAACGGCTTGATCATTGAAGTAAACGACGGCATTCATCAAGGAACTTATCTTTGCTGATAGCCACAGTGCCTACTTCCTCACAAACCAATCCCCCGGCAATATTGGCCATTTCAGCCATCAGCCTTGCATCTTTTGTTAAACAGTAAACCAGGGCAGCAACAGCTATCACTGTATCGCCGGCGCCACTAACGTCAGCTATGTTGCGTATATGTGTGGGTATAATGGATGCATTATCTTCCTGCTGAAAGAAAACACCTTTTTCAGATAAAGTGATAAGCGAAATACGGTGCTGAAGTTTTTCCTGCAGCAGCAAATGCATGTCCTTCAGTACGCTGATGTTTATTTCTTCCCTGATAATATTTAACCCCTCTTTTACTTCTTTGAGATTGGGTTTAAAAATATCCACCCCTTCATAGGCAAAAAAGTTTTTCCGTTTTGGATCTACAGCAGTAAGTATCCCTTGCTTTTTACACAATGCAATAATTTGTCTAATCACATTTTCTGTAAGCACTCCTTTGTTATAGTCTTCCAGTATTACCACCTGCGGACTTTCAGCTGCAACATAATTTTCAAAAGCATATAGCAGCCTTTCCTCATCTGCCACGGTCATATCGCCGGCCATTTCTGCATCCAGGCGCATCATGTGCTGGTTGCGGCTGATGATGCGTATCTTATTGGTGGTAATGCGCTGCTCACTATGTACCAGGTATTGGGTGTTGATATGTTTCTGCTGCAGCAGTCCTGTCAGTTGTTCTCCGTCCTCATCTTTACCAAGCACACTCAGCATATGCACCGTGGCCCCCAGCGATGCGATATTCAATGCTACATTACCGGCACCGCCAATGCGTTGCTCTTTTTTAGTTACTGCCACAACCGGCACAGGCGCTTCAGGAGATATTCTTTCCACATTACCCCACCAGTATGTATCCAGCATTACATCGCCTACCACAGCAACTTTCAGTTGGGTAATGGCATGAAAAACTTTATCAAAATCCATAAAATAAATTCTTACTTTTTATTTGCAATAGCAATAAAATAAATAGGGATACCTGCCAGCACAATTCCTAAACCTATGCCTGCATACAATGGACTCATCTTGATAAGAAAAATACAAAACACCAGCGCCAGAACAATATATATGATCGGTAAAACCGGGTAGCCAAAAGCCTTGTAAGGCCTTTCCGCATCCGGGCGGTCTTTTCTCAATTTAAAAATACCGGCAATTGTTAGCGCATAAAATAATACTACCACAAAGGATATCATATCCAGCAGTTTACCGTAAGTGCCGCTTAAACATAATAAAGATGCCATTACACATTGGGCCCACAGTGCAAATTCAGGCACAGCATTTTTATTAAGGGTTGCAGCTTTTTTAAAAAACAGACCATCTTTGGCCATGGTATTATACACCCTTGCCCCGGCCAGGATCAACCCATTATTACAACCAAAAGTAGATACCATGATCAATACGGCAATCACATAAGTGCCGGCATCCCCAAAAATTCCTTTTGCAGCAGCAACTGCAACCCTGTCATTCTCTGCATGAGCAATACCCTGTAACGGCAGCACATTCAAATACATGAGATTGGCACATACATAGATCACTGTTACTATCAGTGTTCCCAAAAACAGGCTTAATCCGATATTCCTTTTTGGATTTTTAATTTCTCCGGCAATAAAAGTTACATTGTTCCAGGCATCGCTGCTGAAAATAGAGCCCGACATAGAAGCAGCGATAGCACCTACCAGTGCTGCACCTCCTATTGAGAGCCAGTTTCCGCCGGGAATAAAACTACCGGCAGCATCTTTTTCAAGCTGAACGGCATTCATTCCTGTTTCCCAGTTGGCCGACCAGAAACTTTCTTTAACCATAAAGAACCCGAAAATGATCAGGCCAAATAAAGCGAGTAATTTTGCAGAGGTAAAAATCCGCTGTATCAGCTTTCCCCCTTCGATACCCTTTGTATTTATGTATGTGAGCAACACAATTAAAATAATGGAAACTATTTGTGCCGCTGAAATGGTTACAAAACCCAGGTCGGCAATGATATTCTTTTCGCTTAAAGCAGGAAAAATATACGCTGCAAATTTACTGAACGCCACTCCCACAGCTGCAATGGTTGCCGTTTGTATCACAGCAAAAAAGCTCCAGCCATATAAAAAACCTGCAAGGGGGTTAAATGCTTCTTTGAGGTAAACATACTGTCCGCCGGCTTTGGGAAACATGGCACTCAGTTCACCATAACTTAATGCAGCCGTTAAGGTCATGAAGCCGGTTATGAGCCATACAGCAATCAGCCAGCCTGCGCTGCCTACATTGCGTGTAATATCGGCACTTACAATAAAAATACCGGAGCCTATCATGGAGCCGGCAACAATCATGGTGGAGTCAAATAAACCGAGTGTGGGTTTAAAAGCAGTGGTTTGATCTGGCATAGTTATCTGTTTTACCAGGATTGCATCTCGGCCCTGAGAGGGAACCGGAAAGAGCGATCCTGCTTACAGCAACAAGATATAGAAATTACCTCAAATTATTTATTTGCTTCGGCTTTCATTTTTTCGTTCATGCCCTTTATTACATCATTGGTAATATTGAGTGTTGAATCCTTAAATACCATATAATCGAGCCCTGTACCGGTGGTGAATATATACATGTATTTTTTGTCCTTGTTGTATTCAGCTAAAAAATCCCTCAGCTTTTTTTGAATGCCTTCCATAATACCAAAGCTTTTTTCGTTCAGCTTCTGGCTCAGTTCCTGTTTACGGCCATCTATCTTCTGTTGTTGTTCTATCAGTTTTCCCTGGAATATCTGGGCTTCTTCTTCAGTAATGGAAGCCCCTTTTTTCAAAAAATTATCCTTTTGTGCCTGCAACCCCCGGTATCCATTTTCCTGCTCCTGCTCTATCGCCTTCATTTCGGCTTCCAGTTCCTTACGTTTTTCTTTAATGAAAGTTATCTTTTCGTTTAATGAATCCAGTTCCACATAAGCAAGTGGCGGGCGATAGCCATTACTGTCTCCGGGCCTGTATGTACTGTTCAGTTTTGCAGCAACTGCTTCTGTCTTTTTACCCGAAAAATCATAATAGAAAAGGTAGCCCACAGCAAGTAAAAGTATAATATTCAATACAAGGGATAAATTTTTCATCATGCACTTTTATTTGATGGCAATATACTTACAAACTGCAAGAGGGCAATGATTTTGGCAGATTTTTAGGAAAGGGTTAACGGTGCAAAATCGCTACTGCCCCTCAGCATTTGCAGGCTGAATGAGCGGGAAAACAGGCTATCCGCAAATCTGGTATAAATGTTGCACGGGCTTACATGTAAACCTGAAAAATGTAGCAGTATGAAAATAATTAATCAAAATACCAGTTTGTCAATACATAACCTGATCGCCATATTGGACGATGCAAAAAAAGGTTATTTAAATGCGGCAGAAAAAGTAAAGGACAGTGTTTTGTCATTATTATTTGAACGCTTTGGCTATCAGCGTGGCAGGTATAGTAATGAGTTAAGAACCCTGGTAAACAGTATGGGTGTGGAATGTCCCATCGATCAGTTTACCCTCAGTTTGTTGCAGCGTACCTGGATGGATCTGAAAAGCACATTCAGGCATGGCAAAAGTGAACAGGTGATTGAGGCCTGCATAAAGGCTGAAGAAAAAGCATTAGAGGATTATGGCATTGCAATTGACAAGGCCGAAGATAATTATGAAGTACGGGCAATATTACAGCAGCAGGTCAACGGGATAAGATCAGTGCTTAATACCATTAAGGAATATACAGGCAGGATAAAATCATGATCTTATTATACAAGTAGTTAAACTGCAACCAGGAATGGAAAAAATATCAGACAGGTTAAAGCAAAAACTGGAAAACCTGGTTTCTTATTTATACCAGGTAACCAGGGGATTTGAAAGCATATCGGGAGATATTGAATGTAAAAATCTTAAGACTGCCCTGTTTGCGCTTTCGGTTGAAGCCAGGCAATATGCAAGGGAAATAAGCAACCAGCTTAAAGATTTAAACATAAATATTACATTTTGCATTTCAGATCAGCTTTGGAAAAAAATTGAATCGGATATACATAAAAAGGCAGGTTTTCAAAAAGGCGGGGAGATTGTGGCATTATGCAATAACTGTGAAGCCTATTTCAATAAATTTTATGAAGAGGTATTGGCCGAATACCTCCCTTTAAAAAAATTTAAAAACATCATCACCTACCAGTTGTATGCAACCAGGCTTTCTTTCATGAAGATCAGGCTGCTTAATAAGTTAAGATTCAATAACGGCGATGATCTTTCGATAAATTAAAGTCAATATCCCGGTACTGCTGCGGCACGGCCCTTTCTTATTCGCCGGGCACATTAAAAAGGGGTTATTGTGGGATTTAACATTCTATGATCTGCAAATAAAACAAACCCGTATAATTCTTTAACCCTGCATTTATCCAGCCTTTTGAATAATTAAGCTTACCAGGGCTTGCGATCTTTACCTTCCTTTAACCCGGCGGGCTAAAACGTTGTAAATTTATTTGCCCGCAGTAAAAACCAATAAGCAGTCTTGAATGTGTAAACTGAGGATCCGGCAGATTTGGTTGCCGTTAAACAGCCTTTTAACCGCAGGAATCATGGTTTTATCGAATTGTTTTATAAACGCCCTTCAATCCTGATACTTTAGCATTGTAAACAGGAAAAATGCAGGACCACATTTCAGATAGTATAAGCGAATCAAAACTAATACAGGATTCTATAAATGGCAGCCGCAGAATGCAGCAGGCATTATACAGCAAATTTGCCGCTAAAATGTTTCAGGTTTGCCTGCGCTATACCAGTAATACCGAGGATGCAAAAGATATCCTGCAGGATGGTTTCATCAAGGTATTTTCCAACCTGCACAAATTCAGGCACGACGGCTCTTTTGAGGGCTGGATAAGAACGATCATAACCCGAACTGCGTTAAGCCGGTTAAAGGAAAAAGAAAGAAGAACGACGAATTACAATACTGATATTATACACGCCGTAAAGGATACTGAGGCTTCCGTAACAGATAAGCTGGCAGAAAAGGATATCATCAGCATGGTTAAAACCTTGCCCCCGGGCTATCAGAAAATATTCATGCTTTATGCCGTGGAAGGGTACAACCATCGTGAAATTGCGGTATTGCTAAATTGCAGTGAGGGCACCAGCAAATCGCAGTTATTCCGCTCCAAAACCAGGTTGCAGGATATCCTGAGAAAAACTGCATAAATAAAAATATTATTCCCTGAAAAGAAAACCCATCCGGTAATCAAAGCCAGGCTTTTGCCTGGCTTTACTGTTTTAAGCATATACACTTTAACAACAAAAAAAAGGAGTAAGCTATAAAACTTACTCCTGTATTCAAATTTGTGAATCTGATTTGTATTATTCCTCTTCATCAAAGCTCATCGCTTCTTTGGTAGTCATCAACAGTTCGTATTCTTCTTTGCTTCCTACGATCATGTTCTCAAACTCACGCAAGCCTGTACCGGCAGGTATATGATGACCTGTGATCACATTCTCTTTCAGGCCAAGCATTTCATCTGTTTTACCCTGGATGGCAGCAGATGACAGCACCTTGGTCGTTTCCTGGAAAGATGCGGCAGATATCCAGCTATGCGTACCCAGTGATGCCTTGGTAATACCCAGCAACAATGGAGAAGATGTTGCAGGCTGTGCATCACGGAATTCAACCAGCTTTTTATCTGCTCTTCTCAGTACAGAATTTTCTTCACGTACTTCACGCAGTGTAACGATCTGGCCTGATCTCAGTTTGGTGCTTTCGCCGGCATCGGTTACCACTTTCTTATCGTAGATATAGTCATTCTCAGTGTTAAAGTCCAGGCGGTCTTCTGTATCTCCTTCCAGGAATTTGGTATCACCCGCATCTTCGATCCGTACTTTGCGCATCATCTGGCGAACAATTACTTCCACGTGCTTATCATTGATCTTCACACCCTGTAAGCGGTAAACCTCCTGTATCTCGTTCACTACATATTCCTGAACAGCGAATGGCCCTTTAATAGCCAGGATATCGATTGGTGCGGTTTGTCCATCACTCAATGCTGCCCCTGCTTTTACAAAGTCACCATCCTGTACAAGGATCTGGCGGCTTAACGGAACCAGGTATTTTTTAACCACCCCGTCTTTTGCTTCCACAATGATCTCACGGTTACCACGCTTGATGGCTCCAAAAGCTACCACACCATCGATCTCACAAACAACTGCAGGGTTGCTTGGGTTACGTGCCTCGAACAATTCAGTTACACGAGGCAGACCACCCGTAATATCCTTCAGTTTGCTCAATACCCTTGGAATTTTTACCAATACCTGTCCGCTCCTGATATCATCCCCTTCTTCCACCACAATATGTGAGCCTACAGGCAGGTTATAAGTTTTTTTCTCTTTTCCTTCAATGATTATGGAAGGAAGTTTGGTCTTATCTTTTGTTTCGATAACCACTTTTTCACGGTGACCGGTTTGTTCATCCGCCTCATCACGATAGGTAACACCTTCGATCAAACTTTCAAATGTTACTTTACCATTTACTTCCGCAACAATTACGTTGTTGAACGGATCCCATGTACATATGGTATCACCTTTTGAAACCTTCTGGCCATCTTTTACATTCAGGATAGCACCGTAAGGGATATGAACTGTATTCAGCAAGCGGTCGCTCTTCACATCGATATTCCTGATCTCACCCGTACGGCCGATAACCACATTGATCTTCTTGCCCTGTCCGTCTTCAGTATGTACTGTACGTAAGCCGTCAAACTGCAGGGTACCGTCAAACTTGGCAGCAAGCGTTGATTCCACTGAAGCAGAACCAGCCACACCACCCACGTGGAAAGTACGCAGGGTAAGCTGTGTACCAGGCTCACCAATTGACTGGGCCGCAATGATACCCACAGCATCACCACGCTGGGCAATCATACCGCTGGCCAGGTTTTTACCATAACATTTTACACAAACACCACGTTTGCTTTCGCAGGTAAGTACTGAACGAATTTCAACCGTATCAATTCCGCTCTCTTCAATTCTTTTTGCCATATCGGTGCTGATTTCTTCGCCAGCAGCGATCAGCAATTCTTCAGTTACCGGGTGGAAAACATCATGTAAGCTCATACGGCCTTCAATCCTGTCGCTCAGTGCTTCAATGATATCCTCATTATCTTTTAACGCTGAAGTTGCAATACCACGCAGTGTTCCGCAATCTTCTTCATTGATCACCACATCCTGTGATACGTCTACCAGACGACGAGTTAGGTAGCCCGCATCCGCTGTTTTCAGAGCCGTATCGGCAAGACCTTTACGGGCACCGTGGGTAGAGATAAAGTATTCCAATACACTCAAACCATCTTTAAAGTTTGCCAGGATCGGGTTCTCAATGATCTCTGATCCTGATGAACCGGATTTACGTGGTTTAGCCATCAGTCCCCTTAAACCGGCAAGCTGCTTGATCTGTTGCTTGCTACCACGGGCACCACTATCCAGCATCATGTACACCGAGTTGAAGCCTTGTTTGTTGGCTGCCAGCTCCTGGATCAATGTTTCAGTCACTTTGGTATCCACACGGCTCCAGATATCGATGATCTGGTTATAACGCTCGTTGTTGGTGATAAGACCCATGTTATAGTTATCCCAAACCTCCGCAACCTCATTCTGTGCATTCTCCACCAGCATGGCTTTGATCTCCGGAATGATCAGGTCGTTAATGTTGAACGACAGACCACCACGGAATGCCATACGGTATCCCAGTGTTTTAATATCATCCAGGAACTTGGCTGTAGCAGGTACACTGGTCCATTTGATGATATCACCGATGATCTCACGCAGTGCTTTCTTGGTAAGCAATGCATTGATATAACCTACTCCTTTTGGAACGTGCTGGTTAAAGATCACACGTCCAACAGTGGTATCAGTTAATTTATTGGTTAAAGTTCCATCTGCATTGCGTACATCAACTTTTACTTTGATGTTAGCATGCAGGTCGATCTGCTTCTCGTTATAAGCGATGATCACTTCTTCAGGAGAGTAGAAAGCTTTTCCTTCACCTTTTACTTTTTCATCTGCTGTTGATTTTTTACCCTTGGTGATGTAATACAGACCAAGTACCATGTCCTGTGAGGGAAGGGTGATTGGTGTACCATTCTGCGGGTTCAAAATGTTGTGAGAAGAAAGCATCAGTAACTGGGCTTCCAGGATTGCAGCACTGCTCAAAGGCACGTGAACCGCCATCTGGTCACCATCAAAGTCGGCGTTGAAAGCCGTGGTTACCAATGGGTGTAATTGAATCGCTTTACCTTCGATCAGTTTGGGCTGGAATGCCTGTATTGATAAACGGTGCAGCGTTGGGGCCCTGTTCAGCAGAACCGGGTGCCCTTTCAAAATATTTTCTAAGATATCCCAGATGATCGCCTCTTTCTTATCAACCAGTTTACGGGCCGATTTCACTGTTTTAACGATACCTCTTTCAATTAACTTACGAATGATAAATGGCTTGAACAATTCAGCAGCCATATCTTTTGGTAAACCACATTCGTGCATTTTCAGTTCAGGACCTACCACGATAACCGAACGACCGGAATAGTCAACACGCTTACCCAACAGGTTCTGGCGGAAACGTCCTTGTTTACCTTTTAATACATCACTTAATGATTTCAACGCACGACCGCCTTCTGCCTTTACAGCATTTGATTTACGGCTGTTATCAAACAGTGAGTCTATCGCTTCCTGCAGCATACGCTTTTCGTTACGTAAGATAACTTCAGGAGCCTTGATCTCTAACAAGCGCTTTAAACGGTTGTTGCGGATGATTACACGACGATACAAGTCGTTAAGATCAGAAGATGCAAAACGGCCACCATCCAATGGAACCAGCGGACGTAATTCCGGTGGAATAACCGGGATATACTGCATCACCATCCACTCAGGACGGTTGTTGATACGTGTGTTGGCATCACGGAAGCTTTCAACAACACTCAAACGTTTTAAAGCATCTGCTTTACGTTGCTGAGATGTTTCGTTGGCTGCTGCATTCCTCAGGTCAAAACTCAATTGATCCAGGTCGATGCGCTGTAACATATCATGCACCGCTTCAGCACCCATCTTGGCCACGAATTTGTTCGGATCTTCATCCGGTAAATGCTGGTTATCTTTTGGCAGGGTATCTAATATGTCCAGGTATTCCTCTTCTGTCAGCAGGTCTCCATAGTTCTGTCCTTTATCTGCACGTATACCTGACTGGATTACCACGTAACGCTCGTAATAAACAATGCTCTCTAATTTCTTAGAGCTCATCCCCAGCAAATAACCAATTTTGTTTGGCAACGATTTAAAGTACCAGATATGCACCACGGGAACCACCAGCTTGATGTGGCCCATTCTTTCGCGACGTACTTTTTTCTCTGTTACTTCCACACCGCAACGGTCGCACACAATACCCTTGTAACGGATACGCTTGTATTTACCGCAGGCGCACTCATAATCCTTAACCGGTCCAAATATCCTTTCGCAAAACAAACCATCACGTTCTGGCTTGTAGGTACGATAGTTAATGGTTTCCGGCTTTAAAACTTCACCATAGCTTTTTTCCAAAATGCTGTCCGGAGAAGCCAAACCAATTGTGATCTGAGAAAATGTTGGCCTTGGGCGGTTTTCTTTTTTGAATGCCATATTTTGTTTACTGTTTATAGCCTGCCTATCCGGCAGGTAGGTTTGTTGTTTTTTGTTACCAGCTGTGGTACAATGTTCAGCATCGTTGTGTCACTCACTTGTACTTTCTCAGCTTTACTCAACTTTTATATCAGCGATGAATCGTGTGTTTCTTTCACACAATTCATCACCAAATATTCTTAGTCAAATTTCAGGTCTAAACCCAGGCCCCTCAATTCATGAACCAATACATTGAATGATTCAGGGATACCGGCTCTGGGAATGTTATCACCTTTTACAATTGCTTCGTACGTTTTAGCCCTTCCGATGATGTCATCCGATTTAAGCGTTAACAGCTCCTGCAAAATGTTGGATGCACCATATGCTTCCAGGGCCCAAACCTCCATCTCACCAAAACGCTGACCACCAAACTGGGCTTTACCACCCAGCGGTTGTTGTGTAATAAGTGAGTATGGTCCGATCGAACGGGCATGCATCTTATCATCCACCATGTGGTGCAGCTTAATTACGTAGATGATACCAACAGTTGCTTTCTGATCGAAACGCTCACCGGTTTCACCATCATATAAATAAGTGTGCCCAAACTTAGGTAAGCCTGCTGCTGTGATCTGCTCATCAATTTCCTCCACGCTGGCACCATCAAAGATGGGTGTTGCAAAGCGCATTCCCAGTTTCTCTCCGGCCCAGCCTAATACGGTTTCGTATATCTGACCCAGGTTCATCCTGGAAGGTACACCCAGCGGGTTCAATACGATATCAACCGGTGTTCCGTCTTCCAGGAACGGCATATCTTCCTGGCGTACGATCTTGGCAACAATACCCTTGTTACCGTGACGGCCCGCCATTTTATCACCCACTTTCAGCTTACGTTTAACAGCCATATATACTTTAGCCAACTTCAACACACCGGCTGGTAATTCATCACCAATAGAGATGTTGAATTTCTCACGCTTGTATCTTCCTAATTCTTCGTTGAACTTGATATTGTAATTGTGCAACAGGATATTGATCAGCTCATCAGTTTTCTCATCGCCGCTCCATCCCAATGGATTTACGTTTTGATAATCGATGTTGGCCAGGTTCTTGGCATTGAATTTAGCTCCTTTGCCAATCAGCACCTCACCGAAATTATTGCTAACACCTGCACTGCTCTTATCTTTCAATAAGGTTTGCAGTTTGTTGATCAATAATTCAAGCAGATCAGCTTCATTCTTCTCATGCACTTTCTCGATCTTATCCATCTGTGCTTTTTCACGAACCTTCGCATTCTTATCCTTCTTAGCTCTCTGGAATAATTTCTTATCGATGATCACACCTTCTGTTCCGCTTGATGCTTTTAAAGAAGCATCTTTTGCATCACCGGCTTTATCACCAAAGATGGCACGTAACAGTTTCTCTTCCGGTGTAGGATCGCTCTCACCTTTAGGCGTGATCTTACCAATAATGATATCACCTTCTTTTACATGGGCGCCAATGCGGATGATACCGTTCTGATCAAGGTCTTTGGTAGCTTCCTCACTCACGTTCGGGATATCCGGGGTCAGTTCTTCTTCACCCAGTTTGGTATCACGCACTTCAATTTCGTATTCAGAAATATGGAGTGAAGTGAACAGATCTTCCTTAACCACTTTCTCACTGATCACGATCGCATCCTCGAAGTTGTAACCCTTCCATGGCATGAATGCCACTTTCATGTTACGTCCCAGTGCAAGTTCGCCGCCCTTGGTTGCATAACCTTCGGTTAAGAAATCGCCTTCGCTCACTTTCTGGCCTTTCACCACTGCAGGGCGCAGGTTGATACAGGTTTCCTGGTTGGTGCGAACGAATTTGGTTAATTTATAAACGATCAGGTCTTCATCAAAAGAAACTAATTGCTGTGTTTCGTTGCGTTTGTAACGAACATGAATTTCATTTGCATCTACATATTCAACAACACCTTCACCATCAGCGTGTATCTGGATCCTTGCATCACGGGCAGCCTTAGCTTCCAAACCGGTACCCACAATAGGCACTTCAGGTTTGATCAGTGGTACGGCCTGGCGTTGCATGTTCGATCCCATCAGCGCACGGTTGGCATCATCATGCTCTAAGAACGGAATCAATGAGGCAGATAAACCAACAATCTGGTTTGGCGCCACATCCATGTATTCCACTTCTGTTTTATCCAGGATCGGGAAGTCACCAGTCTGGCGGCTCTTGATCCTGTCGTGCACAAAGTTTCCTTTGGCATCCATTTCAATATTTGCCTGTGCGATCTTGGCTGTATCTTCTTCCTCAGCACTTAAGAAAGTGATCTTTTTCATATCCGCACGGCCATCAGTCACTTTATGATAAGGTGTTTCAATAAAGCCCATATCATTGATCTTGGCATGCACACAAAGTGTTGAGATCAAACCAATGTTCGGACCTTCGGGCGTTTCAATTGTACACAAACGTCCGTAGTGTGAATAGTGTACGTCACGTACCTCGAAACCAGCACGCTCCCTGCTTAAACCACCGGGCCCCAGTGCAGAAATACGACGCTTGTGCGTAATTTCCGACAGCGGGTTGGTTTGGTCTAAGAACTGGGATAATTGGGAGGTACCAAAGAATGAATTGATAACAGAAGAAAGTGTTCTTGCATTGATCAGGTCAACCGGTGTGAATACCTCGTTATCACGTACGTTCATACGCTCACGGATGGTACGGGCCATACGGGCCAGACCAACACCGAACTGGGCATACAATTGCTCGCCTACAGTACGTACACGACGGTTGCTCAGGTGATCAATATCATCCACCTCAGATTTACCATTGGTTAATAACACCAGGGTTTTGATGATGGCAATGATATCGTCTTTGGTCAATACTTTCTTGGTGATCGGGAAATCAAGGCCCAGGCGACGGTTAATTTTGTAACGGCCAACTTCTCCAAGATCGTAACGCTTATCACTAAAGAATAATTTATCGATAATACCACGTGCAGTTTCATCATCGGGAGCATCAGCACCACGCAATTGCTTGTAGATGTGCTGTACCGCTTCCAGCTCACTGTTAGAGGTATCTTTATTTAATGTGTTATAGATGATGGCATAATCACCACTTACTTCTTCTTTCTGGATGAATACGCTCTTCACTTCCATTTCGATGATCATTGCAATGTTTGATTCATCTAAAACGGTATCCCTTTCCAGGATGATCTCATTCCTCTCAATGGAAACCACTTCACCGGTATCCTCATCCACAAAATCCTCTACCCAGGTACGCAATACACGTGCTGCAAGGCGTTTACCGATGCATTTCTCAAGGTTCTTTTTATCTGCTTTCACTTCATCAGCCATGCCGAACAATTCCAGGATATCCTTGTCAGTTTCAAAACCGATGGAACGTAATAAAGTGGTTACAGGGAACTTTTTCTTACGGTCGATGTAAGCAAACATTACGTTGTTGATATCAGTTGCAAACTCCATCCAGGCTCCTTTGAAAGGAATCACCCTTGCAGAATAGATCTTCGTTCCGTTCGGGTGTACCGACTGACCGAAGAATACACCGGGTGAACGATGCAACTGGCTTACCACCACCCTTTCGGCACCATTGATAACAAAAGTACCACGTGGTGTCATGTAAGGGATATTACCTAAAAACACATCCTGAACGATTGTCTGGAAGTCAACGTGCTCTTCATCATTACAGCTCAGGCGAAGTTTTGCTTTTAAGGGAACTGCATAAGTAAGCCCTCTTTCAATACACTCTTCAATTGTATACCGTGGAGGATCTACAAAGTAATCCAGGAATTCCAGTACGAAGATGTTACGTGTATCAGTAATAGGAAAGTTTTCCTTAAACACACGGAACAGCCCCTCCACGTTACGTTTGTCGGGAGTAGTTTGTAACTGGAAAAAGTCTTTAAATGATTGGATCTGGATTCCCAGCAAATCAGGAGTTTCTGCTAAAAATTCAACTTTACCGAAATTGAAACGTTTAGCAGCGGGTGTTTTTGTTGCAGACATATTGTAATTAAAACGGTTTAATGTGCAGAAGACCCTTTATTTCAGTGCATTGGAACAACTTGCGCCACTGCCCCTAAATTAAAGGAGGGCAAAGGTAGGGATAATTTTGCTATTTATTGATTACGATATACGATTTTTTGAGGTTTTGGAAGGGTTTTTGTGGATAAACCAGAATTCCTGGCCATTTTTTTGAAATTTTGCATCGCCCAGGGCATAGAGCCTTATTCCACTCTAATACATTTGAAAATTTTATTATGTACACCTGGCTTTGGCGGCAGTTGGTCAAGATAAAGGTACATTTTACCTCCCCTGGCCGGTTTACTTATAGCAATGGTTACGTGTAAAGGCCATACCAGTTCTTAAGCGTATGTACATGAAAAATAATGGCTTCAATATCAGATACCGGAGTTTTAAAGGGTGGATTTCCTTACATGCTAAAGTAACAGGTTTCAAGAGGTGGTATAAGCTCTTTTACTGTGTCAAAATAGAACGCAACTGGCCGGTAAGCCGGTCCACCAGTTTTCTGTCATCTGTGATGATCTCGGCTTGTGCAGTCATACCTGTCTTAAAGATTATGGTTTTGCCATAATTGGTTTTCATCCCGGTGGGTAAATCAACCTTGATCAAAAAACTGTCTCTGTTATTGGTTACATCTGAAATATAACTAACATTACCCTCAATACTTCCGAATTCCTGGCTGGGATAACTATTAACTTTCAGCAGCACTTTTTGTCCTGACTTTATTTTTCCGAAACCATTTTGCGGAGCCATTATTTCAACATAGAAACGGGATTGTGGTGGCATAATGTAAAACAGGTTTTGCCCCGTATTTACCAGTTCATTTTCAAGCAGAGAAGAGCTAAATATGACTTTGCCATTTTCGGAAGCGACCAGAACATATTGATCGATCCATGCTTCAATTGAACTTTTGAGGTTTAGTAATGCTGAGTAAAAACTTTGCTGCTGGTCGGCTACCTGTTTGTGCAATTCCAGCAATTCTTTTTGTTTTCCATGTGTGCTTATGT
This sequence comes from Ferruginibacter sp., assembly GCA_044226725.1. Classification (GTDB taxonomy): domain Bacteria; phylum Bacteroidota; class Bacteroidia; order Chitinophagales; family Chitinophagaceae; genus Ferruginibacter. The sequence continues at coordinate 243,549 of JBGAGM010000003.1, read as the reverse complement.
CTGCATTTGTTAAAGCCACATTTACCTGTTTCAGGCTTTGTTCTTTTGCGATCAGCTTACTTTTATACTGGTTCAGCTCCACAGGCGCTATTATCTTATCCTTTGCCAGGGATTCATATATTTCGTATTCTTTTTCCTGTATTTGTTTATCAGCCGTTACGAGGTTTTGTTGCTGGTATGCATTGTTTTTAAGTTCAGAAAGATATTGAAGATCTTTTTGAAGGGCATTCGATTTCTTATTGAAATAGCCATTGGCCAATGTTTGCCTGGTGTATTGCAACTGATTTGCAAACTCCTGGTACGAAACCTGCAAAGGGCCTAAATTGATAAGTTCGGGCAAAGGGTAACTGATCAAAGTATTATATTTTCCTTCCTGAATTTGTCTGATAGTTGTATCAACCCAATGCTGCAGGTGCATTACTTCATCGTATGCAACCCCGCTTTCAATGTACCCTAAATGCAATCCTTTATTCACGGCTTGCTCATTATTAACAAATAGCTTCACAAGTTTGCCTCCCTTCTTTACGTTAATTGCCATTGGCGGATTTATGGCTGTTAACGTTGCAGGGGCTTTTACCACATCAGGATACCTGATGACAAATGCAAGCATCAGCAAAGAAAATAATACCAGTAAAAAAATACTGTTCCCTTTTCTAACTATCCAGTGTGGGCGGTAGTTGATAATTTCCCGGATTTCTTCGCTGAGCAATTCCCGGGCATTAATTTGATTGGGCATACAAAAAAGTTTTTAAGTTCCCAGCTCCAGCTGGTTCTTAACAAGATTAAAATACTCGCCTTTCAGGTTTACCAGTTCCTGGTGTGTTCCTCTTTCTGAAATGATGCCTTTATTGAGAACAACAATTTGATCAGCATTTTTAACAGTGCTAAGCCTGTGTGCCACCACTACCACAGTTCTTCCAATAAAAAAATCTTGCAGGTTTTTAAGTATGGTACTTTCGTTGTTTGCGTCCAGGCTGTTAGTTGCCTCATCAAAGAAAATAAAAGAGGGATCCCGGTAAACTGCACGGGCAATCAGTATCCGCTGTTTCTGGCCCATACTTATTCCGTTGCCTTCAGCTCCTATTTTAGTATTATACCCAAGTGGGAGGCCCTCTATAAAATCCCGGATGTTGGCAACAGAAACTGCGTGGCCCAGTTTTTCCATATCAACCTGCTCCTGGCCAACAGCTATGTTCCTGGCAATTGTGTCAGAAAAAATAAAACTTTCCTGCATAACGATACTGCAGTGTTTGCGCCATGTTTTGTGGCTGATATTCAGCAGGTTTGTATTGCCTAATTTTATTTCCCCTTTTTGTGGCTCATAAAATTTGAGCAGTAATTTCAGCAGGGTTGTTTTTCCACTGCCGCTGGTACCAACAATGGCAGTTGTTTTTCCAACAGGGATACTAAGATTTATATTTTTTAACACAGGCTCATTTCCTGCACCTGAATATGTAAAGCTTACGTTGTTGAAGTGAATGGCTTGTGCTGCCACTGAAGCCCTTTCGGCTATTGGTTCCTGAATCCCTGAAGCTTGAGTATTCCAGGCCATGGAGTCAGAAAATAATACGGGCGCTGCCGGCGATTTCCCTCCAAGCAGTTGCATAGCAAATGAAGGTGGCAGTTCCTTCAATAAATGCTGCCCGGATGGTTCCTCATCCGGCAACTGATGAATTTCATTTATACGGTCGATACTGATCTTAGCGTTTTGCCAGTTTTGAATAAATCCGATCATTTGTTCTATGGGGCTGTTTAGTTGGCCTATTATGTATTGAACTGCCAGCATTGTTCCTAAAGTCATTCTCCCGTCAATAACCGCCCTTGCCGCCAGAAACGTGATGAGAATGTTCTTACCCTCATTAATGAAAAATGCCCCGGCCTGTTGTGCCTGGTTCAAAGAGAGGCCTTTCATATTGAGCTTAAACAATTTTGCCTGTAAGCTTTCCCACGCCCACCGCATACTTTTTTCCACCCCATTCAGCTTAATTTCCTGCATTCCCTGCACCAGTTGTATAGTTATACTTTGTTCTTTAGCCGCAACCTCAAACTTTCTGTAATCAAGCAGTTTTCTTTGTTTAAGAAAGATAATAACCCAGCAGGAATACAGTATGATAGAAACTGCAAAAACGGAGAAAATGGAAATGTTGAAAATTGCCAGTACTACAGAAAAAATAATCAGGTTAAGAAGAGAAAAAAATATATTCAGGGATGAACCGGTAAGGAAAGATTCGATTCGCTGATGATCATTCATTCGCTGCATTATGTCGCCTGTTTTCTTACTGTCGAAAAATGAAACAGGCAACTTCATCATTTTAATAAGAAAATCTGTAAGTATTGAAAGATTTATACGTGTACTAATATGCAGGAGTACCCAGCTACGTACAAACTCTATCGCAAGTCGTCCTGCAAACAATGCCAGTTGCGCAATTAGTACAATATATACAAAGTGAATATTGGCCGTGTTTATACCGGTATCCACCACGCTTTGAGTAAGGAAAGGCAAAAATAATTGTAAGAGGCTGCCTATAGCCAGACCAAGGATCAGTTGCAGCAATAATTTTTTGTGAGGGTATAAATACAGGATTACATTCCTAAATCCCGATTCCTGGTTAATCCCGTTCTCCTCTTCCCCTTGCTCTGTATTAAAGAAATCGGGGGTTGGCTCAAGCAACAATACAATTCCTTCCTCCTCATCTTCCGAAATATCACTTATCCAGTTATCTCTGAATTCATCAAAAGTAAATTTTACCAGTCCCTGTGCGGGATCAGCTATAAAAAAAACTTTGCCCTTAATCTTATACAAAACCACAAAATGATTCTGGTTCCAATGTAAAATAGCCGGAAGTTTTGCCGATTTTTTCAGTTCCCTTACACTTATTTTTGCTGCAACTGTTCTAAATCCAATACTTTCTGCTGCTTCACTAATACCCAGTAAATTGACCCCCTCTTTACTTATTTGAGCTTTTTCTTTCAATAGGTGCATTGAAAAGCTTCTGCCATAATGCTTGGCAATCATCCTCAGGCAGGTGGGCCCGCAATCCATACTATCAGGCTGTTTGTAAAATTGAAAAGGCATATCACTTTTGTTTAATTAAATCACCCGGGCAACAGTATCAGGTTCAAGTATAGCAGTCTGCAAAATTCAGGTTTCAGCACAGCAGCAACGTGTGGAGGATTGTAACCAGCATGCAGTACTGGCACATTGCCCGCCTGCAGTAATATTGTGGCAAACAACTCTTCCACCTGCAATTTTTTTCATTTCGGTTTTTGACATTACCTTGCCAATATCTTTTATATTTTTTAGCATACTGCGAACTTTTTGATTTAAAGAAATAATAAAATAGAAAAGGAGAAGAGGCTTACGTTGAGAACAGGTAAGCCTCTTTTGTTTAGTATAATCAGAACGCACATGTTCCTCCCCCGGCATATTCGAGAGGGATGCAATATGAGCACATGCATGGATTAAATTCTCCATATGGATCACAGGGTATTCCTCCACAGGTTTTCCTGCCTCCATTTAATTTTTTCATTTCATTTTTTGATAACTTTTTTCCGATTTTTTCGATTTTCTTTTTCATGATAAAATTTTTTAGAATTGTAAATTGGCCAGGGTTAAGGTACCGGGCTCTTTACCTTGTTTCAAATGAAAATGCATCTGGCTAAATAGCTTCGCAGATCGGCAGATCAAGATCACAAAAATGATCCGTTTTACAGATACCAAAGCTTCCCTCCAGCGTAAAGCAAAATTGATTGCCGGTTCCTCCGGAAATTTTCTTCAATTCATCTTTACTTAGCTCCTTTCCAAGGTTTTGAATCGTTTTCATTGGAATTACTTTTGACGTTATTAAATCGGCCCGGGTTAAGGTACCTGGCTCTGTACCCCTGGCTGGTAACCTCAGCAGGAACGGTGTTTGTTGCAACAAAACATTTTTATCTGTCAGGCCAGAATAGATTCTGATTCATTTACTTCCTGCTGCGGTTGAAATATTCCGGGCAACACATACATCAACCCGCTGATATCAGCAATTGAATATCCATTTGGCAACTCCCGCCCGTTAATAAATATGGTTGGGGTAAAGCGAATATTACTACTCTTACTCCACTTCTCATGCTGCGTCAATAAGCCTGCTACATTTATTCTTTTTGTGTTTGGGAAAGCAGCAGTAAATTTTTCATAGTTCATATTCTTAAACCATTCCCGCAATATCATTCCTGAGTAAGCCGATCTTTCTTCTTTAGTTTTATCAGAACACACCTCCTCTATATGCTGAAGTATATACTGAATAGCTTCTGTTCTTTTGTCGTCTTTACTGTCCAATGTTAAAGCAAAGCGAATTGTAAGGCCAAAAGTCTGCTTATGGATTTCTAAAAGTTCATGCAAAACTTCATGTGCTTTTGCACAGGGTGAACAATATGGACCACATACAACCAGAATCTGCACGGGTGCATTATAGTTCCCCAATTGAATATCATGCTGCCATGGCCTTATATCTGCAACTCTGGATTTTTGCAGCATCGCAGATATAACTGGTTCACTCATCTTAAAACGAAGTGCTTGAAGGGCCTCATTTTCCCAGATATTCTTTTGGCTAAAACTATTCTTAAACGTTAACCAGGAAATACTTACAAACAAGGCTATGGCAAGCAGGGTAAATATTTCTTTCATTCCTACAACCGGCAGTTCGCCAGCAAAAAACGGGGTCATCAAAAGGGCAAACTGAACATATAATAGCCCCACCGTTATTAAACATAACCTGCACCATTTTTTTGCAATCCTCCATTGGTAATACACCGAAAAAAAAGTGAAGGGTATTGCAGCAGCGCTCAGATAAGAAAGCAAACCTGTAATTCTATGGCTGCTTTCTGTAAAGGAGCTAATCATTAAGAATATCAGCAACGACCCAAACCAGGATATACCGATATCGCTCCATGCAAGCCCAAAGGGCAACTTTGCACCGCCAGATTTAATAACTGTATCACAACCGGCCTCCTCGCCACAAACCTGGTCTGCTATACTGTTTTCAATTCCAATATCTCTGGAAACGATCAGCCAGGAAACGAATACACCAGCCAGTGCTACCATTATTAAAGAGGCCATGATCCATCCGGACGAAAATACCGAGGCTGCCACCGCCATAACTAACACAACAATGATCGCTGTATCCCTTTTAACAGCATTCAGCCTGTCCTTTTTTAAAAACTCATCATTTTCTTTATTTTTCCATTCCGGTTCTTTTTCTGCCATTACCACCACTCCGCTCCAATTGTTAAAAAAGCCAGGGTGCTTTTTTTCCAATGTGTCTCTGTTATCTGCAATTACGAACTCGCCACCATTGGTGTTCAAATGAGCAAGAAAGGGCGTGGAAACTTCATGCAAAAGATGCTTTTCTATCTTCGCTGCAACATTTTCAATTCCCAGATAATCAAGTGTGTCCGTGATGCTTAGTAGCGATGGATAATCCGGATGCGTTTTCAATTGCCGGTCTATCAATGCATGGGATACATTTATATCCAGGGCCTGCAGCCAGCGGGTTACTGTTCTTTCAGGAGTGCGGTTCATAAGAAAAATTTATTTCCTGAAACTACAATATAGAATTACGGCTTGCACACCTCATTTAGCAATCGGCGATTGAGGGTAATAAGTGGCGGTAAAATGATAAGAAATGGTAAATAGAATCCCTTGCTCCAGAGAATTTATTCCATGTCGGCTGGTAATTCAACGGTAACTGAAGTTCCGGAGGCATTTCCCAATGCATCCTGTACATCTCTGATTTTTACAGAAACTTCAGCATTGTACATTTTATTGATAGCTTCTATCCGGTGCATGGTTATGTCCATTCCCTTCGATTCATATTCAGCAGCATCGTTAAGCTTAATCGAGGCTGCTCTTTGCCTGCCAATTCCATTATCTTCCACGGAGCAAACCAGTTTGCCGTTTTTTGATATATGGATATTGATAAACCCGTCATTAGCAGGTTTATGCGCTACCCCGTGTTTAATACTATTTTCTACAAATGGTTGCAATATCATTCCGGGGATAAAAGTGTTGCTTGTATCAATACCCGGATCAGCACCGATCGAATATGTAAAATGATTGTTGCTTTTCATTTGCTCCAGTGACAGATAAGTATCCAGATATTGTATTTCCTCTGCTACCGATATCAGCTGCCTGCCGGAGTTATTGAGTGTTTGCCTGATCAGGTGTGCAAAAGCAGACAGGTATTTATTTACCCCTTCCATATCCTGCTTCATTACAAAATGCTGAACTGAATTAAGGGAATTGAAAATAAAATGGGGGTTCATCTGTGCCCGCAGCGCCATCTGTTCCAGCTCTGCCATTTTCTGCTCCAGTGCTTTTTTTTCAACCTCCTTTTCTTTCATCATTAATTCCTCCTTCTGCCTGAATAATTTCTGCTGAAGTTTTCTGGAACGGTATGCAAATACCAGCAACCCGAGAACTATTATCACAATACCGATTGCTAGTAATAAAATAATTCGCTGTACTTTCTTTTCACTATTTAGCTGACTGATTTGCTGATCCTTTTTTTCTGTTTCATAGCGGGTTTGGATATTGGCTATCGTTGCAATTTTATCTTTGGCACTGATGGTATCGCTTATGCGTTTAAATTGCTGTAATGCATAAAATGCATCTTTGTACAAACCCATCTTTTCATAAATTATGGTCTGCAGCCGGTAAACATCCTTATACGACTTGGGGATACTGTCTGTTTTTAGCAAGACAAGTGCCTTATTGGTGTAGTTCAGTGCCGAGTCCAGTTTTTTTATTTCAATATAGTTTTCGGCCAGCCCTTCGATAATATCAACGGTGGTTCGTACCCTGCCGGAAGCTTCCGATTCGGCGAGCTCCTTTTTGTATAATTCTATTGAGGCATCAAATTTCTTTTCATTATACAATTGCAGCGCCAGTATTCTGTTCAGAAAACCAGATGCAAATTTAAACTGGGCCGCTTCAACAGGAGTGCTTCCCGGGTTCTTCTCTTTTATTTTCATTAAGGCCAGGCCACTGTCAAGACAAGTTCTTGCTTTGCCAAAGCTGTCTGCCATTGAATACGTATTGGCCAGTGTTGAATAATTCTGTATCAGCGTAATGGTGTCTTCTGCTTTCTTTGCATATTGATTAGAGATATAAAGCTGTTCGATTGTCTTGTTGTATAACTGCTGCTCGCCAAATACAGAAGATATATTGGATATAGTTCTTGCAGCATCCTTGTAATACCCATACTTATCAAAAATTGAAAGCGCTTTTGTAAATAACGCTATTGCCTGTTCATGATCGCTGTAAATACGATAAATATTACCCATGTTATTGTAAGCATTCCCAATAGCTTTGTAATCTCTGACCTTTTCGCTGGCCTGAAGCCCCTGCCTGGTATAGAATAAGGCACTGTCATTCATATCTCTTGATATATAGTAGAACCCTATCCGGCTATATATTTTGGGTTTTAAACTGTCATGCCCCTGCTTTAACTCGGTCAGCAAACCGGCAAGGTTTTCACTTTTTTGTGCATAAGATTTACCAGAGGTAATTATAATAAACAACAAGCTGCAAATTATCCGGACAACCATAAGGTATAGTTTAAACATTTTTTTTCAACCAATCCAATACATCCTGCTTTCTTCTCCTGCTTACCGGTATCGAAGTATTATTTCCCATAAGCAACTCACCGCCCTCTCCTTTTATATACTGTGTTACATGGTCTTTATTAACCAAAAAAGAATGATGTACCCTGCAAAAAGAATAATCCTGTAGCAACTCTTCATACTCGCCCAGGTTTACTGATGAACAAATCGTTTGGTGGTCCGTGCAAATTATATCAGTATATTCCTTTTTTGCCTCGCAGTATAAAATTGATTCAACAGTTATCAGTTTAAATCCGTTTAATACAGGAATTGCCAGCCTGTTGCTTTTGTGATGTGGGTTTGCAAGGTTTTTCATTAGGTTTTTTAACTCCCCGTCGAATGATTTGTTTTCATTCACCTTCACCTTTTTGACAGCATTTACCAATTCTGCAATATCAACCGGTTTCAACACATAGTCGAGGGCATTAAATTTTATTGCCTTGATTGCATACTGGTCATAAGCAGTTACAAAAATGACCTTAAAATTGTATTCATTGAATTTTCTGAGCAAATCAAATCCGGACCCGCCGGCAAGCTCAATATCAAGAAATACTATATCAGGATTGGACATTAGAATGAGCTGGTACGCTGCATCAATGTTTCCTGCAGTCCCTGAAACCTGAATTTCGGCGGAACAATATCTTACCAGTAACATTTCCAGCACTTCCTTATCCCTTATATCATCATCAACTATTATCGCATTAAGCATGTACTTCTATATTATTTTATGAATATACATAATTTGCCTGCCTAATTGATACTTAAATGGAAATAACTGCTTTTAAAGTTCAGCATATTGATTTTGCTTTTTCAACCAAACAACAGCATGACTTTTTCTGCAACTCCAATAGGTTGTATACAAGCCTGAAGATAATATAGACGGTGAGTATCTTCTCTAATTTAGAAATTAGAACTGTGATGTGGCATTATTGGGACATAAAAAAAAGACCGGCCTGCAGATTGCAGGCCGGTCTTTTTTATTTTAAAGAAATCAATTAAACGATCTCAACTTCAGCACCAGCTTCAGTTAATTTAGCTTTGATGTCTTCTGCAGTTGCTTTATCGGCACCTTCTTTAACTGGTTTTGGAGCACCATCCACTAAATCTTTAGCTTCTTTCAGCCCTAAGCCTGTTAATTCTTTAACCACTTTAACGATTGCTAATTTGTTAGCACCTGCATTCTTTAAGATAACATCGAAAGATGTTTTCTCTTCAGCAGCAGCAGCGCCATCGCCACTACCTGCACTTACCACAACTGCAGCAGCAGCTGGTTCAATACCGTATTCGGTTTTTAAGAATTCAGCTAATTCCTGAACTTCTTTTACTGTTAAGCCTACTAAACTTTCAGCTAATGATTTTACGTCTGCCATAATGTTTGTTTTTTTTCCGGCTTCACACCCTTGTAGGATCCGTCGGAGAGTTTTAAAAAAATTGTTTTTATCAATGAGCTTATCAGCTGGTGAGCCAATTAGCTAATTTCTGAATTTATCAGGCTGATTAAGCCTGTGGTTCTTCGCCTTTGGCTTCCTCAGCAGCGGGTGCTTCAGGAGTTGCCTCTGCTGCCGGAGCTTCAGTAGCAGGTGCTTCAGCAACCGGAGCCGCTTCAACTGCAGGAGCTTCTGCTACCGGTGCTTCTTCAGCTTTACCAGTTGCAGCTTCCTTATTTTGTAAAGCGCCCAGTACACGCTGAATAGGCGATTGCAGCAAGCCGATCACTTCTCCGATCAGTTCATTCTTAGTCTTGATCTGGGTCAATGCTTTCAGCTGATCGTTACCAACAAAAACATCACCGTTAATGAAGGCTGCTTTTAATACAGGTTTTTCATTGTTATTTTCCTTACGGAAGCTGCTGATGATCATAGCAGGTTCTTTCGGGTTTTCACTGAACATCAGGGCTGTTACCTGGTGCAGAGAATCAAAAACACCGCCGTATTTTTCAGCATCCAGGCTTTCCAGTGCTTTACGGATCAGGGTGTTCTTAGCCACTTTCATTTCCACCTGCTTATCAAAGCAATGGCGGCGCAGTTTGCCAACCTGTGCTACGGTTAAGCTTTCTGTGTCGGTTATATAGAAGTTGTTGTATTGAGAGAATTTGCCTTTCAGCACCTCAATCACTTCATTTTTTTCCTGTTTTGTCATTTTAGTATTTTTTTATCCTTTGTACTTCGGCTTGGCCAGGTATTTCAGGATTAGTTTTGAACAGATTTTGTGTCTACCATAATGCCCGGGCTCATCGTGCTGGCCATGCTAACACCACGCAGGTAAGTACCTTTGGATGAAGATGGTTTTAATTTTACAACAGCATTGATAAGTTCCTGGCTGTTTTCGGCAATCTTTTCCGGTGCAAAGCTTACCCTGCCGATAGATGCGTGGATGATACCCACCTTATCAACCTTGAAAGCAATTTTACCACCTTTCAGATCGGTTATAGCACCCGCCACATCATTGGTTACCGTACCGGTTTTAGGATTGGGCATTAAGTTACGGGGACCTAAAACCTTACCCAGTTTACCAATTTTAGGCATCACAGAAGGAGTTGCCACAATAACATCAATATCTGTCCAGCCGCCCTCGATCTTTGTAATGAATTCATCCAGGCCTACATAATCAGCCCCTGCTGCATTGGCTTCGGCTTCTTTATCGGGCGTGCATAAAACCAGAACACGTTTTGTTTTACCGGTTCCATGAGGCAGAGATACTGTACCACGGATGGCCTGATCTGCTTTCTTAGGGTCAACGCCCAGTTTGATATGCAGGTCAACAGAACTGTCGAATTTGGTTGTGTTTATTTCTTTAACTAAGGCAGAAGCTTCCTTTAAAGTGTAAGCTTTGTTGGCATCAACCTTAGCATTTGCTATTTTTCTTTTTTTCGTAATCATTTTTTACAAATTTTAAGGTTGATAATTAATTTTCCCAGGGGGCAGTGCCTTCCACAGTTAAACCCATACTGCGTGCAGTACCGGCCACCATGCTCATGGCACTTTTAATAGTAAAGGCATTCAGATCTTCCATTTTATCTTTGGCGATCTCTTCTACCTGGGCCCAGGTTACTTTACCAACTTTTACACGATTAGGTTCTTTACTACCGCTTTGAATCTTGGCAGCATCCATTAACTGAACTGCAGCCGGAGGGGTTTTAATGATAAAGTCGAATGACTTATCGGCATAAACGGTGATTAATACAGGAAGCACTTTACCCTGTTTATCCTGGGTCCTGGCGTTAAACGCCTTACAGAACTCCATGATGTTGATACCTTTAGAACCCAAGGCAGGTCCTATTGGCGGTGCCGGATTGGCTTGTCCTCCTTTACACTGGAGCTTAACATAGCCGGTGATCTCTTTTGCCATTTTTTTACATTTTTTGGTGATAGCGTCCGGGCAATTTACCAGGACTCCCAAGTTATCCCGATAGCTATCGGAACTTCTAAAGAACTATTTGGGGCGGCAAAGGTAGGGAAAAGTTGTGAGTTATGAGTGATAAGTTATAAGTTTTTTCCCTTTTTTATCCCTTATTTCGTCCTTTTAAGGTCCAAATCCTGAAAATCAAAGCTAAAATCTGTTAGTGGCGATATAGCCGCCATGGTAAAGCCGGTGGCCTTGCCGGTTTCATCCAGTACAAATTTCACAAATGCATCTGCATCCATACTGCGGTCATTCCATTTAGCCACAAATGTATTCCCCTTAAAAGGCAGCAACACCCCGCTTAATTTGGGCGACCGCTTGCTGTCGAACCAGGCCTGGCCATTTTTAACCGAAATCACCACATCGCCAAACCACTGATCCGCATATGTACCTGTAAAATTGCTGATATCCGCTTTAGGTGCCCCGCTTCTTTGTTGTGCTTCAATTCCTGCCCATATTGAATCTGTAATTTTTTTGGCTTCTGCTTCGTTTTTTACCACCCTGTCGTGCATTTGCTTTACCCTGTCAAAGCCTTTTACACCCAAATAACTGTCTTTAATTGTATTGGTTATAGCTGTAAAAGCAGCCCCTGATTGCTGGTTGGTCAAAACAATAATACCCAGTTTCAACTCCGGTATCAGGGTTATCTGTGTTACAATGCCAGCCAGTCCGCCTGTATGGGTCGCCTGCTTGTAACCTTTCACATCGCTTAAAAACCATCCCAGGCCATATGATGCAAAATGTGTGTTATAAGCGCCCGGTCCGCCCACATTAATGATCGTTTGCGGGGCCCAAAAGTCATTGTGTACTTCTTCACTGAATAGCTTCTTGCCACCGCCATAAACCCCATTATCCATTTGCATGATCAGCCATTTACTCAGGTCAGTAATATTGCTTACAATACCACCCGCTGCATTGGCTGTTTCACTCCACTCAATATCAATGGTGCTTACCTTTCCGTTAACTGGTGCATGGGGCATTACAATGTTATTACGATTGGGCAACCGGCTAATAGAAGCACGGCTGGCAGTCATACCCAGGGGTTGCATGATACGCTTTTCAATAAAATCCTCCCAACTCATTCCGCTTACCCTTGCTACCACTTCACCGGCAACAATGTACAGGTTATTGTCATAATCATATTTTGTTCTGAAAGAAGAAACCGGTTTCAGGTACCGCAGGTTATGAATTATATCCTTTTTGCTGAAATTGTTTGAGTCAGGAAACATCATCAGATCCCCGGCTCCCAGTCCGAGGCCGCTCCTGTGAGTAAGCAGGTCACGGATTGTAAAGGCATCAGTAACGTAGGGATCATACATTTTAAATTCGGGGATATAATCAGTTACCTTATCATCCCATTTTAATTTCCCTTCATCTATCAGCATTCCCAAAGCGGCGCTGGTAAAGGCCTTACTATTTGAAGCTATACCAAACAGCGTATTTTCATCCACTTTTTGCATGGTGCGCAAAGACCTTACTCCATAACCTTTGGCATGTACAAGTTTTCCGTCTTTGATCACACCCACGGCTATACCCGGCACATCAAAGGTCTTTAAAACCAATCCCGTAAGTGAATCAATTTGTTCTGAACTGATAACCTGGGCAATTGAATGGCACGACAGGGATATTAGCAATGTTGCAATTGCAATGGTCTTTTTCATTTGTTGGTATTTATTAGTTTGATACTGGTACTTACCTGCTTATTTTTTTAATTGCCTTATATACTGCTTTCACAGTATTCCTGTCGAGGTCTTTGGCTTTCTCCGACAATTTTTCATAGGGAACCATCAGTTCTTCACCATCTTCCGATTTCCTGGAACTTATTCCCTGTTTCTTTTTGGATTGCATCCATGCCTTATGAACTTCGGCAGATACGATTTCAATGTCTGGCAAATTGATCATAGTGTGCGTTTTACTGTATTTTGTTATTGAAAAAAGCCACTCCGGGAGGGAATGGCTCTGTTTTATTTGAGATAATTTTATTACAGTACCAAAATGCCCTTTGCCTGCATGGTGATTTCTCTTTTAGGCTCTTTAATAGCAGCTATCTCCTCTTTGCTTTTGCCCGCATCTTCGGCATAATGTTTCAGCATTTCCACCGAAGTTTCTTTTAAAGTAGCTATGCCATCCACCACAATGGTCTTTCCATTCATGGACAAGGGAACCAAAAAAGAATGATCTTTCATTTTGATCATCATGGCTCCGGTTGCAGTCTCCATTTTGATCCAGCAGCCTTCTGCTTTACAAACTTCAGATACCTTACCGCTTACTTTTACTTCTATGCTTTCTTTTCCTTCCAGCTTTGCAGGTAATTCTGCCACTGGTATGGATCCTTCAGCTGTGGTCTTTTTACCAAATATCATTCCGCTGTTGGCATCGCCTTTGGGTGGCTGGGCCATTACGATCATCCCAATTAATAAGGCGCAAATTGATAAAGTTATTTTTTTCATCTTATTTCTATTTAGAATTAAAAAAAGCCACTTTCGTGGCTTTGCAATTTAAACAATTTTTTCTACCTGCATATAACTCAATTCCACGGGTGTGGCCCTTCCGAATATCTTCACCTGAACTTTCAGCTTCTTCTTTTCATCATTTACTTCCTCGATCACCCCGTTAAAATCATTGAACGGACCATCAATGATCTTGATGGTTTCGCCAATGATGAATGGCTCGCTCATGGTAATGCCACCGGCATCACTCATTTCATCCACCTTACCAAGCATTTTATTAACCTCTGCTTTTCTCAAAGAAATGATATTTCCTTTAGAGCCTTTACCATCGGTTAAAAAATGCATCACGTTGCTGATATTGCTCATTGACTGAATCATATCATCGTTCAGCTTTCCATCAGCCACTTCAATCATGATGTATCCCGGATAAAAGTTACGCTCACGCATTACTTTTTTACCATTAACAACTTTATAAACCTTTTCAACCGGCAAAAAGACCTGTTTTACGATATTTGTCCAGCCATTACGCACAATATCCTTATCAAGGTATTCTTTTATTTTACGCTCTTTACCACTTACCACACGCAGTACATACCATTTGCTTTCTTTCTCGGCCTTTTCCGTCTTCTCTACTATCGGAGTAGTTGCTTCCATGATTATCCTATTAAAGAGTAAATAAATTTCATGGCATTGCTGGCAGCAAAGTCCATAACAGATACCATGAATGTAATAAGCAGTGTAGCGCCTATAACAATCATTGTTGACTGTTGTAACTGATCCCAGTTTGGCCAGGTTACCTTATGCATCAATTCTTTGTAAGAATCTTTCAGGTAAGCAGTGAATTTGTTCATCGTTAAACGTTAATTAGTTAATCCGTAATTAGTTAATCCGTTTTAAAGGATTAGCCTTGTTATTAGCACGGGCACTAGGATTCGAACCCAGATCAAAGGTTTTGGAGACCCGTATGCTACCGTTGCACCATGCCCGTATGAAAACTCCTCCTATTCCTTAAAGCGGAACCTGAAAGAGTCAGATATTTAAAGAACTTTTTAAAGAACAAAGTACCTGAGGCTTAAAACCAAAGGTACTTTGTTTTTATTTTAAACCTGCCAAACTCTCCCTTTTGGGGGTTGGGTGGTTATTATTTTACAATTTCAGTAACCTGACCAGCACCTACTGTACGGCCACCTTCACGGATCGCAAATTTCAAACCTTTTTCCATAGCGATCGGCTGGATTAACACAACATTCAAAGAAGTGTTATCGCCAGGCATCACCATTTCAGTTCCCGGGTTCAGGGTAACTTCGCCAGTTACGTCTGTAGTACGGAAATAGAACTGAGGACGGTATTTGTTGAAGAATGGAGTGTGACGTCCGCCTTCTTCTTTGCTCAATACGTAAACTTCACCTTTAAATTCAGTATGCGGAGTGATAGAACCTGGTTTGCAAAGTACCATACCACGACGGATCTGAGTTTTCTCAATACCGCGTAATAAAAGACCTGCGTTATCACCGGCTTCACCTTCGTCCAGTAATTTTTTGAACATTTCCACACCAGTACAAGTGGTAGATAATGGTTTTTCCATCAAACCAACGATTTCCATTGGTTCACCCACTTTAATTTTACCCCTTTCAATACGGCCGGTAGCAACGGTACCACGACCAGTGATTGAGAATACGTCCTCAACACTCATCAGGAACGGCTGGTCAACCAGACGTGGAGGTAATGGGATATAGCTATCAACGGCATCCATCAGTTCGCCGATCTTTGCAACCCATTTTTCTTCGCCAGCCAAAGCGCCGGTAGCAGAACCCTGGATGATAGGAGTATTATCTCCATCGAAACCATAAGAAGTTAACAACTCACGGATTTCCATTTCAACTAATTCCAATAATTCAGGATCGTCAACCAGGTCAACTTTGTTCATGAAAACAACGATCTGAGGTACACCTACCTGACGTGCAAGCAGGATGTGCTCCTTTGTTTGTGGCATAGGGCCATCAGTAGCAGCAACCACCAGGATGGCACCGTCCATCTGCGCAGCACCAGTGATCATATTCTTTACGTAGTCAGCGTGACCCGGGCAATCCACGTGAGCGTAGTGACGGGTAGCTGTTGCGTACTCAACGTGCGCTGTATTGATCGTAATACCCCTTTCTTTTTCTTCAGGAGCACCATCGATATCATCATAATTCTTTTTTTCCGCCAAACCTTTTTTTGACAAAACATCGGTTATAGCGGCTGTAAGTGTTGTTTTACCATGATCCACGTGACCGATAGTTCCAACGTTTAAATGGGGTTTATCCCTTTTGAATGATTCTTTTGCCATTGTTTGTATTTTAATATTTGTTTTGAAAAAATGGTTATTGTTTTAGGTCTTTTAACCACCGACCTGATGTTAATTTTTTGAGCCACCAATGAGAATCGAACTCATGACCCCTTCCCTACCAAGGAAGTGCTCTACCCCTGAGCTACGGCGGCTAATAAGCACTTTACCTTTTAAAGGCCAGGTTATTTGAGCGGAAGACCGGGCTCGAACCGGCCACCTGAAGCTTGGAAGGCTACCGCTCTACCAAATGAGCTACTTCCGCTTATTAAACTTGAAGACTTGATGAATGAGCAATCTGTCAAAGCATCAAACTTCTATTTTAAAGAACTTCCAACCGTCAGATTATCAAACCAGATAATCATCAGATTGTTCTGTGGGCAGTGGTGGATTCGAACCACCGAAGTCGTAGACAGCGGATTTACAGTCCGCCCCATTTGGCCACTCTGGTAACTGCCCTTTTCCAGTTGACTGGTTGCCAAATTAACAGGTTGACCTGGCCGGGGCCTTCTCAACTTCTCAACTTGTCAACCTTTCAAACTTACCTGAGCCGAAAACTGGAGTCGAACCAGCGACCTACTGATTACAAATCAGTTGCTCTACCAACTGAGCTATTTCGGCGTTTTTTGCTCTATCCCGAAATGCTTCGGGACCTTGATTTTCTGATTCTCCTTCGTCGAAGGGAAAATCTACGGCCAACTGAGCTATTTCGGCATTTTTTTAAAGAACTGCTTTTTCAAAAATAAGGGCAATAGTTTGTTACCCCTTTTTTTGGGAAGGCAAAGGTAAGAGAAAATGATTAATACCAAAACTTTGAAATGATTTTTTTTACAGGGATTTTATCAAAATGTGTATAAAGCAATAAAAAAGCCTCCCGTGGCTATCGGGAGGCTTTTATTTCAGGACTATTTTATGCTGCCTGTTTTTCTTTCTGGCGTTTAATTTGTGTTATAATAGACTCCAGGGCCGCATCAAAACTCTCTTCAAATGATTTGGAGGATTGTTTTACAAAAAACTCATGTCTTGGAATCATAATTTTGATCTCTGCCACTTTATCTTTAATGGTATGCACTACATTATCCAGCTTCAAATACACGTCAACCTTGGTGATCCTGTCGTGATACTGTGATAATTTTTCAACTTTTTTCTCGATATAAGAAACTAATTTACTGTCTGCATCAAAGTGCACTGTCTGAATGTTTACGTTCATAACGTCTGGTTTTTTATCTGTGAAAAAATAATGTGAAAGAACTAGGTAGATTTTTTCGTCATAGGCATGTTCCGAAGGGGTTTTTAAGATGCTGATTACAATATGTAAGTTAACAAATAAAGCAGATTTTACAAAAAATAAAAGCAGTAAAAACTGTTATTTTCTTAACGCATCATTACCGCCTTATAGTGTAGTGAAATGGCCAATAATTTTATAAATCAGGCTTTGGGGTGCGCCTTTTTATGGATATCCTTTAACTTTTCAATAGTGTTATGTGTGTATACCTGGGTGGCTGCCAGGCTGCTATGCCCAAGCAATTCTTTTACTGCATTCAGATCGGCCCCATTATTCATTAAATGTGTGGCAAAAGTGTGCCTTAATACGTGAGGGCTTTTTTTGTCGATAGTTGTAACTGTTGCCAGGTACTGGTTAACCGTATTGTACACATATCGCGGATAGAGCTTTTTGCCCGACGCAGTTATAAGCAATACCCCATCATCAAAAGAAGCAAACAACCTCCTTTTTTCGGAAATATAATGTTCCATTTTTTCGATCAGTATATTACTCACCGGAATAATACGCTCCTTATTTCCTTTTCCCAGCACTTTTATGGTGCTGTTACTTTTTGAAATGGCAGCTTCTTTCAACCCGGTTAACTCGGCCTGCCGCATCCCGGTATTGTAAAACAGGTGAAGGATCAGTTCATCGGTTTTGCCCTGCCAGGTATCAGGGAATTCAACCTGCGACAAAAGCGTTCTCATATCCCTTTTATCAACAAACTGCGGTAACCGTTTACTTACTTTAGGAGAAATGATAGCCGTCATGGGGCTCACGGTGATTGCCTGCTGCCTCAGCTGGTATTTAAAAAATGATTTGAGTGATGATATCTTGCGGTTGATGGTTTTAGACTCCATTCCCTGTTCTTTTAACGAAGCAAGCCAGGAACGGATAAGTGCCGGTTTAATATCCGGCAGACTGGTTTCCCCAAACTGGAGCAATAAAAAGTCAAAAAAAGCAGTAAGGTCGTTTTTATAGGAAATGATGGTGTGGCCGGAATATCTTTTCTGAAAGGCCAGGTAGTCCAGGAATTGCTGAATATGTGGAGCTGCGTTTTGCTGCATAAAAAAACTGATACCCAAAGTTATAGTAACCGGGTATCAGTTTAATATATTGCTGATTTAAATAATCTTAGTCGAACTTACCAGCCGAAACCTGCTCTTTGTAAACAGCTTTCAAAACTTCTTTACGACGACGTACAGAAGGTTTTGTAAAAGCCTGCCTTTCCCTCAATTGCAGCAAAATTTTGCTTTTCTCAAATTTCTTTTTGTACTTCTTGAGAGCCTTGTCGATGTTTTCGCAGTCTTTTGAATCAATAATTAACATAAAATATATACCTCCTTTAGGTGATTTTTGAGGGCGCAAAGATAGCAGAAATATTGAAATAATAAAATTCTTGGCAACAAATTCCGAAATTTGACAAATGTTTACAGGAATCATAGAAAAGACGGGCCTGGTTAAAGAGGCCATCAGCAAAGGAACCAATAAAAGCTTTTGGATTGAATCGGACCTGGCCGATGAACTGAAAGTTGATCAAAGCCTGAGTCACAACGGCATTTGCCTTACCGTGGAAGAAATCAAAGCCGGGTTGCACAGGGTTACAGCAATAGAAGAAACGATTGCCAAAACAAATGCCGGTGCCTGGCAAAACGGTACTGTAATAAACCTGGAACGCTGTATGCAACTCAATGGCCGGCTTGACGGGCATATTGTACAGGGCCATGTGGATTGCACTGCCCAATGCACAGGGGTTCTAGAAAAAGCAGGCAGCTGGGAATACAGTTTCAGGTTTCCGGAAATATTTGCGGCCTTTATCATCGAAAAAGGGTCGGTAACTGTAAACGGCATCAGTCTTACCTGTTTTAATGTAAGCAACAGCTCTTTTACAGTAGCTATTATACCATATACTTTTGAGCATACGAACATAAGCAGCCTGAAGAAAGGCGATTTTGTGAATATTGAATGGGATGTCGTGGGGAAATATATTCAGCGAATGGTACAAGTAAAATAAACAATTTGGGCGAAACTAACGAACCTAATTTAATGAATGAAAAACAATTTATCCCTGCACTAACAGGCATTCGTGCCGTAGCTGTATATCTAATTTTCTTCAAACACCTCAACTTCTTTTCTCCCATTACCCAACCGGATCTGCACCTGTTTGTTAATCAGTTTTATACTTTTCTTACTTTCTTTTTTGTACTGAGTGGTTTTTTAATCTATTATAAATACAACGATATAAGCAGCCTGAATAAGACCAAGCTCTATAATTACTTTATTAACCGGGTATCAAGGGTTTTTCCGATTTTGATTATCCTTATCAGTATGACCTTCTTTCTTGGTTATTATCATGGATTATATTCCGGTAAAGAAGCTGTAAAATTGTACCTGCTGAATATTAGTTTGCTTAAAGGTTTTTCCTCAACATACTTTTTAACAGGCATAGGTCCCAGTTGGAGTATGTCTGTAGAAGAATTGTTCTATATATTATCTCCGCTTATTTTTCTGTTTACAAAAAGAATATCATCACTTATAAAATTTGTCATTTTTTTTTATTTACTGGCGATAGCAATTACTTATATTTTTTCCTTGCTCCCGGTTGGCGGTTTTTTCAGCAGTTATAATTTTACATTTAATTATACTTTTTTTGGAAGGGTCTTTGAATTTGCGAGTGGTATTTTCCTGGCCATGCTTGTAAAAGGAAAAGTGAATTTACCCATTTCAAAAACGCCCGGAAAAATAATTTTATACACCGGAATATTAATAGTATGCGCATCGGTTACTGCTCTATTCTTCCTCGCCAAAAATTATAAGTTAATGCATGCCACCGATATATGGCAGGGTATAGTTATTAATAATATTATTATGCCGGTTGGCATAGTATTTATATTCCATAGTCTTATTTATCAAAAAAGCCTGTTGCAAAAATTTTTATCAGGCAAATTAATGGTAGCGCTTGGCAATTCAACATATTCATTTTACTTATTGCACACTACTTTTGTGCTAACTTACATTTATAAATTTATAAGCAACAATGTTTTTGTGGCACTGGTGATTATGATAATCATTTCATTTATGTTTCATAAAATAGTAGAACAGCCATTGGCAATTTTTTTACGCAAAAAATTGTCCTGGAAACAGGCATGATACCTAATTAATTGAAGAAAATGAGACTACATTTTTTGTCTTCTTTACTTATAAAACACGGTAAATTATTTACAGGGATAATATGGCTTATTTCCACATTGGTTTATTTAAAGCTGTATGGTATTGTTACAGAACTTGAAGCCGCAAAGTATATAGCAGAAGCCCGGAGGTTTATCGATACAGGAACGTTATCAGCACCCAGGTTTTATTTTTATGCCACCACCATTTTCATAATGGTATTTGCCATCAAAATAAAGATCGGTATGGCTGGAGCATTCGTTATTCAGGCCCTGCTTAATCTTTTTGCATATATTCTCTTTTATAAAGCACTCAATGCAAAATTCCGCAGTCCTTTCACTCCCTTCCTGATAATTTTTTATCTGCTGGCTTTCAGTCCATATCAAAGCTGGGTGGTTTTTTTATATACAGAATCAGTTTTTTTCAGTTCAATCCTGATCCTGGTTTCACTGTTGTTACTTTATAAACCTGCAGAATTTAAAATAATATTATTCCTTTTTTTAGCACTGGCTTTGACACTCATTTCAAGGCCATTGGGAATATTATTGGGAGCTGGTGTTTATTTGTTTTTCTTTTTTAATTCAACAAAAAAATGGAAAATTATCGCCGCTTGTAGTTCGGTCTTTATGATTGCGCTGGCATACTTTTTTATCAATACTGTTTTTTCAAGTATTCACGACTGGCACATAACCCAGGCATTTGAAGAAGAGAGCATTATTTGCGATTTGCCTGCGGCACAGCCTTATCAAAAACTCGACCTGGCTGCAACCGGCAGCCCCGTATACCAGCTTGGGTATTATATCACACATAATTTCATGCATTTTCTGCGATTTGCCGGAGTAAAAACACAGTACTTTTTTTTGATGACAAGGAATTACTACAGCAGCACCCATAATGCATTTCTGCTGCTGAATGTCATTCCGGTTTACCTGCTAGCCTTAGCCGGGCTATTTATAAAAAAGCCATTCTTCAATAAAGGGACCCTTGCTTTTTTAGTAAGTACCATCTTAATATATGCTGTTGCCATTGTTTTTCAATGCGACGACTACCATAACCGTTTTATTCTTTCAATTTATCCATTGTTTGTATTGCTGGCAGCCCGTACCGCAGAGCATTTTATTTCACCTGCGTTTAAGAATTACAAATAAGCTCCCGGTATCGGTATAAAAGAGCCTGTTCTTTAACCTAAGTATACCAGATAATTTATTTAATAGTTTTGCCAGGAAGGTAAACTGATAGTAAGATAAACGGTTAATCAGGAATAGAGTATCGGCATATTGCCCGCAATTTGTTTGATGAACTATTTGCAATCCGTTTCGCTCTGCAAACTCCTTCAGCGATTTCCTGTTAAAATACTGAATATGCTCAATCGGTTTATATTGAAACCATCTTTTCCCCAGTAATTTTCGTTGAAAGCTATCATGGTCGGGTGTAACTATAATTACCACACCATCATCGGAAAGCAGTAAGTTCAGTTTCCTGAAAACTTCATCTATTTCAGGTATATGCTCTATTACATCAAAAAGCGTAATCACCGAAAATTTCCTGCCGGTCTCATAATCCTGTAAAAGAGAACTGTAAACATCAAAACCCTTTTCCTTAAGTGCTATACACATGTCGTCATCCAGTTCCAGCCCTGTTACTTCCCATCCCTTTGAGGCCATTAACTCCATACAATATCCTGCAGCACAGCCAATATCAAGTGCCTGTACAGGCCGGGTTGCTACAATATATTTATTTGCATCGTTCAGCCAACGTTCAAAGTTTTTTATTCTTAGTCTTTTTTCCTGCGAATAACTTAAATAACCGTAGTCCTTATTTCTAAAATAATTATGCTGGTAAATTGCTTTAAGTTGTTCGTTTTCTATTCTCGGGTTTACATAAACAAATCCACAATTGCTGCACTTTACAATTGAAAATCCCTGCTTGGTCAGCAGCAGATCTGTTTTATCATTGTTACACGAGGAACAGGAATAATTTTTCAACGTAAATTCCATTAATCACGGATGGTTGTAGAATGTTAATATAAAAACGCATAACAAAACAGTTAAATCTTGCTTCCTTTCATTGCATTACTAACTGCAATATCCATGATCCTCTCGGCATATGGGCGGGATATTTCATTAAGCTCTTCCGTTTTTGCCTGCACCAGGTTTTTATCATTCATATCAAGTGAAAGCTGTAATGCCTGCATGGCAAGGGAAGTGGCATTGATCTCCTCCCGGGTTAGTTGCCCGAAATGCTTGTGTAAAAATTTTTCAGTGGTTTGCAATAATTGTTCTGCTTCCGTTTTTGCCTCTGTTAAAGCCCGTGTATCCATATCTTCCTTTGCATGTTCCATCGAATCCAGCAGCATCCTCTCCACATCCTCATCGGTTAATCCGTACTGCGGCTTCACTTCAACAGACTGTTCGATCCCGCTTCTTAATTCCTTTGCATTTACCTGCAGGATACCATCGGCATTTATTAAAAAGTTTATTTCCACTTTAGGTAAGCCGGCAGGCATCCCCGGAATACCGGTCAGGTTAAATTCTGCAAGCCGGCGGTTATCCTTCACCATATCCCTTTCGCCCTGGTAAACTGCTATCTTCATACCGCTTTGCCCGTCTTTATAAGTGGTGTACTGCCTGCCTGCCTTTGCAGGTATTTTGGAATTACGCGGCAGCAAAACATCCATCAATCCACCCATTGTTTCCAAACCAAGAGACAACGGTGTAACATCAAGCAACAAAAGATCGGTGGTGTTACCCGCCAGAATATCGGCCTGGATGGCAGCCCCTAAAGCAACCACCTCATCCGGGTTAACAGTATCGTTCAATGTTTTCCCAAAGAAATTTCTTACCATCTCTTTTACAAGGGGGACCCGGGTGCTTCCACCCACCATCACCACTTCGTCTATCTCATTTTTAGTCAACCCGGCATCTTTTAATGCATTTTTGCAGGCAGTTATTGTTCTTTCAACTATAGGCTGAATAATAGAATCAAAATCCGGCCGGTTGATGGCAATTTCCTTCCCTGCGTACATTGATTCAAAACGATCATTTGCCGACAGGTACTTTTTTGCTTCTTCTGCTTTCAGGCGAAGTGCCTGCCGGTGTTGCGCAATATCTCCGTCAAATCCATATTGCTGCAGCCAGTGATCAACCAGGGCCGCATCCAGATCATCGCCTCCTAAATAGGTATCTCCGTTGGTTGACAGCACTTCAAATACTCCGCCTGTAATATTCAATATCGAAATATCAAAAGTTCCGCCTCCCAGATCATATACCGCAATTGTTTTTACTTCTGATTTGTTTAACCCGAAACCATAGGCAAGACTGGCAGCAGTGGGTTCATTAATTATCCTGAGCACGTCGAGCCCTGCCAGCTTGCCGGCATCCCTGGTTGCCTGCCGCTGGGCGTCATTGAAATAGGCCGGCACAGTTATTACAGCTTTACTTACAGGCGTCTTCAAAATATGCTCCGCCTGCTTTTTCAGCTCTTTTAAAATAAAGGATGAAAGATCGACAGGTGAATAAAAGTTGCTACCCGCCTGAACTTTAACCAGCTTACCTTCTTCATCAATGATCTTGTATGCCAAAGAACCGGCATGGCTTTTAATGTCCCTGTAGGTTTTGCCCATTAATCTCTTCGCCGAAAAAATGGTGTTGGCAGGATCCGAAACCAGGTATTGCTTTGCGTCATCTCCCACAGTAATATTCCCGGCTTCTCCAAAATGTATGACCGATGGTACCAGGGACCTGCCATTGTATTCTTTTAGTGCAACCGGTTTTTTGCTTTCGGGGTGTATAATGGCAACCAGGCTGTTGGTGGTTCCCAGATCAATACCCACAATTACTTCATCCTGCTGCAAACTGCCTGTTGCTATATTGATAGCTATTTTAGCCATGAATTTACTTTTAAGTGCAAAGGTAACAAATAAAAAAGGCTGCCGGTTAAAGGCAGCCTTAATCATTATTTTTACTTCTATCGTATCAGTACCATTTTTCCATATCCTTTATTGAAGTACTTATCGGTATCATCGCCCTCGGCTTTGTATTTATCCAGCGATTTACCATTCAGGTTTGTTATCACCCTGTACAGGTAAACTCCGTTTGCCAGTTTGCCGCCATACATGTCCGTACCATCCCACCTGAACTCGGTAATATTTCTGCCAACATGTATTGGCCCCAGTTCGTCTTTTGTGATCTCTCTTACTATTTTACCGGTTACGGTCAATATTTGTATTCGTATATTCTGTGGCACTTCGCTTCCCGTAACGGTGAATACAAAGGCAGTGGAAGTAGTAAACGGATTGGGGTAATTAAGCAGGTTGGATATCATTGATTTGGTTATCACGGTAAATGTAACATGGTACTCTATTGCACCTGCGGTATTACCCATGACATCCCTTCCCGATACGATCAGTTCATACTCTCCCTCTTGCGGGAATGAAGGCAGGAAGTCAATCGTTGCGGTATTATTTCCGGATGATAAATTTGCCGGGGTAAAACGCATCGTGTCCCCACCGAAATTATAATTGTGTAAAGAACCATCAGGGAAACGGACCTGTACTTTTATGTAAGCAGTATCACTAAGTGCAAGGAACCTGCTTTCGTCCTTCAGGTTAACCAGTATATGCGGTTTAGCCGAAACAATATCTTTGTTCAGGATATGCACCCCGTCAAAAGTTACATCCAGTAACGGATTAAATTTATCTCCTTTGACAAATAGATTCTTGAACAGGATATTATTAAAATGATACTGTTCAGGTTGTGCATTATTCGGGTTAACGTCAACGAAAATAGTATTGGCCCCCGGATAATTTTTAGTGTCTATCTTATAATTGATCACCAGTGTATCACCAGCCTGCAATATTTTTCCCTTAGCCACAGGCAGTGGTGTAGGGTTATTATTCCTGTCAGTAATGATGAAATTGACTCTCATACTGTCAGTAAATGCATTGGCACTGATATTCTTGAAGGCCAGTTTAAAGTCAACCAATTCTCCCTGGTCTGCCGTGTCCTTCATGGTAAATAGTATATTTGGTGCCAGAGCCCCTTCAGGTACATAGGTGCCATTTACTCTCCAATATCTGAGTTGATAAGGAGTTCCTTTAATTGTATCCTCATTATACATTTGAAGTTTCAGATAAGGATATTGAGTTGCATTAATAGCTGAAATATTAAAATCCTTTGTCGAGGAATCTACTGTGTATAAAGTGGTTTCAGCACCAGTTGGTGTTACACCAATTATTTTAAATAATATCGAGTCTCCGGGAGTTGTTTCTACAGGCTTGCCACGCCAGTGAAATGTACTCCATGATCTGGCAGGACCATAAAGAGGGGATGTTATTGTACCGGATCCTTTGGTTGACGGACAGACCACATCCAGAACAATCTTATCCGTATTACCTGCTGACATTTTATAAACCGGTACAAAAGAATTGTCTTGTTTCTTATACATGAAATTAAATGCCCTGGGTCTGCTAAATGAGTCTATCTCAAGAAATCCGGCATTTTTTAAACGATGGTACAGAGAATTGCCGGAACCTAATACCAATGTATCATTCTGCCAGTCTGCTGCATAGGTATTTAAAGTAGTATTATTATTTGCGAGGTTCATTGCCACAACATAATATCCGTTAGGTACCTGATCCAGGAAATTGACAGCTGCAATTCGCTTGGCCTGGGTATTCAGTGTATAATTGAAACTATATCGCCTAGTTACGCCACAAACAGGATCACTGCCAAATTGCCCGGGGCTTCCTGCAGGAGCATTAAATACAGGTTTAAAACCTATTGGATTAAATACTGTAAATACGATCATTCCATTTAATGTACACACACTTTGTACAATGTTGCCTCCATCTACATTAACCTCAAAATCCTGTGCCTGATTAGCAGCAGTTGGGTAAACGCCGTTTTTTAACTTTACACCAACCTGTGAGTTATGAAACTGCCAGTTATTGCCTGAATTGTATTCAATATCATTTAATGTAGATTTTTGGTGCTGATAGCCATGTGACTGGTTAAACCCATCTGTGCTGTTTGCCAGGTAAACAAATGAGTAGCTGTTCCATATATAATTATTTCCGGGAGCAGGCACAGTGGCAGTTCTCCAGTAATAAACCGTACTGTCGTTAAAGGTAAGGTTGCCTGGTTTAAATTCAACAATTCCACCAACTCCCGAAACATTATAAGTTTTCTTGAAAGCAGAATTATACAACTCTGTGGTATCTATCTCCATCACATACTGGCGCTGATCGCTAAGCGGGTTTGCAGTACTGGCATAGTAAGTGATGTTTTGCTTGTTTACTATTGAGTAATTATAGGGAGAAGTTGGCCTTAACTCATCTTCAAAAATGTAAAAGTCTTTAGATAATTCGTTGTTGGCTTCTGATATTTCGCTGACTCTGTTATCGGCATCAACCGAAACCAGCAGTTTGTTCAACCCCTTGTCAGTAACAGGGTTAATTGGTACTGTAAGGTTGAATGAGTCCGTGTTCAAAGTTGCCGGCACCAACTGGTCGAACAGTACCCTGATCGTAGTTCCATCCGGCAATTGCTGGCGTATCCGCACCCTCATAGAATCTCTAATGGCCCTGCCCAGGTTCATCACCTTTACTGTAACCTTAAAGTTTTGGTCGGCCACAGAAATGATGGAAGGGGTGAATTTTACCAGCTGATCTTCAATAACATAATCAGGCTTGGCAAAATTATTTATTTTCAATGCCGGGTCGCCATGCAGGTTGATCTCTTCCAGGTGGATCCTGGTGTAATAATCCAGTGAGGAAGGGTTGCTGCCCAGCGCCTGTATGGTGGCTTTTAACTGGTTACCTACCGTGTTGCCATACATTTTATAGCCAAGGTCCTGGTAGTATTCCGTATTATAAAAATTAAGGAAAGGCGCTATACCGTAGTGGGTACTTCCAATAAAGCCGATACCTCCTTTTTGATTGATCAGCACATATTTTTCAGAAAGGGACATCCCCGGGAAGCCCGTTAAACGGGCCGGGTTAAAGGCAAAGAAATTACCTACCGTACATCCGCTGATATGCATGAACGGATACTTACCGGTATTTTGATAATTTTCGGGGTAGTTCAGGTTAATAGCCAGTTCATTGGCTGAAGAGTGTCCGAAATATTTTACATAACTCAGCCCTTCCTGGAACAGGTCAGCGATCTGCTGGCTTTGTTGTTGCTCAATGGCTGCAACAGATGTTTTTGCAAAGGTTTTCACACGTGCACCATACAATGTGTCTTCGATGAGCGTTTTGTAACCATTCATATACACACCAAACTGTGCATTTTCCAGGCTATCCGATCCGCCGAGAGTATGCATCATGTTCTTCATCCACCCTTTTTCTGCAATGGTTTGTATGGTTGATTGCTGTACCTGCTCATACTGTTTCATTTTATCCAGGTAATAGCCAACCTCGGTTCCGTTGATAGCTCCCAAACGCCCGATTGGCACCACTGGTACGTTGGTACCCGGAGGACAAGCCAATAAGACATCGGATGCCGGCCAGCCAAATGTTTGTACCAGGTCTAACTGATCAACCGCCGGATTAGACTGGTTGTCGGTATAATCATAGTAGCTGATGCCACGGCCAATAATGAAAACATATTTAGGTTTTACAGTAAACTGCTGATTTGCATATAAAATAAAGTCACGAACGGCTGCGGGGTGCTTTTTGATACCGAATCCAAACTGCTCTGTCAGTTCATCCACATTATACACTTTGGCATTAAAGCCGCCACCTGCGGCAGTACTTCGGTATTGGCGGTACAGATCAACATTATTTACGCCAGAACCATTATTATACAAAACAGGGTTGCTGATGATAACATAATCTCCCTGGTTGGCGGCGCTTCCATAGTTGATAAACGTCTTGGATGACAGGGATGTCACCAATCCAATATTGGATACGTCTCCGCTCATCAGGTTGAATTTACGCAGGGTATCTGCTGAAGGTGCCAGTACAAACCTAACCTGGCCTGCCGTGCTTATATCACCAATGATCCTGCGGCCGTTGTTATAATCATATAAGATTGGCGCCACCCCATTGGTATTAAAGTTTGTAATTACCAGGTAGTTGCCGGTGGTTGTATTCTTTAATTCGAAATAAAAATTCTTTTCGTTGTTAAAATTAAAGGTAGCCGGGTAAGTAACAGAAAAACAACTTACCACGATCCTGTCGGTACTCACCGAAGAGTTTCCGTTAACATTAACACCAATAAAAGAGGGGCTGTTTAAAATAGAGAGCGGGAGGTTCCGGACTGTATCCCTGAGTGCATTAAAATAAGGCATTGGCTTTTGTGTTACCGTTGTACCCTGCACTTTTGCCACCAGTTCTCTCGGATTTAATGCATTTCCCACAGCATTTACAGTAAACATTACATTGTTTTGCGGACCAGCTGTGTATTTATTGATATTGTCGAGTACTTTCACCAAAGAGCAGCAGGGTGCAATATTATCACTGGTCCAGCTTTCACCAATATCATAAGAAGCCGAATACACATACTCGCCAATTACGGCTGCATATCCTTTATTGATCTGGTTGCGGTAATGTGCTTCAATCCTGCGCATAAAATACGGTTCGGCCGGCAACACATTGCCGGCAGTAGGGTTTGCCGTAGCTGTATAACGCAGGTTATTTGCGGGCACTGGGTTTACGGTAAGGTAATAAGTGGCTGTATCGGTCTCCAGGCTGAACTTATCACACATCTGGTAATCCGGGTTGCGGTACAGGGCTTTATCCGGCTTACCATCATTCATTTCGCCCCAAAACTCCAGGTAATCGGTGCTGCCCAGGATACCCGTGGCCACAGATGTAAACATGCGAACCTGCTTGCCATTGCGCCACAGCTGAAAATTTTCGGCTGGTACAGAACCCAGGCCTGCAGCAGCCAGTACGGGCTGATAAATACGGGTTAAGGTATCTTTCGCAAGCTTGAACTTATAATAGGTTTTACTATAATCGATCCAGCTGTTGTTGAACTGTGCATGGCTGCTGATAGCCAGTAACAGGATAACCGATGCTAATAGAATTTTTTTCATACTGATGGTTGTGAATTATTTATTCATCTTCTTTTTTGCCTGCAATATTAAAGCGCAAAGAAAATATATGGGTATATAATGGGTTAGACTGATTGGCAAGGTTTGTAAAGGCATAGTCAATCATGATATTCTTTATCTTAAAACCTGCTCCTGCACTTGGCTGGTATATCCAAACCTTTTTCCTGTTAGTGGTATCGCCATCCTGTGTGCCTCTTTGAAAATTATTGATGCCCGCCCTGATAAAAAATACATCGCTGATAGAAGCCTCCAGGCCTATATGCGGATCAATGCTGACCGTATTGCCACTATAAACTGTATTTCTTTTTCCATCAAAAGTAACATCCACATTGGCTTCTGCCATCAGGTTCAGGTTTTTGCCCAGGTTAAAATTATAACCTCCGCCAATTACCAGACGGGGGGCGGTAAGTTCGGTTGACTTAACGGGTATATCATTTTTGGTAAGATAGAGTACCTCCTTCTCCTTTTCAGTAAAGGTAAACGACCAGGCATTGAAGGTGGTGGTGATATCCCTGGCCACCACACCAAAGTTCCATCGGTCGCCATGCATTTGCAGGCCGGCATCAAGGCCAAAGCCCCAGGCTGATGCAAATTTACCCACCTTGCGGTAGATCACTTTGGCATTCAATCCAAAACTAACCTGCTTCTTTTCTGTTTCTTTTATCTTTTGTGCAAATGAAAGCAGGAATGCATAATCAGCAGTGGAAAAACTTTGAATATTATCGTAGTTCACCCTACCGTCGGGTTCAACCAAAAACAGGGTGTTGGGAATATCATCAACCGCAAACCTCAATATGGAAATGCCGAGCGCTCTTTTATTGTCCTGAATGGGTTTGGCGCCCGATAAGTAATCATATTTAGCAATACCTCCAAAATACTCTGCATGCATTAATCCAATATTGGCCTGCTCTTTAATACCCATTAAGCCTGCGGGGTTCCAATAACCGGCAGTAGCATCTTTGGCAGAAGCTACCTGCGCACTTCCCATGGCAAGTCCCCGGGCACCAGCACCTATATTTAAAAATTCATTGGAATATTTACGGAGTTGGGCAAACCCCGCAGCCGGTATAATAAGGAGCAGCGCAAGGCATATTTTTGTGTAAGGTCTCATAACAACGTTAGGTTGGTTATTGATTTTTTATAGGTAGATCAAAAGCAATAACGTAAAAATACTTGGTAAATTGTGTGAATATATTATTATAAAATTACGCTTTAAAGTACAAATCTATATATATGAGTTGTTTTTTATTGCTATGCACCTCATTTCATATTAAGTACCATTAATTAAGACACCGGCCAAACTCAAAAAGATGCCTTGCAGGTATAATTAAAAGGCGTTGAACTTACAGGCATATTTTGCCACAAGAAAGGCTTTATAAGTTAGAAATCATTTTTTCAATATTTATAAGCAATTTTGCCACTCAATTTTTAAACATCAATATCAAAACATGGAGTCTTTATTAGCAGAACTTGAATGGAGGGGGATGATTCAGGATATAATGCCCGGAACCAGGGAACAATTGGAAAAGGAAATGACCACGGCTTATATTGGCTTCGACCCTACAGCCGACAGCCTGCATATCGGCAGCCTGGTACCCATCATTTTGCTGGTTCATTTACAAAGGGCCGGGCATAAACCCATTGCCCTGGTGGGTGGCGCCACAGGTATGGTGGGCGACCCCAGCGGTAAAAGCGAAGAAAGGAACCTGCTGAGCGAAGAGGTGCTGAATGTGAATGTGGCCGGTGTAAAAGCGCAACTGGAAAAGTTTTTAGACTTCGACAAGAGCAAACCCAATGCAGCGGAAATGGCCAACAACTACGATTGGTTCAAAGAGATCTCATTCCTGGATTTTATCAGGGATACCGGAAAGCATATCACCGTAAATTATATGATGGCCAAGGATAGCGTTAAGAAAAGACTGGAGGGTGAATCCGGAATGAGTTTTACTGAATTCACTTATCAACTGGTGCAAGGCTATGATTTTTACTGGCTATACCAGTATAAGAACTGCAAACTGCAAATGGGGGGCAGCGATCAGTGGGGCAATATTGTAACCGGTACCGAACTGATCAGGAGAAAATGCGGCGGAGAGGCATTTGCCTTCACCTGCCCGCTGATAAAAAAAGCCGATGGCGGCAAATTTGGTAAAACCGAAAAAGGGAATATCTGGCTGGATGCCAATAAAACAACACCCTACCAATTTTACCAGTTTTGGCTAAATGCCAACGACAGCGATGCGGAGAACTGGATCAAAATATTCACCTTTTTAGATCAGCCCGCCATCAGCGCTTTGATAGCAGAACAACAAAAAGATGCTTCCAAAAGGGTTTTACAAAAAGCACTGGCCAAAGAAGTGACCATTTTTGTGCATGGCCAGGAAGAATACAACAAAGCAATAGAAACAACAGAAAAATTATTTGCCAATCAAACGGCCCCTGCCGAAAGCCTTACCGAGCAAGACCTGCAAGGCATGGAAGGCATTGTAAAAGTTGATTTTGCAAAGGACAGGATTGAGGCCGGCATTGATGTGGTTTCTTTTTTAGCTGAAACCGCTATTTTCCCAAGTAAAGGAGAAGCCAGGAAAATGGTACAGGGGGGCGGTGTTAGTATTAACCGAAGAAAAGTGGAAGGCATTGAGTTAAAAGTCGACAGCAGTTTATTATTACACAGCAAATACATTTTGGTTCAAAAAGGGAAGAAGAATTATTTTCTGGTAAATATTATTTAGTAAAATCACTTATGATAAAGGGCATCCTTCTTTTAAAGATGCCCTTTATTTATTTCACTGCTACTGCTTCTTAGCAGGCACCGGTTTCCCCGACAGGTATTTATCGAAGAATTTATCCATGGCCTTATAAAAGTCCAGGCGGTTATTCTCATTGGAGAATCCATGCCCTTCATCATTCTTAACCATATAATCCACTGCCACGCCACGCTTTCTTAAGGCTTCCACCACCTGGTCGCTTTCGGCCTTATTCACCCGGGGGTCGTTGGCACCCTGCGCAATAAAAAGCGGTGCTTTGATATTTCCCACATGCAATGCAGGGGAAACCTCCGCCAGCATAGCACTGTCTTTTGCAGGATCACCCACCAGCTCATACATCTGTTTTTTAAATGGCTCCCAGTAAGGCGGAATGGTATTCATAAAAGTAAACATGTTGGAAACACCCACATAGTCCACAGCACAGGCGTACAGGTCGGGTGTGAAGGTAACGCCTGCCAGTGTGGCGTAGCCGCCGTAACTGCCCCCGTAAATGGCCACCCGCTTGGGATCGGCAATTCCTTCTTTAATGAGCCAGTTTACACCGTCGGTTATATCATCCTGCATTTTCTTTCCCCATTGCCTCGAACCTTTCAGCCAGAATTCCTTTCCATAGCCGGTAGACCCCCTGAAGTTCATTTGCAATACCGCATAACCCCGGTTGGCTAAAAACTGTACCTCATTATTAAAGCCCCACTGGTCCCTTGCCCAGGGCCCTCCATGCGGATTTACCACCACAGGCAGGTTCTTCGCATCCACGCCTTTGGGGAGGGTAAGATAGCCATGAATGGTCAGGCCATCCCGCGATTTGTATTCGATGGGCTTCATAGCAGCCATATCTTCTTCTTTAAGCCAGGGCCTGCCCGCAGCCAGGAATTTGGTTTCGCCGGTCTTTTTATCATAATAATAAAATTTGGAAGGAAGCTTATCACTGCCTGTCCAAACAATGAATTTATCCTCATCATTATTATTATCATAGATGTCTATTTCATAGCCTTTGAACTTCTCTTTCATTTTATTGTAATCTGCTTCTGCATCCTTATCAAGGAAATGCTGCTCGGCCTTCCATGAAGTATAGAAAACAGATTGCAATACTTTTCTTTTTGCAGAATAATGTACCCCATCCACATCATACTCCGGGTTGCTGTAAATTTCCTTTACTTCTTTTTTTGCTGCCAGGTCATACTCGGCCACCACAGTTTTATCCCGGCCTATATTGGTGGTCACATAAATATTCTTATTATCAAACGTAAAGAAATTGGGAGAAAATATCTCTTTGTAACTGGTGGTCAGTACCGAATCAAAAGGATCTGCTTCTGTAGCCCGGTGGTACAGGGTAATATTAACACCATCTGTTTTTGTGGCGAGCCTGATCACCCCGTTGTGATCAGTGTACCAGCTTTCAAAATTCTGATCATTCTTATACAGTTCCTTCATCTCCCCTGTTTCTATATTCACACTGTAGGGATCAAAATAGCGGGCATCCCTTTTATTGATCATGATAAGTATTTCCTTTTCCTTGCCGGGCACATAGCGAAGGTCGTTCAGTATTTCTGTTCTCACTTTAGGAAAAGGGGTAAGCGCTTTCTGATCTTTACCGTCTATAGAAACAGAGAACAACTGGAAGTTCTCATCCCCACCCACATCCTGCAGGTAGAGGATGCGGTTACCCTTCCACCGGTATTGTGATATATTACGCACCGTATCAAAAGTTACGGGAATGGCTGTGGAATCGGTAATCTTACGGACAAATACGTTGGAGTGGCCCTTGTATGGCGAGCGGTAAGAAACATACTGGCCATCCGGCGAGATTTGCCAGGCTGTCATTTCCGAATTCCTGAAAAAATCCTCTGCGGGCAATAAAGGGGCCTTTTCTTCCTGTTTTGTTTTGCAGGCAGAGAAGAGGAGCAAAAAAGCCGGCAGAAGAATCAATAAATACTGCTTTAGTTTCTTCATAAAAAGTAGTTTAAACAATTAACAATGTAAATTGGAATATAAATTAAGATCAGCCCGGATTGGCCTCTCAAAGTTTATCAGCCTGTTTAAAAAGCCTGCAGCACTTTCCACATCTCATCCGCCACAAACTGGTTGCCGGTTGCATTCAGGTGTACACCATCGGTTGTAAGTATACCTCTGTCTTTGTTTTCTCTGTTATTCTTCAGGTTATATTCCAGGAAGGTTTTCCTCAGGTCCACAACAGGCAGGCTGTTTTTTTGAGCAATGTTCCGGATGATCTTGCTGTATTCATTCAGGTCGCCGTCCAGCGGGTTGCTGAAATCAGTTTTCTCTCCTATCACAGCAGGTGTACAGAGTATGATACTTATGTTTTTTGCTTTCAGTTTATTGATGATGGCCTGGTAAAATTTTTCAAACTTATCGGCATCCGTACCGGTGCCCATCAACCGTTTGTGCCACACATCATTCACCCCAATATAGATCAGTACCACATCCGGGTTCTTAGCCAGTACATCATCTTCCATACGCAGGTACAGATCGTACACTTTATTGCCGCCAATACCGCTGCCCATCAGTTCAAACTGATCAGCCTTTCCCTGCTGTGCGATCATTGAATCCAGCTTAACAATATAGCCGCCGGGTTTTACAGCAGCTTCGGTGATGGAATCACCAAAGAATACAATGCGTTTCTTTTTACCGGCTGGCACAAATGCCAGCAGTGAACATACAATAACAAGCAGCGGGATCTTCATCTTTACTATTTTAGTTTAATAAATGCGGGCGCTCCTGATATACCTTCCATACAAACTCTCCAAACAAAGTATTGGCCCAGGCAAACCACTTGCGGGTAAATTTTGCCGGATCATCCTTATGAAAAGACTCGTGCATGAAGCCGGTACCTGCATGGGTTTGCTGCAGCATATCCAGGCATTTTTTTATTTCCTTATCATCATTACTGGTTACTCCACGCATGATGATACTCAAAGGCCAGATATAGTCCATACCCACATGCGGGCCGCCAATACCTTCAGCTGCTTTTCCTTTGAAGAAGAAGGGATTATTTTCGGATAACACGAAATTCTTTGTGTTCATGACGATCCTGCTTTTGCTGCTGTCTTCATTAGAAAGATAGGGAAGGGATAACAATGATGGCACATTGGCATCATCCATCAAATTATAACTCCCGAACCCATTGATCTCATAAGCATAGATCAGTCCCAGTTTCTCATCGGTAATTTTTCCATATTCATTGATTGCACCCACTATGGTATTAGCCAGTTGAAGTGCATCCTTCTTAACAGACATGGGGAGGTCCAGGGCCGGCGCCATATCATTGATAAGAAAACCAAGGCATATGGCTGCAAATATATTACCGGGTATATTAAACGGAAAAACGGTTGCATCATCACTCGGTCTGAACATACTGTGTATCAACCCAATCTTTTTTGCGGGGTAACCATAGCCGCCCAGCGGCACACCGTCTGTTGCCCAGCTGGTGGTACGTTCAAACTTATACGGGCCGTTATTTTCCAGGCGCTGCTGTTCTTTAAAAGTTTTTATTATCAGCCGCATTGCTTCTTTCCAGTCCTTGTCAAAGGGAGTTTTATCGCCTGTCTCTTTCCAGTAACCATAGCTTAACCGGATGGGGTAACACAAACTGTCTATCTCCCACTTACGCTCATGTATGCCGGGTTTCATTTCTGTCTTGTCATCCTTCCACTCGCTGATCTTTGTTTCATCCTTATAAAAGGCATTGGCATACGGGTCTTTTAAAATGCACTTTACCTGGCGGTTTATCACCCCTTTGATCAGTTCCTGCAGGTTCTTATCCTCCTTCATCAAGGGCAGGTATGGCCAAACCTGTGCTGAGGAATCACGCAACCACATGGCATCAATATCGCCTGTAATTACAAAAGTATCGGGCTTGCCGCTGATCATTTCAAAATCAACTGTTGTATCAAGGGTGTTGGGAAAACAATTCTCAAACATCCAGGCAATTTCTTTATTGCCAATGTTCTTTTTAATGTCAGCAATTAATTTTTCAACTGCGGAACTTTTAAATTTTCGCTGGCTTTCAGCAACCCTTACCACCGGAAAACCGGATTGTCCGTTTGCGGTTGCATATTTGCCCAGTAAAATACCTGCAGCTGCAAGCGAAGACTGCTGAATAAATTTTTTACGGTTCATACTGTTAAGATAAAAAGAAAATGCATCTCAATTGAGATGCATTGCCATAAATATTTTCATTGTGCCTTATTCCACCTTAACCTGCTTTTTGATAACAGAATTCTCATGCACACTCATTAAAAACTTGCGTTCCTTCACCAGGTAACCATTGCCGTGTTCGCAGAAATGCACTTTCAGATTTTCGATGCTGATTGGGTTACCATCAGGTATATCTGCAATATTCGAGTGCAATATATCGTGACCGTCAACGATCATTACCAAACCACTGCCAATACCTTCCATTTTATTTCCTTCGGTGATGATCATGCCGGTATCTTCTCCCAAACCAATACCTATACAGGAAGGGTTGGCTGCCACTGCCTGGGCCAGCCGGGCAAAGCGTCCGCGTTTTTCGAAGTGAGAATCAAAGATCACATCATCCATAAAACCAAGCCCGGTGGTTATCTTCACTTCACCTTTTAAATGGGCCCTTGTGGCATTGCCTTCATAGATCATGGTATTGCTCATGGCCATGGCGCCTGCCGATGTACCGGCTACCACAAAAGCCGGTTCGTTGTGATAACGATCCAGTATCTTCTCTAAAAAGGAAGTACCGCCAAATGTACTGCTAAGCCGCAACTGGTTTCCACCGCTGAACATCACCACATCGCAGCCGGCAATGCGTTCCAGGTATTCGGCATTGGATGCATCTGCCCGGTTTCGGATATGCATCAGGCCGATATTGGTACAGCCAATCTTTCCAAAAGCATTCAGGTAATTGTCGCCTACTTCATACGGGATCATGCTGGCCGTAGTGATCACTTCGATACGGCAGGCAGGTCCGCCGGCTTCTTCCACGATACGGGAGAGGATTCCCAGTTCAAAAAAATTGAGGTTGTTGCGTTGGATCTTTCCGCTCTCCAGGTCAGTTCCTTTATCTTCTGCTCCTCCAATCGCTATCAGCTTTCCTTTAGCAAATTGCATCGATCATTTTTATGATTAACGCAAAAATAAGGGAATTCGTGTATCTGTATACAGCAGTTATTGTTAACGGATGTTGATAAGCTAACTACTCACTAAAAAAAGAGACCACTATTTTTTTGCAAACTCAGTAATTGCTTCCACCAGCCTGTCTAAATTTTTGGTACTGGTATATACATTGGGTGTTATACGCACACCACTGATGTTTTCCCATACAATGCCCACGGCATGTATCTTATAATTATCCCATAAAAAATTATCCAGTTCCTGCGGCGTTTTTCCGTCCACACTTACCAGGCCAATGGCACAGCCAAATTCCTTTTTAAAGGAGGTATGCAATTTTACTTTGGGGATATCCTTCACTTTATTCATCCAGTAATTTTTCAGGTACAGCAGGCGCTCTTCTTTCCGTTTGGCCCCGATCATGTCGTAAAAATCGATGGCTTTATCAATCGCCTCCTCAATAAAAAAAGGCCGGGTGCCTAAATGTTCAAATTTGCGGATATTATCATCCTCTTTATCGCCTGCGCCAAACAATGGCCACACCGATCTGATCTTTTCTTTCCGTACATATAACAAACCGGTGCCTATGGGTGCCCCCAGCCATTTGTGCAGGCTGGTGCCAAAATAATCACAGTTCAGGTCAGGAATTAAAAATTCAAATTGTGCAAAGGTGTGGGCCCCGTCCACCAATACGTCTATATGTTGCTTCTTTGCAGCATCCGCAATCCTGCGCACCGGAATTTTCTGTCCTATCCAGTTTATCATGTGCGTTATATGCACCACTTTAGTTTTAGCAGTGAATGCATCGGTATATTTTTTAACCAGGTAATTTTCATCTTCGCTGGGTAATTCCAGGTCTATCCAAACCAGTTTGATACCCTCTCTCCGCTCCCGTTGTTTCCAGGCACCGATCATATTGGGATAATCCTGTTTGGTAAGCACCACTTCATCTCCTGCTTTCAATTCTATTCCAAAAATCACTGTCTCCAGCGCCTCAGATGCATTTCGGTGCAGGGCAATTTCTTCTGCGTCGCAACCCGCCAGTTGGGCAAGGTTCTTACGCAATGGTTCACGCCCCTGGTCAACCACACGCCACATAAAATAACTGGGTGCCTGGTTGCTGATATCGTAATTCGTTTTCATTGCATCGGCAACGGATTTGGGTGCAGGGGCCACGCCACCATTGTTGAGGTTGATGAAATTGGGCGCAATACTGTATGATTGCTGCACATAACGCCAGAATTCTTCATCACTTGCCAGTTCAGCAGGAGGAACCAGTTCACTGTTCTTTAAAGCCGATTGAAGATTGCGGCTCCAGGCAGGTTGTAAAACACCGGCAGCAATAGCTGAAGCAGATAACATGCCCATTTTATGGAGAAAGGAACGACGATTACTCATTTGCCTGAATTTAGAAAAGCCGGTTATGCGGCTCTTTCACAATGTACAAATTTTGTTTTTTGCAAAGCAAGATGATTTTGGTAATTTACCCCCTCCGCCCCCTGAAGGGGGAACTGATAGTAGCGAAGGAAGATTTACGCTAATATAAAAGTTGCCCAATGATATATAAGTACAAGTGAGTGACACAACGATGATGCTATGAAAAACAAAAGCTGGTAACCAAAAACAACAAACCTAAAACACCAAACTATTTTATTTATGAAGATTGTTGAGATCAAAGTATTGAGAGGCCCGAACTACTGGAGTGTTCGCCGCACCAAACTGATACAGATGAAGCTTGACCTGGAGGAAAAGGAAAAAATGCCCACCAATACCATTCCGGGTTTCAGGGAGCGGCTTGAAAAGATGATCCCTTCATTGATAGAACACCGCTGCAGCGAAGGCACCCGCGGCGGCTTTTTTAAGCGGGTGGACGAAGGCACCTGGATGGGACATGTGATAGAGCATATTGCCCTGGAAATACAAACACTGGCTGGTATGGATACTGGCTTTGGCCGCACCCGCGGCACGGGTAAAGATGGCGAGTATTATGTATGCTTTAGTTATATGGAAGAAGATGCGGGTATCTATGCAGCCAAAGCTGCCGTCAGGATTGCCCATGCGCTGATATTTGAGGAAGGATATAATATGGACGAGGACATACAGACCTTAAGGGAGATACGGGAAGATACCCGGCTTGGCCCCAGCACCGGTTGCATTGTGGATGAGGCTGCCAAACGTGGCATTCCTTATATTCGACTGAACAGGCACTCACTGGTTCAGCTGGGGTATGGCGTTCACCAGAAAAGAATCAGGGCTACCATTGCCAGCACCACGGGTAATATTGCCGTGGATATTGCCTGCGACAAAGAAGAAACAAAGAACTTACTGGATGCTGCCGAAATACCAGTGCCTAAAGGCGATGTGGTACGCACCGAGGAAGGATTGCGTGATGCCATCGACCGTATTGGCTATCCCTGCGTGATAAAACCCATTGATGGTAACCATGGCAAGGGCAACACCACTAATATCACCGACTGGGAAATGGCCCTTAAAGCTTTTGCCGCAGCCAAGGAATATGGCCGCAGCGTTATCGTGGAAAAATATATTGTGGGCTTCGATTTCCGCATCCTGGTCATCAATTACAAATTCATTTGCGCAGCCTTGCGCACCCCTGCTGCAGTAACCGGCGATGGAAAGAATACCATTCAATACCTGATAGATGAAACCAATAAAGATCCGAGGCGTGGTTATGGGCATGAAAAGGTGCTGACGCAAATTACCATCGACCAGTTTACCCAAAAAATGCTGGATGAAAAAGGATATACCTTAGATACAATACCCGCAAAAGATGAACTGGTATTGCTGAAACCAACTGCCAATCTTTCCACCGGGGGTACCAGTACCGATGTGACTGATGAAGTACACCCGGCCAATATCATGATGTGCGAACGTATCGCCAAGATCATCGGGCTGGATATTTGCGGTATTGATATCATGGCAACCGACCTGCGTACCCCTGTAAAGGAAAATGGCGGCGCCATCCTGGAAGTGAATGCAGCTCCGGGTTTCCGTATGCATATCGATCCTTCGGTTGGCTTGCCACGCAATGTGGCCGAGCCGGTGGTGGATATGCTTTTTCCAAAAGGCAGTGCAGGTACCATCCCCATTATTGCCATTACCGGTACCAATGGTAAAACCACCACCACCAGGCTTACAGCACATATCGCAAAAACAGCAGGTTATAAAGTAGGCTATACCACCAGCGATGGTGTGTACATTCAAAACCAGATGATGATGAAGGGGGATTGCACCGGCCCCGTTTCCTCCACTTTTGTATTGAAAGACCCCACAGTTGATTTTGCCGTACTGGAATGTGCAAGGGGTGGTATCCTGAAAAGCGGCCTGGCTTT
The DNA here is from genome assembly GCA_044226725.1 of Ferruginibacter sp. GTDB lineage: Bacteria > Bacteroidota > Bacteroidia > Chitinophagales > Chitinophagaceae > Ferruginibacter. The sequence goes on along the minus strand of JBGAGM010000003.1, from coordinate 203,020 downwards.
TCAAAACTGTGATGTGGCCGTGGTTACCAATATCAGCGCCGATCATATTGGCCTGGGAGGTATTGACAGCATGGAGCAGATGGCCAAGGTGAAACAGGTTGTTCCCGAAACTGTCTTTCCGCATGGCTATGCCATTTTAAATGCAGACGATGACCTGGTTTACGGCATGAAGGATTCTTTAAAATGCAATGTTGCCTTTTTTAGTATGGATGAAAACAATCCAAGAATTGTGAAGCATTGTAAGGACGGGGGTTATGCAGCCGTTTTCGAAAATGGCTACATCACCATCATGAAGGGCACCTGGAAGATACGGGTGGTTAAAGTAAGTGAAGTGCCTGTAACGTATGGAGGTAAAGCAGTACACAATATCATGAACTGCCTCCCTGCAGTATTGAGCACTTATTTCTGGCGCAATATTGAAATTGAAGATATCAAACTGGCACTTCAAACTTTTGTTCCATCCTCTACCCAAACACCCGGAAGGCTGAACATGTTCCAGTTCAAGCATTTCCAGTTTTTGGTTGACTTTGCCCATAACCCTGCCGGACTTGAATTGCTTTGCGACTTTGTAAGTAAACTGGATGGCGAACCCAAGGTGGGTATCATCAGCGGTACAGGCGACAGAAGGGATGAGGACATAAAAGAACTTGGCAAAATATCGGGGCGCTATTTCGATGAGATCATCATCCGCCAGGATAAGAACCTGCGTGGCCGTACTGCCGAAGAAATTGTGAACCTGCTAGTGGAAGGTATCAACGAAACTAAGACCAAGGATATCCCCATCGAGATCATTTATAATGAAAAAGAAGCCATTATGCATGCCTACAACAATGCAAAACCGGGCTCTTTAATCACTATTATGTGCGATGTGGTTGCCGAAGCCCTTGACCTGATAAAAGGATTGAAGGAAAAAGAAGATGCTGAATAAACAATCAGCTTAAACCAATAGTGGCCGGATATAGCAAAGATAATTTTTATATCCGGCTTTCTTTTTGGTCATTCATTTGCAGGTAATTAATTATAGAAACTTCAAAATAGTTTTGGCATATTTTTTTACAAACCCTATTTTTGCACTCCCAAATAAATTTTGGGGGCTGTAAAGCTGGGTTATGGTGTAACGGTAGCACTACAGATTTTGATTCTGTCTGTCTAGGTTCGAATCCTGGTAACCCAACAAAAAAGGAACTGATCGATCAGTTCCTTTTTTAATTTCTTAGTGTGCCGCACTATTTTACCAGTTCGGTAATCACCTTACCCACACTTCCGCTGGGCATTTGAATGTGCAGCATGGCAGCAATCGTGGGTGCAATATCGGTCATATAGGTTTCCCGGTTCGTTTTGCCTGCCTTTACGCCCCAGCCAAAGAAAACACAGGGGATATGTGCATCATAAGGGTTCCACAAACCATGGGTGGTCCCTTTTTTACCCCCATCAAAATAGCCGGCCTTCAATGTGAACTGTATATCGCCGCTGCGTTTGGGATTATATCCGTTTGCCATCATTGTTTTTTGCGGTTCGGGCAGGGTGGCAGCCGAAAGTTTGTCTGTTTCAAATGCGCTGATAATAAACGGCTTTGCCTCCAGGGTTTTAATAACTGCCTTTTTTACAGCAGCCACATCCCTGCCCTGTTTTTCCAACTCGCTGATATTAAGATATACCTGGTAATTCTGCAGGCTCAACACTGCTTTGGCCACACCAAAATCCGTTTCAATCATTTGGTTCAGCTCCTTTCTAAGGTCAGCATCCTCAAAATTGCCGCCGGGTATCTTATGTTCTTCCAGGAATGCCGGTATATGCGCCACTGCATGATCGGCAGATAAGAAAAGTGTATAGTTCCCCTTGCCCAGCCTGGTATCCAGGTACAATAAAAAGGCGGCAATATCCCTGTCAAGCCTCAGGTAAGTGTCTTCGATCTCGATAGAATTGGGTCCAAATGTATGTCCCACATAATCTGTGGAAGAAATACTGACAGTCAGAAAATCAGTTACGGTATTTTTCCCCAGTGATTCGTTCTCAATGACTGCCTTTGCAAAATCAAATGTATAGCTGTTGGCAAAAGGCGTTGTTCTGAAAGATTCGTACTTAAGGCTGTCGGATATTGCGGAAAGTTTATGCGGAAATGTGGGGCTCTTCTCGCCTTTAATAATACTTTCATAAGGTTTATCATCTGCGGTGCTGAGATCATATTTGTCAATAGACAAAAGAGTTGTCCAGTCCTGGCTCATATACTTACCGGCAAGGTCTTTTGCATTAAACTGCTCAACCCAGGCGGGCAAAGAATTCATATAATGCGTACTGCTGATCCATTTGCCTGCATCATACCAATAAGCTGCATTGGCGCTGTGGCCTGCAGGCAGTATGGAACCCCTGTCCTTCAGCGCCACGCCAATAACCTTGCTTTTAAAATTATTGCTCAGCCGCAATTCATCTGTTATGGTGGTCACCCATAAATTATCGGGGCTCATCTTACCCGCTTTGCCGGTATTGCCTACCGTGTTCACGGTGGAATCATCCGTGCAATACACATTCTTACCCGTGATCTTATCAAACCAGTTGTTGCCCACAATGCCCGTATAGGCAGGCACGCTGCCGGTGTAAATGCAGGTATGGCCAACAGCTGTGTAGGTAGGTACATACGGAATGAAAGTATTCTCTGCACTGAAGCCTTCTTTCAGCAGCCGTCTGAAACCGCCTTCGCCATAAAGGTCTTTAAAGCGGTACATATAATCCCAGCGCATCTGGTCTATCACCAAACCAACTACCAGTTTGGGTTTTCCTGCAGGGCCGCTGTTGTTGATTTGCGCAAATGATGTTGTTGCAATAAAATAAAAGGCAAAAAGTAAAATAGATCGGCGGAGCATAGTATGAGTTTCAGGGTGCAAAGTTACCTGTTATAGCTTTTCAAATCGAAACAAATAATAAGGGTTCCTTTTCTTTGTAACTGCCGGTATCGGGTTTGTCAATATATCTTTAAAAACGAAGCCGTTATCGGTCATCAGCTTTTTGATCTCTTCGGCTGTCATCAGCGGATCTTTGCAACCCTGGTGTATCTTATGCTTTTCAGTTGCCATCAGTTCTGCAATGATGATCTCGCCGCCCTGCTGCAGTACGGCACTCATTTGTTTTATGATGCCTGCTTTATCCGGTATCTCATGCAGGGTATTCATGATCCATAATTTCCTTTTACTGTTCAGTGGCAGCCATAAACTGTCAGTGGTATTCAGAACCATTGAAAAACTATTGCTGAAGGGCCTGCCTTTCAGCCTTTCATAGTAGGTGATCATATGATGCACTTTCGTGCTGTTGAGACAATTACTGTCAATATCCACCAAAATAAAATGCACGTTTTTGAATTCCGCAACAACATTCATAGCGCCAATATAAGCGCCGCTGCTGGTGCCAATATCCACAATGGTATCCCCATCCTTTATTTGCAAAAATGCCAGCTGCTGTTCAAATTGCCTGCGCAGCAGGGCCGTATCCCTGAATTTATACCCGCAGAATTTAAGCTTCTGAACCTGTTCGTCCTCCTGCGCAAAGGCAGTTTGTAAAACCAGCAGGTTAAGCAATATCGTGAAGGCAGCTTTCATGTGTTGAAGTTAAGAATTATCGGTAGTGTATCAGTTTGAAATATTTGCTGATCATCTTACTGTCAGTATGCCTGTCCCGATTATTTTCGGGTAGCCTGTCGAAGACGGATTGGTTTAATATAGCCCGGTTTCGACAAGCTCAACCTGACAGCTTTTCAAACTTATACAACCTGAATTAGCTGCCGGTTCACCATTTGGCCCCAAAACCTTAAATTTGCACGCTCAAACGTTAAACTACAAACCATAAACAATAAACCAAATTATGGCAGATATTTTTGAAAGACTTATAAAGAATTACGGCCCGATTGGCCAGCATCGTGAAAGGGCCCATGGCTATTTTGCCTTCCCCAAACTGGAAGGAGAGATCAGCAGCCGCATGAAATTTCGCGGAAAGGAAATGGTGGTATGGAGCCTCAACAACTACCTCGGCCTGGCCAACCACCCCGAAGTACGTAAGGCAGATGCCGAAGGTGCAGCAAACTACGGACTTGCCCTGCCCATGGGCGCCCGTATGATGAGTGGAAACAGCGACCTGCACGAGCAACTGGAAGCCGAACTGGCTGCCTTTGTAATGAAGGAAGATGCTGCCCTGCTGAACTATGGTTACCAGGGTATGGTGAGCATCATCGATGTGCTTTGCAGCCGCCACGATATCATTGTGTATGATGCCGAAAGCCATGCCTGCATCATCGACGGACTGCGCCTGCACCCGGGGCACCGCTATGTGTTCAAGCACAACGACCTGGAAGATTGTGAAAAACAATTGCAGCGTGCCACTGCCCTGATAGAGAAACAAGGCACCGGCGGTATACTGGTTATTACCGAAGGCGTATTTGGTATGGCCGGCGACCAGGGTAAGCTCAAAGAGATAGCCGCCTTAAAAGACAAATATGATTTCCGCCTGCTGGTGGATGATGCTCATGGTTTTGGAACACTGGGTAAAACCGGCGCAGGCGCAGGCGAAGAACAGGGCTGCCAGGATAAGATAGACCTTTATTTTTCCACCTTCGCCAAATCAATGGCTTCTATCGGCGCATTCATTGCCGGCGACAGGCAGATCATTGATTATATCCGCTACAATATCCGCAGCCAGATATTTGCCAAAAGCTTACCCATGCCGCTGGTGGTGGGCAATCTTAAGCGACTGGAACTTTTACGCAACCATCCCGAGTTAAAAGAAAAACTCTGGAGCAATGCCATGAAACTGCAGAATGGTTTAAAGGAAAGAGGTTTTGATATTGGCAAAACCGACAGCGTGGTTACACCCGTGTATATGAGCGGCGGTGTGGAAGAAGCTACTGCCATGGTGATGGACCTGCGGGAAAACTACAGCATCTTTGCCTCTATCGTGGTGTACCCGGTAATTCCGAAAGGGCATATCATCTACCGCCTCATCCCCTCAGCCGTGCATACCGATGAGGATATTGAATTGACGCTGAAAGCTTTTGAAGAAACCAAGAAGAAGCTGGATGCAGGTCAATATAAAGTGGACCATATACCCGATATGGCCGAAGTAGGCGGCAAGCGCTTTGATTACATGAAAGAGAAACTGAAGAATAAATAATCCTTCAAAAAAATAATTGTATTTCCCATCCCGGTGCATCGGGATGGGATTTTTTTTGTTCCGGGCATTTGTAATGTTGCCGGGCTGCAGTGGCACAGTTTATCCCGAAAAAATTCGGGGCACTCTTGTGCAATATATCTTTATTCAGCCTTAATCAAAATCATTTATGTAATGCCGGATTAGCAATCATCTTCAGGTACACAAACCTATTCTTTCAATTTCCCTGTCCACGGCCGATAGCAAATGATCACTACTCAAACTCAGCGGAAAAAGTCACAACCATAGCGGCATTTTTTCCGTTATACTTTCCGGGCGTCCATTTGGGTCCATTCCTGATAATGTCGAAACACTTTCTCTCAAAGCTGCTAAATGAATTCAATATCCTGTCACTCACCGGGGCGATTTCCCCATCCTCGCCAACCTTAAAAATAAGGGCTGCTTTTTGGTTAGCCGTTATTTCATTGGCTGCCTGCAGCTGTGTCCTTACATAGTATTTCAACCCTTCTTTGTCATCCGCAAACTCTGGAAAACTGGTTAGTGCATAATAGTCCTCCAAAGCCCCGGAAGCAGCCGAAGTATCGGTTAACTTTATCGAAAACCCCGGCACTGCATATATTTTATTACGTGCATCTTTCACGGTTATATTATCAAAAACTATATCAGCTCCCGGCAAACACAGGTCAAGGAATGGTTTCATATAGGTAAGTTTTTCATCCAGGTCAGTAATGATCACTTCCCGGAATCCGGGCCCTGAAAAATAAACTTTACCCCCTGCCAGTGTTAGCCCGTTTCCCACAAACATGGATCGTTGTTGTCTCAAAATATCGGCTGTTGTGGTAAGGGTTTTAATATTTCCCAGTCTTATTTCAGGTTCTGTGGCCAGGTCATCCGCAGGCAATCTTTTTATTTTAACATGACACAGGTACTTATTTTTTTTAGAAGCACTATCCCGGAAAACAAGAGTTTCGGTGCCCGGTGTTTTTGCTGTGATGATGTATTCAGCTTTATTTCCTGTGTTAATAATTTCAACACCGGGCTGCACTATGATTTCATCCTCCGCATCAGGGCCATAAATCACTACCCGGTTTTTAATACCAATATAAACCGGTGAATCAATGTATATGTCTCTTGGCTCCTGGTATACAAACGGTTGCTTTTCTTTGACAGGTATGATGGGGTCTGGTTTCAATAAACCCTCCCGTATAGCAGTGGCCTTATCCATCATCACGTTATCATTGCCATGAAAAAAAACAACCACCCTGCCGGTTGATTTTTGAAAAAGGATCTGCTTAATTCTTTTACTTGTATATTTTTTCATAAGCAGGTCCTGCTGCTGCCATTGTAATGAATCCCGTAATTTTTTTTCGGGCGATTCAACGATCATGTATGCGGTAACAGAAATAAACCCTGCATGTTTAGAAAGACTGTCATTCGTATTCGATTGTGCCAAACAAAGCATGTGCAGGGCTGTTACTGAAAGGCAGCATAAAATCTTCAGGGGGTATTTCATTGCTATATTTATTGGCTAAACATACAAAAGGAAATATTCCTTTTTTGTTAAAATCCTGGAGCATTTACACAAACGATTTGAACTGTCTTCATCAGGGGAACTAATGCACGGTCTGCACGTAGTACGCAAATAGCTGTCGGATGGTTATGCCCTTTACCGGCCCATTTGGTCCTTCTCTTCAGCGACAGGCTAAATAAAATTATCTTCGCAAAATGAAACTGTTTTTTATCAGCTTAAGCCTGCTGCTGCATGCTTTCACCGTTTTAGCGCAAACAAACAAACCAGATACCAGCAAACCCTTTGTGCTGGGGAGGATAGAAACCATCCATTCCAACATACTCAAAGAAGACAGGGTACTCAATGTGTACCTGCCTGCCGGTTACAGCCCGGCCGATTCCACCAGGTACCCGGTTATTTACCTGCTGGATGGTTCAGCCGATGAAGATTTTATTCATATTGCCGGTCTGGTGCAATTCTGCAGTTTCGAATGGGTGAATCATCTTCCCAAATCCATCCTGGTGGGCATTGCCAATATCGACAGAAGGAGGGATTATACCTTTCCATCCACCGTGCAAAAAGACAGAACAGCCAATCCAACTTCGGGTCATTCCAAAGAGTTCATTCAATTCATGGAATCTGAACTATTGCCCGCTATTGAAAGTAAATACAAGACAAATAATACCAGAACACTGATCGGCGAATCGCTCGGAGGTTTGCTGGCAACCGAGATCCTGCTCAAAAAACCGGAGTTGTTCAACAGGTATATAATCGTTAGTCCCAGCTTGTGGTGGGATAATGGTTCAATACTTGGGCTCAGCACCCGGGTGTACGATCCTTCATTCAGGCAGGCACTGGATATATATATTGGAGTGGGCAAAGAGGGGCTCACACCCACTACCCCTCCCCGGGTTATGGAAGTGGATGCTAATTTGCTGGCAGATAAATTAGCATCCACTAAAAATAAATTCCTGAACCTGCACTTCGATTATTTACCCGGCGAAAACCATGGTACCATCCTGCACCAGGCTGTATTCAATGCATTCCGAATGTTCAGCAGGAAATAATTTTGTGCCCGGCCGCCGCAGGATTATTAATCTGCCGGATTCAGTATTCGCTATAACAATACCAATCCTCAAAGCTTTTTTGCGCTGGCTTCCCGTAAATCGAAATATAATCTCCAGGCGAAAAAAAACAGCATTATTTTCAGTAAGTACTACCCTGGACGACAGCATTACCTGTTTATTACGGCCATCTCCCGGTTATACCTGGTAGCATTAAAATTTGTATCAAACCCACATCATTCCCACATCAAACCCACATCAACCCACATTTAATGTGGGTTCATATGGGTTTATTGTATGTTTAATGTGCCTGAGATACGGGCCAGGGTAGTGCATAGCCAATATCTGTTCCGGCTAAGCCTGTTTAATTTGAAGGTCGGGGATTTTAAAAAGTGAAGATTTATTTTGCGTAACCGAAATGTTACACATATATTTGTAACCGATTGGTTACTTAAATAAGATCAAAATGAGAAGAGACGTTTTTCAGGCCATTGCCGACCCCACCCGCCGCAGTATTTTAGGACTGCTGGCATTGCAATCCCTTACCCTCAATGCCGTGGCAGAGAATTTCCACATCAGCCGCCCGGCAATTTCCAAACATATTAAAGTACTTACCGAGTGCGGACTTATCGAAATAAAACAGGAAGGCCGGGAAAGATACTGTACCGCCCGGCTGGATAAACTGAGCGAAGTGAATGCCTGGATTGCACAATACAAACAGTTCTGGGAGGGTAAACTGGATGCGCTGGAACAATATTTAGATAAAATTCAAAAAGAAGAAAAAAATGCATAACGAAAACAACACGGCCGACAGGGAATTATGTATCTCCCGGCTGCTCAACGCACCGGTTGAACTGGTTTGGGAAGTATGGACCAATCCGGAGCACATTAAAAACTGGTGGGGCCCCGATGGTTTTACCAATACAATAACCATGATGCATGTGGAGCCGCAGGGCGGATGGAACCTAACCATGCACGGACCCGATGGCACCAACTACAGGAATGAAAGCATTTTTACAGAAGTGGTGAAACACAAGAAACTGGTGTACGATCATATCACCGGGCCAAAATTTACAGCTACCATCAGCTTTGAAGAACAGGGCGATAAAACTTTATTGACCTGGCATATGCTCTTCAGGAACAGGGAAGAGTTTATACAAACTGTAAAAACATTCAAAGCCGATGAAGGGCTTAAACAGAATGTTGAAAAACTGCAGGTTTATCTTTCCATTCAATTATCATCATCCCCCAATCAATAAACAATGCAGTACTTTAAAACAGAAAGAACATACAATGCCCCCATTGAACTGGTATGGCGGGCCATTACCGACCCGGAAATAATGAAAGCCTGGTATTTTAATTTTGGGGAAGACTTTAAGCTGGAAACAGGAGCCGTGTTTGAATGGACAGCCGGCGATACTGAGAACAAACAATGGCTGCACAGGGGTAAAATGCTTGAGATCATTCCCGGTCAAAAACTGGTGCATACCTGGGAATACCCCGGCTATTCGGGTTCCTCCATCCTGAGCTGGGAACTTTTTAAAGAAGCTGAAAACAGTACAAAGGTCATCCTTACTCACGAGTTTACCATTCCATTCGACAGCAATGTGCCTGAATTAAACACATCCAATTTTGAAACGGGCTGGAATCATATCATCAACATTTCTTTACAGGAATATTTAACCGGCAACAAATAAGTATGTCACAACAGGAATTCACTTTAACCAAAACATTCAATGCCGCCAGGGAAATGGTATTTGATGCCTTTGCCCGAGCAGATGCACTGGCCCAATGGTGGGGCCCTGTGGAAGCGCCTATTGATGTGATCAGTCTTGATTTCAGGCCCGGCGGAATTTTTCATTACAGGATGAATGGCGCACAAACCAGTTATGGCATCTTCAGGTATGAGAACATTGAAAGGCCCGGGCATATCAGCTGGATCAATTCATTTGCTGATGAAGCAGGCGCTATTATCAAACCACCCTTTGCAGGATTTGATCTGCCCAAAGAAATACACAACAGCATTACCCTTACAGAAGATAACGGCCTTACCACTTTGCAGTTAGTAAGCAAACCTGTTAATGCATCTGAAGCTGAAATTGCCTGCTTTCTTTCCATTAAGGAGAGTATGGAACAGGGATTTGGCGGAACATTCAGCCAGCTGCAGGCATACCTGCGCAGGAAGGTTCAGGAATAATTTTGTAAATGTGTAAATTGCCTGCTACCATGAAGCGGCTATCCCAGATAACACTGCTGTACCTGTTCAGTTTATCCTGTAACCGGTATCCCCTGCCCGAAGCAACGGTGAGCCGGTACAGCATTGCAGGAAATACCATTTATCATTCAGGGAACCCGGTACAGTTAATTGGCGCCAATGCCATGCATGTGTTTGCAGCCGGCAGCAGGGATATGAACAGCTGGCAATTAGATATTGCCCGTGAATTCATTGGTAATGTAAAGGAAACACCGCTGACAGGCGGGGCAATACAAGATGCCAACGGCAGTTATTTATATTCGCTCCAAACCATTGTTGACAGTAACAGGATAAATAACCGGGTTACTATTTTATGCCCTTTTGGCTGGGATGGCCAGGCCAGTACTGAATTTACCGGCAGGATGCCCGCTGCCACCCCCTGGTGGAATGATTTTAAAATTAAACTGCAGCAGTGGGCTGCACAGTTCGCAAGCCAGCAGGATGTGTGGATTGAAGTATGGAATGAACCCTACCGCTTCGACAGGGCCGATGGCTATACCGATGATATATGGATGAGCAACATGAACGATCTTGTTTCCATCATCAGGAATGCGGGTAATCCGCAGATCATACTGGTGCCCTGCGCCGAACAGGGACAGGATGAAGGGGTGTTGCTGAATAAGGGCACAGCATTTTTAAACAGCAAAACCAATATCCTGTTCGACATTCATGCTTACGAAAAATGGCTGCTTCAATCTTCCTCCAATATCAGCGCCCGGCTGCAACAGTTAAAGCAATTAAAACTGCCTGTAATTTTTGGTGAAACTGCTCCGATTAATGCAGGTGTGCTCATGAACCCTGCTGCATTCACCGACTCGGCTTATAATAACGGGTTTTCCATTGCAGCCTGGCTTTGGAAATATGATGCCGCCGATACCGATGCCTTACTGAATGCACAGGGCTTACCCAATAATAACAATAACAACAACTGGGGCTCTTTATACAAAACACTCAGCCTTAAACCCAGGAAGCCCTGATGGCATCTCTCCTGCTGCCAGTCATCATGATGGCAAGCCGTTGCTAAATCAATGACAGGAGGTATTTACATTTATACCCGTTCTTTTGTATTTTACAGAAAGGCATCAAAAACAATAACCTTCATGAAATATTTACTGTTCGTCACGTTCATTGCTGTATTTTTTGTTTACTGCAATTCAAACTCCGGCACAAAACAAAAGGAAAAACAAGGCCAGGCATTGTACAACCTGCCGCTGCCTGCCGGCTGGACAAAAGAAGTATTTCCGATACCCATGAATTTTGCGCCGGAAATAAATTACAAGGGGCATGAAGAAATTCGCTTTGCGCCGGGCTGGGCCGACTCTGCAAAAAGAGATTACTGGACCTACGGATTCTTATGGTGCCTGGATAATGACCCGCTGCTGAATGACAGCATAGTGGCAGCTAACCTGAAGTATTACTATAATGGGTTGGTAAGAAGCAACAGCAGGCAATTCCATATACCTAATTCCAAATTGAACACAACAGAAACTGCTTTCGAAAAAACAGCCGCAGTCGATGGTGATCTGCAGGCTTACCAGGGAACCATCACTATGATCGATTATATGCGGGGCATACCACAGGTATTACATGCAAAAGTACATGTAAGCTATTGCAAGGCTGTCGGCAAGTACATGGTCTTTAATGAAATTTCGCCTCAGCCTTTTTCTGATCCGGTTTGGACAAGCCTCTCAACAATATGGGCCGGCTTTGAGTGCGGTAAAAGCAATCAATAAACCAAGCTGCTATCCCTGCTTTTTTTCTTCCCCGATAAAGTCGAACATTTCCTCATTGATCTCATCGGCCCTGTCGCAGCCGGTTATCTGTGCAAAAGCGCTGTAGGTGGCTCCTATCATCAGGGGCAGACTGAACAATAAGCCGATACCACAGGGTATTGCACTGATGATAATGATGATGCCAAGTAAAACGAAAAGACCGATCAGTTGTAACAGGTTATGCCTGGCAATACGACGGCTCATTTCCATGGCAGGCCACGCCTGCATATTGTAAACAACGATGAAGTGATTTTTAAATGCCCACAAAGCAGATATGAATAACAGGGCCAGCGTCAGCATCACACAGGAAAGGATGAACTTACCGGTAAACAGGTCCAGGAAAGCTTCCTGTATCTCCCTTTGCCTGGTAAAAGCATTTGTACCCTGGGAAATTTTGATCAGGTTAACGATCTCGGGCAGGGAGCTGTAAAAGATAAGTACCACCAGGATGATGGAAGCAGCACCCTGGATCAGGGTACTAATTGCCAGCGGCTGTACATAATTAAAGCCTTTGAACATATCGCCAAAATCGCTCCAGCCTTTGCCTTTGGAAATATTCCACGAAACATAAATCGCTCCTGCCATCAGGCAGGGGCCAAGGATCAGGTTGGAGATAATGTCTCCCACAATGGGTATGATACCAACCGCCGCACTTATCACCACGGCCAGGATACCGCCCAGTATATAATATCCCAGTTGGTTTTTCACGATGGCCCAACCATCGTTAAAAGCCTTTCCTATTGAAAAAACAGATGCATCTGTTTTAAGTTCTTCCAGTGTTTTCATCTTTTTTATTTTTAATAAACTTAGTGCAAAATAATCTTTGTACAAAATTGAAGTTGCACAAAAGCTAAACCGTAAAATACAATTGAATAATCCCGGCCCTCCCAATTTTAATGCAGTTATTCAGTAACTTGTTATCACAATTGGCGCAGATGAAATACATTCTCTTACTGGCATTCGCATGGCAAACCACATCATCATTTGCACAGGCCGGTCTTGCTCCCCGGATGATCCGCTTTACGTCGGCCTTTACAGCTTTTCCTGATACAGCAAGAAATGCAGGCCACACCTACGATAAGCTCTTATACAGCGCAGCATTGCATTACAGCGACAGCACAGTGCTGATAGCCGTGCCCCCGCAATTTAAGCCCGACCGCAAAACCAATATCATCTTTTGGTTTCATGGCTGGCGCAATAATATTGACAGCGCTGCCAATTATTTTGAACTTACAAAACAGTTTGTTGCATCCAACCGCAATGCAATACTTGTGTTTCCGGAAACAACAAAAAATGCCCCCGACAGCTACGGCGGCAAACTGGAACAAAAAGAAGTTTTTAAAAACCTGCTGCATGATGTATTGCAAAAACTAAAAACCGAAAAGCTCATAGGTAAAAGATCAAAAGCCGGAAACATTGTGCTGGCAGGGCATAGCGGGGCTTTCAGGGTGATGGCTTTTATTTTGCAGAATGGCGGCGTGGAAGTAAAGCAGGTGATACTATTTGATGGATTATACAGCCAGGTTGATAAATACACTGCCTGGATACAGCAGGATTCATCCCATCAGTTCATCAACCTGTACACAAATAAAGGCGGTGGCACAGATGAGGTTTCGGCAAAAATGATAGCAGAACTGCGCAGCAGGAATATCCATTTTGTAAACCCCGAGGAGAAAGATGTCAATGCTGATATACTGAAGAGCAACCAGGTCATTTTTATTCACAGCCCGAAAGAACACAATGATGTAATGAACAGGCCCGATCGCAATTTCAAACTGTTTTTGGAAAACAGCACAGCTTTACCCCCCATAATACAATTACTATGAACCAGCACCTTGCACACATTGCCATAGTAGTGAAAGACTATGATGAGGCGATCGAATTTTATACAAAAAAACTAAACTTCATACTGGTTGAGGACAGTAAACTCAGTGAAACCAAACGCTGGGTGTTAGTAAAGCCAAGGGGCAATGGCCAATGCTGTTTATTACTGGCGCAAGCCGCAACGGAAGAGCAGGCCGGCAGGATCGGTAATCAGACCGGCGGGCGTGTTTTCCTTTTTTTATATACAGATGATTTCCGGCGAGATTACAACAATATGCTGGAACAACATATACATTTTGTGCGTCCGCCGGTTAAGGAGCCATACGGAACAGTAGCGGTTTTCGAAGACCTGTATGGAAACCTCTGGGACCTGGTTGAACCTGCATCCATGTAAACATATTGTTAAGAAATGGCTGAATAAGTAAGACGAAAACCCGTTGGCCGTCATAGTGCTTATTTTAGTAAACGCTTTGTTCATAAGGGTTTCAGCGCTTCTAAACCGCTTTGGATAAATTAATTTCAGCAGCAGATTGGTTTGTGCAGCAAAAACCCCCATCCTACTTTTACAGCATCAGGGCAATCAGCATCCTGTTAATTGCCATTACGGATCCGCTCCGCTTCTTTAACATTCCTGCTATTTGGAAATTCGTTTGCGCTATACATTTTAAACAGTAATTATTATTAACCATTAAATTAAACTTTATGAAACAGATCAGAACAATCAGTGCAATCGCAATTTTCTCATTGCTGTCATTTGCAAATGCCTTTGCAGGTAAAGTACCAGACAGTGTGTCTAACTTACCCGTAGAGCTGAATTACATGGGTGTTGTAAAAAACCAGTCTTTGTTCCAGCTTAATTTTTCAGGTTCGGAAGAAGAGAATGAGTTCAACATAACCATTACAGATGAGAACGGGTATGTTCTTTACAATCAAAATGTAAAGGGCCAAAAATTTGCAAAGCAGTTCCTGTTCAATGCTGAAGATCTTTCCTCATCAAAAATTCATTTTGAGATCACCGGCAGAAAGACAGGCAAAACAGTAACCTACAACATTAATAAGAGAACAAAGGTTATTGAGGAGATCAACATTACCAAGCAGTAATTCGCATAAAAAAACTGTAACCCATTAAAATAAAAATGTCCCGGACTGACCGGGACATTTTTTTATCTGCAGTTATTTTGATTATGGGAAGATGCCCAGCTCGCTGTAACTGATTGCAACCTTATTGATGGCGCTTACATAAGCAGCTGTACGCATATCGGGAATCTCGGGATTGTTCTTCCATATCTCCATGATCTCACGGGTGGCTGATATCATGGTCTCTTCCAGTCCGCTGTGAACCAGGTCCACTTCTTCCGGCCCGTGCATGATGAATTCTTTTTCCTTATCGCTCACTTTCTTTCCGCTCAGTTCTTCTATCTGCCCTAAAATATGCGAGTTCAGGTTTTCGGTAAAACGTTTTTCCATACGGCCATAACGTACGTGGCTCAGGTTTTTAAGCCACTCAAAATAACTAACCGTAACGCCACCTGCATTCAGGTACATGTCAGGCACACATAAAATACCTTTCTGTGCAAATATTTCGTCTGCTTCCGGTGTGCAGGGGCCGTTGGCGGCTTCGCCAATGATCTTCGCCTTTATCCGGGGGGCATTCTCGCCATTGATAACATTCTCCAGTGCCGCAGGAATCAGGATATCGCATTCCAGTTCCAGTGCATCAGTATTTTTTGCCAGGTTGGTTGCACCCGGGAAATTCAAAATAGAACCGGTTGATTTACGGTGGGCAAATACCGCTTCTTCATTCAAACCATCAGCATTAAAGATAGCGCCTTCGTATTCTGCAATGGCCACTACTTTGGCGCCATGCTCACGGAAGAATTTGGCACAATAAAAACCTACATTACCCATTCCCTGAACCACCACTGATTTTCCTTCTATACCTACGCTAAGCCCCTGCTTTTGCATTACGTCGGGCATGTTACATACTTCACGGATACCGTAAAAAACACCCAGCCCTGTTGCTTCTGTACGGCCACGCACACCGCCCTGTGTTACAGGCTTACCGGTCACACAGCCGGCAGCATCAATTTCGCCCGGCTTCAAAGAAGCATAGGTATCCACGATCCAGGCCATTTCACGTGATCCGGTACCGTAATCTGGCGCCGGTACGTCGATGCCCGGGCCAATAAAATTCTTCTTCACCAGTTCAGAAGTATAACGGCGTGTGATCTTTTCCAGTTCATATTCGCTGTACTTGCGTGGGTTGATCTTGATACCGCCTTTACCACCGCCAAAAGGAACATTCACAATGGCGCACTTATAAGTCATCAAACTGGCCAGTGCCATTACTTCATCCTGGTTTACTTCATCGCTGAAACGGATACCTCCCTTGCAGGGCGCTTTGTGATGACTGTGTTGTACGCGGTACGCCTCAATTACTTCAATGCTGCCATTATCACGTTTTACAGGAAAACGCATTTGGTATACACTGTTGCAGGCTTTGATCTGCTCTAAGATGCCCAAATCCCATTTGGTAAATTTGGCCGCTTTGTCGAAGCTTCTTTCCACACTCTGGAAAAAGCTGTATGGCTGGTTAGCACTCATAAAATTGATTTTATTTTAGCAATCGTTATTTGAAAAATATTATTCGTTACCGGTTCTGTGTTTATATTCCGCTGAGTAACAAAGCGACAGCTTACTAACTGCTATTCATTTTTTTGAGCCCGGCCTCAGTAATGCTCTTCAGCTTCACAGGCGTCGCACACTTGTACTTCAGTTCTTTATTCAGCAATACAAAACTTACTCCCCTCCTTTTTCCAGCCTGCTTATCTTTCTGTCCAATACAAATACATATGCAAACAAGCCAATTAAAATAGTAAGGCAAACAGCCACCACCACATAGATCTTCCCATTTCCACGCATCACATCATCCGGACCAGCCTGCATATCCTGCGCAAAACCGGCTGCACTTAACACAAGACCAAAGACACAGAACAGCAAACGTAAAACTATCTTATTCATTGATCAGAGTTTTATCTTTAAGTAATTGTAAACGAATTTTCAGGGTGGATATCCAAACGCCCAGCAGGGTCCAGCCAATAACAGCAGGATAGAACACCATCCTCATACCCATGTCAAGGTCGTTCTGGGCATTCAGCGCCGGGTTGCCGCTGTCGCTGCCGGGTGCACCCGGGTGCAGGCTTCCGATAAGCCTTGGGATGATCCAGATACTGGGGAATAGCAGGGCAAAAGCAAAAATATTGTACACGGCACTTATCCTGGCCCGCTTATCCATATCTGTAAACGAGCCCCTTAAAACGAAATAAGCTCCGTAAATAAGTAATGAAATAGCTGCGCCGATCAGCTTCGGCTCTTTTAAAACACTGCCCAGCGACTGGCTCTGGTCGGTTATCCAGGTGTAATTGGCCCAGATGGCCCCCGTTGTATATCCCAGGATGCCAAAGAACGTGCCCACAGCCGCATAGTTGCTGGCATAAATATCATTACGCAAATTAAATCCACGCAGGTATTTAATGCTGTACACAAAGCTGATGATGAACAGGATCATCATACCAAACCACATGCACACATGGAAGTACAGGTTCCTGATAGATTGATGAATAATGGGAAGGTCAGGTACTTTCAGCAGGTATCCGGCAACAACCGTATATATCAGCAAAAGCAGGGATAATATTTTCCACCAGTTTTTCTTCAAGAAGCGAAGTTTATTAAGTGGGGCAAAGTTAGGGTAAACCTTTTCAAAGAATTAAAAAAAATATGGCTTTTATTGCCTTAATCTTTCCATAAATAGGGGAACAGAATCACGGCCATTGCAATCACCAAAACATCAAGCCCCAGTATTAAAAGCGACAGCTGCAACACAGCTCCTTCCCTGAATACCTCTGCGAAAGCGGCCCTGCTCAAACGCATCAGCAGTAAAAGTTGCGGTAATATTACCGGGAACCCCAAAATAGCTATCAGTGCAGCGTTTTGCTGGGCCTTTGCTGCAATGGCGCTCATGAGGGTAAAAACAATACTGATGCTGGCGCCGCCTAAAATAACGATCCCGGTAAACCACAAACCATTTTGAACAGGATTGCCCAAAAACAGGCTGAAAAGTAAAAGGCTCAAAAGGCTCATCAATATCATCAGCATCAGGTTGTACAGCATTTTGGCAATGATAAACTCCACCGGGGAGGCAATGGAATAGAAGTACAGCATGCGCCCCCGGCTTTCCTGCAAAAAACTTTTGGCAACTGCATTCACACATATAAATAGCTGGATGGTCCAGAACAAACCATTCCATACATTGGCTTCGGGGCTTTCCATCGATAAATACAATACAAAAATGGTGGAAGCGATATACAGCAATACCCCATAAAATGTATGTTTTTGCCTGAACTCAAGCAGGATATCCTTCCGCAGTAAACTGTATATCTTTTTAACCATCGCTGCAAATTACTAACATTATCAAAAGGCAACTCCTTTTTTAGTTTTTTTCGTTAAAAATACAAATCCCCGCCAGGCTTCACCAGCAACGGGGCCACTGGTAACCGGATTGCCGTTAGCAGGCCGTTAGTTACGAAATGGATTATAAAACCACCGCCAGCAGCAATATTGAATTTAGCATAAAAACAGAAGATGGTATCAATACTGCTTCTTCAACATTTGTAAAGCAACAGAACTTGACAGGTTACCATAAAAAAAAATCCGCTGAATGGCGGATGTTTTTATGTCATACTTTATGTTAGTCTTTTAACTGGGCACAATGCCTGCAGCGTGGTTCATAAATATCTTTTTCGCCCAGCAATACCTGCGGGCCTTCCGCAATTTTGCGGTAGCTCACGTTTGCAATATTGCCGCATACCTGGCAAATAGCATGCAGCTTAGTAATATAATCTGCTTTGGCAAGCAGGTGCGGCATTTGCCCGAACGGGTTACCCAGGTAATCCATATCAAGTCCTGCAACAATTACCCGTATGCCCCGCAAGGCAAGCTGCTCACAAACATTGGCTATCTCTGCATCAAAGAACTGGGCCTCGTCGATACCCACCACATCCACATCCTGCGCCAGCAACAGCACTGCCTGTGAGCTTTCAACCGGTGTGGAATGTATGGCATTGGTATCATGGCTCACGATCTTCTCCTCGTCGTAACGCACATCTATCGCAGGCTTGAATATTTCCACTTTCAGGTTGGCGATCTTTACCCGCTTCAGCCTTCTTATCAACTCTTCCGTTTTGCCGCTGAACATGCTGCCGCAGATCACTTCAATCCAGCCTCTCCGCTCTCCTTTTAAATTAGGCTCTATAAACATTTAAGTATTTTTTTAAAAATCAGTTAGTAACTTAGAGGCTACGGTTAAATATTAACTATTGCCTTTTCAAGCATGGGCATCAAAAGTATAATAATATCATGGAAAGAGTGGAGACACTCATAAAAAAATTACAGGACCAGCTGGCACAAAAAGCTGATGCAGGTCAAATGCTGCTTACGGTACAAATGATACAGGCCGAATTAATGCAGTTGCAGCAACAGCATGTGCCTGCATTTCAGCAGGAAGCCATCACCATAACAGTTTCCAATCCCTTTCCCGCAGCCGGTACCATTTTGAAAAATGACAATGCAGCTTCAAAGCCGGTTGAAAAGGAGGAGGAAAAAATAGTGGAGGTTTTGCAGGTGGATGAAGCCGAAATAGAAGCCGAGCTGGAAGAAATAAAACGCAATGCGGAAGCGATGCAGCAAATAAGTGTACACAGCAAGCCGCATATAGTTTTTGAACCGGAGGAAGAAATACCCACGCTGGTGCACCAGCATGAATATAAACCGGCGGCAAAAGAAACCCCTGCAAAAGAAATAAATGAAGCCATTGCCGGCAACCAGGCCTCTGTAAATGAAAAATTAAAACAGTCAAAAATAGACCTGGGCGAAACACTGACAGAATCCCCGGTCAGGGACCTGCGAAAAGCAATTGGGGTAAACGACCGTTATTTATTTATCAATGAACTTTTCCGGGGCGACGAGGTTGCTTATGAAAGAAGTATAAAGACCATCAACAGTTTTTCCATTTTTGCAGAAGCCGAATATTGGATACAAAGGGAACTGAAAGTAAAGAATGGCTGGGATGCAGGTAATGAAATGGTGGCACAATTCTATCAGCTTGTCAAAAGGCGTTTTTCCTGAATGAACTGAATTATTTTGCCTGAGGCGCCGGCCTTTTCCTGCACGAACCGCCTGGCCGCATGCCCCATTGCTGTTCTTTCTGCTTCATCATTTAATAATCTTTCCAAAACATTTTCCAGTTTTACAGGGCCACCGTCAATACTAACAGCACCACCTGCACTTACCAGTCCAACGGCCTCATCAAATTTTTCGTACACAGGGCCAAATACCACAGGTTTTCCATACACTGCCGCTTCCAGCACATTGTGTACACCATCGGCCCCATAGCCGCCGCCTACATAAGTAACAGTGGCATATTTATACAAGCGGGAAAGCATGCCGATATTGTCAATGATCAGAATGTTTGGGTTTACGGTTTGTTGTTGGTTGTTGGTTGTTGGTTGTGCGTCACCCATCATCTGTGGTCTGTCGTCTGTGGCCTGTCGTCTGCCTGCCCATTCGGAATAAAAAACAGACCGGGGGAATTCCTCTTTTACATCCTTCAAATTGGCCTTATCAATTTCATGCGGGGCAATAATAAATTTCACATTAGTATGCACATTCACAAAATGAAGCAGCTCTATCTCATCTTCTTCCCAGGTGCTGCCTGCCACCAGCACGGGACTATCGCCGCAAAAAGCTGCAATGCCCGGCACATCTGTAAAGCCTTCCGCAATCTCCAGTACCCTGTCAAAACGGGTATCTCCATTCAGGCTTACGTTTGTTGTATATCCAAGCGAATTCAGCAACTGTTCCGATTCCTTGTTCTGCACAAAGAAATGGGTGAAGCTTTGCAGCATTTGCCTCCATATTTCCCCGTACCATGCAAAAAAGGGCTGCTTTTTGCGAAAGATGCCCGAGACAAGCAAGGCCGGGATATTCCTTTTCTTTATTTCCGACAGGTAATAGAACCAGTATTCATATTTTACCCAAAGCACCAGCGAAGGCTTAACGGCATCTAAAAACTTTGCGGCATTCACCCGCGAATCCATCGGCAGATAAAATATATGATCGGCACCGGCATAATCCTTCATTACTTCATATCCGCTCGGAGAAAAAAAGGTCAGTAATATCTTTACCCCCGGGTTTGTCTTTTTTATTTCCTCCAGTAAGGGCCTTCCCTGCTCAAACTCGCCCAGGCTGGCACAGTGCATCCAGATCGGTTTCCCGTTGCTCATTGTTAGTTGTCCGTTTATCGCAGCGAAAATGTTTCTGCGGCCCGTTATCCATTTCCTGGCTTTAGGATTAGCAATAGCAGCAACCCTTATCCCGCATGAATAAAGAAAAAGAAAAAGGTTGTATAGAACTTTGCTCATCATGGTAATACAGGCAAAACTAATGGCAATTTTTTAATTGATGTTACAGATGGCACAAATTCTCCATTCCTCCGGCAATCCTTATCTTTGCGGCGCATAAAATAATATATATGAGACCCCTTCAGATGGTTGATACCAAAACCCAGTATCATAAAATAAAAGCCGAAGTTGATGCTGCTGTAATTGCAGTGATGGAAAGTTCCATGTTCATCGGCGGCAAGGTAGTAAATGATTTTGCAGATAACCTGGCCAAATACCATGGCAGCAAACATTGTATACCCTGCGCCAACGGAACAGATGCTTTGCAGATTGCCATGATGGCACTGGGCTTACAACCGGGTGATGAAGTGATAACGCCTTCCTTCACCTATATTGCTACAGTGGAAGTGGCTGCCCTGCTCAACATTAAACCGGTTTTTGTGGAAGTAAACCCGAAGACTTTCTGTATAGACCCCGAAGCGATTGAAAAGGCGATTACCTCAAGAACAAAAGCCATTGTGCCGGTTCATTTATATGGCCATGCTGCCAATATGGAAGCCATTATGGCCATTGCAGCCAAACACAATTTGCCCGTGATAGAAGACAATGCCCAGGCAATTGGCAACGATTATACCTTTAGCGACGGCACGGTTAAGAAAACAGGATCAATCGGCCATATCGGCTGCACTTCCTTTTACCCTTCCAAAAACCTGGGTGCCTATGGAGATGGTGGCGCTATGTTCACCAATGATGATGAACTGGCTTCCAAACTCCGCATGATCGCATCACACGGACAAAGCAAGCGCTATTATCATGATGTGGTGGGCTGCAACAGCAGGCTGGATGCCATGCAGGCTGCCATCCTGGATATAAAACTCAAACACCTGGATGAATATATTGCTGCACGCAGAAAGGCTGCAGATTTTTATGACCAGGCATTTGCACAAAATAAATTCATAACTATTCCGTTTAGAGAGGCTGATAATAAGCACGTATTCCATCAATATACACTTACCTTAAATGATGTTGACAGGGATGCGCTAAGCCAGCACCTTACAGAAAACGGCGTACCCAACATGATTTACTACCCGGTACCGGCTCACAGGCAAAAAATGTTTGATGCCTTTGGTGGCAGCAATTTTGAACTACCAATTACCGATTGGTTGACAGAAAGAGTGATCTCTCTGCCTATACATACCGAACTGGATGAGGAGCAACAGGCCTTTATTGTTGAGAAAGTGCTGGAGTTTGTTAATCGTTAATGGTTATTGGGTTAGCAGTATGGACAATTTAAAATCTTTTGAAGAACTAAACTGCTGGAAAGAAGCAGTTTCTTTACGCAGAGATTAAAAAGTAACCATTAGCAATTTTCCTAAACATGTGGAATATAAATTAAAGGATCAATTACTCAGGTGCCTTTGGTCTGTCATCAATAATATTGCAGAGGGATATGGAAGATTTAATTACCAGGAAAATATTCAGTTTTGCAGAATCAGCAGAGGCTCTTTATATGAAACTATAGATCACTTGATCATAGCTGAAGAAGAAAAATATATTTCTGCCGAAGAATTGATAAATAGAAAAGAACAGATTAATAAATGTCTTGCAATTTTGAATGGTTATATTAACTATTTGAAAAAAGCAAAAGATGCTGACAATAAAAACAACAATTAACAAATAACTATTAACAGATAATATGAAAATTGCAGTAGTTGGAACCGGCTATGTTGGACTGGTTACAGGTACCTGTTTTGCCGAAACAGGAAACAATGTAACCTGTATTGATATTGACGCATCCAAAATCGCCAAATTGAACGGCGGTGAACTTACCATTTATGAACCCGGTTTGGAAAAACTGTTCCTCCGCAACCAGAAGGAAGGCCGCCTGCATTTTACCACCAACCTGCAGCAGGGAATTGCCGGTGCACAGATCATCTTCCTGGCATTACCAACACCGCCCGGAGAAGATGGAAGTGCTGATTTGAAATACATACTGGGTGTAGCCGACGACCTGGGAAAAATAATTTCCGATTACGTTATTATCATCGACAAAAGCACCGTACCGGTTGGTACTGCTGAAAAAGTACAAGCCGCAGTTGCAAAAAATGCAACCGTTGAATTTGATATTGTATCCAATCCCGAATTCTTACGCGAAGGCGTGGCCGTGGAAGATTTTATGAAGCCCGACCGGGTAGTGATCGGCACCAGTTCTGAAAAAGCAAAAAAAGTTTTGAACGAATTGTACCTGCCATTCGTGCGCCAGGGCAATCCCATCATATACATGGATGAGAAAAGTGCCGAGCTTACCAAGTATGCCGCCAACTCCTTCCTGGCCACCAAGATCACCTTCATGAATGAGATCGCCAATCTCTGCGAATTGCTGGGTGCCGATGTGGATATGGTTCGTAAAGGCATTGGAAGCGATGAGCGCATTGGTAAAAGGTTCCTGTTCCCCGGTATTGGCTATGGCGGAAGCTGCTTTCCAAAAGATGTGCAGGCCCTTGCCAGGTCATCTGCCGAAGTAAACTACGATTTCAAGATACTGGATGCCGTGATGCAGGTTAATGAAAAACAGAAACTGCACCTGGTACCTCAAATAAAAAATTATTTTGGTAACGACCTCAAAGGCAGGAAGATCGCACTTTGGGGCCTTGCTTTCAAACCCAATACAGATGATATCAGGGAAGCCCCGGCATTGACCATTATTGATTCCTTACTGGCTGAAGGTGCAACCGTAACTGCTTACGATCCGGAGGCGATGAACAATGTAAAGGCACTGTATGCAGATAAGATCCGGTTTGCCGAACGGCAGTACGATGCACTGATTGATGCCGATGCGCTGGTGATCGCTACCGAATGGAGCGAATTCAGAACCCCTGATTTTAGTAACATCACCAGTTTATTAAAAAATAAGGTAATTTTCGACGGACGAAACCTGTTCGACCTCAATAAAATGGAAGAACTTGGTTTTCATTATGTGAGTGTGGGCAGAAGAACAATCAATCAGTTAACCAGTTAATCAGTTAATACGTGGCAAAAAAAAGAGTACTTATTACCGGGGCTGCCGGTTTCCTGGGATCGCATCTCTGCGACCGCTTCATTAAAGAGGGATACCAGGTGCTGGGTATGGACAATTTAATTACCGGCGACCTGAAGAACATTGAGCACCTTTTCAAATTAGAGCAATTTGAGTTCTATCATCACGATGTTTCCAGGTTCATACATGTAACCGGTCATCTTGATTATATCCTGCATTTTGCATCACCGGCCAGTCCCATCGATTATCTGAAGATACCGATCCAAACACTGAAAGTAAGCTCGCTGGGCACACACAATTGCCTGGGCCTGGCAAAAGCAAAAAATGCAAGGATACTGGTGGCTTCCACCAGCGAAGTATACGGCGATCCGCTGGTACATCCCCAAACAGAAGAATACTGGGGCAATGTAAACCCTGTGGGGCCCCGTGGCGTGTACGATGAAGCCAAACGTTTTATGGAAGCCATGACAATGGCCTATCATACTTTTCATGATGTGCAAACCAGGATCGTTCGCATATTCAATACATACGGGCCCAGGATGCGGCTGAACGACGGACGTGCTTTACCTGCTTTCATAGGACAGGCACTTCGCGGAGAAGACCTCACCGTTTTTGGTGATGGCAGCCAAACCCGCAGCTTTTGTTATGTAGACGACCTGGTGGAAGGTATTTACCGACTGCTGATGAGTGATCATTCGGACCCTGTGAATATTGGAAACCCCGATGAGATATCACTGCTGGATTTTGCCAACGAGATCATCAAACTTACCGGCACCACACAAAAGATCGTTTTTAAAGAACTGCCTACCGATGATCCCAAACAGCGCCAGCCCGATATTACCAAAGCAAAAGAATTGCTGGGCTGGGAGCCAACAGTATCAAGGGCAGATGGCTTAAAAATAACTTACGAATATTTTAAAAGCCTGCCCAAAGAAGAACTTAATAAGCTTCCAAAAGAGTTTGAAAGCAAAAGCTGATTATCAATTTTTCAATTATCAATTATCCACTAAGTAATGTACCAGGACCTGTTAGAAAAGAAGAAGTCATTAGCAGTAATAGGATTAGGTTATGTAGGCCTGCCTATCGCACTGGAGTTTGCAAAGAAAATAAAAGTGATCGGCTTCGACATCAATGCCGAACGTGTGGAAATGATGCGCAATAAGATCGACCCCAGCCAGGAACTGGAATCATCGGCATTCGATGGTTGCGATATTGAATTCACCAACGACCTGGATGTATTGCGCAAAGCCAATTTTTTCATTGTGGCGGTACCTACTCCGGTTGATGAGCACAATGTTCCCGATCTTATTCCCGTAACCCGTGCCAGCGAAACCATTGGCAAGGTTATCAAAAAGGGAGATTATGTGGTGTATGAAAGCACCGTGTACCCGGGCTGCACCGAGGAAGATTGTGTGCCCATCATTGAAGAGCTTTCCGGGCTTAAAATGACGCAGGATTTTATGATGGGTTACTCCCCCGAAAGGATCAACCCGGGCGATAAGGAACATACCATTACCAGTATCACCAAAGTGGTGAGCGGCTGCTGTGCCGAAAGCCTGGAGCTTATTGCCAAAGTGTACGAACTGGTGGTAAAAGCCGGCGTACACAAAGCTTCATCCATCAAAGTGGCAGAAGCTGCAAAAATTATTGAGAACACGCAGCGTGACCTCAACATCGCCCTGATGAATGAACTTTCCATCATCTTCGATAAGATGAACATCAACACTTACGAAGTGCTGGAAGCTGCGGGCACCAAATGGAATTTCTTAAAGTTCCAGCCAGGGCTGGTGGGCGGGCACTGCATTGGTGTGGACCCTTATTATCTTACTTACAAATCAAAGAAACTGGGCTATAATTCGCAGGTGATACTTGCGGGCCGTTTTATCAACGATGCCATGGCGGGTTATGTGGCCAGGAAGATATTGCAAAACATCATCCAGGCAGATGGTAATGTGAAAGAGGCCAAAGTGTTAGTAATGGGCGCTACTTTCAAAGAAAATGTAAGCGATATCCGCAATAGTAAGGTAGCAGATGTGGTGAAGGAACTGAAAGCTTTTTCACTGAACGTAGATGTAACGGATCCGCATGCAGACAGCAATGAACTGAAGCATGAATATGGCTTTGAGCTGGCAACTTCAACAGGCAACGATTATGATGCCGTGCTGGTAACCGTTCCGCACGAAGCATACAAGAAACTGGATGATGCCTATTTTGCTTCAATCACAAAACCGCATGCCATCATTGCCGACCTGAAAGGGATCTACCGTAATAAAATAACATCCAGAAAATATTGGAGCCTTTAAGATGGGAACATTTCATACCAAAGATATCAGCCAGTCTTCCTTCCTCGTTACCGGTGGCGGCGGCTTTATCGGCAGCCATATTGCGGAATATTTGCTGAAGAACGGCGCCGGAAAAGTGAGGGTGCTGGATAACCTGGTGAACGGTTTTCAAACAAACCTTGACATCCTCAGGCAATATCCTCAGTTCGAATTCATGGAAGGCGATATCCGCAATGCGGACACCTGCCAGCAGGCCTGCGCCGGTATGGACTATGTAAGCCACCAGGCAGCACTCGGCTCGGTACCACGCAGCATTAAAGAACCGGTTTATTTTACCGAAGTGAATATCGGTGGCTTTGCCAATATGCTTAAAGCCGCCGTTGATAATAAAGTAAAGCAGTTTGTGTACGCCTCTTCCTCTTCTGTATATGGCGATGAACCAACATTACCCAAGCAGGAGAACCGGGTGGGTAATTGCTTATCGCCCTATGCTGCCACTAAAAAGACCAACGAACTGTATGCACAGGTCTTTGCCGATGTGTATGGCATCAGGCTGATGGGCTTCCGTTACTTCAACATCTTTGGTCCCAGGCAGGACCCCGACGGGGCCTATGCTGCCGTGATACCGCTTTTTGTAAAACATATCATGAACCGCACCGAGGTATTTATCAATGGTGATGGCGGGCAAACCCGTGATTTTACCTTTGTGGACAATGCCGTGCAGGTGAACATCAAAGGAATGCTTACCGATAATGCCGAAGCGCTGAACAAAGTGTACAATGTGGCAGTGGGCGAGAATTTCTCTGTGAATTACCTGTACAATGCCTGCGTGAATTACCTGGAAAGCGATTTCCCCGCTACCTACCGGGAACCCAGGGCCGGAGACATCAGGGACTCACTGGCCGATATTTCGCTGGCCAAAAAATTATTGGACTACCAGCCTGTGAAAAGATTTGAAGAAGGGCTGGAAGAGACGATTGAATTTTTTAAACAAAAGTATTCTTAAGCTTTAAATCAGAAAATTGTCAGCCTGAGCTTGTCGAAGGCGGGTTGATAATTCTAATACTTTTAATAAAGCAGCACCGTCTTCGACAAGCTCAGACTGACAGTTAAATTATTCAACCGAACAAAATGCCAATCTTTAAAACAGCTATTCAAGGATTATTGATTTTTGAACCAGTGGTTCTTACAGACAGCCGTGGTTATTTTTTTGAGAGTTATAATCAAAACATTTTTACAGCAGCAGGCATCAACCTGCATTTTGTGCAGGACAACCAGTCCAAATCATCTTATGGAGTTATACGCGGCCTGCATTACCAGCTGAACCCGCATGCACAAACCAAACTGGTAAGGGTCATCAGTGGTACCATACTGGATGTAGCGGTTGACATTCGCAAAGGATCGCCCGCTTTTGGTAAGGTTTTTTCTATTGAACTATCTGCCGAAAATCATAAACAACTACTGATACCCGCAGGCTTTGCCCATGGTTTTTCCGTGCTGAGCGAAACAGCAGAAGTGCTGTATAAGATAGACGGATTTTATAACAAGGGATCAGAAGCGGGTATCCTGTTCAATGATGCCGAATTGAATATTGACTGGCAGATACCGGCAGATAAAGCCATCGTATCTGAAAAAGACCGGGGGCAGCCTTCTTTCCGCGACTGTCAAAATAATTTTGCCTTTGAGCAATAAACAAACCACCATATTAGTAACCGGTGCAAACGGGCAACTGGGAAGGGAACTGCAGGCGCTTGCCGGCGCTTATACAGGCTGCCATTTCATTTTTGTAAGCAAAGAAGCATTGAATATTGCAGATGCGGGTAACGTTGCGTCATTTTTTCAGCAGCACCAAATCGATTACTGCATTAACTGCGCCGCATACACAGCCGTTGATAAAGCCGAGACAGAAGAAACGAATGCTGTATTGATCAACGGAACAGCTGTGGGCATACTGGCACAGGCATGTCAGAAACAGCAAGCGCAACTGATCCATATCTCAACTGATTATGTGTTTGACGGCACTGCCACAACAGCTTACCGGGAAGGCGATCAAACCAATCCGGTAAGTGCCTACGGCCGGTCTAAATTACTGGGAGAGCAATTAGCCTTGCAGTACTGTCCGTCTTCCATCATCCTACGCACGGCCTGGGTATATTCTTCTTTCGGAAATAATTTTGTGAAGACGATGATGCGGTTGATGAAGGAAAGAGAAAGTATCAATGTGGTGAACGACCAGTTTGGTTGCCCCACTTATGCGGCTGACCTGGCCGCTGCTATTATGAAGATCATCAGCTCCGGAAAAAGCAAGGAACATCCCGGCATCTATCATTACAGCAACCAGGGAAAAATAAACTGGTACCAGTTTGCCCTGGCCATCAAAGAACATACGGGCAGCAGCTGCACCGTCAATCCCATCCCCACTGCTGAATACCCCACGCCGGCAAAGCGGCCTGCATTTTCTTTATTGGATACGGAGAAGATCCGGGCTGTTTTCCAATTGGAAATAACCGGTTGGAAAGATAGTTTAAAGCGTTGTTTGCAAATAATTCAGGGCTGAAATCCCTGCCAGGTCCGCCTGGACTCTTGTTTTATCCGGCAGCAATAATTTGTTGTAACTGTTGTTTGCTGTCTTTGCAACTTTCCAGTTCCCCAATCCTGGATAAAACGTAACTTCTCAAAAAATCATTTGCTGTATCAGTATGATTGGTCTTTTTACTTTTCATATTCTGGCTGATGGCCTGTACAGACCTGATACTACCCCATGGAATACCCCAGAAACCAGGCAGGGCCGTTTTTGTTAAGGCAATTTCATTTGCTTTGTCGAGGCAGTGGGGGCAACCTATTTTCAGTTTTTTATTCCATTGAGTAAAAATGATAAAATGCGCCTGCAGAAGGCAGAAGCTCTCATATCTTTTTTTGTACCTGCCAGTAATGCCCGAACGGATCCCTGAACATCCCCTGCCTGTAGCCATATTCATAGTCAGTTGTGGGGCTAATTTCGGTGGCTCCGGCCCGGATTGCCCTTTGCATTACCTCTTCCACATCGGGAACAAACAAACCGATCGTTGCTGTTACCCCCTTTGCCCTAATGGGTTCAAGTGAGTCACGCATGGTTTCGTGTACATGAAAAACTGCCCCGTCAATTTCCAGTTCTGCCACATGGATGCTTCCATCTTCATTGCGAAAGCAAAAAATTTCCGTTGCCCCGAATTTTTTATAAAATTCGATCTCTGTAGTCCCGTTGGGAATATGCAGTTCGGGGGCAAAATGGGTTTTGTTAGCTGTGTCAGTCATCTGCGCTGTTTTAAAAAGTTTTAGTGGCTTTGAACTTTTATATCCCTGCACTTTAAAATTTGATCTTAAGGCCCAGCTCCCGTTTCATTGTGAGCAAAGCTTCTGCATTGCCTTTTGCATCATCAACAGGATTATGGGTGTGTTTTGTTTTTCGTAAATGCTTAAAGGTTTTAAAGGTATCTTTTTCCAGGCCTTTGTACAGGCTGCCCAGGTTTTGCGAACTAAAACCAAAAGGGTTTGTCCCGATGAAATGATGGAAATACCAGCACACAAACATCCAGTCGAACCCATTATTGTCGCTGATAAAAATGGGCCTGTCTTTACAAGTCTTGTCAACCCAGTTCTTAAAATCGGTCATCACCTGTTCCGGTTCGTCAAAGGCAAGTGTTTCTTCCCTGGTATGTCCCGAAACAGCCAGGGCATCCGGGATGAACTTGCCGGATATGGGTTTGAGTTTGCCATAAAATGTTGTATCAAGTTGTTCATCAACCAGCACAGCCCCGAGAGATATCATTGAATAATCACCGGGAATGGGCCCGTCACTTTCTATGTCAACCATTATATAGGCCATGCCTGTTTTTTTGAAGTTTACAATCTGCCTGCTGATTAGTTAATAAATCTAAGTTATGATTTCACTTTCGTTATTTGGCTTTGGGTAGAATTGAAAGAGGAACCAGGAAACTCCATAGTAGAAATATCCGGGAATAGTGGCTATGGCGAAGATTTTTTAAACCCCCTGCTGGTTGCTGGTGATTGCCTTGCTGCAAAGCCATCGGCACTAACAGCAACAACTGCGGGAGTTCAGGAATGGTTTCCTGAACTCTTGCTTTACTTGATTGGTATACAAAAATCAACATTCATTTTACCTTCGGGATGATCTTTGTAATTGGTATGATAAATTTCGTAAGGGAATACGCTTCTGAATTGGTAGCCTTTTTCATTCATCCACATAAACAGTCCATTCCAGGCATTTTCAAAGTCCTCTAATCCTATAAAGTAATTTCCCACAATGTACTTTCCGGCAGGAAGGGTTTCAGGAAAAACCTCTCCTTCACTTTTAATGGGTTTGTCCAGCAACATACAAGCATTGATCCTCACTTTTTCCGGGGCAGTTACTTTAAAACTATCATGATAGACAGAAATCATTTTTAAATTTTCGCTGGGAAACAGGTTTTTGGATATTCCCCAACTGATTAGTTTTTCATAAGCCTTTTCAACATTCCGGACCCCAATACTTGTTACTGAGGCAAGGTGCATTTCCGGCATTTGCCTGATTTCGATTTTAGCGTTTTGCATAATGTTTTGTATTTGTTTAACATTACAAATGTATTGTTCAAATATGACGTTGCTTTGTCCATTATTGCTATTCGCTTGTATTATCTTGCTAAATATCCCCGGTGTATTTTTTCTGAAGTTTGAAGGTGCGATACCAAAGTATTTCCTAAACGTTTTGCTGAAAGTTGAGTGACTATTGAACCCGGTCTCTAAACTGACCTCATTCAACAGCTTGTGTTTGTCTTTGGTTAATAGAAATATCGCTCTTTCCATTCTTTTTCTAAGGATGAATTCCTGTATTGTTTCTCCGATAATGCCCTTAAAAATTCTATGAAAATGAAAAGGAGAATAATGACCTTCTTTTGCTATGATTTCTAATTTCAGTTCTTCGTGCAGATTATTTTCTATATAATCCAAAACCTTCCTGATCCTTGCAATATGCCCGCTATTTTCCAATGTATTTTTTTTCTAAAATAATATAAATGTGCTGTCCGACTTTGTTCTTTATTGCTAAATATTGAATTTTTGGCCTGAGATGTTTTGCTTATCGCATAAGGGCCAGGGCTTTATGCAGGTTGTGAAATAACATTCCGTCCGCCGGCAAAACCACCTTGCCTATGCAGGCAATCAAGTATATAATATACGTAAGCCGAAGGTTGGCGCTGCCTGTTTTTAACCATTGGCATATAATACTGGTAAAGGTTTAAGAACCTGCTTGCGGCGGCGAAGATGCCCGACTGGCCGCAAAACCGGAGGTTAGCGGGTCGTGGCTCACAATTCCCGTCTATTGAATTTAACCTGTACAAAATCTTCAGCTTTTGTGAAATACTCTATTCCTAAAACCAATAGAATTGAGCTGATAGAAAATACCTTCTGCATGATGGCTGCCAAACTCAAAAACCCAAACCCATAAAAAGAGAAAAAGGCGTAATAAGTCAATAAGCAAATAATACAAGAGAATTTGAGTAAATGCAGTTTTGACTTAAAGACGAATATAGTAATTGTAAATAAACCTATTAATGTTAAAACAATAGATAGTACGCCTATGTCATGTAAGGGTGTAGCGATCAAAAAGATAAGTATAATATTGGCAATACCTATAAATTTCAAAATTTTCGCCCATTGTCTGTAAGGTATATTTTTAGATACATTGATAAAAAAGATCCCATACCCAACAGATTGGAATGCCATGCCAATAATTGCCCAAATCCTGCCAGGGTTCTCTGAACCATTTATAGCTTTAGCTGCAAACAAATTGCTAATGAAGTTTTTTGATAAGTCGAAGCCAACTGAATTTGAGTTTAGCAATGAACCACCCGGATAGAGCAACATTGCTATTACCAGGAATATCAGGGAAGACATTAAACATATCAAAACCGAATATTTTTTAATCATCTGTTTAAGATTATGGCCAAAAATTAGTGATTAATTGTTGAAGTAAGCTCATTTGTAATGACCGCTAAGGGGCAGGGCTTTATTATTTTAAACTCCCTGCTGGTTGTTGGTGAATGCCGTTCTGCAAGGCCATCGGCACGAACAACAACAACAGCGAAGAGCTTTGAGCTGCTGGGGAATTGCTGCTGTGTCCGCCCCGGCTTGCATAAGCCGATTAATGTTTTGAAGTTAATGATTTAATCCGAAGTTGAAGCTTAAGTGTCCGCCCGAACCACTGCTGCCCAGAGTTGCGATAGGTGAAAGACGCTGTTCGTCCGCCCCAGTATGCGCAAAACCCTGTAAGGTGTAGTTCTTCATCGCTGTTTAAGAGATATGCCTTTATCCTTTGTAAATATCCTTTTCGTCTTTAATAGCAATTTTCGTAACAATGAACTTTCAATATTTTGAACTTTGTCTAACTCTGATATATTGGTTGGTATGCCTTGTTTCGCTTTGTCATTCAAGAAGGCCTTTGCTTTAATTTTTAATTCTTCTGGATAGTCTTCGAGTTCTTTTGGAAGTCGTAATGCAATTTGATATTTTAAATCAATGTCATCTGTCTTGTAAAATTCTGAAAGAATTGTTTTGACTTGTTCAATATAAATAGCCTCTTGGCGTGGGCTTTCCTTTTCAAAAACCGATTCATCTTCAACGAAATTGAAGTCGTAATTATATTCTTTTAACTCTTCGTCCCAAACGAAATCGTCATAGCCTTTTTGGTGAGAGATAGTGTTATCACTATGAACGGTCATTGAATAAACAGTCGGTCTTGCCCAATACAGAACTTTAAGAACTCCAATTTTTTTGTCTTTGTTGCCTCTACGAAATGTTTCAAGTAAAATATTTTGGATGTCAACGTAATCAAAAACTCGCCGACAAGGTTTTATAAATTCGTTATTGAAACTAGGGTCTGGCTCTTCGACTGCTGCTTGAAGCATTGGGTTTAACAAGTCAACAGGAAAGGTATCAAGGTTGTCAAGTAAATGAGCGACAAACCATTTTTTGTTATTGTCAATTAAAAAAGATTTTAGTAATGAAATGTCTGTGTCACTAAAGCCTTTGAATTGCATACGAAACTGTCTCAACACTTGCGGTCGTCCATAGTGATTGTTCTTGCGAAGGTTGTCAAGCTGTTTCTGATATACTTCAAAGGTGTGTAGGATGTCCATTAGAATTACGCCTTACGAGCAGGTATTTGCGAAGGCTGGGGAATAGACTTCGATCCGCCCGGCTACCTGAAGCTAAATTTATAAATAAAAGTTGATGATTTGCACATAGCTAAAAAGTTATTCGTCTGCCGGATATGAGAGAATTATTTATTAAACTCCCAGCTGGTTGTTGGTGGTTGCCGGTCTGCAAAGCCATCGGCCCGAACACCAACAACGGCGAAGGATTACACACGAAATACTCTAATGCAGGTAATAGTTTAAGAACCTGATATGGCTTTGGTTGAAAACCAGACGCTGGCATGCAGTTACCTGCGGCGGCGAAAATAATTGCCCTGATTTCTCAATTTTTGTCTGTGGCGTTTTTAGGGGAAGAGATCATTGTCCGAATTAATGGTCGAGCTTCCAAAAGCCTTATAAACGCTGCTTCCTTTTTGAAATCGGAATTGTCCGGATAACATTCTGATAAAAATTGTCTGTCACTTCTACTTATAATCTTTTTGAAGGTATTGCCAACTTTAATGTCAATGTAATACCGGAAACCATCTGTCTGACCACACAACTTTGTGTCAACCTCTATGCCTTTTGCAGTAAGAATTTTAGGTTTATTGTCAAAGTAATTGGAAGGCTCATAAGAAAAAATGCTGTTCTGAATTAACTTATTAAAAACGCTATCTGCATTCATTTTAACTAAAGGCTGAAACTCAAACAATTTAAGTTTAGTCGTGTCATAATTTCTTACTTGATAACTTTTACGTGTCAGTTTAAATTCTGAATCATAATACAGTGTCGTACAGTAATACCAAGGAATGTTTGAAATTTCAAAAAAGCGAATTTCAATAAGATTCTTGCTTTCGGTAAGTTTGGTTAAACCGAAAAGACTGTCGTACCGAAATTCTTCTTCAAACTCTTCTGCTTTTACACCTGAGATTTGTCCTAAGAAAATGCTGTTGCTTATTTTGGAACTGTCTATCACTTTTTGCCCAACTGTAGAAACTGTCGAGCAAAAAAGAATAATTATAAAAAATAGCCTTTGTCTAAGCATAGGGTGTAAAGTTGTGCATAACGGGAGTTTGTGAATATACTCTAATCACTTTATAAATATACACACAATGTTAATAGCTTCAAAGCTGTATGATATTTGCTATTGTAAGTCATGCAATATATACAAAGCCAGCCCTGATACATCGGGGGACAACAGCGACAGCAAACCTATTTTGCCAATTTGGAAGACCAGGTGTCTTCAGATAATCCGGTAAGACTAATAGATGCATTTATAGATAAGCTGGATCTTCAACAATTAGGTTTTTCTAAAACCATTCCTGGTAGTGAAGGCCGGCCGGGCTTTGCACCACAGGTGCTTTTAAAACTATACCTGTATGGCGATACAAATAAAATATGCAGCAGCCATAAACTGGAACGGGAGTGCAGCCGCAATATAGAGTTGCAAAGGCTGTTGCAAAACCTGAAGCCTTGCCGCAGCCAGGTTTTTAACCAGCGGCATATAATGCTGGTAAAAGTTTAAGAACCTGATATGGCTTTGGTTGAAAACCAGACGCTGGCATGCAATTACCTGCGGCGGCGTAGGGTCCCCCTAATTAGTAAAGACCACTTATGAAAGCCTAATATACCGATGGAAGGTATTTTGTGGCTGGTCAGAGACCACGCCACGGCGCTCACGGGTTTGAGGGCTGGCTTGCGAATGAAATGGGAACACCGGCCATGGCGAAATAAGGGGAAATAGTAAAAAATAATTTTTGAAGGTAGTTGTGCAACCGCCACCGATGTTAGCCGCCGTTCTTAAATCGAACTGTTTGTAAATTTAAAATAGAGTTTTCATAAAAATGCAAAAGGGTTGAGTCATATTTTTTGGTTAAAAGTTTATACTGAAATTCTATCACTGTACCTTTTACTTTTGTAAAAGCAATTAATCTTCTATCAAACACTTTATTTTCATAATTCATGTCAGCTGTGTAGAACGTTATGAAAAACCTATCTCCAATTTTCAAAACTGTGTCCTTGATAATATTTGCGCCTTGATAACGTGAAAGAACATGAGTAAAAAAATATTCTTTATCTTTTAAGACCGATGAGTCATTTTCAGCAAGTAATGTGTCAGTTCTTTGATGGTAAATGGTAAGTTGATCAACGGAATCTTCTGGTTCACCTATCCAATAAAATCCTGACTCTTCAAAGATTCTATTTTTTTTGGATTGAAAGCGATAGTCACCATGTTCACAAGGCTTGCCACAGTCACTTCGTTGAATCCAATAAAAAAATGTGTCCATTCGACTGGGAAAGGTAATTGAAACTTTACCTAAACTATCAATTAATGCAAACTCAAATTGTGCTTTCGATTTATTAGTTGAAGACTTTGGTATATCATTACATCCCAAAATAAAAATCACAATTGTATAAACGAAGACTCTCATAGAATGGTGGCTAACGAGCAGGTATTTGCGAAGGCTGGGAAATAAACTTCCGTCCGCCCCGACTACAATCGTTAAGATTTCAAAAGTATTTCATTAATAATGTTTTTCGAAAACCAAAAGCTTTCTTTAAAAAGTCTTTCATCGATAAAATATTCCTTCGGAAATCTAAGTCCAAAATTAGGTTTTACCAATATTGAGTCTTTGATTACATTTTGAATTGTCCAACTGTTGATTGTCGTGTGTATGCCATTTATTGTGTCAAGCGCTTCTAAATATTGCTGATTAAACCAGTTATTATAACCATTATCTTTTCTATGTTCAATATATCTAATAGGGTTTTTGTCTACTACAATTGTCAATGTATCAATATTTAAACCACCAAAAGAACGTCGATAAAAATCGAGATGAACTTCTTTGCCAATAAAAGAACTATCAATAGCCTTAGGTGCAAAATATCTTATGTCAGAACCGTCTTGTGCATTGCAAAAAATGCTAAGTGTCAAAAGTGTAATTAATATCGTGAAGTTTTTGGGATGCATTGTTGCTAACTCATAAATATACGCAACTCTGTTGAGTGCATTAACTTATGATTTTGATATTCAAAAATATACACAATAAACAACATACCTGCCGGTATGCAGGTAAAAAATGCGAAAGTTACCATTTTCGTATATTTAATTATTTAATTCAAAACAATTGAAAAAACGCAGGTGCCGGACGCCCCCTATACCGGCTGGCAACATTTCCAGGAAACCCCCATTTTCAGCATAAAATTCCCACCACCCCCACCTAAAGGGGTGGGGGTACCTACCATTAAAGGTATATGAGCCCCCCTGTAAGGGTGTTTTTTCCCACCTTAAACCCAAACCCACCCACCTGCTTTCCCAAACTTACCCAGCCCTTTACCCAAACCGGCCCACCCCTTCATACAAACTTACCCACCCTATTACCCAAACTTACCCCAGTCATTTGCCAAACCGGGCCACCCCAAAACCCAAACACCCCCACCTAACGGATAAGGTCAGTTTACCAAAAAGGTTAACCAGGTTTGGTTTTGAGGTGGGGGTGCATTTGGGGGCCTTTTGCCGCCAGGTGAATTTTTCCGTTTTTGCCCATTTTCAGCATAAAATTCCCACTACCCCCACCTAAAGGGGTGGGGGTACCTACCCTGCAAGGTGGATTACCCCACCATAATGGGTGGATATTCCCACCTGAAACCTGAATTGACCCACCCCCTTACCCGGGGCCCCCCCACCTACCCGGGTGGGGGGGCCCACCCCGATACCTTAATTCACCCACCCCTTTAGCTGAACTGACCCCCCATTACCGGGTGGGTACCCCCACCCCAAAATAAAATGACCCCACCTTGCGGAGGGGGTCAATTAACCTTTTGCCGGGGGTCAGTTTAGCTTTGAGGTGGGGTAGCCGTTTTGCTGCCTTGCCCATGCAACACGGGCGCCGGCATGCCGGCTGCCTGCAGCAGCGGGGGCAGTCTTTGTGACCGGCCAGGGAAATTCCGGGGTAAAATGCCCCTTTTTTATAGTTTTATTCAAAAACGGCGGGCCGTTGTTAGTGAATTCGTCGATTTCATTAACGAATTCGACGAATTCATCAATAACGGCGGTCTGTCATTAGTGAAGACTACGAATTCATCGTTAACATCCACGAATTTTGCGATAACGGCGGGGCCGTTATCAATGAATTCGACGTTTTTGCTTTCAAATTCGGCGATTTTGCTTTCAACTTCAGCGATTTTGACGATAAAGACAGGCATTGGGAGGTAAAACCGGCGTTTTTGCGCTCAAATTCCTGGTTTCGTCTGCAAAACCGGCGCTTTCACACTATAGCTTTTTTGAAAAAGGTTACAGCTTTTCAAATGCTGTTAGCTGCCGGGAGGTTTACCCGCATTATTTTCTTTCTTCCACTTCCGTATTCTGAGCGTGGCATTTTTGTAAGGTGATGCCGTATTGAGCTGTATTAACCTGCCCAGCGTGTACTGTTTGTAAAATGCTTTTTTATAAAGCTCAGCATCGGATTTTCTTTCAATAAGGTCCAGGATATTTAAAACAACCCCGTGGAGCTTTTTACAAAGTGAAGGGTAACTGTCATCCCCAAAGTCAGCGTAAAACTTTTGTGCCAGCAGACCAAGCTCATTCCATTTATAGCCGGTTTCAGGAAGATCAACTGGCTCATTTTTCTCTGTACGGGCATTCCATTTTTGAACCAGCTGCCCCCAGCCAATAAGATAGGCTAGTAAATTGTTGACTGACATGGCTGTGCCTTTTGCATGGCCGGGCAATGCTTTCTTTTGCGCTGCCTGTTCAGAAAGTGCAGACAGTTCTGAACTCAGTTTTTTATACGAGCTTCTGATATCATTAAGTAACTCTTCTTTATTGCCCGGAATTGCCATTTTCGATCTTTAATGTAAAAGCTTTTTTCTCAAAAGGTAACACTTTTTCAAAGGCCTTGTAAATAACAAAGAGGCGAAAGTTTTTTGAAAGCTGCTGCTTGTTGGTGATTGCCCGGCTGTAATGGCATTGGCACGAACAGCAACAACGGCGGGGAAAAATTATTAATTCGCCTACTTTTACCAATCAACTTTAGCTCCAAATTGCTCCGGCACCAGACCTCCTCCGCAACTACAATTTGAGGTTTGGGTATAGCTCGATTTTATTTTTGCTCCATAAGTATATTCATAATCGGCCGTGTAGGAATAGGAGTTAGTAACCTTACCGGTACCGTTGCAAAAACGGCAGCGTACATAACGCTGTACTTTTCTGAATTTACCAGAACTTAAAAATTCGTTGGCAGGTATAAGTCCTTCTTCCGGTGCCATTCCCGGGACGTTAACGTTGTATCTTGTTACCTTAAAGTTATTTTTGGCGTCTACACTCCAAACACTATATAAGTACTTTCCTGAACGCTCCATATAAAAATTGGATATGCAACCTGTAATGTCTGCTTTAGAAGGATTTTCCAGGCGTAAAAATAATTTATCTCTTTCCGCCTCTTTTAACTTATCCTCTTCAATTCGTTTGGCTATATATGCTTTATATCCTTCTACTTCATAATCTCTTTTATCCCTGTATTCACTAAGTGCTATTGTATTGGTATCTCTTGCCTTAAGAGGTATTTCGCCGTAGGGCACAATCTGGGAAGCATAAAAATTTGTTCTTGTATAAAAGCGATACCTGTTTTTTTCGATTATATAACCTTGTTCACTACCGTCGCCCTGCTTTATGACATAACCTGTTTTAAACACATCTGCCGGTTTGGGTAATTCCAGTTTTTTATTACTAACCAGTTTGGTTGGTAAAAAGTAACCTGCCTCGGTTGTGTAACCTCCGGTCCTGAAGCCCCAGCCTTCTATTTCCCCGGCATTATTTAATTTACCGTAATAACTTATGGTTGCTGCGGTTGTTTCTTCTTCGTTTATATACTTATTTTTTTTGCTGTTGTATTTAGTGGTTACTCTTACAACTTTATTAATAACCTGGTTCGGATGCAGCAAACCACTGTCGGGCAGCACTTTTTTTAGCAGTTCTTCCGTAGGTATACGTACGCCATCTTTCCAAAACCCTGTTTCATAAAAACCATCTGCATCTTTCATAACACCAAAGCCGTATGGTTTTTTGTTGTATTGCATTCCCATATAACTTCTATTGTCATAAATA
Organism: Ferruginibacter sp.; assembly: GCA_044226725.1. Taxonomy (GTDB): domain Bacteria; phylum Bacteroidota; class Bacteroidia; order Chitinophagales; family Chitinophagaceae; genus Ferruginibacter. Next base: position 163,394 of record JBGAGM010000003.1, on the reverse strand, counting down.
AAGGAAGCAATGTTAGCGGAGCTGATGTCGGGCAATAACGAATAAAGCCCTTCATTTCTTTCAATTTTTTTTCCTAACGCCTCAACACCAAACGGCAGGCTTGAAAATTGTGTTACCGGAAAGTCGGCCAGTAATAGTCCTGCTTTGAAATTGGTTGTTTTTTGTGATTTATAATCATACGTGTTATAAATGCCGTAGCCTGTACGCAGTCCGTTTATAACCTGTCCTTCGTAGTAAGCATTCGCCACCCCCAGCCCGTACAACCTGTTAAAAGCCGGCTTTACATGGTTTGTACTAAAAAAACTACCGTAGCCATCTTTAATCAAAATCTGGTTGCCATATCCAAGCATGATCTCTCCATTAAAAAATAAAACTGGAACACCTGCACTGTCAAAATCTAATTTTAACAGGCCCCTTTTACTGATTAACCCATTTTCAAAAATAGCTTTACATTCCACGGGGCTAATGCTTGCCTGCCTGCTGGTCACTTTAAATATGGCAATGCCATTGGCCCTGTTATCTGCAAAACTGCCTTTATACAAATACTCGTTGTTATAGTAGGTATCTTCAAAATACAATTCTCCTTCCAGCATTTTGCCCTCTGCAAGTGTGCCTTTAAAGTGAGGTGGTTTGGTTGCGGGTGAAAGTGTACCGTCCAGTGTATATACTCTTTTTTTGTCCCAATGATATATGGTGTAACTCGCCAGCAATACAGAGTCCTTGCCGCTGGCTGTTTTGAAATAATACTTTTTATCCGCCGGGAGTTCGGCGCCAATGAAATTAGGGGGCATGTCAGCAGCCTTCATTTCAGTGTCGGTATACCGATAGTTTTGTGCATAGCTGTTTATACCGGATAAACCAAGGCTGATGATCAGCAACTTCGCATAAATAAATCGCATTTTTTTTAGAAACTAATTTAGTGGATAATCAATTATTTAAGAATACCTGCTACAGGGTATTTTAGTGAGGTCTTGAAAGTGATTAAAATACGTGCAACTTGCAGGTATTGCCGATGGCGGGTAATTTTCTATTCGTCCGCCCGGAACTGCCCGCAGGGCCCTGCGGGCAGCCTGGATTTGTCCCTGCACCGTGCAGGGACTGATGTTTACTGGTTATGCCCAACTTGCATAAAACCCAATGTAAGCAGCAGTTGCTATTGTTCAATAAACTCAATGTGTTCATGGCCTTTTATGATACTAACCAAGATATTGTAGACAGCTTCATTTTCTCTTCGTACAATTAGGTCTGATTTACTTTTAGTTGAATTTTTCCAAATTAATTTTATTGGCTCTTCATAGTCATGAATTCCAAAGCCTCCTCTAAGTAAATCATTAAATGCGTTTAAATTATGTCCGGTGTCCCATGTTGGCCCTTTTGTCAAAACTTTATCAGCCTCTGAATAGAACTCTTCTAATGTTTCGAAATTATTTCCGTCAATTATCAACGTCATCTTTTCTATTGATTGCTCTTTAGGGAGAATTTTTTCAAATTCTGTTTTGAATTCTGCCTCATTAGAAAATGATGAATCTGGGATGATATCAAAAGGTGTCGTGTCTTTTGTAATTAAACTAAGTCCAATTGATTTGTCATCTATTTGGATTACGTGAAAGTTGTCATTAATCCATATGTCAACCATTAAAGCTCCAGAGTCAAACCTATGGATTTCGTGCCTAAGGTTAAGTTTTTCTAAATTGGTAACAATGTATGGTAGTAAATGTGTCACTATTTTCGATTGAAGGAGTCGGGCTGACAATTGCTGCTTACGTCGGCGGCTTGGGGCTGGTGTGGAATTTTCCAACTGTCCGCCCGGAACCTCAGCTGATTATTTTGTTTAGTTGAAGTTAAGAACAAAAGCTCAAAATTTAATGTCCAGTCAGAACTGAAGACCGGTGATGCAGTTAGCTGAAATTAGTTTGTCTGGCCACACTTACCCAAAACCGTTTGTTGCACGCCGTTTCTGTCACCCAGCAAACACTAAAATATAATCCATGTCGTCCGCTGCTTGTTTAATTATTTTTTTGAGTGGTACAAAGTCGTCCAAAATATGTCGTTCGTTATATGCCTGGTCTGGTGAATTGTCATTGTGCCAAACTTCAGGGTATATTCTATTGCTGTTTAGTTCATTTGAGTCATACTTTGAGTGAATATCCGATTCTGAAAATTTGTCAAGTAAACCGCTAAGTTTAGAAATTGTAACATTGTCCAAATATTGAATTGCCCCGCCATTTTCGTAAAATTCCATTTTTTCCTCAAGAGTCAAACTTTCAAGGTCAGGCTCGCCCAACGATTGTGTAGGGTTAAATAATTCATTTATTAGTTCAATTGCATAAGGGTCTTGTGCCTTGGATAAAATATATTCAAGCGCCATAAATGATCCTTGAAGAGTTGTATAGTCTTTAGCAGTAGAGATGTCAAAGTGTTTTTTGTTATTCGAGTTTTCTAATTGCCTAAAAGTGTTTTGTGATACTCGATAAAATGTCGCTGATTGGCTCATGGTGATGGTCGGTTTGAAATGGCGTGCAACTCATAAATACACGCTGGTCATTTTATTCCAACATTTATGAATTTGGTTTATAAATATATACATAATTCAACAAGGAAAATGCGCAGGCTGCATCTTCGTATAAAATACTGTTCAATGTAAAACAATTGAAAAAAAGCAGGTGCCGGGTGTCCTGGTGCCGGCGTAAGCAAGCATCGGGGTTTCGCAGAAAGATTCTGTAAACTAAGAAGGTTGTGCTTGCGAAAATCCCGCTGAGGAGCGGCAAGTAACAAAAAGGCGACAGCCTTTCATAAAGCTGTCGCCTTCTTACTATCTCAGTACAAATTATTTCAACTGGAAGGTTTCCATGAACTTAGTGGTGAAGTTACCGCTGCGGAAATCCTCGTTCTGCATCAGCTGCAGGTGCAGCGGTATGGTGGTTTTAATGCCTTCGATCACGTACTCGCTCAGGGCACGGCTCATGGTATTGATGGCTTCCTCACGGGTTTGTGCAATGGCAATCAGTTTGCCGATCATACTGTCGTAATAAGGCGGTATCACATAACCGGCATAGGCATGACTGTCTACCCGTACCCCATGGCCGCCCGGCTGGTGCAGCACGGTTATCTTGCCCGGTGAAGGACGGAAATCGTTGTATGGGTCTTCGGCATTGATGCGGCACTCAATGGCATGCATCTGCGGGAAATAGGCTTTGCCCACGATCTTTTCGCCGGCAGCTATTTTTATTTGTTCCTTGATGAGGTCGAAATTGATCACTTCTTCTGTTACACAATGCTCCACTTGTATACGGGTGTTCATTTCCATGAAGTAGAAATTGCGGTGCTTGTCTACCAGGAATTCGATAGTGCCCACACTTTCGTAATTGATGGATTGCGCAGCCTTGATGGCAGCTGCCCCCATTCTTTCACGCAGTTCATCCGTCATGAATGGCGAGGGTGTTTCTTCGATCAGCTTTTGGTGACGGCGCTGTATAGAGCAGTCCCTTTCGCTTAAATGGCAAACATTGCCATACTGGTCGCCGGCCACCTGTATCTCGATATGCCTGGGCTCTTCCACGAATTTTTCCATGTAAATGCCATCGTTCTTGAACGAGGCCGCAGCTTCTGTTTTGGCCGTATCAAAGGCTTTTTCGATCTCATCTTCGCTCCATACCACCCGCATACCCTTGCCACCGCCGCCGGCAGTAGCTTTCAGAATAACGGGGTAGCCCACTTCTTTGGCCGATTGCTTGGCGTGCTCCACACTTTCCAGCAAACCTTCCACACCGGGTACCACGGGTACGCCGGCTGCTATCATGGTGTTCTTGGCGGTGATCTTATCGCCCATGGCGTTGATCATTTCGGGCGTGGGCCCGATGAATTTAATACCATGGTCGCCGCAGATCTTGGCAAATTTGGCGTTCTCGGCCAAAAAGCCATAGCCCGGGTGAATGGCATCGGCATTGGTGATCTCGGCTGCCGCCATGATATGGGGAATATTGAGGTAGCTGTCCACACTGGCGGGCTTGCCAATACAAACGGCTTCATCGGCGAATTTTACATGCAGGCTGTCCTTATCAGCGGTAGAGTAAACTGCCACCGTCTTTATGCCCATCTCACGACAGGTACGAATAACACGTAATGCAATTTCGCCCCTGTTGGCTATTAATATCTTTTTAAACATAAATACAATTTGAAAATTTGGTAATTTGATGATTTGAAAATTGACCTGGTAATTGAAGTATCTTACATCTTCAAATCACCAAATTATCAAATCATCAAATCAGCTAATTAATTGGGTTCTACCAGGAACAAAGGCTGGTCGTATTCCACGGGGCTGGCGTCTTCCACCAGTACTTTTACGATCTTGCCCTTAACCTCGCTTTCAATCTCGTTGAACAGCTTCATGGCTTCGATAATGCATACCACTTTACCCGGTGCCACTTCATCGCCAACGGCCACAAAGATGGGTTTGCCGGGGCCTGCCTGGCGGTAGAACGTACCGATCATGGGGCTCTTAATGGTTACCAGGTTATCTGCTTTGGGTTCTGCTGCCGGTTTGGCTGCTGCGGGCGCCGGGGCTGCGGCAGGCGCTGCTGCCGGAGCAGGTGCAGCTGCATAAGCCGCAGGGGCTGCATTGGCAACAATGTGCTGAACGGGGTCTTTTTTCTGTTTTACTGTGATCTTAACACCTTCTTCTTCAATGGTAATTTCTCCGATGTTGGTTTTATTGATGAGCTTAACCAGCTCCTGGATTTGCTTGATGTCCATTTGGATTATTTGATGGTTAATTAATTTAAAAACCGGGCTGCTAAGATAGGGTACAAATGCTCATAACCACAAGCCAATTTTTAAAAAAGTTAAAAAAAACCGGTTTTTTGGGTAAAAAAAGGTCGTTTTTGGCTTAAAATGACCCAAAAATGCCAAATATCTAAAAAACAAAAAAAAAGGGCAGCCAATAACCGGCTGCCCATTGTTTATCAGTTGTTATGTTCTTATTCTTTCACCCTTTCAACATATTCACCCGTTTTGGCATTCACCCTTATCAATTCACCTTCGTTCACAAATAAAGGAACGTTTACGGTGGCACCGGTTTCTACCGTTGCAGGCTTCAGGGTACGGGTGGCAGTATCGCCCTTCATACCGGGTTCGCTGTACGTAACCAATACCACGATCTTATCGGGCAGCTCCACGCCCATTGGCAGTTCGGTTTCGCCATTGATCAGCACCGATACTTCCTGCCCTTCCTTCAAAAATTTAGGGGCATCGATCATTCTCTCTTCCACAGTGATCTGCTCAAAAGTTTCGGTATCCATGAAGCTGTACCCTGTATCATCCTTATACAGGAACTGGTAAGGCTTTTTTTCCACCCTTACCGGGAAAATGGTTTCGCCGCTGTTCCAGGTAACTTCAATGGTCCGGCTGTTATCCACCCCTTTGAGTTTAGCCCAAACTTTAGCTGCTGCACGGGCTGTTTTATTTTGCCCGAATTCTATAACACTGTACAGGCTGCCATCTATTTTGATGATGAGGCCCGAGCGCATGTCTGCTGTTGTTGCCATAATTCAAATTTTTATCCCGATACATTTCGGGAGCGCAAAAGTAATAATAGTATGGCTAAATCCGAAATCCAGTTTGCCCCCGTGCAGGGCCCCATAAGCCGTAATACCGGAAACTTTCTGCACCCAACTGTCCATTTTTGTGCACTTAACAATCCATTATCAAACAAAGGCTTTAGATTTACCAAAATTTAGAAGATGAAAAAAGCGGTATTTTGTTTACTTGCCCTGGGTATGGCTTTGGGTGCTTTGGCCCAGACCGACAGCAGCCAGAACTACTTTAAAACCGGGACAATACCCGCTTTCAACCTGCTGAAGCTCCCCGACAGTACCCTCGTTGGTAACAACCTGCTTAAAAAAGATACCCCTACAGTACTCATATTCTTTGCTCCCGACTGCGACCATTGCCAGCATTCCACCCGGGAAATGACCGAAAAGATAGACCTGCTGAAGAACATGCAGATACTGATGGTAACCTGGATGGATGCGAACCTCACCAATAAATTTTACCAGGATTATAAACTGGCTTCTTTTCCCAATATTACCGTCACCCGCGACCCGCAGTACAATTTATTGAAGTTCTATGGCGTCCACTCCATCCCCGATGTTTTTGTGTACGATAAGAATGGCAGGTACAAAGCGCATTTTAAATCCAAAATACCGGTGGAGGAGATCGCTGCGCTGTTCTAAATCATGCCCGGCCGATCAAAAAATCAGTGTTTCTGCTTTTGTATTTAATTATCTTTGCCCCGCAATTAAATTATCTACTCAATAAAAATATTTTTTCATGAAAATTACTGTAGTTGGAGCCGGGGCCGTGGGAGCCACCTGTGCCGACAATATTGCCCGCAAAGAACTTTGCGATGAACTGGTGATCGTTGATATTAAAGAAGGCGTGGCCGAAGGAAAAGCCATGGACCTGATGCAAACCGCCACCCTGCTGGGCTTCGACACCCGTATTACCGGCAGCACCAATGATTATACCAAAACCGAAGGTACTGATGTAGCGGTTATCACGTCGGGCATTCCCCGTAAGCCGGGCATGACCAGGGAAGAACTGATCGGCATCAATGCCGGTATTGTAAAATCGGTTACCGAAAACATCTTAAAATATTCACCCAATGCCATCATCGTGGTTATCAGCAACCCGATGGACACCATGACCTACCTGGCATTGAAATCCAGCGGACTGCCCAAGAACCGCATCATTGGCATGGGGGGCATCTTAGACAGCAGCCGTTTTAAATATTACCTGAGCACCGCCATGGGCGTGCCTGCCACCGACCTGCAGGCTTTTGTAGTGGGCGGCCACGGCGATACCACCATGATACCTCTTACCAGGTTTGCCACTTACCAGGGAAGCCCCGTAAGCAATTACCTGGATGCTGACACTTTGAAAAAAGTAGCTGCTGATACCATGGTTGGCGGAGCAACACTTACCGGTTTGCTGGGCACCAGCGCCTGGTATGCACCCGGCGCTGCCGGAGCGGCACTGGTGGAAAGCATCGTAAGGGACGAGAAGAAATTATTTACCTGCTGCGTATCCCTGGAAGGCGAGTACGGCCAGAACGATATATGTATTGGCGTGCCGGTAGTAATTGGCAGAAATGGCTGGGAGAAAATAATTGATTATAAACTGAATGAGGAAGAACAGGCGCTGTTCAATAAGAGCGCCGATGCGGTAAGGAGCATGAATGCAGCGCTGGACAGCCTGTAATACCAATCGTACTTATTTTAAAAAGCCCCCGGAACCCCACCGGGGGCTTTTTTACGGCCGGTTATTAAAATTGGCATATAATGGCTAACTTGGCTCTGGTGAAACTAACCTGCTCCATATTTTTTGCGTGCATTGCCTGCATGCTATTTTCCGTAAGGGCAAATGCACAATTGCAAATCACCCCCGAAAGCAATGCCCAGGCACTGGTGCAAAAACTGCTTGGCCCCGGTATCACCGTTAGTAACGTTACACTTACAGCGCACCGGGAAATGACAGGTATCTTCAATAATATCAGCGGAACAAATATTGGAATTGACAGCGGCATTGTATTAACAAACGGGCGTGCCAAAACTGCAGGTGTTGGCAATTACGGAGTGGATGGAAACGGGACCACCACGGCCATTAATGTGGATGCGTTTAATTCCTGGGGCTATCCCGGCGACGCTGACCTAACCAATATTGTTGCTGAAAATACCCATGATGCCTGTGTTCTTGAATTTGATTTTGTGCCCCTTGGGGACAGCATCCGGTTCAATTATGTTTTCAGTTCGGAAGAATACACTGATTTTTCCTGCACCCAATACAATGATGCCTTTGCCTTTTTCATCAGGGGGCCGGGCATTGCGGGCTTAAAGAACCTGGCATTGATACCCGGTACCAGTTTGCCCGTAACGATCAATAACATCAATGAAAAAGCCTGTGCATTATATCCGCAATATTTTGTCAATAATGAACAGAATAAATTCTTCACCCACAACGGGCATATTAAAGTGTTTACTGCAAAAGAAAAAGTGGTGCCCTGCCAAACCTATCATTTAAAACTGGTTATTGCCGATGTATTTGATGATGACCTGGACAGTGGTGTTTTCCTGGAAGCAGGCAGCCTTTCGTCCAATGCGATCCAAATAGAGAATTTTACACAAACAGATCCGCAAAACAATTTTTACCTGGTGGAGGGTTGCACCGCAGGCGCATTCAAAGTAAAAAGGCCCAATGCAGAAACCACACCGCTGGATATTGCCCTTTCCTATGGCGGCACAGCCATTAACGGGGTGGATATGCAAACACTGCCCTCCTTAGTAACCATACCCGCCAATCAAAAGGAAGTGATTGTAAACGTTGTGCCACTGATCGACAATACACCCGAAGGAATTGAATTGATAAAGATATATGCATTAGCCGGTGCAGGTTGCGGTTCCAGCACCCCCACCGACAGCACCGTTATACAAATACGTGATTACGACACACTGGGTATTGTGCCGGATACTGCCCGTATCTGCAGGAACACATCTGTGCAACTGACGGCTTACAATGGTTATACCTCTTACCAATGGGATGCTGACCCTACTTTAAGCAGCCTTATCATCCGCAACCCCGTTGCCACACCGGTTAACCCAACCACCACTTATTATTGCACTTCCACCTTTGGCACCTGCCATGGCCGCGACTCTGCTTTTGTGCAATGGAAAAAACTTGAGCTGGTTTCCAAAACAGAGATATTTTGTAAAGATGCTGCCACCGGCGAAATAGTGGTTGACGGAAGTACTGCATGGATAGCGCCGGTTGAATATTCCATCAACAACGGGCCCTGGCAGCCGAATAATATCTTCAGTGGTTTAACAGTGGGCGTTTACCGTATAAAAATAAGGGATGCCTCCGGTTGTACAGATAGTCTGGATATTCCCATCACGCAATTATATCCCGACTTCTTAATAAACAGTACCGTGGTGCAGCCGGCCAGTTGCTCCGGCAGCCCGGATGGAACGGTTACCATCAATCTTGCGGGCGGAAAAACCCCCTATCAATATTCGCTGGATGGCGTTACTTTTCAAAACAGCAATGTATTCAACCTGACAGCCGGCAGTTATACCATTTTTGTAAAAGACGATAATAACTGTTCAACGGCTCAGAACATTGTCGTGCCCCTGAACAACACCGTAACGCTGGAAGCTGGCACAGATAAAACCATTTGCGAAGGCAGGTCTGTACAATTGAATACCCTATCCAATGCAAACAGTTTTGCCTGGTGGCCTGTTTTGGCGCTGGATAACGCTGCCCTGCAAAGCCCGCTGGCCAGCCCGGTTAGTACTGTCAAATATTATGTTACTGCCACTACCGGTATTTGCAGCCAGGTTGATTCGGTAAAAGTTATTGTGAACCCGGCGCCCATACCCAATGCCGGCCCCGACAGCACTATTTGTTTTGGAAGGAATATACAGCTGAGCGGATCCGGCGGTGTTTCTTATTTCTGGTCGCCCGCTGCCTCCCTGAATAATAACCGCCTGCAAAACCCCACCACGGTTAACCTGCCGGGCAATATCACCTACTCACTGCATGTGGTGGATGCCAATGGCTGCAACTCTCTGAAGAAAGATGAAGTGCTGATAACCGTAACCAGGCAGGCTGTTGTGGATGCAGGCAGGGATACCGTGCTGGGTATCGGCCAGCCCATGCAATTGAATGCGAACGATGTAAACCTGGTTGGTTTTACGCAATATCAATGGTCGCCCGTAAGCGGACTGAACAACCCGCAAATAGCAAACCCGGTCCTGATCGCTGAAAAAGATATTACCTATTTCATTGAAGCCCGCACAGCTATTGGCTGCCTGGCCACCGACCAGGTAAAGATAAAAGTTTACAAAGGCCCGGATATTTATGTGCCCAATGCATTTACGCCGGATGGCAATTCAAGGAATGATGTGTTAAAGGCATTTCCGGTTGGCATCAGGGACTTCCGTTATTTCAGGATATTCGACCGCTGGGGTTCCCTTATTTTCAGCACCACCAACCCGGCCATTGGCTGGGACGGGCGGATCAGGGGAACAATACAACCCAACTCAACTTTTGTGTGGATGGCCGAGGGAGTTGATTATAATGGCAAAACCCTGCAGCGCAAGGGCACCGTCATCGTACTGCATTAAGAACCCTGCCCCCGGCCGGTTTCGGGGCACGGGGGCCCTCAAAATAAATCTGCAGCCCGTCCTTTTATTGTATATCTTTAGTATATCTACCGACTATAATATACCCTTATGCGACAAACCCTAACTGCCTGCATGAAACTAAGCTGCTTTTATTTGATGCTGCTTTTACTGCCGGCAACCCTCCGTGCACAACAAACCGAACCTGCAAAACCAGTTGCTAACGTAACAGCAAAGCCGCTGTTGCAAGCCGTATCCCAAAACCAGGAGGACGTCTTCAACAATAAAACAAATTATATAGAGAATATCGGGCAATACGGGGAAACACTGGCCGGCTACAGCCACATGGGAAAGATATTATACGGTTATGAAGGTTCGGGCATGCCGGTGCTTTTTACAAGCAGGGGATTGGTGCATTTACAGAGAAAGCTGAAGAAATTATCTTACCGGGAGCTGGAAGAAATGGAAGAACATGGCATAAAAATAAACAACAAAACCGCCTGTACAGACCGTACCATAACCATGGAATGGGTGAATGCCAACCCCAACCCGCAGGTCATTGCAGCGGATATCAGCAGCTCCTATTTTACCTATGGCATGCTGAAGGGAAAAGCAAGAGCGTATAAAAAAATCATTTATAAGGAATTGTATCCCGGGATCGACCTGGTGTACAGCTTCGTACCAACACCCAAAGCAGGATTTGAATACAGCCTGATCGCCAGGCCCGGAGCCGATATCAGCAAAATAAAAATGAAATATGGCGGTGATACCAAACTCATAACACATGACAATGAGGGCAGGCTTATCATACAATCAGATATTGATAAGATCGCAGTAAGCGATGCGGTATGTTATTATGACGGTGAAACTGCTGACAGGTTCAATGCTTCTTTCTTCATCAATAAGCATGAAGTAAGTTTTGATCTTCAAAACTATAATACTTCCAAAACACTTATTATCGACCCTTTTGTTTCCACCACCGGCACCCTTACCGGCGTAAGCCCTTATGCATTAAAAGCCAAGGATATTGATTTTGACTATGCAGGCAATGTGTATGTATCCGGAGGGGGAAATGGTGGTGCTCAAAAACTGGCAAAATATGATCAGAATGGTGTTGTACTCTGGACCTTTGATGGAATACTAACCACACCCAGCTGGACCTTTGGCCCTTCCCAGGGCGGCTGGGTGGTGGAAAAACAAACCGGCAATATTTACATAGGCCAGGGCCTGGCCGGATCCGGCTTCAGGGTTGTGCGTTTGAATTCATCGGGCGTGTATGATAATTACATAACCAATTCCAACAGCAGTTTTGGCGAGAACTGGAAGATGATATGGAACTGCAATAACGGTGTTCCGCAAATGCTCATTGCGGGCGGGGGCGGAAGTGCAAACAACGAACTGGCCATTCTTGAACCACCCAATGTGGTGCCTGTTGCTTCTAATATTTCGGGCATTACCGGCGGGCACCATGATATTTCGGATATCATTATCGACCCGGTCTCCAATGATATGTACACCATCTTTTCCGTATCCACCCTTACACCGGGTATTGACGCCACCATCTATAAACACAAGCCCCCTTACAAGGTTGCCGATATACAATGGACATCCGTTTCGGGTTATTTCAATGTAAGGGAACCTGTTAACAGGCCCTACAATGGCGGACTGGATAATTCCAGCAATACCATCGCCATAAATGCTGCTTATTTATTTTACTGGGACGGGGTAAACCTGAAAGCATTCAATAAATCGGATGGTTCAACGGCCGGCACACCTGTATCATTTGCATCGCATGCAAACCTGATGCAGGGAGGCATCATTGCCGATGAGTGTAATAATGTTTTTGTGGGATGGACCGGTGGCACTATCAAAGTGTTTAAATTCAATGGCAGCAGTTTTGATGACAATGCCGCACCGGATATTGCAGTGCCTGGTTTTACAGGCAGTGTATATGATATGGTGTATGATAATGGCAAAAGCCTTTTATATGTATGCGGGGATGGTTTTGTTGCCTCATTCAATATTGCTTCTTATTGTGCTGCCGCCCTGTATGTGATCAACCCGGGCATTGATTGCAGCAACCTGTCGGCCCATGCCACGCTTGTTCCCACTCCACCCGCCGGTGCGGTTGTTACCTTCAACCTGTATTCAGGAGCTACATTGATTGCAAGTAATGCTACCGGTGTATTTACCGGTTTAACAGCGGGAACCAATTACAGCATCGTGGCTTTATTAAACCAGGCCTGCAGCGGAACCCAATCTGTTGTTAATTTCACCATGACCAATCCGCCCACCTTAACCCTTCATAACCCGCCGGCGATATGCGAGGGCCAGACAATTAATTTAACCGATCCTGCTATCACTGCCGGCTCAAGCCCGGGACTTACCTTTACTTACTGGACCGATGCGGCTGCAACCATTTTTTATCCAACACCCACTGCTGCAACGGGAGGCACTTATTATATAAAAGGAACGGCTGCATCCGGTTGTGCAGAAATAAGACAGCTGGTGGTCCTTTCCAACCCTGCACCGGTAGCAAATGCAGGGCCCGATACCACTTTGTGTTTTGGGAAAAACCTGCAGCTTCATGCAAGCGGCGGTGTTTTCTATAGCTGGACCCCCTCGCTGTACCTGAGTGATCCCAATATTCCTGATCCGGTATTCCTGAACCCGGGAAAGGTTAGTATCACTTACAGGCTAAGGGTAAAAGATGCACTGGGATGTTTTTCCTTAACAGATGATCAGCTCAGTATTAATGTAAGCAGTCTTGCAAAAGTGTTTATTGGAAATGATACAGGTATTGGTATAAGGCGTCCGTTGCAGTTGCATGCCATTGATGTGAACAATACCGGGTTCAACAGTTATGTATGGTCGCCGGTATTTGGTTTAAGCAATCCGGCGGTACCCGATCCGGTGGCAATACTGGACCGTGACATGACCTATTATATGCACGCAAACACCCCCTATGGCTGCGAAGCTTTTGATACCATCAATATCAAAGTATATCCCGATCCGGAGATATTTGTACCCACTGCATTTACGCCCGACAATAACGGAACAAATGACCTGCTGAGGGCAATCCCGGTTGGTATGCGTGCATTTCATTATTTCCGGATATACAATCGTTTTGGGGAAATGGTCTTCTCAACTTCCAACGAACTGATCGGCTGGGATGGAAAAATAAAAGGGAAACTGCAACCTGCAGGCGCCTTTGTTTGGATGGCCGAAGCCATTGATTACAGGGGCAACCTGATTCAGAGAAGTGGTTCCACGATCCTGATCCATTAAAGGTCAGTTTACACCATCGGTGAGCATTTCTTTATTGATCTTCATTACCAGGCCCTGCAGCACTTTGCCCGGGCCCGACTCGGTGAATTGTGTTGCGCCATCTGCGATCATTGCTTCCACGCTTTGCGTCCAGCGTACGGCACCTGTTAACTGGTCAATCAAATTATGTTTGATCGCTACCGGGTCAGTTACTGCCTTTGCCACCACATTCTGATATACCGGGCAGGATGGTTCATTAAAATGTGTTGCATCTATAGCAGCTGCCAGTTCTTCTTTGGCGGGCAGCATCAAAGGGGAATGGAAGGCCCCGCCAACAGGAAGTACCAATGCACGTTTGGCGCCGGCTGCCTTCATGCGCTCGCAGGCAATTTCGATCCCCTTCACCGTTCCGCTGATAACCAGCTGGCCGGGGCAATTGTAATTGGCTGCCACCACCACTTCTCCTGTTTCACTCATCACGGCAGCACAGATCTCTTCAACTTTTTCATCGGGCAAATTCAATACGGCTGCCATAGTGGATGGTGTAACCTGGCAGGCACGCTGCATTGCCTGTGCACGTATCGAAACCAGCATCAGTGCGTTCTCAAAACTCAGCACATTATTAGCAACCAGTGCAGAGAACTCGCCCAGTGAATGGCCTGCCACCATCGCAGGATTGGCGCCTGCCAATGATTTATAAGCAATAACCGAATGTATAAAAACTGCAGGCTGTGTTACATTGGTTTGCTTCAGGTCCTCATCAGACCCATTGAACATAATATCGGATATCCTGAAGCCTAAAATTTCGTTGGCCTGTTCAAATAATTCCTTTGAAGCTGCATTGGATTCGTACAGGTTTTTTCCCATACCACTGAATTGTGATCCCTGGCCGGGAAATATATAAGCATGTGCCATTGTTATCTTTTTAGATTACAAATAAAATAAAAAAATCCCTCTTTAAGCGGGATTTTTACCAGGTCAAAAAAAAGCTTAGTGCAATTTTGCCGAAATGAGTTTGGAGAATTCACTTCTCGTTTCATTCTTCTCAAACTCGCCCCAAAAAGCAGAAGTGGTTGTTACCGAATTCTGCTTGGATACGCCCCTCATCATCATGCACAAATGAGAAGCTTCTATTACCACGGCCACCCCCAGCGGGTTCAGGGTTTCCTTTATTGAATTCAATATCTGGTGTGTAAGTCTTTCCTGTACCTGTAAACGGCGGCTGTAAACATCCACCACCCTGGCAATCTTGCTCAGGCCTGTAATGTAGCCATTGGGAATATAGGCCACATGCGCTTTTCCATAAAAAGGCAGCATATGGTGTTCGCACATACTGTACAGTTCAATGTCCTTTACAATGATCATCTCACTAACATCTTCATGGAATTTGGCAGAATTTAAAATATCGTTGGCATTCATCTGGTAGCCCTGTGTAAGGTATTGCATTGCCTTGGCCACACGCTCAGGCGTTTTTTCCAACCCCTCCCTGCCTGCATCCTCACCAAGCAAGCTCAAAGTACTTTTGTAATTTTCAATCAGACCAGCCGTTATATGCTCATCGTACTGCTCAATTTTTTTATACGCCATTAAAATTCATTTTCAGTTTATAAACAGGTGTTTCAGTTTGCGGGGTAATCAACAAAATTTCGCTCAGTTTCGTACAATCGTATTTTCAGGTCTAACCCGTTGTCAATCTTATCCCGTAAAATATTGTAAATAACTATCGCTATGTTCTCTGCTGTAGGGTTCAGGTTTTTGAACTCTTCCGTATCCTCGTTCAGGTTCTTATGATCAAATTTGTCCAGCACATTTTCCTGTACCAGTTCACTTAAGCGCTTCAGGTCCATTACATACCCGGTTTCAGGATCGGGCACCCCGGTCAGTTTTACGATCAGCTCATAGTTATGCCCGTGAAAATGCGGGTTATTGCATTTACCAAAAACACGCTGATTCGTTGCATCATCCCATGTGGGATTGTGCAGGCGGTGTGCTGCATTAAAACGTTCTTTCCGGTAAACGGCTACTTTATTATTCATGATACCTGTTATAACATGCAGAGACGAAAAATTGTTCTGCTTTTCTCACTAAAAAAATAAGAACATACAAGCTGAGGGCCAAAACAGAAGTCTGCTGTTCAAACACATCAGTTACCGCGGCTGGTTTTATTAAAGTTAGGATTTGTTTGGTTTAAACCGAAATTAATTACCGTGGTATTCAACAAATATGCGGGGTGTTTCAGATAATTTAAGGCAATGCAGTTCCACGCCTGCAGGCAAATGCGGCACCAGTTCATTCCAGATACCTATGACCAGGTTTTCAATAGAGCAAAGTTTCCCCTTCATGAAATCAACATCCACATTCAGGTTTTTATGGTCCAGCTTTTCAATTACATGCTCCTGAACAATGATGCTCAGCTTTTTAACATCATACACAAAACCGGTATCGGGGTCAGGTTCGCCTTTTAAGGTAACAAACAATTCAAAATTGTGCCCATGCCAGTTCTCATTGGCGCACTTGCCAAATACCTCTTCGTTTTTCTCCCTGCTCCAGGAAGGGTTGTATAACTTATGAGCGGCATTAAAATGTTCTATCCTGGTGATATAAACCATTAATCATTCAAAATTTCGGCAAAGGTAACAGCTAAATACTGAAATGTGAAGCGTAAATACGAAATTTGTGTTATGCAGATCTTAGTACTGGCATCAACCTTACCGGAAATTGAGCCGTTTACGGCCGCAAACAGCGGGGTGGATGTACTTATAGGCGGTGTTGGTGTTCCCTCCACGCTTTATCACCTGCAAAAGCGTATTCAGCAGGCAGACTATGACTATATTATCCAGGCAGGCATTGCAGGAAGTTTTAAAAATGAAATGGAATTGGGCAAAGTGGTGCTGGTGGAGCAGGATTGTTTTGCCGACCTGGGAATAGAGGAAAAAGGGCTGTACACACCCATTTTTGAAACGCCTTTCCTGGATAAGGATGAGTTCCCCTTTACGGGTGGCTGGCTGATCAATCCGGAGGTTGCATTACTAAAAAGCAACCTGCAAAAAGTGAAAGCCATTACCGTAAATAAGATCAGCGACTCCATCATTCAACAGCAGCAATTCATTCATAGTTTCCATGCGGCAATAGAAAGTATGGAAGGCGCAGCCTTGCACTATGTTTGCCTGCAGGAGAAAATTCCTTTTATTCAAATCAGGGCTGTATCCAATTATACAGGTGAAAGGAATAAATCAAAATGGAAAATAAAAGAAGCTGTTCAAAACCTGTGCGCAGAACTGAATTTGCTTATCAACCAATTAACTATTTAACCTGTTAACCCATGACCCTAACCCTTGGCTTCTCTCCCTGCCCCAACGATACTTTTATATTTGATGCACTCGTCAATAATAAGATCGATACCGGGGGTTTGCAGTTTGAAGCAATGCTGGAGGATGTGCAAACACTTAATCAATGGGCCCTGCAGGGAAAACCGGACATCACCAAGCTCAGTTATGGGGTGCTGCCCCTGGTACTTGAAAAATATATTGTATTAAACAGCGGAAGCGCTTTGGGCAAAGGCGTGGGGCCATTATTGATTTCGAATAGCGAATATAAAATAGCCAATATAGAAGAATGCCTGGTGGCCATACCCGGTGAACATACCACTGCACATTTGCTTTTTTCACTGGCTTATCCCCGTGCAAAGCATAAAACTTTCCTTCGCTATGATGAGATCGAACATTTTGTGCAGGAAGGAAAAGGGCTGGGCGTTATCATTCATGAGAACCGGTTTACTTATGCTGATAAAGGGCTACATAAGATAACAGACCTGGGCGATTACTGGGAAAAGGAAACCGGTAAATCAATCCCGCTTGGGGGCATTGTGATAAAACGGTCAATTGATACTTCGATACAATTGCAGGTTGATAACCTGATCAGGCAAAGTGTGGAGTATGCCTACAGGAACCATTATGAGGAGCTGACGGATTATGTAAAGGAACATTCGCAGGAAATGAGTGAAGCCGTGATGCGCAAACATATCGACCTGTATGTAAACAACCACTCGGTGGACCTGGGTGAAACAGGTAAAGAAGCGATACAAAAACTGCTGGCTGTATTCCGGGATACGCATCCCCTTTATCAAATACCGGATTCAGCAATATTCTTATAACCGTTAATCTCAGTACCCGTTTTTATCAAGTGCTTTCTTATATACTTCCAGGCAGCGTTTGCGTGCAAACTCATGATCCACGACCGGCCTGGGGTAAGACAGGTCGTTTAATTCCGGTACCCACTTATTGATATAGGAAAGTTGCGGGTCGAATTTTTTTGTTTGTAAATATGGATTGAATATCCTGAAATATGGAGCTGCATCACAACCGCTGCCAGCGGCCCATTGCCAGCCGCCATTGTTTGCTGCCAAATCAAAATCAAGCAGTTTTTCTGCAAAATATGCTTCGCCCAGCCGCCAGTCCAGCAGCAGATGTTTTGCCAGGAAGGAGGCAACGATCATGCGCACCCGGTTGTGCATGAAACCTGTTTCGTTCAATTCTCTCATTCCTGCATCCACAATGGGGTAACCTGTTTGCCCTTTGCGCCACTTGTTAAAAGCTTCCTCGTCCTTACGCCATTCAATCAGATCGTAAGCAGGTTTAAAAGCCCTGCCGTTACCCACCTGCGGAAAATGCCAAAGTATCATTTGATAAAAATCACGCCATATCAGTTCATTTAAAAATGTTTCACTCAGGCCGGCACTTTGTTTTGCTATCTTTCTTATACTAACCGTTCCAAAACGCAGATGGACCCCCAACCGGCTTGTACCGGCGATTGCAGGAATATCGCGTTGCTGCCCGTACTTGGAAACCAGTTCTTCCTGCAGTGTTTTAGAAGGGAACCGGGTATCAACAACTGTAAACCCTAATTCCGCTAATGCGGGGAGTTGCTTTGGAGCCTGTTTAAAAAAATTGCTGAAATATTTTTCGGTGGGATAAGGTTTGAGATGAAAATCATTCAGGACCGCTTTCCATTTTCTGCTGTAAGGGGTAAATACAGTATATGGTTTTCCATCGTCTTTGATCACTTCGTCTTTTTCAAGTATTACCTGGTCTTTGAACGTATGCAGCCGGGCCCCTTTCGATTGAAGGAAAGCGGCAATATGCTTATCCCGCTCCTTTGCATAAGGCTCATAATCATGATTGGTGAATACCTCCTCAACAGTATATGCTGAACAAATTTTTTCAAATGCCGCTGCAGGGCTGCTGTAATAAATTTCCAGGGACGAGCCCAGTTTTTCCAGCGCTGCCTGCATTTCCTGCAGGGCCGCATGAATGAAAGCTACCCGTTTGTCTGTTTTAGCAGGCAGTTTGTCCAGTATGTTTGTATCAAAAATAAAAACAGGCAAAACCGGGTTGCCGCTTTTAAGCGCATGGTAAAGCCCTGCATTGTCTTCCAGGCGAAGGTCGCGCCTGAACCAGAATATATTAACTGTTTTCAATTACAAAGGAATTTGATGAAGCTGATTTGATTAACAGCAAGCTTATGCTTTTGTTGCAAACAGGGCAGCATAAATTTTTTGAACCATTGCACATTTGTATTGCTTATTTGCAATACCGGCAACCCATCGTATGTTGTAAACGGAGTTCGATAAAAAAACCTCATCCGCTGTTTCAAGATCAGCAACTGTTAATGCTGTTTCTTTGATGGTGAAACCCGCAGTTTTTAATTTACCGATGATATGCCTGCGCATGATCCCCTCAATGCAGGCCTCCTCCAAAGCAGGTGTGTAAACCGTTTCATCTTTTATCAAAAAGATATTGGCGATGGTAGTTTCACAAAGCCTGCCCTGCGTGTTCAGTATGATCGCATCGTTCCATTTTTCTGTTTTGGCCCGGAGGGCAGCCATTACATAAGGTAAAAAATTATTGTGCTTAAGCCCGCTGAGTATATCAAAGTTCTTTTTCAGATCCGGGTATATGCCCAATACCAATCCATTGCTGTTCCAGGATCCGGTTTCGTTGCGGAGCGGCCAGGTTTGAATAAGGTACTCAGGCTTATGGTCCGCTTCATCATATAAGCCCCCCCCGCCCCGGTAAACCGTGATGCGTATGCGGGCCTTTTGCAAATGCCGGTTTTTATTGAGCAGCTTCTTTATTTCTTCTTCCAATAAGTGCTGAGTAAAATGTTTGGGGATATTGAATTGCAACACCTGCATGCCCTTCCAAAGCCTCGCCAGGTGTTCTTTCAATAGTTCGGGTTCACCTGCTTCGCTTTTGAGGGTCTCAAAAAGTCCGTCGCCAAACCTAAGCCCACGGCTGTCGGGCGACAGTATCAGCGTATTTGTATTGCTTAATTTTCCGTTTGTAATAAAATAATCCATGATCAAATATACCACAGAGGCGGGGCTATAAAAACAGGCCGTCTTATTTATCAATGAGGGGTTTTTTATTGCTGCTGTGCAAAAATGTTCATTCCCTTCCTGCCTGTGCCTGCCAGCCTGTTGCCTGAACCCGGTACCCTTTTCGTATGTTGCCGCTGTATTTTGTTTTAATTTTTGAAAATGCTGTTGTGCAACTATGCCGGTTTTGAGTGTTGCCAAACAAACATACGGCCCGGGAAGGCCGAAACGATCAGGATCTGTCGCGTTTGTACCTAATTGTCGCTTTTGTACCAAATTGTCGTTTTTTCAGACTGTTTGCTTCTTGTTTTGTTCGTGTTTTGTTCGGGATTTGTAGCTGTTTTACGCTTGATTTAGCTACCAGGGTAGAACAAGGGTAGAACAAAACCACTCCAAAACCACTGCCAGCAAGACCTTTGGCCGATTGTAAAAGAAAAAAGCGACAAATTGGTACAATTTGGTACAAAAGCGACAGCAAATTTGGAAAGGGTATACCGCCTGCCCTAATATTGCCAGACAAGTGCAATAGGGAACTTATTACCACGCCCGGGAGTGCTGCCGGCCCCGGGATGGTAAAAGATCAGCCTGGTTATGAACCGTACTTACAAAAAGGGGCTGCCTTTTTGAGACAGCCCCATTAAAATTTAAAGCGGGATTACAGAAATTAAACTCAGATCTCTTCGTTTAAAATATTGTGTTTTACGGCATACATGATCAACCCTGCCGTACTTTTAGCGCCGGTTTTTACTTTCAGTTTATCGCGGATGGCTTCCACGGTACGTGGGCTAAGGTCCACGATATCGGCAATTTCCTTAGTACTTTTCTCCTCGCACATCAGCCTCAGTATCAGCATTTCCTTGTCGTTCAGGTGGGCTTCCTGCTGCACCATTCGCTGGGGGGTGATATCATTGCGCTGCTTCAGGTTGGTGAGTAAGGCCTTGTTAGTGAGCTGGTTGAAGTAATATTCCTGTTCATAACAGGTTTTAATGGCTTCGTAAATAATCTCGCTGTCGCTGGTTTTGGTAAGATAGCTGTTGGCCCCGATCTCCATCAGTTTGGTGATCATACTGTGGTCATCAACCATGGTAAGCATGATGATGCGTATATGGGGATACAGTTTCTTGATCTCCGGCAGGGCGGTAATTCCGTCCATGATCGGCATTTGTATATCCAGCAAAATAATATCTGCCGGTATCATTTTCAGCATGTTAAGCAGGTGCATGCCATTATCGGCTTCTGCCACCACTTTAATATCCTTTTTGGCGCTGAGGGCTGTTTTCACGCCAGCCCGGTAAAGAACGTGATCGTCTGCAATGATCACTTTGATCGGCTCGTTCATATTTTCATTCATCATCATATAACAGGTTTTTGGGTAGTATCGGATTAGGATTTCGTATTAATAACGCACAATGCAAGTTCAAATTATATTCAAAATAAATAAAGCGTGTAAATACCCTTTGTGGGGGATGGGGTTTTTACGCAAAGCTTCTCCGTTACGAACAATAGTAAATGCCGATTTATACTTGGTCATTAAACTAGTTCTGCAGGCAGTGTTATTTAGTTACAGTCTGTTGGGAAAGCAAAAGGAGGGAAGAATTTTTAATAAATAACATAATAATGCAATATTTTTACACTGATCGGTTACCATTTTGTGTATTTTAAAGCAATACTGTTTTTATTAAATCCTGTGTTTTATAGAATAATGTAAAAAAGCTGAGTCTAATTTTTATTGAATGTATAATTAAATGAAAACTGATAGATAGATAACTCATAATCAATCTCCGGCGCTTTTACATATTTGTAATAAATAGCTTTGATATTTACTAACTTATCTATCTCGATGCCGAATCCAATTGAATAGCCCGTGTAAATACCATTTGTTTGCACATCAGGCAGAAAATCTTTTATCTGCCGAGGATTGCTGTAACAAAAATGCGCTCTTACCAGGGCCCAAAAAATTCCGACATTCCTGGAATTATTTCGTTCCCAGGCACCCGTTTGAAAATACATGCCCGCCGTTGCGAAACTATTTAAGAAATTTACGGGCTTTCCAGTTTGCGGATTTGTGATTTGTCCAACCCTGATACCAGTTAAAAGTCGTTCACCAAATTGATAGATCAGTCCTCCTTTTGTTAATTTCTTTGTTTGTTTGAAATAGTGGACTCCATCAATGCTGATATTTATTAAACCGCTCAAAGGGTTGATGTATTGGTTTACCAAATGGTCATTGCTTCTGGGCAATTGGCTTCCGTTTTGTTGGTTTTGAAAATTATTATTGCTTACTCCTCCATAAAAATTCAAAGGAACTGCAAACCTGCCCGGCTCTCCAATCAGCAACCGGATAAATCGTGCGGAAGCGTTAACTTGTCCATTGTTCATTACATCAATAAACCCGGATGTAAATATTTCAGGCTTATACACTTTAGCAGAATCCGGGACTGCAATTGTTTGTCCAAAAGATAAAACAGAAATCAATAAATGCAATATTGCAAGGGCAGATTTCATTATATAGAGGGTTTACCTGTAATGATAAAAACGATCATAGCAGGCTGGACTAAATGATATTACCGGAATAAAATCTGTGTTACCATTATTTTCCGTACCAAATTAACACAGGATAATGCAATGGCCCATCAGGCTCAATTTTTACCATTTCATTATTACCTTGTAAGCCGGAATGGTGAAAGCCTGATATAATAAAGTCATTGCGTTAATAACGTTGCAAATACGCTCAACAGCATCATCAAAGAATAAGACAATTCTGATACTATATTATTGACGCATTTAGCAATAAAGGACTGCGATATTCAGCCTATTTTTGGGGCTTTCTGAGTTTTGCTATTACATAGCCGGCAATGAATGCAATGATAACCGGGAAAATCCAAAAAGAGGAACCGGGTAAAGAAAGAAGAAGATTCATAATGTATTGTTTTATAGATTAACAAAAGAGAACAAATTGCAATATATCAAAACCGATATTAAGCCCGGCAGTCCAATTAGAGATCGCACCGCCGGGCTTTATTGTAATACATTTACATTCTTTACTGTGTCTTCGGTCCTTTCTCTTTATCAGCAATAAATGCGGCTATTAAGTTCTTTTGCTGCATTGAAAGTTGATCGATGAAGGCTGCATACCGATTTTGAAATGTAATATAATCAGCTGTTTGAACGCTTACTTTACCCTGTTGTGCAGCATAGTTTGCCTGAAAATCTGCCAGGTTAACTGCAATGGTATTTGTAGCAACTCCTTTTGCATTTAAAAAACTAAGCAGTTCATTAAACCGTTCAAAAGAAAATTTTACGACAGCATCGTTGCTGGAGGAATTGGTGATTTGGAATGATTGCCCGATTGCAGAAGTCTGGCATCTTGCAACACCAAACCAGCAGCCACAGCCCCCTTCGGATACATTTGGGTTCCAAACAACACAGCAATCAGAAAACCAGCAACTGGAAGTGCATGATGTCCATCCCTGAGGTACTGAACAACTTGAATTGCTGACAAAATTTCCGGATTGACTGTAAGCCATATAGCTAAATACCATAATTCCGATTGTAATTATAATCTTTTTCATTTTTTTAGTTTTAACAGAGACAAATTAGATGTGTAAGTTTTTTAGCCGGCAATACCTCAAATTTCTGTTCAGGGATGTTGCCGTATTTATAATGTTTCCATCATTCCGGAGGGGGTGGCTTGCCCCTGATAAAAAAAATAAACAGTTTCATTAAATATAGAGTACGGATGAAAATTTGTATAAATAAACTCTAACAAAAATGACTGTAATCACTAATATAAAAAAGGGAAAAACAACAGAAAAAAACGGGATTTTTCGGAAAGAAGAAGAAAAAAATTTAAATATATTGTTTTAAAAAGTCAGATGAAACTACATAATTTCATTGTCATTCTGCACACTGTAGTTATTGTAATATCTTTTCTTTTTGCAATGCTGTATTTCAAAAAGGAAAAGCCCCTTTATTACATTTATATTTTTACACTAATTGTACTTGGGCTTCTATTATCACTGAATACAATTGCTGGTAATAATTGTATCTGGCTATCTGGCATTAAAAGCCGGATATTAATTGAGCAGTTAATAATATTGATCCGGGATACTTTAATTGGTGTATGTTTTTGGGAATTTCTAAGAAAAACAAAATTTGCAAAAACCATTAAGTCGCTTATAATTTTGTCATTTTTATGCTAAATAATTATTATTTTAATTGTACAAAAAACGAATACAGAAATCCGGCCTGGCTCTGTACTCAATTTGATAATACTTATTTTCGTTTTTTATTATTTTCGGGACCTTATGATAAACAAACCAGCATTGATTTTAGCTGAATCCTCATCTTTTTGGCTAACCATGGGATTCTTTTTTTCTTCATGCATTATTTTTCCAATAAGCTGTCTAATTCCTTTTATTCCCAAAACTCAGGAATCTTCAAACCTACATTATCAAATTTTCTCTATTTATAATCTGGCACTAATTGTAATGTATCTATTAATAATCAAAAGTTATTTATGCTTAAAGCACCCACAGATTTTATAGTTGTTTTTATACTTATATCAGTTGGCCTTATATTTTCTTTATTTGTTTTTATTGCTATTGTGATTTACCAATACCAACGGAGGCAAAATGTATATTTAAATGATATTAAAATTTTAAAAGCTACCCATGAAAATATTTTATTGCAATCCCAACTTGAAATACAGGAACAAACATTTCAAACTATCTCCAGAGAAATACATGACAATATTGGGCAAAAACTGAGCCTGGCCAAATTGCACCTGAATATGCTTTCGTATACCCGTATCAATGAACTTAAGAAGCAGGTGCAACATTCTGTCAATATCATTTCAGAAGCCGTCAGCAGCCTCACGCTCCTGAGCCGCAGTTTAAGCAGCGAAATTCTCCTGAATAACGGCCTGATAAAGGCACTGGAACTGGAAGTAAGCCAATTGAAAAAGACAGGACTATACCAGGCTGAATTTTCCGTAACCGGAAACCCGGTCTTCCTGGATAAAGACACTGAACTGATGATATTTCGTATGGCGCAGGAGGCACTGAACAATGTTATAAAACACGCTGAGACTATTTTAATTGATGTTAACCTGCATTATACCAACTCCAGGCTGATATTAAAGGTGTTGGATTGCGGTAAAGGGTTTGATACACGTAAAACCACAACAGGAACCGGTTTGCACAATATCAGCAAAAGAACAGCCGCCCTGAAAGGAAGCCTTAGTATCAGCAGTACGCCCGGAGCCGGAACAACCATTAAAATAGAAATTCCCCTCACAATATGAAAAACAAACCTTACAAATTAATCCTGGCTGATGATCATATCCTGCTAAGGGATGCCCTGGCCAAACTAATAGGAGGACTTAAAGATTTTGAAGTGATTGCCTGTGCATCTGATGGTAGTGAAGTGCTGAAAGCAATAAGTCAGAATAAAATTCCAGATATTGTACTAATGGACCTTAATATGCCAAACATGGACGGTTATGAAACAGCCAGGATGCTGACCAAAAAGCATCCCGGGGTAAAAATTGTGATCCTGACCATGTATGACTCGGAAATTGCACTGATCCGGTTGCTCCAGGCCGGTGTGCATGGGTTCTTAAAAAAGGATATACATCCCAAAGAACTGCACAGGGCATTGCTTACAGTTGCATCCGGCGAGTATTATTACAGTAATCATGTAACTGCGAGGATCGCAACACTTTTCAAACAGCAGCCTGATAATAAATCTGCACTTGACAAAGCAATGCTGAATGAGGTTGAAATTGAGTTTTTAAAACTTGCCTGCACTGAAATGACGTACAAGGAAATTGCCCTGAAGATGAAATTAACACCCCGTTATGTGGATACTTACCGTGACAGCCTCTTTGCCAAGCTGGATGTGAAAAGTCGTGTAGGACTTGTTATATACGCTATCAGGAATGGCGTGGTTACTTTTTAATTAAGCCAGTGTTCTTGCAAAATAGGAATACTATTATTCAATCAGTTTATTCCGCATTCCGTACATGATCAACCCGCCGATGGTCTTGGCATCAACCTTGGTCTTCATATTCTGTCGTATGGTCTCAATGGTGCGTGGGCTCAGGAAAATTATTTTGGATATCTCTTCCGTGGTCTTATCTTCGGAAAGCAACTGCAATATTTTCAATTCCTTCTCATTGAAGTTCACGGGTGTGTTACTGCCATAGTGCTGGCGCACATTCTTTTTCTGCATCAGTTTGCCCATCACCGCCTTGTTCACCAGTTCATTAAAATAAAAATCATCGTTCATACAGGTAAGTATGGCCTCATAGATCTCTTCCGGGTCGGTTGTTTTGGTGAGGTATGCATTGGCCCCCATTTCCATCATTTTGCTGATCATTTGCTGATCGTCGTACATGGTTAACACAATGATCTTGATATCCTCGTATTCCTTCCTGATAAGTTGTATGGCATTGATCCCGTCAATTTCCGGCATACGGATATCCATTAACAGCACTTCAGGTTTTTTGATGGCGATCTTGTGCATCATATCCTTACCATCTTCGGCTTCCCAGATCATTTTGAGGTTTTGCTTCCCGGAAAGGGCCATTTTTATTCCATCCCGGAAGATTTTATGATCATCTGCAATTGCAATCTTAATTAAGCTGTCGCTCTGCATACTTTTATGATTGGTTTAAATAAAACGCGCCTGAAGTTACAATTTTCATTCTATTATGCATTCATTTTTGACGACTATTTATACTGAGGATTCTGTCGTGGCCTTGTCGTTATCCTCAGCGTAGAATTACTTCGTAAATGCCCTTTTTGTAAGCCTGGGTGAACTACGTTTGATTTTTGTATAAGTACTTTCAAAAAAGTATTTACTGAATGCAAAAAAAGGGCACTAATGCGCTTGTTTTGGTTTTATGGCCTTCCTATTTTTGTTTTAGTTGATTGACATTGGTAAAACGAATATCCCATATCCAATTATCCAATAGAAATTCAAATTAGTTCCAATTATCCTTTAAGAACCTTGTTTGTGCTTGTTTTTCCATGTCAATCAACTTTTCTCAGACAACCGCTTATAAGATCCAACATCAGCTTTAACCAATATTCGTTAGCAGTACAAATACAGAGTAAAGATTAATTTTTGTATGTATTTATAATTTATTATCTTTATCCCTCACGTTCTACGACGTATAAATCCCCGTCCACACTTTGTACCACGTATAATTACCTGGGTAAAATTGCTAGAAAATTACATAGTAATTTTACTATCTTATAATAGTATATTTACCCTAAATTTACAAACTGATTTACCCACATTTTATACCAAATCCTTTACAGCACTAGATTTTAATGTTTTAACAATAATTATCATGATTAACAGGGGTTGTGTGAGCACCATGATTGATAGAAGTTTGTGTCTCATTATTACTTTTAGAAACCTTTAAACC
Organism: Ferruginibacter sp.; assembly: GCA_044226725.1. Lineage (GTDB taxonomy): Bacteria > Bacteroidota > Bacteroidia > Chitinophagales > Chitinophagaceae > Ferruginibacter. Next base: position 136,138 of record JBGAGM010000003.1, on the reverse strand, counting down.
TATTAATTATGTGGGGAATTTATGACAGCCTAGAGGCAATTATCAGCGAGTTCTTTATTTAATAGTTTTTTTCTTATTTTTGGAAGAAATTAACTGATTATTAAAGAATTATCGTACATAACTTTTTTAACAGAAATTATACCTTTAATATTTTTTGTATTTAACTATAAAAAGTTAAATACAAAGGATTTAAAGGTATTTTTTATTTATTTATGTTTTCTGTTCCTGTGCTTATTACCAGTATTCTATTTTAGGTTCATTGTAAGTTCAGATCAATTAAGACTTATTTTTCTCCGCATTTTTCTTGTTGGTGAATTCACATTAGTATCCCTGGTTATCAGATACCATATAAGAGAAAAGATATTAAGGACAATAATGAAATTTGCTCCTTTTTTGTTTTTTCTATTCTCTCTTTTTGATTATATCCATACAACTAATAAGGCCTATTTCAGCTACCAGCCTTTAGTTGTGGAATGTCTGATTCTTTTAGTTTACATCTTATATTTTTTCTACGAAAAAATTCAAATCACCACTACCATTCCTATATATCAAACCAGGATTTTCTGGATCATACTGGCATTTACATTTTATAGTTCAGGTAATTTCTTTCTGTTTCTTTACGCAAATAATACAGTAAAAAATCAGGAGTTTGTTTTCCAGTATACAATGATATACAGCACATTTACTATTCTGAAAAATGTTTTTCTTTGTATAGCATTAGTAACAAAAGAACCAAATGATAATTATGAAAATAACCCAATAAATTTTAAGGACTTGCTTGATAATGAGGATTTTTTAAACAACGCCAGTGCTTAGCTACTATCAACAAATGCTAACTTTTCTTCAAATAAACAATTCGACCAGCTCTTCACCCATAATGTTTTTAGGAACATTAGGTATGCTCACACTTGCTATCGCTATTGTTGGCTTCGTGATTTTACATCAGCGTAAGGTTATGCGCTATAATGACCAGTTAAAAAAACTGGAAGAAGAAAAACAACAGATCTTACTGAATGCTTCGATCCGCTTCCAGGAAGAGGAGCGTAACCGTATAGCCGCCGACCTGCATGATGATGCGGGCCCCCTGCTGGCAACAGCCAGGCTTTATTTGAACGAAAACCTGGTAAACCAGGAAAAAGCCCAGCAATTGCAAAGTATTTTCAGTGCCAAGCAAATACTGGATGATGCTATCTTATTGATCCGCAATATCAGTCATAGCCTGATGCCCCCCACCCTTAAGAATTTTGGACTGGAAAGTGCGGCTACAGACCTCTTTCAAAAGATTGGCGCCAGCGGCAGTTTGAATGCAAGCGCCCGCTTTCATGATTACCGCCTGAGGCTTAAAGTGGAACAGGAATTGCTGGTATTCCGTATTATACAGGAACTGGTAAATAATATATTGAAACACAGTAACCCGGGTTTTATTCATTTAACACAAAACATTAGTGCCAACAAAATGTATTTCAGGATACACCATGACGGCACCGGTATCGTTCAGGCAGATTTTGAAAAACTGAACCACAGCACCCTTGGATTGGGATTAAAGAATATTGCAAGCAGGATCAAAGTATTGAAGGGCAGGATATTTTTTGAGATCGACCCGAGCAAAACCTATTACAAAGTAACGATAGAAATACCCAGGGAACCTGCTATATAACCGGCAGGCTGCACTTTTTAAATGAAGTATAAATGATTAACCATTATGCACAAGAAAATTCTTTTGCATAATTTTGTCCTATTTCCGATATATGAACGAAATCAAAGTTGCCATAGCTGATGATCATAAGATTTTCAGGAAAGGTGTAATCCTTTCAATGCGAAGCTACTCCAACATAAAATTTGTGATGGAAGCCGACAATGGGGAAGACCTGCTTGCAAAAATACCGGAGTCGGAACCTGATGTAATCTTATGCGACCTGAAAATGCCGGTAAAGGATGGTATAGATACCACCAAACTCATAACAAAGAATTTTCCGAACATACGCGTTATCATACTTACTATGTACGAAGATGAGCGTTTTGTTGGCCACCTGATGGATTGCGGCGCCGCCGGTTATCTTTTAAAAAGCACCGATCCTGCCGAGATCAAGAAAGCCATTATGGATGTAATGCGTACAGGCTTCTACCTTAATCCTTTTGTTAATAAAGTATTGATCAAAAAGAATTATTCCAAGCAAAAATTCAATCCCACACTTACTTCTGAAGTCGTTTTAAGCGACAGGGAAAAAGAAGTACTCACCCTGGTATGTATGGAATTCACCGCTTCTGAAATAGCTGCAAAAATGGACATAAGCGCCAGAACCGTGGAAGCCATTAAGGACAGGCTGATGGAACGCTTTGGCGTTAAAAACTCAGTAGGCCTTGTTTTTTATGCAATGAAAAATTCGCTGATCGATTAATGGCGAATATTGAATGTCGAATGTTTTTTAAAATAAAGGCGTTCTGCATTTGCGGGGTGCCAAACATTGAAAATTCGATATTTATCCATCCTACATCAAAAGAGCCCAAATAACTTAGAATCAATACTGGTAATGATCTTTCCAAGATCTTCTTCCTTTTCGGCAAACTTGTTGTTATCGGCATCAATGATCAGCAGCGGGCCTTCCTTATAATTATCAATCCAGTTATTGTAAAACTCATTCAGCTTTTTTAAATAATCAAGGCGGATATTCTCTTCATATTCCCTGCCGCGTTTTTGTATTTGAGCCACCAGGGTTGGTACGGATGCTTTCAGGTAGATGATCAGGTCTGGCGGTTGCACCATACTTTTCAGCGTTTCAAAAAACTTATAATAATTATCAAAGTCACGCTTGGTCATAAGCCCCATATCATGAAGGTTTGGCGCAAAAATATTTGCATCTTCATAAATAGTACGGTCCTGTATCACTGTTTCGGTACCATGATGTATTTCCAGCAACTGGTTCAGCCTGCTGTTCAGGAAGAATATCTGGAGGTTAAAACTCCAGCGGGGCATATCCTCGTAAAAATCATTCAGGTAAGGGTTATGATCCACATCCTCAAATTGCGGTATCCATTTGTAATGCTTGCTCAGCATCTCTGTCAGGGTCGTCTTTCCTGCGCCAATATTTCCGGCTACAGCTATGTGCTTTGGTTTTTTAATTTTTGCCATGATCCAAATGTGAATTTATGATTGCCGGTTTTTTCGATTCGGGGCAAGCGAAGCATCTAAAGTAAACAAAATCTGAAATCAAATTCTGATAAATATCCGGATAATCAAAAATAATTTAACCCCATTGCCCCCCTGACCAATTTCATAGTTGCAGCAGCACTTTTATTTGCTTTTTCTGCTCCTTTTTGCATGATCTGTTTCAGCCCTTCTTCATCTGCCAGGATTGCTTCCACTTTGTTACGTATGGGAGCAATAAAATTCACCATGTCCTCTGCCAGCTGCTTTTTAAGATCGCCATAACGGATACTGCAGTTATTATAGTCTTCTTCAAACTTTTGTATTGTTTCATCAGCCGACACCAGGTTCATAAGCAGAAAAATATTCTCAATATAATCAGGCTTCGGCGCATTTTTCTCTGTGGGGCCGCTGTCTGTTTTTGCTTTCATTACTTTCTTTCGGATCATGTCATCACTGTCGGCCAGGTACAGGGTTGCCATCTGGTTTTCACTTTTGCTCATTTTTCCGGTGCCGTCAAGACTGGGCACTTTTACCAGGTTTTGGTTGTAATTGAATGCAACTGGTTCCGGGAAGATCTCTCCATACCGGTGATTGAAACGGTTCACGTAATTACGGGCCATTTCCAGGTGCTGCTCCTGGTCTTTTCCCACAGGCACATATTTGGCTCGGTGCAGGATGATATCAGCAGTTTGCAAAACGGGGTAAGTCAACAGCCCGGCATTTACATTATCAGGATTTTGGCGCACTTTATCTTTAAAGGTGGTAGTTTTTTCCAGTTCCCCTTTGTAAGCAAGCATATTCAAATACAGGTATAACTCGGCCGTTTCATGTACATGGCTCTGGCAGTAAAAAGCCACTTTATCGGGGTCAAGTCCGCAGGCAATATTTTCGGCCAAAACACGGTGAACATTGGACTTCAGCTCTTTTGTATCAGGATGTGTGGTAAGCGAATGCAGATCGGCCACCATGAAAAAGCATTCAAAATCCTGTTGCATCTTTACATAATTCCGGATAGCCCCAAAATAATTGCCCAAATGCAAAAAACCGGTGGGGCGAATGCCACTCATTACTATCTCTTTTTTCTGTTCCATAAGTCTAAATTGTCAGTCGGCGAAGATAATAAAGTTAAACTGGGAATCCCCTGCCGGTTTGAGAAAAGTAAAAAATGCCGCTTAAATAATATGCAGGTGGGCCTAAGGCAAAACTGAGTTATATTTGTATTATGGAAGTAAATGATTTACTGGTTGATAAACTGGCAAACCTTGCCAGGTTAAAATTTGATGAATCTGAAAAAGAATCTGTAAAAAATGACCTGCAGAAAATGATCAGGTTTGTTGAAAAGCTGAACGGGCTGGATACAACCGGTGTGGAACCACTTTTACATATGAGCGGCAATGTAAACGTATTGCGGGAAGATGAACTGAAAGAGGGCCTGAGCCGTGAGGAGGGTCTGAAAAATGCAGCTGTGCACGATTCGGTTTTTTTTAAAGTGCCCAAAGTAATTAAGAAATAGTTTTTAATCATACAAATCCGGCGTAAACCAGCATTTATGGAAGGAATTATTCACCTGGAAAATATTCGCAAGAGTTATTATCTCGGAAAAAATGAGCTGCCTGTTTTGAAAGGCATTTCACTGGATATTTTTAAGAATGAATATGTGGCATTGATGGGGCCCAGTGGTTCTGGTAAGTCTACCCTGATGAATATCTTAGGCTGCCTGGATACTGCTTCTGCCGGCAAATATGTATTGAATGGTAAAGATGTAAGCCGTATGCCTGATAATGACCTGGCTGAGGTTCGCAATAAGGAAATTGGCTTTGTTTTTCAGCAATTCAACCTGCTGCCCCGTTTAACAGCGGCTGAAAATGTAGCGCTGCCACTGGTTTACAGCGGCATCGGCAAAAAAGAGAGAATAGAAAGAGCCATGGATGTTCTGGCTAAAGTGAAACTGGAAGACAGGAGCCACCACAAGCCCAACGAAATGAGTGGCGGCCAGGCCCAGCGGGTGGCCATTGCCCGGGCATTGATCAATAATCCTGCAATTATACTGGCTGATGAGCCCACCGGTAACCTGGATACCAAAACCTCTTATGAGATCATGGAAATAATGGGCAAGATCCATGCTGATGGCAATACAGTGATCCTGGTTACCCATGAAGAGGATATTTCCATGTATGCCAGGCGGGTTATCCGCTTACGGGATGGCGTTGTTGAAACAGACAAAATAAATGCGAACCCCCAAACCGCTATTGTTACCGCCTGATCATAAGTATTCTTCAACCATTCCCTAAAATTTTTGTTGTTTTACAGGGTAAAACAACCGGCAGCATGGCATTTAAAATATATACTAAAACAGGGGATCTTGGAAAAACAAGTTTAATAGGTGGCACCAAAGTTCCTAAAAGCAATATCCGCATTGATGCTTATGGTACTATTGATGAGCTGAATTCCTTTATCGGATTAACTTCCGACCAGTTGAACCTGGCATCATTGAAAAATACTTTAAGGGAGATCCAGGACCGCTTATTCACGATCGGTTCTTCCCTTGCATGCGATCCGGACAAGGAGCCCAAATTAAAGATTCCCGATCTTAAAGAAGCCGACATAACAATTCTGGAAACCGAGATTGATAAAATGAATGAGGAGCTGGAGGAAATGCGGTCATTTATTTTACCGGGAGGGCATACGGCTATTTCCACTGCCCATGTAACCCGTTGCGTGTGCAGGCGTGCCGAACGTATTTGTGTAAATATGCAGGAAAATGAACTTTTTGTAGAGCCATTAATATTAAAGTACCTGAACCGCTTAAGCGATTATCTTTTCGTGCTTGCCAGGTATATTGGTCATATGCTGGGTGTACAGGATATTCCCTGGAAACCGAGGGTTAATTAGCTAATTGATGATGTGCTAATGAGGAGCATTCTGATATATAGCTTATCGTGAATTGAATGAACCAGCAAATTATCCCATCAGCTGATCAGCACATTAAGCCGTCTTTCATCATCAGTATCCGGTCGCTCATCTTTGCCAGTTCTTCGTTGTGCGTAACAATCAAAAATGTCTGATCTAACTTATTACGAAGATCGATAAACAGCTGATGAAGTTCCCTGGCGTTGGCACTATCGAGGTTGCCGGTGGGTTCATCCGCCATTACAATACCGGGGTTGTTGATTAGCGCCCTGGCTACGGCCACTCTTTGCTGCTCTCCGCCGGAAAGCTGGTGGGGTTTATTTTCCAGCCTGCTGCCCAGTCCAAGGGTTTTCAACAGTTCATTGGCCCTTGCAAGTACATCAGCCTTTCCTGATCCTGCTATCCACCCGGGAATACAAACATTTTCCAAAGCAGTAAACTCGGGCAAAAGATGATGGAACTGAAAAACAAAGCCAATATGCCGGTTCCGGAAAGCTGCCAGTTTGTAGGCACTCAATGATTCAATTTGCTGGCCGTTTATATTGATGGTTCCTTTATCTGCTGTATCTAATGTACCCAAAATATGCAGAAGGGTGCTTTTGCCGGCGCCGGAAGAACCTACTATACTGACGATCTCCCCCTTATTTACAGTAATATCCACAGCTTTTAGAACCTCCAGCTGGCCGTATTTTTTATAAATGCCTGTAGCTTTTAACATGCCCCGAAAGTAGTTAATTCTTACAAGTTTCTTCCTTAAGATGCCACGGATAACCGGTTTATTAAATGTTAAATAATAATGTCTTGTAAAAGGCGTTAAAAAAACACTTTTGGTTATTCCAAATGAACCTATACATTTGCAAAAAATTAAACCTTATACCCATGTTTTGGACACTGGAACTTGCCTCACATTTGGAAGATGCGCCCTGGCCGGCTACTAAAGATGAACTGATCGATTATTCCATCCGCAGTGGTGCGCCTATAGAGGTTGTTGAAAATTTACAGGAGCTGGAAGACGAAGGCGAAATTTATGAGGGACTGGACGATATCTGGCCTGACTATCCGAGCCAGGAAGATTTCTTCTTTAACGAAGATGAATATTAAAACACCCCCTCCGCTCCCTGAATGGGAAACCGGGTTTTCTATCATATTGAAAAGCCTCCTGATTCTCAGGAGGCTTAATTATTTATACAATTTGAACTTTACAAATTATAGCGTGTACTTGCAGTAATGAGCTTCAAAGTTCCCCCTTCAGGGGGAGAAGGGGTTTTACATCTTATTGATCACGGCTTCGGTGACCCCGGTGAAAGAGAACCCTCCATCATGAAATAAATTTTGCATGGTAACCATCCTGGTCATATCGCTGAACATGGTTACAATATAATTTGCACAATCATCCGCACTGGCATTACCCAACGGGCTCATTTTTTCAGCATATTCCAAAAAGCCATCAAACCCTTTTACACCGCTGCCTGCAGTTGTTTTTACAGGTGATTGCGAAATAGTATTGATCCTAACATGCTTCTTTACACCATAATGATATCCAAAGCTTCTGCTCACACTTTCCAGCAATGCCTTTGCATCTGCCATCTCATTATAGTCGGGAAATACCCGCTGTGCAGCAATGTATGTTAATGCCACCACGCTGCCCCATTCATTTATAGCATCCATTTTCATGGCAGTTGCCAGCACCCGGTGCAGGCTCATGGCAGATATGTCGAGCGATTTGGCATTAAACCCATAATCTATATCGGTGTAGTGTTTTCCTTTGCGCACGTTGATGCTCATACCAATTGAATGCAAAATAAAATCAACCCCGCCACCAAAGTGCTCCATGGTTTTGGCAATCAGGTTGGTTACATCTTCATTGCTGCTTACATCGCAGGCAATTACCGGTGCATTCACTATTTCAGCAAGTTTGTTGATCTCGCCCATACGCATAGCTACGGGTGCGTTTGATAAAACCAGCTCTGCTCCTTCTTCGTGGCAACGCAATGCTGTTCTCCAGGCAATTGATCTTTCATCTAGTGCACCGAAGATGATCCCTTTTTTTCCTTTCAGCAGGTTGTAAGACATAACTAATCATTTTTATTGAGGGGTAAAAATAACACTCTTATCTTTTAAAGAAAAACTCTTTATATGTATTTAAGAAAAAAGAAAAAATGAATACCAGTACAAATACCGTGAGCAGATGGGCAGCTACGTACAACAGGAACCGGCCAAACGACCGGCGTGGATCAATTTTCATTTTGAGTAAAACATGAATGCCATAAGCCAGCAACAATATTACCAGGATGAATACTGCAACTTTTCCGTTTATCACAACAGGTATTCTTTTGAAATTTTAATTACCCACCATTTCCCGGGCATTCTGTAATGCAGCAGCAGTGGGTTTTTCACCGCTCAGCATTTGTGCGATGGCAGTAATGCGTTCATCATTATTAAGCAGGCGAATGGAGGTAACGATCCTGTCTTTATCAATGGCCTTATACACAAAATAATGGGCATCGGCCTTTGCAGCTATCTGGGGTTGATGCGTTATGGATATTAACTGGTGCGATGCTGATAATTCCTTCATGATATTACCCACCTGCTTGGCTGCCTCGCCGCTGATGCCGGTATCGATCTCGTCAAATATCAAAGTAGGTAATTGCAGTTTTTTTGCCACCAGTGATTTAATACAAAGCATCAGCCTGCTCAGCTCGCCACCACTGGCCACTTTACGTAAAGGCTCAAAACGGTTGCTTTTATTGGCGTCAAATAAAAATTCAATACTATCGGTCCCCTGATCGCTCAACTCATCCAGCGGCCTTGCTTCTGCAGTAAAGCGTGCATTGGGCATACCCACACGTGTAAGCAGGCTGTTCACCTGTTCCGAGAAAGGTTTGATAATTTTTTTCCTGTTTTCAGAAATCACCCGGGCGCTTTGTTTACATTTCTGCAGCAGTTCATTGCTTTGTTTTTCCTTTTGCTGAATAGCCTCCCCGATATTCAGTATCTGGCTTAGTTTTTCCTGCAATTCATCCTTCAGGTGCAGCAGTTCAGCAGTAGTGGTTACGCCATGTTTTTTTTGCAGTTTATAGCCCATCGAAATACGGTCATTCACAATTTGAATACGTTCGGGGCTGTATTGTATGCTGCTATTCACCTGGTCCAGTTCATCTGCAATATCGGCCAGTTCCAGTTGGGCACTTTGCAAACGAGCAGCCAGTTCTGTTAATCCCGGATGGAATTTTTCCAGGCTGTGCAGTTTCCCGTACAACATTTTCAATTGCTGCACCAGTGGCTGCTCACTTTCCTGCAATTCCATATAAATACCACCGATCTCCTGCTTGATGTTCTCTGCATTACTCAGCAGTTTCAATTCTGCCTCGAGTTCTTCCAGTTCATTTTCTTTGAATCCGGCTTCTTCCAGTTCATCAAAAAGGAACTGGTTGTAATCCAGTACTGCATTGGCGGCAGCTTGTTCAGCCTGCAATGCTGCCAGTTCTTTTTTTGCTTTTTTGTATTGCTGAAATACTTCCTGGTATTGCAGCAGCTGTTCCAGGTTGCCTGCCAGTGCATCCAATACCTGCTGCTGAAAATCGGAAGAATTCAGTTCCTGGGTATCAAATTGCTGGTGAAGGTCAACCAGCAGCACACTCAGGTCTTTCAGCTGGCTAAGGTTAACCGGTGTATCGTTGATAAAGGCCCTGGATTTTCCGTTTGCAGCTATTTCCCGCCTTATCATGAGTACCTCTTCGGCATCCAGGTCATTATCCTTCAAAAAATCGCTTATGGCTTTATTATGCCCGGCTTTGAAGGAGCCTTCCACTACAGCTTTCTTTTCTTTTTGCTGCAATACACTGCTGTCTGCCCTTTCGCCCAAAACCAGGCTCAGGGCACCCATTAAGATACTTTTACCAGCTCCCGTTTCACCAGTTATTATATTCAGGTTTTCTGAAAAATCAATTTCCAGTTCATTGATGATGGCGTAGTTCTGTATGTGTAATTTCTGAAGCATAAATACCTTTTACCCACAGGCAAATTACAACTTAACTGCTGGCCTCACAAACTAATTTATCCATAAAAAAAGAGCCCGCCATGAAGGCGGGCCCTTTCGGTATCTTGTATGTTGAATCTATTTTACCACTACAGAATCATTCAGGTCGGCATCCACTAAAATACGGCCGCAGTTTTCGCAAACCATGATCTTTTTGCGCAACTTTATCTCACTCTGTTTTTGAGGAGGAATTGCATGGAAGCAACCACCACAGCTGTCACGCTCAACAGCAACCACTGCCAATCCGTTGCGGTAGTTTTTACGGATGCGGTCGTAGCTGGTAAGCAGGCGCTCATCAGCATGGCTGCGTGCCTTTTCAGCTTCCTTATTGTAATGTTTTTCCTCTTTCTCTGTTTCAGCAATAATCTTTTCCAGTTCGCCTTTTTTACCGCTCAGGTGGCTTTCTTTATTAGCCACTGCTTTTTTGGCGATCTCGAGCTGCCTGGCTTTTTCAGCTATCTCTTCAGTAGCGTCTTTGATATGCTTTTCGCAAAGCTTTATTTCCAAAGTCTGCATCTCAATTTCTTTGTTAATGGCTTCAAACTCACGGTTGTTCTTTACATTCTCACTTTGCTTCTCATATTTCTTAACCAGGGCATCCGCCTCTTTAATCCCTTCCTTCTTTTGAGCAATGAATTCCTGGATACCGTTGATCTCTTCTTCCACACGGGTTTGTCTTGCATGCAGACCTTCAATTTCATCTTCCAGGTCTTTTACCTCCATTGGTAATTCGCCTTTCAGGATCTGAATTTCATCCAGCTTGCAATCTACTTTTTGTAAAAGTACCAGTGCACTTAATTTTTCTTCGATAGAGAATTCTTTAACTGCTGCCATATTATTTGTTTATAGTTTGTAGTTTCCCGTTACTCAAAAAAGGGGGCCTCTGCTACGCTCCCTTTACCTAAAAATAATGAACAGGATTGGTGTTTACGCCTGTTTTTTGGATTGCAAAGGTAGGGAATTTTTGGCTCAAAAGATCAAATAAGAGGTCTGTAGTGAACTGTTCGCTCTCGTAATGGCCAATATCTGCCAGAACCAGGCGACTATTGGCATCAAAAAACTCGTGGTATTTAACATCTCCTGTAACATAAAAGTCAGCCCCTGCAGCCACTGCGGCATTTGTAAGGAAGCTGCCGGCGCCTCCGCAAATAGCTACCCTCCTTACCATTTTACCCAGTAAGGGGGTATGCCGTATTATAGAAAGTTTGAATTTTTCCTTTAAAAGTTCCAAAAAGCTGGTTTCCGTAATATTTTCGGGCAAATCGCCCAGCATTCCGCTTCCAACTGACTGGTTTTGATTCTCAAGGGCTACAATATCATAGGCCACTTCCTCGTAAGGATGGGCAAGTATCATCGCAGCCAGTATTTGTTTTTGTTGCCAGGCCGGAAAGATCATCTCCATCTTTATTTCCTCTTCAGTTTGTCGTACCCCCACTGTGCCTGAGAATGGATGGGTACCCTTGCCAGGTTTAAAAGTGCCTTGCCCGGCACTATTAAAGCTGCATTCACTATAATTACTGATATGACCGCCGCCGGCAGCAAAAATGGCCGATCGAACCTTTTCGGCATGATCAACCGGCACAAAAGTGAAGAGCTTTTTAAGCGTACCGCTTTTGGGTTGCAGCGTGCTTCTGTTTATCAACCCTATTTTATCGGCAATAGCAGCGTTTACACCATTCAGTACATTATCAAGGTTGGTATGTATGGCGTAGATGGCAATATCATGTTTAAGGGCAGTGATAACCGTTTGCTCCACATAATTTTTGCCATTTATCTTTTTTAAACCCCCGAAGATTACAGGGTGATGTGCCACAATGAGATTGTACTTTTTATTAATCGCTTCCTGTACCACGGCTTCTGTTGCATCCAGAGTGGTAATGATACCTGTACATTCCCAGTTGCTGTTTCCGGTAAGCAACCCTGCATTATCATAGCTTTCCTGCAGCGAAAGTGGTGCTGCCGATTCTAAAAATGAGGTGATTTCGCCGATCTTCATTGTATTAAATTGATGTTTGGCGGTTAAGATTAGTTCTATCCTTTCAACTTCTCCACCAGTTCAACATACTCCTGCATGGCGGCCTCACCGGATTTACCTTTAAGGCCTGCCCAGGCTTCATACTTGGCCTTATTCACAAAATCGAAAGGGTTGGCAGGCGCTTCGCCTTTTACATCACCTTCGGTACCCTGCTTGTATAAGGCGTACAATTGCAGCAAGGTTTCATTGCTTGGCTTTTCTGCTAAAGATTTACTATCGGCAATTGCCTGCTCAAATTTTGCTTTTATGTCCATGGCTTTTATTTGCGAATTTAGGGGTAAAGGGTTAAACTATTTTTAAGTGTGAACTTATTAATACCTTAAAAATAAAATAGTAACCGGGGGTTCAGCCAATATTTTAGTTCTGTCTGATTTTCTTAAACGCAGTTATGAACTTCAGCATAGCTGATAAATTGATTTTCAATTCAATAAGTCCAAAAACGCCAAACCGGGGCAGGTACAAAACCAGGCCCCGGTTTGGTTTGCTCAGCAAAAAGTTGCTGATTTTATTTTACTCTATAAAGCGTTATTTCCACCCTGCGGTTCAGCCAATCCTGGTGAAGATCGAAAGGCCTGGACGAGCCGAAGAAAGCAGTTTTGATGCGATTCTTCGAAATACCATAGCTCATCAGGTAATCCCTTGCCACATTTGCACGCTCCTGTGAAATGAGCAGGTTGTATTTTTCCAGCCCGAAATTATCCGCATGTCCGTCAATAGACACCATCAAACTCTTATCTGCTTTTAATGCCTTCACCACTTCAGTGAGTATGGAAAATGCTTCACTGGTAATATTTGACTTGTCAAAATCAAATCTTACAAAATAGGTCATGGAATCGCCGGAAGAGCGGATCAGTTTTCCATTATTCAAAATCTGCATCGGACAGCCATTATTAGCTGCTGTTCCGGCTGCATCAGGACATTTATCAATCTTATCAGGTATGCCGTCACCATCACTATCGCCATTGTTATCGGCTTGCTCACCGGGGCAGCCTGCATTATCTTTTACTCCTTTTACATCGGGGCACTTATCGTTATCATCATTAACGCCATCACCATCCGAGTCTTTAGCCGGGCATCCGTTATTGCTCTTAGAACCTGCTACCAGCGGGCATCTGTCGTCCTTATCGGCCACGCCATCACCATCTGTATCCGGGCAGCCGTTTACGGTACCTTTCACATCCACGCAAAGATCAAACATATCCAAAACACCATCGCCATCTGTATCCTTTTCGGTATTGGTATTGGGCTTTGCAGCCATTGTGTCTTTCTTTTCATTTTTAGCTGTATCAGTTGCAGGAATTTCCGCCTTTTGCTCAGGCTTTTTCGGCTTTCTGTGCTGTCCAAATCCCAGGGAATAGAACATAAAATCATCCCGGATACCATCTGTAAGTGCCATTTTCCATTGCGCCTGTAACAACAGGTAAGCACCGCTCCTGAAATGGAACTGCAGTCCAACACCTACCGGTGCATATACTGCCAGCTGCCTTCCAAAATAACCGGCACCAATACCGGCAGTTAAGAATGGATTGATAACCCTGTCTTCTTTCATTGCCTTTCCGTGCAACAACAGGTCGAGCTGCGGTGTGAAAGAGGCTTTACCAATACTATCACCTTTTACGTATAGTGCCGGGAAATTTGAAAAAGTTCCGGCGAAATTGCCTGAAAAATCGAAGTGGGAACTCAGGCCTTTCCAGTAGCTGACCCCAAAACCCCAGGAGCTGTTGCCCGATTTGAAAAGCCCTTTGCGGTTGAAGGCATAGCTTAAAGACGAATCATTTACAGCCTTCCAGAACCCATAGTCTGAGTAATTAACGCTGAATGTAATTGTTCCTGGTTTTTTATCTGCTTTGCCTGCTTTACCGGCTGCTTTTTTTTGCCCGTATGCCAGCGATGTGCACAGGCAAAATAACAAGGCTATTTTAAGGAATTTAGGGTGCATGCAGTTAGTATTTTGGTGAATTTGAATGGATAACGATTGTCCTGGTTTTATTTAAGCCATTAAATCTCAATGCAATGTAAAAATATATCCTTACATACACAATTTTTATATAGAAAAAGTAGTTTAGTACGAGGCAGTAATGCCTGAATTTATCCATCATCCAACATTCATAAAAAACCCTAGCCGCTATGCCTGTGTCTACTAAAGCTATACTAAGGCAGCTTTGTACAGTACTAGTCCTTATCCTTTCATTTAGTGTTAGCAGCAAAAGCCAGGTTACGGCAAATTTTTCAGCATCCCCCACTTCGGGTTGTTCACCACAGGTTATCAATTTCACCGATCAGTCTACCGGAAACCCTATTTACTGGAGATGGGAACTGGGCAATAACACAACTTCATTTTTACAGAACCCTTCGGCCACTTATTTTACCCCGGGTCAATACACTATCAAACTGGTGGTGGAAGACGGCCTGGGTAATAAGGACTCCATTACCAAAACCCAGTATATAAGCATATTTCCAATACCGGTTGTGAATTTTTCCGCAACTCCACTTTCGGGCTGTGTGCCTTTAACTGTTCAGTTTACCGACCTGAGTACAGCTGCAGGTTCATCTATTACAGGCTGGCTCTGGGATTTTGGTGATGGCACTACCGGTACCGTGAGGAACCCGGTTCACACATACAGCACAGCAGGCAATTACAATGTAACATTAAGGGTTACCACTATTTCCGGATGTTCGAAAACGCTAACCAAAAGCAATTTTATACATGCCAGCAATGGTGTAACCGCTGCTTTCACCAATACAACACCCACCGGGTGCAGCTTGCCGGTAACCATTGTATTTACCAATACATCGTCCGGCTCCGGCACACTATCTTACCTGTGGGATTTTGGGGACGGTTTTACTTCAACAGCTCAAAACCCAACGCATACTTATAATACACAAGGAAGTTTTACTGTAAGCCTTCGGGTTACCAGCAGTACGGGTTGCGTTACCACACTGGTGCGGCCCAATGCAGTAGTCATTAATTTTATACATGCTGCATTTACCAATATGCCCAGCACCTGTATCAATGACCCCATCAGCTTTACAAATACTTCCACTCCGGCACCTTCTTCTGTGTTTTGGGATTTTGGCGATGGCACTAATTCAACAACACTTAGCCCGGTTAAAACTTATACCGCCACAGGAACTTATGTAGTTAAAATGGTGGCGCACCTGGGTGCTTGTGTGGATTCCGCCACATCCATCGTAAATGTTTACCCAAAACCAACAGCGGGCTTTTCTGCCATAAACAGAAATGCATGCCAGCCCCCGTTAACTGTAAATTTCACCAATACCAGTACTGCTCCTGCAACCTACTTCTGGGACTTTGGTGATGGTGGAACATCCGGTTTGCAAAGTCCTTCACACACGTATACAACCTACGGCTCATTTACCGTAAAACTGATAGTAACCAATTTTGTTGGCTGCCAGGATTCAATGGTACTTACTGATTATATAAAAATTCTGGCACCCCAGGCCAGCATCAATAATTTGCCACAAAGCAATTGTGCCCCGCTAACCTGGACATTTGGCGCCACAGTAAATTCACCCGATCCGGTAGTAAGCTATTTCTGGGACCTGGGAGATGGAAACACCTCCACACTCCCTAACCCAACACATACCTATCCAACAGGCAGTTACGATATTAAACTGATCGTAACCACACTGGGGGGCTGTACTGATACTGTTTTGGTAACCGCCGGTATTATTGCTGATGATAAACCTGTTGCTAATTTCAGTGCCAATCCCAGGAATGTGTGTGCCAAGGAAGATGTGAACTTTTTAGACCAATCAACCGGAAACATAACCAGGTGGCTTTGGGATTTTGGTGATGGTGGAAGCTCCACCGCACAAAACCCTTCTCACCATTACGAGGACACAGGATACTTTACCGTACGGCTGATTGTATGGAATCATAATTGCCCTGATACTTTAACACTGGTGGATTATGTTCATATTGATCCGCCTATAGCAGCTTTTGCATCAGCTTTTGATTGTGCAGCACCTAAAACGATCACCTTTACCGATCATTCTATAGGTCCGGATGAATGGCACTGGGATTTTGGAGATGGCATTACATC
Source organism: Ferruginibacter sp. (assembly GCA_044226725.1). Classification (GTDB taxonomy): domain Bacteria; phylum Bacteroidota; class Bacteroidia; order Chitinophagales; family Chitinophagaceae; genus Ferruginibacter. The sequence goes on along the minus strand of JBGAGM010000003.1, from coordinate 119,939 downwards.
AACAACCCAGCACAATGTACATACCTATGCGGATACCGGCAGGTACAGCATCAGGCTCGTCGTTATCAATCACCGCACCGGTTGCGATGACACCTATACACAGAACATTTACATTGTGGACGAAGTTGCCAACTTTACTGCAACCGATACAGTAATATGCCGCAATACTTCCACCACCTTCAGCGCCACCGGCAATGCTCCCGGAACGATCAGCAGGTATGACTGGGATTTTGGCGATGGACAAACTGATACCGGCGCAGTAAGAACACATACCTATGTAAATGCAGGGCTATACACAGTAAGACTGATCATCACCGATGTAAATAATTGTAAAGACACACTGGTAAAACAACAATATATCCGGATCGACGGACCTGTAGCGGCTTTCAGCATACCCAACGGAGGCAGCTGTTCAAACAACAGTTTTACTTTTACAGATAATTCAACTGATGACGGCCTTCATCCCATCACCAGCTGGATTTGGGATTTTGGGGATGGAAATACGCAAAGCTTTACTGCGCCACCGTTCACACATTTGTATAATACCCCCGGCTCTTACAATGTTACGCTTAAAACTATCGATGCAGTTGGCTGTACAGACAGCACTGTAAATACACACAACATTGTAATATCGCACCCCGTAGCTGCTTTTACACAATCGGATACAGTTGTTTGTCCGTTGGTGGATATAAGTTTTACCAACTCATCAACTGGTCCGGCACTTACTTACGCATGGGATTTTGGTGATGGTTCAACTGATACAGCAACAAGTCCTGTACATAATTATGCAGCAGAAGGAAATTACACGGTAAGGCTTGTCATTACTGATCAGTATGGATGCCGTGATTCTGTGAACCAGTTAATACATGTTGCCCCACCGCATGCCAGCTTTACTGTTTCTGATACAGTGAGTACCTGCCCCCCGTTAATAGCACAGTTTACAAACACTTCTGTAAATGGCCATGATGCCACCTGGGATTTTGGAGATGGCAGCACTTCTTCATCCACTGATCCAATTCATATTTATAACACCCCGGGAACTTACTATGCCAAATTATTTGTGAATGGCCCCGGAAATAATTGCCTGGACTCTGTTGTTCAGAAGATCGTGGTGAGAGGCCCCATTGGAACTTTCAGTTATGCACCTCTTAATGGTTGCAGCCCGCTTACCGTAAATTTTACAGCGGTATCGCCCGATCATCCTGCTTATGTTTGGGATTTCAATGATGGTGCCACAATTAATACAACCGATTCAACCATTTCATATACATATACTTTACCGGGCGCCTATATTCCTAAAATGATACTGGTGGATGCAGGAGGTTGCCAGGTGCCTGTTGAAGGAGTTGATACCATTAACGTTTATGGTGTAAAAACAAATATTGGATTTGATGGAATAACACGCTGCGACCTGGGCACCGTGCAGTTTTCAGATTCATCCATTATTAACGATATTTCAGCAACCTATGCATGGGAGTTTGGTGATGGCGGAACTTCCACCCTTCAAAACCCATCACATTTTTATGCAACACCTGGCCGGTACTTCCCGCAACTGATAGTGGTTACTAATCGTGGTTGCAGGGATACAAGCATATTACCTGTTCCGGTAAAGATAGTTGCATCACCACAGGCTGATTTTACCAATGCTGTTAGCGCATGCTCTCCGGTTAATGCAGGCTTTAGCGCCTTTCTAAATGTGGCAGATACTTCAGCAATCAGCTGGAGCTGGCAACTGGGTAATGGTAACACTTCAAACCAGCAAACAACACCTGCACAAACCTATACAAGCCCGCAGGTTTATAATGTACAACTGATTGCAACCAACAGCAGCGGCTGTAAGGACACTGTGCAAAAAAGTTTTGAAGTATATGCCATACCTGTAATTGATGCCGGGCCTAACGTACAGATTTGCAGGGGTACGCCCACACAGCTAAACCCCAATGGGGGCGCCACTTATACCTGGAGCCCGCCGGCCGGATTAAGTTGTACCAACTGTGCCAGTCCCCTGGCATCACCCTCCTTCAATCAGAAATATATTGTAACCGGCTCTTCTGTTCACGGATGCAGCAATACAGATTCACTGAACATAACCGTGATTCAGCCTTTTGTAATGGACAATAAAAAGGACGACACCATTTGCGTGGGAAGCTCTGTAAGGCTGTATGCTTCGGGTGCCAACAGCTATCAATGGTCGCCTTCATCTGGGCTAAACAATATCAGTTCTTCGATCCCGACAGCTAGCCCAAGGACAACAACAACATACCGTGTGATCGGATATGATGCCTATGGCTGTTTTAAAGATACAGGTTACACCACCATCAAAGTATACCCTATTCCCCAGGTGGATGCAGGCAAAGACATTACTATTAAAAATGGGGCAGCACCTGTTACCATTACACCAACTATTTCATCTGATGTAACAACCACTTATTGGCTGACAGCACCGGGCATATTGTACAGCAATGCGCCTTCTATAACAGTGCAGCCAAAAGCCACTACAGAATATACCGTAGAGGTACGCAACCCCGGCGGCTGTAAATCAACCGACAAAGTAATGGTGTATGTGTTATGCGATGGTGCAAACATTTTTATACCCAATACTTTTTCACCCAATGGCAGCGGCACCAATGATATTTTTTATCCCAGGGGATCGGGCATATTCAGCATTAAACTGCTGCGCATATTCAACCGCTGGGGCGAAGTGGTTTTTGAGAAAATGAATTTTGCGCCCAATGACCCAACAGCAGGCTGGGATGGAACTTACAAAGGAAAGAAAGTGAATAGCGATGTGTTTGTGTACACAGCCGAAGTACTTTGTGAAAACAACACCCCAATCATTTTAAATGGCAACGTAGCATTATTGAGATAAAATCCTGGCAACAGTGATTTTAAATACAGTATCACATGAAAACTATTTTAAAAAACCGCATTTTACAAACAGCATTCCTGCTGATGTGCCATGCATTTGTATATGCACAGGACATACATTTTTCACAATTCTTTGAAACACCGTTGCTTCGAAACCCTTCATTGGCCGGCATTTTCAAGGGTGATGTAAGGGCGCAAATGGTATACCGCAGCCAGTGGAATAATATTACTGATGCATACCGTACAGGTTCCTTCAACGTGGAGTTTAAAAAACCGATTGGAAAAGGCGATGACTTTTTAACCATCGGCGGACAGGTGTTGTACGACCGTGCCGGAACGATCGCACTTACTTCCACACATTTATTACCGGTTCTAAATTATCAGAAATCTTTAAGTACCGACAGGAATATGTATCTGTCATTGGGATTTATGGGAGGGCTGGTACAAAGAAGGATAGATCAAAGCAAGATGACAACCAACAGCCAGTACAACGGCATGGAATATGATCCTAATTTAAGCAATGGCGAAAATTTCACTAAAACCTCTTACTCTTATTTCGATGCCAGTGTGGGCATGAGTTTCAATACACAGATCGGCGGGAATGAGAACAATAATATTTATGCAGGATTGGCATACCATCACTTCAACAAATCGAACAAAGTTTCATTTTATGGAAATATAGACCTGGAAATGAAACCTAAATGGGTTGGTTCACTGGGTATAAGAATGAATGTGAGCGAAGAATCTTATTTTACCATTTATGGCGATTACAGCAAGCAGGACAGCTACCAGGAAACCGTTGCAGGCTTTATGTACAGCTACCGCCTGGGAGATCCTGAAGACCCAAGGTATGTGCTGCACATTGGAAGTATGTATCGTGTAAAAGATGCCCTCATCCCCGTTGCAAAGCTCGATATCAGCCACCTGGCCGTTTCTTTCAGTTATGATGCCAACACATCTCAATTGCGTAATGCAAGTTATGGCCGGGGCGGATTTGAGATCGCATTGGGCTATCAGAACTTTAATAACAAAGACAACAGCACTAGGGACGCGGTAAGGTGCCCTAAATTTTAGAGATCATTATCCCAGTTTCACAGATGTCATTGTAAGAGACCCACCCACTGCTGTATCATTAAAAAAAGATACTTCGTCTTTCTTATCCTTTAATCCCAGTGTGTACAGGAGCGGCAAGTAGTGTTCCGGCGTGGGGATTGCCAGCATGGCCTCCCTGCCGAGGGCAGCATAATTGATCAGCGACTGGTGATCACCGTCCTGTATCAGTTGCTTGAATTTGCTGTTCATTTTGGTTGTCCAGTCATAAGCATATTCTTTTTCATTCAGTTTGTCCCACGCTACCATACCCAGGTTATGTACCATATTCCCGCTTCCCATTATCAATACGCCCTTCTTTCTTAAACTATTTAATTCTTTACCCAATTCATAATGATACCGGGCATCTTTGGTATAATCAATACTGAGTTGCAATACAGGAATATTTGCATCGGGGTACATATGCCTCGTTATTGTCCAGGTGCCATGGTCCAGCCCCCAATCATGGTTTAATTCCACTTTTGCAGAATGGATCATGCCTGCAGTTTCTTTTGCCAGTACAGGGTTACCGGGTGCAGGATATTGCACTTCAAAAAGCTCTTTCGGAAAACCGCCAAAATCATGAATGGTTTTGGGAAAATCCATGGCAGTGATTTTGGTACCCTTTGTAAACCAATGTGCCGATACCACCAATACAGCTTTTGGTACAGGAATTTCTTTAGCCATTTGTGTCCAGCGCCGGCTAAATTGTGTATCCTCAATTCCATTCATGGGAGAGCCGTGACCAACAAATAATACTGGCATCAGCTGTTCCTCTTGTACTAAACTGTCTGTAAAATTCTTAAAGGCTGATAATGTTGTCATACTGATTACGCCGGTTGTGAATGTTTGAATGAATTTCTTTCTTTCCATTAGATCAAAACTTTTGTAAAGTTATTTGAAAGCACCTTAGCAAAAGGCCGGCTTTTAATAATAAGTGTGATCAATAGGTGTTATTGTTTTAATTACATTATAATTAATAATATTTATTTAATTTAGTAGTTAAAAATGATTTAATAGCTTAAAATTGCCATAATTGTGGAAAATTATTTATTAAACAACTCTTTTTTGTCTTTTTTTAGCCTTATTTTTACTTATATTTTTTTTACTAATTTATCTTAGTATGAGTAAGGTTAGAGCCAAAAGAATTTTACCCTTCGTATTACTGGTCTGCATCGCTCTTGTTGCCATGTTTATTAAGCCAGAAGCAGATCATGTTCCGGGAAATAATGAATCCCCATACAACACTGCAGATATTGCCTGGGTATTGGTTTCGACAGCACTGGTTTTTTTAATGACACCCGGGCTGGCTTTTTTTTATGGGGGTATGGTAAACCGGAAAAATGTTATTTCCACAATGATAAAGAGCGTTGTTGCAGCCGGTATTGTTGGTGTACTTTGGGTAGCATGCGGTTTCAGCCTTGCTTTTGGCGACTCCCTCGGAGGATTTATCGGCAACCCCGTAACTTTTGGCTTTTATCATGGTGTTAAATCCGGCGCTCCCTGGGTGGGCGCCCCTACCATTCCCCTTAGCCTGTTTTCTCTTTTTCAGCTCATGTTTGCCATCATTACACCCGGCCTTGTGGTGGGGGCTGTAGCGGAAAGAATACGCTTTACTTCTTATGTCCTTTTCATAGTGCTGTTTGCATTATTGGTTTATGCACCCGTAGCACACTGGAGCTGGCATCCTAATGGTTTTTTGGCAAAAATGGGTGCCTGGGATTTTGCCGGTGGCACTGTTGTGCATATTACTGCCGGCTGTGCTGCCCTTGCCGGGGCACTGGTCTTAAAAAGAAGAAAATCACATTTAGATAATAAAGAAATACCGCCGGCCAATGTACCCTATGTATTGATTGGTACAGGCTTGCTCTGGTTTGGATGGTTTGGCTTTAACGCCGGCTCTGCACTGGGTGCCAATACCCTGGCTGTAAATGCGCTGGGCACCACCACCACCGCAGCATCTGCCGCCGGGTTAGCCTGGATGTTTTTTGATGTGATCAAAGGCAAGAAGCCATCGGTACTTGGCTTTTGCATAGGTGCTGTAGTAGGATTGGTAGCCATCACACCCGGCGCAGGATATGTTGGTATATCCCAAAGCATTGTTATTGGCCTGGTGGGTGCTATCATTTCCAACATTGCAGTGGGTATTAAACAACGGTCAAAACTGGATGATACGCTGGATGTATTTCCCTGTCATGGCCTGGGAGGAATGATAGGAATGCTGCTAACCGGCATTTTTGCCAACACGGCAGTGCATGGTATTTCCGCAGGGCCCAATGGTCTTTTTTATGGTAATCCTGATTTCTTTTTCACACAATTAAAAGCGATGGTTGTTGTGGCAGCTTATAGCTTTATTGTTTCCTTTTGCATTTTTAAATTCATCAATATTGTTACACCAATAAGAGTTAGCGAAAAAGATGAAGAAGCTGGTTTGGACGCAACACAGCATAATGAAAAATATTTGCAAGGCACTTTATTGGTAGACAATAACGGGGTTATTGAAGAACTACCGGTAAACCTGTAATGGCCATTCAACTTCTTTAAAACGCATGCGTTTTACTGGCAATCGTTATAAAGCCTTTCGTTTCCACGAAAGGCTTCTTCATTTTAATCCATAAACAAAAAATCCTGCCTAAGCAGGATTTTACTGTGGAGAGTATCGGAGTCGAACCGACGACCTCTCCGAATATTTTCGGGGCGCTTTAGCCTGCTGAGCTGATCAACCACTCAATGTATTTCCGGCTTTTTTTCTTCTTAACAGACAATTCCCGCTGCATGGCTTCAGACCTCGATGCAAACTGCTCTGTATATTTTACAATCCAGTCATTTGCCTTCTTAGTTGACTTGCTTCCCAAATTTGTGTGCCGGAAAATTCTATCATCCAAATTTGCTGTATGGCCAATATAATACTGGTCAAGGCAAGGCGAATACAGTATGTATACATAAAAGATCATTAACAAAAAATCCTGCCTAAGCAGGATTTTACTGTGGAGAGTATCGGAGTCGAACCGACGACCTCTTGCATGCCATGCAAGCGCTCTAGCCAGCTGAGCTAACCCCCCAATTATTTTATATTTAAGAACTTGATTTGCCGCCGATGACCTTCCCGAATGCTTTCGGGACGCTCTAGCCAGCTGAGCTAACCCCCCAATTATTTTATATTTAAGAACTTGATTTGCCGCCGAAGACCTTCCCGAATGCTTTCGGGACGCTCTAGTCAGCTGAGCTAACCCCCCAAACGGATTGCAAATATAATGGCAACCAGCTCTGCTTCAAAATCAAATTTTAATTTTGTTTGTTGGCCGGTGATGCAGGATTGTTATTACCATTAGGATTTACTTTATTGGTACCTGATTCAAGCGATTTGATAGCTTCCAGGTTTTGCTTGGCCAGCACAAAAGTTGTGTCAAGTCCTAATGCTTTTTCAAAATATTTTTTTGCTTCGGCTTTTTTATCCAGCTCATACAACGCCAGGCCTGTAATATTAAATATACTTGCCTGAAGATAAGTACGGCCCAGTTGATCACCAACATTGTATGTCATCGTATAATCTGGTTTAAATTCAAGCCTTTCAGTACTGGCCGAAGTTGCAAGACATTCAGCCAGGCGCTTGATGCTATATTGCAACTCCATCAGGGTATATGCATGATAGGGGCTTTTAGTCCGTGCATATAATTTTTCATAAATAGCAATAGCTTCTTTAGGCTGGTTCAGTTTATCCAGGCAAATCCCTTTCATTTCCATCAGCGACAGGTCATCGGGTTTTACTTTTAACCTTTTATCGGCCCAGTAGTAACATTGCACATATGAATTCATCTGCAGATAAAGCATAGCCAGTGTATCTTCATACACTGTATTAGCCCCCTGGTCGGCCACGTAATAGCTAAGGGCAGTAATGGCTGTGGACAGATCCCCGCTGGTTGCTGATTGCTTAAATACTTTTAAATGCTGGTTACCGGTTGCCGGTACAGCTTTGGTTCCCTGTGCAAATCCATTCAGATAAAGTGCACCCAACGTAAACAGGATAATTACTTTTTTCATTTTTTAAAATTAGCTATTGAAAAGAAAAAACCGGAATCTCATTCCGGTTTCATTACAAATATCCGATAAAAGATTAATCTCCCCAAATTTCTTCTTTGCCTTCAAGCCAGGCTTTAACCAGTGTGGTGGTAACAGATTTTGGCCTTTCCAGCGGGAAGCCCAGGGCCCTGTCCCAGCAAAGGCTGGCCAATACACCCAATGCCCTTGAAACACCGAATAGTACCGTATAAAATTCGTATTCCACCATACCGTAATGAACCAGTAAAGCACCACTGTGTGCATCCACATTTGGCCAGGGGTTTTTAATTTTTGCTATGGAACCCAGTACCGGCGGTACAGCTTCGTAGATATTCCAAACCGTTTGTACCAGCGGGTCATCAGGCATGTGCTTTTTACCAAATTCCATTTGTGCCGTAAAGCGTGGGTCTGTTTTTCTTAACACTGCATGTCCGTAACCCGGTACCACTTTGCCTTCGCTCAATGTTTTTTTAACGTATTCCTCTATCTGCTCTTTGGATGGTGTATCAGTACCTATCTCTTCTCTCAATTCGTAAATCCACTTGATCACTTCCTGGTTTGCCAGGCCATGTAAAGGTCCTGCAAGCCCATTCATTCCGGCCGCAAAGCACAGGTAAGGGTCACTTAGTGCAGAGCCCACCAGGTGCGTGGTATGTGCCGATACATTTCCTCCCTCATGATCAGCATGTATTGTCATATACAGGCGCATCAGTTCATGAAAACCCTCGTCCTCATAACCCATCATGTGTGCAAAATTTCCGGCCCAGTCCAGTAAACCATTCGGTTGAATATGCTCCCCGTTCTTGTACTTACGGCGGTATATATATGCTGCAATACGCGGCAGGCGTGCAATCAGGTCCATTGTATCATCAAACACAGCATCCCAGTAATCCTTTTTAGCCATGCCTTTGGCATAACGTTTTGCAAACTGGCTTTCAGTTTGCAAACTCATGATGGCAACCACAAATTGTGTCATCGGGTGCGTGCTTACCGGCAATGCCTCAATACTGGCAAACACATGGTTGGGCACATGGCTGCGGCGCTGCCAAACGCTGCTCAGGTGATGTACATCCTCATCTGTTGGCAAAGAACCCACCAGCATCAGGTAAAATAAACCTTCCGGCAGCGGCTCGGTACCACCGGGAGCTTTAGGCAATTTATCCCTTAATTCAGGAATTGAATATCCGCGGAAACGGATACCATCCTGTGCATCCAGCAAAGAAGTTTCTGTAACCAGTGCCGTGATACCACGCATACCCTGGTATACCTGGCTTAATGTTACTTCACCAATCACTTTTTCCCCGTGCTCTTTGATGATGCCTTTGATCTCCGCAGCCACTATATCTGCCTGCTCTTTAAACCTGTCTTTAATGATGCCCATAAACTATATGTTACTGTTTATTGAAAATATGATTTGTTGTTTTTTGCAAGTTCGTTTCAGCTAAATCTTCAACTAAATTTTAGAGGATAATTGAGCTCTTTTTGGAAGTTTAAAATTACGATGCAACAGGGGTTAAAACAAAAGTTTTAGCAGAAAGTTTAGATAAAATAAAGCAATTGCGGTCTTTTACTTGGGCGCCTTTTTATAAAGGTAAAATGCAAGTATACCAAAGACGATATTGGGGGTCCAGGCTGCTATAAAAGGTGTGAAATTTCCCTTGGTGGCAAATACCAGGGAAAACCTGCTGAACAGAATATATAGCACACTGATCACCACACCAATTGCCAGGTGAAGCCCGCTGCCGCCCCTTACTTTGCGGGATGCCAGCACAGCTCCGATGATAGTAAGTATTAAGACAGAGACCGGGATGGCATCCCGGTTATACCGTTCCACCAGCAGCATGTTCAGAGACTCGGAACCCCGGAGTCTTTCCAGCTCTATAAACTCATTGAGTTCCGGTGTGGGCAACTGATCTTTCAAAAATTCATCTTTTCGCAGGTCCCGGGGTTTGAAGTTATAGTTTACAAACATTTCCTGTTGTCGGGTAACGTTTTCCGAAATGCTGTCCAGCCTGCGCTCTACCGCATTCAGCAGCTTCCATTTTTTTTGTGTGCTGTCCCAGTTAAATTGTTCTGCCCGCAGGTTATATACCAGTTTGTTTTTTTGAAACCGCTGAACAAAAAAACCATTACCCGACTTCATAACAGTATCATAGCCCCTGATACCCACATAAGTAAACGAATCCATTTTGAAATACAGCTTTTGCTTAAAATTGGACGAGTTCCCTTCCGGTGCTTTGGGGCCATCAATATATTTAGCTTCAAAATTGGCCCATTTAAGATTTGCTTTGGGCACCACATATTGATAACCTGCCCACAACAGGGCAGATAAAAAGATGCCGCCGGCAATATAGGGCATTAAAAACCTGCGGAAACTTACCCCACTGCTCAGAATGGCAATGATCTCGGACCTGCCCGCCATTTTGCTGGTAAAAAAGATAACAGAAATAAAAACGAACAGTGGAAACAGCATTGCATCAATGCGGGGTATAAACCCAAAATAGTAATCTGTAATGATACGGGCTACAGGCAGTTTGGATTTTACAAAATTGTCAGTTTTCTCACTGATATCAACCACCACTACAATAGCCGTAAACAGTATCAAACAAAAAAAGAAAGTTGTCAGATATTTAAGCAGTATATAACGGTCTATTTTTTTCATACCAGATAAACAAAAGTAATTGAAAAAGGCGGTTAAAAAGCCGCATATGACCCGGGTTTAACTAACTCTTAAACCGATTGCATTGCTAACCCTACCCCTTTCGCTGCGATCCATCCTGTTGTCCATGCATTTTGAAAATTGTACCCCCCGGTTATACCATCAACGTTTATAACTTCGCCTGCAAAAAACAAACCTGCATATTTTTTACTCTGCATGGTATTAACATCAATTTCGTTCAGCTCCAAACCTCCCGCTGTAACAAACTCTTCTTTAAAAGTGGTTTTGCCTTTAACTGCATGTTCCTGTCCGCATAAATTTTTGATGAGCCTGTTTTGTTCTTTTGCCGGAAGATCGGCCCAGCGAAGATCCGGATGTATGCCTGATTGTAGCAGCAGGTATTCCCACAAGCGGCCAGGCAGCAAAAATGGGTTTCGGTTCACCATTTTTTGCGGGGCAAGTTCGAAGCGGATCTTTTGGATCTTATCCCTCAGTGTATTCTCATTATAAGCCGGCAGCCAGTTTACCAGGATAGAAAAATGATAATTGCACTTTGCCAGTTCATGTGCTCCCCAGGCTGATAACTTTAATATGGCAGGGCCACTCATGCCCCAATGCGTTATAAGAAGGGGGCCGGTTTCGGACAGTTTTGAACCACTTATTTTAACAGCAGCATTTTCAACCGAAACACCCATCAGTGCGGTAATTGCATTGCCCGGCATATTAAATGTAAATAAAGAAGGCACCGGCTCTTCGATCCTGTGCCCGGTTCTTTGCACCCAGCCGTACTGTACAGCCTTCGGGTATCCCCCGCTGGCTATACAAATAAAATCCGTTGTAAGTATGGAATTATCCTGCATCAGCAGGTTCCATTTTCCTTCATCTGTGCTAATACCTTTTACATCTCTGTTCATTCTTATCTCAACGCCATATCTATTGGCTTCCTTTACCAGGCAATCGATGATTGTTTGAGAACTGTCTGTTACCGGGAACATTCTCCCATCAGCTTCAGTTTTTAAAACCACACCCCGCTCCCTGAACCAGGCAATCGTATCGTTGGTAAAAAAATGGTGGAATGCTTTTTTTAAAAATGCCTGGCCCCTTGGATACCTTTTTATCATATCGCCGATACTGAAACATGCATGGGTAACATTGCACCGGCCCCCGCCACTTACTTTTACTTTGCTTAATAGCTTATTCGACTTTTCCAGAATGATCACTTCAAGCCCCGGGTTGTGTGCAGCAGTATTTACTGCACAAAAAAAACCTGCAGCTCCACCCCCAACAACAACCAATCGCTTTTTTGCCATTATTTCTTATTTGTATCTTCAATGCCTAAAAGTAATATAAACCAGTAACAATGGCCGAAGGGATCACAAAAAAACAACTCAAACAAATGCCTGTTATACCCTACGAAAAAATAAGGGACCATATTAAAACCGGCAATATCTTCTTCAGTAGTGGCAGTTATACTTTTTCAGGTGTTATACAAAAGCTTACCAAAAGCACCTGGAGCCATGTGGCCATCATTTACAAAGACGAAGAACTTGGAAGGGTGTTGGTGCTGGAAGCCGAACCTTATGTTGGCATCCGGTTGATACCACTTTCAAAATACCTGCACGATTACAAAGGTAAGAAGCGGCCTTATAAAGGTCAGATTGTAATTGCCAGGCTCAATATTGATGTAGAGAAAGAGAAACTAAACCATGGAATTAGTTTTGGTCTTGATGAACTGACAAGGCCCTATGATAATTTTGAAATTCTCAGGATCATGGTAAGGATACTATTTCATATCAGCCGAAGGGAAAGAAACAGGAATTATATATGCAGCGAACTGGTGAGGGATATATTTGCCAAAGCTGGTGTTATCATGCAATACCGCGATACATACATTAGCCCTGATAATATCTGGACAGATAAGCGGGTTGACATTAAGTACAGGATCCTGTAAATTACTGATCAGACCAGAGTTCCTTATTTGCCTTCTCTGCTGCTTCTATAGGTTCAAATGAAGAAAGGATATCCGCCCTGCCTTTTTGGATACATACATCATGTTCAAAATGTGCCGATGGTTTTCCGTCTGCTGTTCTAATGGTCCAGCCATCTTTATCATAAAAAATATCCTTGGTTCCCATATTGATCATGGGTTCAATGGCAATCACCAAACCTTCCTTCAATTTTGCACCGGTTCCTCTTTTACCAAAATTGGGCACCTGGGGTTCTTCATGAAGGCTTCGGCCAAGTCCATGTCCTACCAGGTCTCTAACAACCCCGTACCCGTGTTGTTTTTCGGTATAATCCTGAATAGCAAAAGCGATGTCTCCCACACGGTTCCCAATGGTTGCTTTTTCAATTCCTTTATACAGTGATTCCTTGGTCACTCTCAGCAATTGTTTTACTTCATCACTGATTTCTCCCACACCAAAGGTATAAGCATGATCTCCGTGGAAACCGTTTTTAAAAACACCGATATCTATCGATAAAACATCCCCGCTTTGCAATTCCCTGTTATCAGGAAAACCATGAACTACTGCATCGTTTACAGAAATACAGGTAGCATAGGGAAAACCATGATATCCTTTGAAGGATGGTACCGCTTTATTATCCCTGATAAACTCATCAGCCATTTTATCCAGCTGCAGTGTTGTAATGCCCGGCCTGATCATCGATGCAAGCAGTGTGATAGTTTTACTTACCAGTAAACAACTTTCCCGCATTACTTCAATTTCTGCCTTGCTTTTGTAGTGGATCATGGTAAAGTATTTTAAAACAAACCCCGACCTTTTCAGTCGGGGCTTAAGAATTTATATTTTTTAAGTCCCCTTAGCGGGGTATTATTCATTATACTCCTGCAGAAATTTGCTGGCGTCCCTGTATTCTTCCGCTGCTCATCAAACCATCGTACTGGCGCATCAGCAGTTGTGTTTCTATCTGCTGCAGTGTATCCAGTATTACTGCAACCATGATCAGCAATGAAGTTCCTCCAAAGAATGTGGAGAAGCCCTGCTGCATTCCAAATATCAGTTGGATAATGCCGGGGAGGATACCAACAAATGCCAGTAAAACTGCTCCCGGTAAAGTGATCCTGTCCATGATGGTTCCGATATAATCTGCAGTAGGCTGCCCGGGCTTAACACCTGGAATAAATCCATTATTACGCTTTAATTCATCCGCCATTTGCTTGGGGTTAAATATCAGCGCTGTGTACAGGAAGGTAAAGGCAATTACGGCAACTGTGTACACGATCATGTAACCGGGGTTAGTATGATCAGTAAAATATTTTGTCCAGGAAGCTGTACCACCAAATGCAAACAGGGTAGGTAAGAAAAGTATTGCCTGGGCAAAGATGATCGGCATTACACCAGATGCATTTACTTTCAGTGGCAGGAAGTTTCTTGCACCACCAAACTGGCGGTTGCCAACGATCTGCTTGGCGTAATTAACCGGAACTTTACGTGTACCCTGCACCAGCAGGATAATACCCAGTATCACGGCTATCAGTAAAACGATCTCGATCAAAATCATTAAAATTCCACCGGCACCCCTGGTTGACCTCGCTGCCCACTCCTGTACAAATGATTGCGGAAGGCGGGCAAGGATACCCACCATGATGATGATGGAAGTTCCGTTTCCTAAGCCTTTATCAGTTATTTTTTCACCAAGCCACATTACAAACAAGGTACCTACGGTAAGTAAGATTACTGTTGATGCGGTAAAATAGCTTTGGAATTGAGGATTGATAGCTTCCCTGTTACCAGCGCTGTTCAGGTAACCTATGTAAGCGGCTGCCTGAAATGCAGTAACGATAACTGTCAGGTAACGGGTCCATTGATTGATCTTCTTTCTGCCGCTTTCACCTTCTTTCTGAATTTTAGCCATTTGAGGAACCAGGATGGTCATCAGCTGCATGAAAATTGATGCAGAAATGTATGGCATGATACCCAGCGCAAAGATCGATGCTTTTGAAAAAGCTCCTCCTACAAATGTATCAAGTAAGCCAAGCATACCGCTTTTTGAACTGTCGGCAAGTGTGGCTAATTTATTGGGATCGATACCTGGTAATACAATGAAAGAACCAACGCGGTAGATAAATATCAGCAATAATGTGAAAGTTATCTTACTGCGTAGCTCCTCAATGCTCCAGATATTCTTAAGTGTTGTTATGAACTTCTTCACAGAATTTAAACGATTTAAGTGATTTGCGCTAAATTAAAAATGACCCCGCTAAAAGCGTGGTCGGCAAATATCGGGAAATTTATTTTATTATCTCGATAGAACCTCCGGCTGCTTCAATGGCTGCTTTAGCTTTTTCACTGGCTGCATTCACTTTGAATGTGAATTTGCCTTTAAGCTCGCCGTTTGCCAGGATCTTTACACTATCAAACTGGCTGATTAAACCATTGATGTATAAGTTTTGGAGGCTGAATTCTGTAATGCTGTATTTTTCTGCAAGCATATCAATCTGGCCAAGGTTCAATACCTTGAACTCGATACGGTTGTTATTTTTAAATCCGCGTTTTGGAATACGGCGCTGAATAGGCATCTGACCGCCTTCGTGGGCTTTCTTGCTCTTATAACCGGCACGGCTTTGTCCGCCTTTGTTACCTTTGGTAGAAGTACCACCTTTACCACTGGCCTCACCACGGCCAATTCTTTTCTCTTTGTGTGTAGCGCCTTTCGCAGGCTTGAGTGTGTGCAGTTTCATTTTTATCTGATTTTGTACTTACGGGGAATCACCCCTCGCTTGTTAATTTAATGATTTGGATATTTGATAATTTAATGATGGCAAGCCAATTTTCAAATTGGCCTGTCTTTAAATTTTCAAATTAAAGTTCTTCTACTTTAACCAGGTGATTAACCTTGGTAACCATTCCTAAGATAGCTGGTGTAGCTTCCACCTCTACAGAAGCGTTCATTTTTTTAAGACCCAATGCGATCATTGTTCTTTTTTGACGCTCCGAACGGTCGATTACACTTTTAACCTGTGTTACTTTTATCTTTTTCATTGTATCTGTTATTTGTTATCTGTTAATCGTTGTTTGTTTTTTAAATACGTACAGCTATTAACAATTAACCATTAACTAAATTTATCCGTTAAATACTTTCTTTAAAGAAACATTACGTGTTTTGGCAACTGCAACCGGCTCACGTAAAGTAGCCAGGGCTTTGAAAGTTGCTTTTACCACGTTAGTTGGGTTTGCAGAGCCCAGGTTCTTGGCAAGAACGTCGGTGATACCGGCTGCTTCCAGAACTGCCCTCATGCTGCCACCGGCAATTACACCGGTACCATGTGCTGCTGGCTTAATGTAAACTTTGGCCGCACCTTCCTTGGTTAACTGATCGTGAGGAATGGTACCATGCATTACCGGAACTTTTATCAGGTTCTTTTTTGCATCTTCAATTCCTTTGGTAATAGCTTCCTGAACTTCTTTAGCCTTACCCATACCATGACCAACTATACCAGCTTCGTTACCAACAACAACTAATGCAGAAAAGCTAAATGCACGTCCGCCTTTGGTTGTTTTTACTACACGGTTAATGGCAACAACCTTGTCTTTTAATTCCAGGTCGCCGGCTTTTACTTTATTTGCAATTAAATTTGCCATTTATCTCGATTTACGATTTGTGATTTTACAATTTTAGATTTCTTTTTGATAATGCAGATCAAATCCTAAATCTGCTATCGGTAATATTAGAATATCAGTCCGCCTTCTCTTGCTCCTTCGGCAACCGCTTTTACACGGCCATGATAGATGTAACCACCACGGTCAAAAACAACAGTAGTAATTCCAAGCTCTTTTGCTTTGGTTGCAATAGCAGCTCCCACCATTTTACCTTTTTCGGTTTTAGGTGCTTTTTGAGCCTGGATATCTTTTTGACGTGATGAAGCAGCGGCTAATGTAACGCCATTGTTATCATCAATTAGCTGAGCATAGATATCTGTATTGCTCCTGAAAACACTTAACCTTGGTTTGCTTGCAACACCGCTCACTTTTCTGCGGATGCGGTATTTAATTTTAACCCTTGCTTTTGACTTGTTGTTCATTTTCTTTTATTTTTTCTCCCTGATGCTGCCAGGGATCGTTAATCCGTTAATTAGTTAATTGGTTCATCCGTTTCTGATAATTCGCAATACGTTTAAACGGATTAACGAACTAACGGATTGATGTTTTATTTACCTGCAGATTTACCAGCTTTCCTTCTCAATACCTCACCGGCAAATTTCACACCTTTACCTTTATATGGTTCAGGCTTACGTAAACTTCTGATCTTTGCACAAACCTGCCCGAGTAATTGCTTGTCGATACTTTCGAAAGTGATCATTGGGTTTTGTCCTTTTTCCTGCGATGTGCTCACAGATAATTCCTTGGGTATTTCAAAAACTATGTTATGAGAATAACCGAGGGCCATGTCAAGCAAATTGCCGGTTGCAGCTGCTTTATAACCCACACCCACCAATTCAAGTTTTTTGGTAAACCCTTCAGTAACACCTTTCACCATATTGTTTACCAGCGAACGGTATAATCCGTGCATGGCACGATGGCGGATCTGATCAGTAGGACGGGTGATATTAGCTACACCATCCTTCACCTCGATCTTCATATCACGATCCAAAGTCTGCTTTAAAGTTCCTTTCGGGCCTTTTACAGTTACTACGTTCTCTGCATCCACGGTAATGGTTACGTTGGCAGGAACTTCTATCAGTTTTTTTCCAATTCTGCTCATTGTCGGTTTTTTTTTATTTTTTGTTTACCCGGTTTGTGTTCAGCCACGACGAAGGCTTAATTGTCAAATCGGTTATTAATATCCTTTTGCAAGGATGAAAATCTTAGTAAATATTGCAAAGTACTTCTCCGCCCACGTTCTGTGCTTTTGCTTCTTTGTCGGTCATTACACCTTTTGAAGTGGAAATGATCGAAACACCCAGTCCGCTTCTAACACGCTTCAGCTCGGCAGGTTTTGCATAGGTACGCAAACCCGGACGGCTTACCCTTTCCAGGCTTTGTATTACAGGCAGTTTGGTGGCAGGATCATATTTCAAAGCAATTTTGATCACACCTTGTTTATTATCATCTTCAAATTTATATTTCAGGATATATCCTTTTTCGTATAAGATCTCAGTGATACGCTTTTTCAGATTGCTGGCAGGAATTTCCACAATACGGTGATTAGCCATCTGTGCGTTACGAATTCTTGTTAAATAATCTGCAATTGGATCAGTAACCATTGTTATTTCAGTTAATTGATTAAATAATTTTTTTACAATGCGATATCCTTGTTCCCCTTCAGGGGTTCAGGGGTTATTACCAGCTGGCCTTGGTTACGCCCGGAATTTTTCCCTGCAAAGCCATATCACGAAACATATTCCTGGATAAACCAAAATGCCTCATATAACCTCTTGGACGACCTGTAAGCTGGCAGCGGTTTTTTAAACGAACCGGTGATGCATTCTTTGGTAGAAGGTCTAAAGCAGCGTAATCTCCGGCTGCTTTTAAAGCGGCCCTTTTTTCAGCATACTTTGCAACCATTGCTTCACGCTTTACCTGCCTGGCTTCAATTGATTTTTTTGCCATATTGTTTTTGTTGTTATCGGTTATTGGTTATTCGTTAATCGTATTGCTATTAACCATTAACCATTTTACTTTTTAATGTTTTTAAAAGGCATACCCATTTCTTTAAGCAATTCGTATGCTTCTTCGTTGGTATTGGCTGTTGTTACAAAAGTGATATCCAAACCGGTAATTTTATTAACCTTGTCAATATCAATTTCCGGGAAGATGATCTGTTCGGTAACACCCAATGTGTAGTTTCCGCGGCCATCAAATGACTTGTCATTGATACCTTTGAAATCACGCACACGTGGTAAAGACACAGAAACCAGCCTGTCCATGAATTCATACATTTTAACACCACGCAGCGTAACACGGGCGCCAATCGGCATGTTTTTACGCAGCTTAAAGTTTGAAATGTCTTTTTTAGACATGGTAGATACTGCTTTCTGACCGGTTATGTTTGTTAACTCTTCGATAGCAATATCGATCAGCTTTTTGTCTGCCACGGCGCCGTTAACACCACGATTCAAACAAATCTTGGTCAGCTTAGGAGCCTGCATAACAGTTTTGTAACTGAACTTTTTCATTAAAGCAGGTACAACATCTTTTTTGTACTTATCTGCTAACCTTGGAGTGATTGTAGTTGTGCTCATTATTTGATTACCTCCCCTGATTTTTTAGCGATTCTTACTAATTTACCATTTTCCCTGGTACGTTTAACTTTAGACGGGCCACCTGATTTTGCATCCCACAGCATCACATTGCTGATTGCTATTGGCGCTTCCACTTTCACAATTCCACCCTTGGTGTTTTGTGAAGTTGGTTTGGTGTGTTTGGTAACGATGTTTACACCCTCTACCAATACACGGGCTTTGTCCAGAATTACTTCCAACACTTTACGTGGCTTCTTCAGGTCTTTATCTTCTCCGCTGATCACAACAACAGAATCGCCTTTTTTAATGTTGAACTTGGGTTTGAATCTTGTACTCATTTTATTTTATTTAACTCCGGCCAAACGGCCTTTTATATACTATCGGTTTAAATTACAATACTTCAGGAGCCAGTGAAATGATCTTCATGTAACCTTTATCACGTAGTTCACGTGCTACCGGCCCAAAAATACGGGTACCCCTTGGCTCGTCAGATGCATTCAGTAATACAACTGCGTTGTCATCAAAACGGATATAAGAACCATCTTTACGACGCAGTTTGTTGGTGGTTCTTACAATAACTGCTTTACTAACAGTTCCTTTTTTAATACCACCTGCAGGCATTGCATCTTTGACAGTAACAACGATTTTGTCACCGATCTTTGCGTAATCCTGTCCGCTGTTACCCAGTACACGTATGCACAGTACCTGCTTTGCACCACTGTTATCTGCTACGTTTAATCTGCTTTCTTGCTGTATCATTTTACTTAGCTTTTAGCTATTATTACTATTGTTAGTTATCAGAGGCTGTTTGCATAAACCTTTGTTTACCGCGGCAGCTTGAAAAAAGATTATTTTACTTTTTCTACGATCTCAACCAGCCTCCAGCGTTTTGTTTTGCTTAAAGGGCGGCTTTCCATGATCTTTACGGTATCACCAATGCTGCACTCGTTCTTTTCATCATGTGCATGAAACTTGGTTGATTTTTTAACGAACTTACCATAAAGCGGGTGCTTTACTTTACGTTCAACACTTACGGTAATGGTCTTGTCCATCTTATTGCTGGATACCACTCCTAATTTTGTTTTTCTTAAATTTCTTTCCACTGTATTACTGTTTTAATGGATCAATTATAATCCTGCCTGAACTTGTTTTAATGTTGTTTTCAACCTGGCAATATCCCTTCTTAAAGAGCGTATGCTTTGCGGATTCTCCAGCGGAGAAATTGCATGGGCAAATGAAAGTTTCTTCAAACGCAATTCATCTTCAGCAATCTTTGCTTTAAGATCGGCTTCACTTAAACCTTTCAGTGTATTTAAAAAATCAACTTTCTTTAACATGGTATTTAATTTGGTGATTTGGCAATTTGATGATTTGGTGATTAAGTGTTTTTAATTATCAAATCAACTAATCTTCAAATCGGTTAATCAGTTTTTATGCTTTGTAATCATGACGAACCACAAACTTGGTTGGGATCGGCAATTTTTGAGCTGCTAATTCAAATGCTTCTTTGGCAACCTGCAAGGGCACACCATCGCACTCAAACAATATTCTTCCTGGCTGAACCACAGCTGCCCATCCTTCGGGGTTACCTTTACCTTTACCCATCCTTACCTCGGCTGGCTTTGCAGTTACGGGCTTATCAGGGAAAATACGGATCCAAACATTTCCCTCACGCTTCATATGACGTGTCATTGCCTGGCGGGCACTTTCAATCTGGCGGCTGCTCATCCAAACCTCTCCCAGGGCTTTTAATCCAAAAGTTCCAAAAGCAAGGGTAGCGCCACGCTTGGTGTTGCCCTTCATCATTCCCCGCTGGGCTTTTCTGTGTTTCGTTCTTTTCGGTGATAACATCTTATTCTAATTTGGTAATTTGATGATTTGATGATGAGTCAACTATTCAGATCATTATCAAATTTTCAAATCGATTAATTTTCAAATTTTGTTTTTATCTTCTTCCTCCCTGTCCGCCACCACGGTTTCCTCCGCCTCTTCTGTCTCCGCCACGCCTGTCATCCCTTCTTTCAAATCCACCTTGTCTTTCGCCCAGTTCTTTTCCACCGCCGGCTACCACATTCGGGTTCAGGTCACGCTTTCCTAATACTTCACCTTTACAGATCCAAACTTTAATACCGATCTTTCCATATACTGTTAAGGCAAATACATTGGCGTAATCAATATCCATACGCAGGGTATGTAATGGTGTACGTCCTTGTTTAATTTCTTCGCTGCGTGCAATCTCAGCTCCACCCAGCCTACCGCCTACTTTTACTTTTATACCTTCAGCTCCCATACGCAAAGCAGAAGCGATTGACATTTTGATAGCCCTTTTGTAGTTGATACGATTTTCCAGCTGGCGGGCAATAGTATCTGCAACAATGTTGGCATCCAGTTCCGGGCGGCGGATCTCCAGGATATTGATTTGCACATCCTCTTTACCGCATAATTTTTTCAACTCTTCTTTAATCCTGTCAACCTCGCCACCACCTTTACCAATGATGATACCTGGTTTTGACGTGTGGATAGTAACGATCAGTTTATTAAGCGTGCGCTCAATAACGATCTTGGAGATACCACCCTTGTTGATACGGGCATTCAGGTAATTCCTGATCTTGTTATCCTCGATCAATTTTTTTGGATATTCCGTTTTACTTGCAAACCAGTTGCTGTCCCATCCACGGATAACTCCTAACCTTAAGCCTATCGGATTTGATTTCTGACCCATATTATTGGTTGATTCGTTTTATTATTAGTTTTTATTTGCTTTTTGATCCACAATAACTGTTACGTGGTTGCTGCGCTTGCGAACCCGGTAACCACGGCCCTGCGGTGCAGGACGCATACGCTTGATAACCCTTGCCCCATCAACCATGATCGTTTTTACTACCAGGGTGCTTTCATCACCACCTTCGTTCTTTGCCTTCCAGTTGCTGATGGCAGAAACCACCAGTTTACGTAAAGGAACAGCCGGGTGTTTGGGATTGTGTTCCAAAACGGCTAATGCCTTTTCAACCTCCATACCACGGATCAGATCAACCAGCAAACGCATTTTGCGTGGCGATGTGGGGTAATTGTTCAATTTTGCTACTGCTTCCATTTTTTATTAGTTTTAAGTTGTAGGCTTTAAATTGTAAGTGCCAAGCTTTCACTCATCACTTATAATTTATCACTTATAACTCTTTACGATATTTTTTTACTTGAGTGACCTCTGAAATTACGTGTTGGTGCAAATTCACCTAATTTATGCCCTACCATGAATTCTGTTACATAAACCGGGATGAACTTGTTACCATTATGTACAGCAAAAGTCTGACCTACAAAATCCGGGGTGATAGTACTTCTCCTGCTCCAGGTTTTAATAACACCCTTTTTTGTTTTTCCTTCTACCATTGCAGCAACTTTAGCATCCAGCTTAGCTTCTACATAAGGACCTTTTTTTAATGAACGAGCCATTTTTTTTAATTTGCTGATGTGCTAATTTGCTGATTCGCTAATTAATCACATTCTATTTTAAAAAATTGTTTTGTTTATTTCTCTGTATGAAGCAGAGTATTTTAACAATTAGCACATTAGCACATTGGCTAACTAGCACATTGATTTTTAATTAGGTAATTTCTTACCGTTTCTTCTTGTGATGATCATTTTGCTTGAACCTTTACCCTTGGTACGTGTGATCTCGCCCTTAGCATATTTACCTTTACGGCTGCGTGGGTGACCACCTGAAGCCCTTCCTTCACCACCACCCATCGGGTGATCTACCGGGTTCATCGCTACCGCCCTTGTACGCGGACGAATACCTTTCCAACGGTTACGGCCTGCTTTACCCATGCTCTCCAGGCTGTGATCACTGTTACTTACAACACCTACGGTTGCATAACATTTGATCAGCACCTTCCTTAACTCACCGCTTGGCATTTTTAATATAGCATACTTTTCTTCCTTGTTGCTTAACTGTGCAGAAGTGCCGGCGCTGCGAACCAGGATACCACCCTGGCCAGGCTGCATTTCAACATTATGAACATTGGTACCCAATGGCATGTTCTTGAACATTAATGCATTACCCAGTTCAGGAGCCACTGCATCACCGCTAACTACGGTTTGTCCAACCTGCAATCCTTGCGGTGCAATGATGTAACGCTTCTCACCATCAGCATAATTCAACAGGGCAATAAACGCTGTACGGTTCGGATCGTATTCAATGGTTTTAACAGTAGCAGGAATATCTTTTTTATCCCTTTTAAAATCAATGATACGGTACATGGTTTTGTTACCACCACCCATATAACGCATAGACCTGCGGCCCTGTGAGTTACGGCCGGCTGTATTCTTTTGCTTTTCAAGCAAAGATTTTTCCGGAACGTTGGTAGTAATTTCCTCGTAAGCATTACCAATTCTCCACCTGGTTCCTGCTGTTGTTGGTTTGTATTTTCTTAATGCCATTTTCTTTTATTTTTCAATTTTTGCGGTAATTGAATACCATTCTTATTTCAAATTTCGGTTTCCGCCGGTTCCCTTTTCAGGGGGGAGGAAGGGTTTAGATTCCGCTGCCGTACAGGTCAATTGTTTCTCCGTTTGCAACAGTTACAATCGCTTTCTTCTTAGAAGGCTTGCGGCCAACTATAAATCCGGCTTTTGTATATTTAGCTTTAGCTTTTGAAGGCACAATAATGGTATTAACATTATCAACTGTTACACCGTAAAAGCTTTCAACTGCTTTTTTTATTTCCAGTTTATTAGCCTTTTTATTCACTACAAATGCGTAGCGGTTCATTTTTTCTGATTGCTTATTGGCTTTTTCAGATAAAATCGGCTTTATTAATACATCAGACGCTTTCATAATTCTAATTTGATAATGTGCTAATTAGCTCATGGCTAATTGAATACAGTTTTAAATTTTATGTTTTCATTAGCTCATTAGCACATCAGCTAATCAGCTAATTGGTTTTTTATGCTTCTACAGCTTCTTCAGTGAATACTTTTGCAGCGCTTTCGGTTAATACCAAAACATTTGCGTTTAAGATATCGTAAGTATTCAAATCGCTCAATAAAGTACCATTTACAGTCGGCACGTTACGCAGGCTCAAATACAGATTATCATTGTATTCAGGAATTACAAAGAGGGTTTTCTTTCCTGCAATGTTCAGCTTATTTAAAATGCCGGTAAAGGCCGATGTTTTTGGAGCATCCATTTTCACATCTTCTAAAACCACGATGGCATTTTCCTTTGCCTTGTAAGCCAAAGCACCCATCTTAGCCAGATCCTTCACCTTACGGTTCAATTTGATATCATATTTATGAGGCTTGGGGCCGAAGATGGTACCACCACCTTTATACAAAGGGTTGCGCAGGTTACCTTTACGGGCACCGCCGGTTCCTTTTTGCTTATGCAATTTCTTAGAAGAACCTTTAACTTCCATACGGGTTTTAACCTTGTGTGTACCCTGGCGTTGTGCGCCCTGGTATTGCTTTACAGCCAGGTAAATAACGTGGTCATTAGGTTCAATACCGAATATTTCATCAGGTAATTCAACCGATCTGCCGGTTTGCTTTCCTTCTATGTTTAAAACGTCTACTTGCATCTTTTTTCAATTTGCTGATGTGCTAATTTGCTGATTTGCTAATTGTACATCTATGTTTAAAAGCTTCTTGTATTTTCATTAGCACATTAGCAGATTAGCTAACTAGCTAATTGGTTTTATTTCTGAATTAATACTATTGAACCGTTATGGCCCGGTACTGAACCGCTAACTAATATGTAATTCTTTTCTGCAAAAATCTTAACCACTTTCAGTCCCTTCATGGTAACCCTGTCCTGACCCATACGGCCGGCCATACGCATACCTTTGAACACACGGCTTGCATCGGATGAGTTACCGATAGAACCCGGAGCCCTTTGACGGTCGTGCTGACCATGGGACTGCTGACCTACACCACCAAAACCGTGGCGGCGAACAACACCCTGGAAACCCTTACCCTTGGTGGTACCAACCACTTCGATGCTTTCGCCTTCAGTGAAGATCTCACAAGTGATGGTTTCACCAACGTTCTTGTCAATTTCGCTATCGCGGATTTCTTTTACGAATCTTTTAGGAGAGGTTTGCGCTTTGGCAAAGTGATTGATCTCAGCTTTTACGGAGTGCTTTTCTTTCTTATCTCCGAATGCTATCTGGAGTGCATTGTAACCGTCAGTTTCAACGGTTTTCTTTTGTGTAACCACGCATGGTCCGGCCTCAATGATGGTAACAGCAGTTTGCTTACCAGTTGCATCGAAGATACTCGTCATGCCGATTTTCTTACCAATAATACTTTTCATTGTATCTTGTTTATACCCAGCGCTCCTTGTATAAAAGGAGATGAGTGTTCATTATTTTTTTTCTTTTTAAGAACTTGCCTTTTGCTATCCCGAATTATCGGGAAGTTCATCAGGCTTTGATCTCAACATCCACACCACTTGGTAGGTCCAGCTTACTTAAAGCATCCACTGTACGGCTGCTGCTGGTGTAAATGTCTAATAAACGTTTATGCGTACACAGCTGAAACTGCTCACGGGCTTTCTTGTTAACGTGAGGAGAACGTAATACAGTAAAAATTTTCTTATGTGTAGGTAAAGGAATGGGACCTGTTACTACTGCACCTGTACTACGTACAGTTTTTACGATCTTTTCAGCTGATTTGTCTACCAGGTTGTGGTCGTAAGACTGTAATTTGATTCTGATTCTCTGTGACATATAAAAAGAACTTTTTAAATCCGTTTTTTAATTTGGAGTGCAAAGGTAGGGGGTTGAAAGTAAATAGCAAAGGAAAGAAGAAAGTTTTTTAGAAATAGTTTCGGTATAAAGACATAAAAAATGCCTTGTACGCAGGTTTAGGCAACTATATTTATAATTATGTTTATATATAGTCTATAAATTCTTACTGATCAGACAAATGATTTTTTTTTGTTGTTTCATTCTCCGTTATAGAAGACTTATAGAAGAGTTATAGAAGAGTTATAGAAGAGTTATAGAAGAGTTATAGAACACCTACTCCATATGAACTATATAGTAACTATATGGTATCCAGCTACATATACTGTATAGAACAGCCTGCACATATTAAGTCAGTTACCTCAGTCCTTTTTATCAACCGATCCGCTGCTGCTTTCAGATTTGGTAACGGTAGCACCCCCCTTATACTCAATATTGCCGCTGCTGCTGGCCTTGGCATTCAGACTAACACTGGCATACACTTCAATACTGCCACTGCTGCTGGCGCTGGCAGTCGTATTTTCACTCAGCAGGTTAAAAGCTTTTATATCGCCACTGCTTGAGGCTTCTGATTGATGGGTTTTGGTTCTGCCCTTCAATGTAATCGTTGCACTGCTGTTGGCGTCCGTTACTACCTCAGGGGCATCCACTTCTGCCCGTATACTGGCCGAACTGGAGGCTTTAAAAACAAGCTTTTCACTGTTTGTTAGAACATCTTCCGCAATCACCTCGGCCGAAGCAGACGCACTGATTGCCTTTAAACCCGGACTGGTAACATATACCTTCATGTGAACATTGGAATAACTATGCAGGTCTTCCGTATTTATTTTCAACACATTACCCGATACACGGGTTTGTATATACTTAATTATATTATCATCGGCTTCCACCACCACCGAAGTGCTGTTGCCATTTTTAACTTCCACATCAAAGGAACCGCCAACCGAAATAGCATCAAAACTGCCGGTATTACGGGTTTCGGTAATAATATTGCCGCTGCCGGTTGTATGCTGGCAGGATACCAGGGTTATCAGGGTGATAAATACGATCAAAAAATGTTTCATGGCTTTTATTTTTAAATACCGGAAAATTGTGTCATTTATAGCTATCACCGCTTGGTTACTGCGCCTGCGCATTTCCCGGCTTATTGATTATGTAAATATAAATAAAGGAATCGTTAACTGCGGTTACAGGCAATAAATTACATCCAACTATTTATTTACCTTCGCAGGCATATGACAGAAAAAATATTAATACTTGATTTCGGATCTCAATATACACAACTGATTGCCCGTGTTGTAAGGGAAGCCAGTGTGTATTGCGAGATCGTTCCCTACAATAAAGAAATTGTGTACGAACCTGCATTAAAGGGAATCATCCTGGGAGGATCACCCTTTTCTGTTAATGATGAAAATGCACTACCGGCTGATGTAAAAGCCATGGTTGCCCAGGTTCCGGTATTAGGCGTTTGCTACGGAGCCCAGCTTACGGCAAAGATTTATGGCGGCAGGGTTGAAAAGAGTGATAAGAGAGAGTACGGCCGTGCAATATTTACCACAACCAAAGATGATGCCCTTTTAGAGAACATCTCACCCTCCTCACAGGTTTGGATGAGCCATAGCGATACCATTAAGGAATTACCGGAAGGGTTTGAGTTGCTTGGAACTACAGAAAGCATACCGGTTGCGGCATTCAGGAAAACAACGAACAACCGACAACCAGAAACCAGAAACCAGAACCCTTTATACGGTATACAGTTCCACCCCGAAGTATATCATTCTGCCGAAGGCAAAACCATCATCAGGAATTTTTTGGTAAATATCTGCGGTTGCAGCCAGGACTGGACGCCTGCACACTTTATAACTGATACCGTTGAATCTCTGAAAAAGCAGATTGGAAACAAAAAAGTCATTATGGGGCTTAGTGGCGGTGTGGACAGTACCGTTGCCGCCACCCTTATACACAAAGCAATTGGAGATAACCTGTACGGCATTTTTGTTGACAATGGCGTACTACGTAAGAACGAATTTGAAGATGTACTCAATATATACAACGAACTTGGTTTGCATGTAATTGGTGTTGATGCCAAAGAACACTTTTATAAAAAACTGGCCGGCAAAACAGACCCGGAAGACAAAAGAAAAGCTATTGGCGGAGGATTTATCGAGATATTTGAACAGGAAGCTCATAAGATCGAAGGCGTTGAGCTGCTGGGCCAGGGAACAATATATCCCGATGTGATAGAATCACTTTCTGTACACGGCCCGTCTGCCACTATCAAATCGCACCACAATGTGGGTGGCCTGCCGGAAAAAATGAAACTGGGCCTGGTTGAGCCGCTCCGCTCCCTCTTTAAGGACGAAGTAAGACGGGTTGGGCTGGAACTGGGTATCCCTCATGATATGCTATACCGGCACCCTTTTCCGGGGCCGGGGCTTGGTATCCGCATTTTAGGAGAAGTGAATGCCGAAAAGGTACGATTATTGCAGGACGCCGATGCGATCTATGTAAATGGTTTGAAAAAGTATAACTTGTATGCAACCGTTTGGCAGGCAGGTACTATCTTACTGCCGGTAAAAAGTGTGGGGGTTATGGGCGATGAAAGGACCTACGAATTTACAGTAGCCCTCAGAGCTGTAACATCGGTTGATGGGATGACGGCTGACTGGGCGCATTTACCCTATGAATTTTTAGCCAATATCAGTAATGAAATAATCAATAATGTACCCGGCGTAAACCGGGTGGTATATGATATAAGCAGCAAACCTCCTGCAACCATAGAATGGGAATAAGACAGAATATTTGATTTTAGATATGAAGAAGACAACAATAGCAATAGTATTTTTTTGGGCGATAGCTTTTTTAGGTTCAAAAAATACATACGCACAAAATGATACGGCCACCGGACCTGTTTACAGGGTTGGAATTTTTGCACCACTTTATCTCGATTCGGTTTTTACCAAAAACACATTCAGGTATAAACAAAGCATCCCCCGCTTTATTGCGCCTGCTGTTGATTTTGTACAGGGAGCCCTTACGGCGCTGGACAGTTTGCAGGCCGGCGAGGACAAAATCAATGCAACCATCTTCGACACAAAGTCCTACACGGAAAAAATAGCAGACCTGGTACGCAGTAAAAAACTGGACAGCCTGAACCTGATCATCGGAAGTGTGCGGGATGAAGACTTCAGTCAACTGGCAGCCTTTGCCAAAGAGAAGAAAATTCCATTCATCTCAGCAACCTACCCCAATGTTTCCGGCATTACAGAAAACCCTTTTCTGGTTGTTATGAACTCCACCCTGAAGTCACATTGTGATGCCATATACAGTTACATACTTCAAAACCATGGCACTGATAAAATATACCTGTTCAGGCAAAAGGGCAGACAGGAGGATATGGTTGCATCTTATTTCAAAGCTATGAACGAGCAGGATGGAAAGCCCCTGCTTAACCTGGAGACAGTAAATATTGATGAAGGGTTCACTACAGCATTTCTGAAGACCAGGTTAGACAGTAACCGTAAGAATGTAATTATTGGCGGAAGCCTGGATGAAACCTTTGCAGAAAATATGGTAAAAGCCTGCAACGAAGCATACAAATCTTATCCCATTACACTGATCGGAATGCCGAACTGGGATAATTTTGATGCACTTTACAATAAAAAAGCCCTGGCCGGTTTCCCTGTTTATTTTACAACTCCTTTTTATACTGAAAAAACAGATAGCTTCAGTAAATCGCTTACTGTAGCTTATTACAGGAACTACCGGGCCAAGCCCAGCGATATGGCTTATAAAGGTTTTGAAGCAGTTTATCTTTTCACCAGGTTGCTGGCAAAGAACCCGGCTGACTTTATGAACCATCTTACAGATAAAAATCAAAAGGTTTTCTGTGATTATAATTTTAAGCCGGTTAAACTGAATGACAAGGCTCCTGTTCCGGATTATTTTGAGAACAAGCACCTTTATCTGATCAAAGTTTTGAACGGTACTATTTCTAAAGCCTGGTAAATACCCGGTCATACCAATAATAAAAAAGCAGGCCCTTCAGCCTGCTTTTTTTATCAGTTAATACTGCAGGTGTTTTCGCTGCAGTGAGTATAAAAATATGAACAGCGCAGTTATTCCTATTCCAAAGTACATTGCAATACCGGAGAAAGAAAATGCCCCAATGAATAAAAGCTGGGATAAAAAGGGAAGTAATTCGCCAATAGTATACAGCATGAACCCCTGTTTCCTGAGTTTGCGCATTTGCAGCACACCATAAAAGCAAAGTGCTACGGCCACCAGGGAAAGCAGTACCATGGGTATCCGGTTCTCATAAGACTTTGTGATCATTTTTATCATCCGCTCGGGGTCGCCCATCATCGACTTAACCCAGCCGGGCATATTTTCAGAATTCATTTGCTCGGTAAGCTTTTCCAGGTTGTCGTAAGATTTTTTTGCATTAAAGAAATTATACAAAGCCCCCAGCAATTGCAGGGCGCATCCTATGATACTTAAAATAGTAAGCACATTTAAACCTGTAGGTAATTTAGGTTTGTTGCTCTCATCAAAGTGCAATACATCGGGGGTGGTTTCCTGTGTCATGATAGTAGTTTTTTTTACAAAATTAAAAATATGAGCGTGATATCAAAGTCAAATCTGGCAAAGTTTAGCCAGAGCCCTCAGTTAAACTATATGGCTATTTTTTCCTTTTCAGTTTCAGGTAATCCAAAAAATAAACAAGCTTTACCGTTATTTCGTTGCTGTGAGGGTTGTCAACCGCCTTTCCAAAATTCTTAAAATAGGTCTGATTGCTGTAAGGATCAATAGTAACATTTGTCCCAAGTGCATTCTTCCAGGCGATCGTAAGCCTGCTGCCCGGCAAAAAATCCCAGGTATAGAACATATCAATATTAAAGGTGTTGAAGTTCAGGTTCTCATTAGCAAAGAAAGTAGTATCACGCCAGTATCCATCCGGCTTTAAATTGTAAAAATTAGTATTCTGCAAAATGGACCAGTAATGCCGCATCCGTATATTAACATTCATCCTTGAGTTGAAATTATACTGGCTACTCACTATGAACGTATTAGTCTTCAGGTTGCGGCGTGAAATTACAGGTGAGCCATTGGTATTAATTATCAGGGACCCATCTCCTTTTTTAGCCGCACCCCAGTTGCCTTTATCCTGTGTAATATCCATGCTTGTACTCAGTTGAAACCTGTCGCTGAACCGGTAACGCAATCCCAGGCTGCCCGTCCAGTATGGATCATTAGGCAGGGGTGATTCCGCAGCACCCAGCTTCCAGCTTACATACATTTTTTTACGGCTGTCGCTGCTGCCATTAATGCCCAGATAATAATAGGGAGTACGCCTCAGAAAATATCCTGTGTATACATTTGAGTGCACAAAGTAATCCTTATTCCAGGTTGGACTGGTCTGGAAACTGGCCGTCAAATCCCAGAAATTTTTAAACAGAAAGAAAGCACTAGCATTTACCTGCAGGGCCGACCATTCGAAAGGCTTGTACAGGTAAGTATTTGCAAAACTCATTTTGTAATTATGAATCAAAAAGTGCCGGGTCGGTTTATTGATATTATAACTGATGCTGCCGCTGTATTCAAAAGAATTGTTGTTGTATAAAAAGCCCAGGTCGTTTGGATCATATTTATCGCTTTCAACCGAAAGTGCTGCCCTATACTGTATTATGCCACTCACTTTTCCAAATGAAGCAGTGGTGGTAAAACCGTTCTTATTTTCCTGTTTGCCCCAAATGGAACTAAACCTGCCTGAATAAGAAAGGTTATAATTATTTGTTTTATCGAAGAGTGACAGGTCAATACTGCTTACGTTAGCATTTCTTGTATTTCCCTTACGAAGCACATTGGTATTTGTAAAGCTTACCGATGATCGGTTTTTTAAGGCCTGGTCAAAAACAATGATATTGTAATTGGTAAGTGGTTCGGTCAAAATACTGGTATCCTTGCCGGCAGTGATTTCCCTGATCCTGGCATACATGGGAGCTGTAATGGCATTAAAGACTCCGATCCCGAGGTTTCCCTTGGTGCGTCCCGAAAACTTGGTTGCATTATACAGCCGGGTAATGCCCGGATTCTTTCTGATCTCATAGTCGGCGGGCATATTGCCGTATTTGCTTAAAACTGCACTGGCCAGGCCGGGCTGTGCCCCTATTCTTCTGGAATAGAACAGACCAGCTTTATTAAACAATTCTGTTCCTTCAGTAAAGAATGGCCGGTAGTCATCAAATTTAACTTCAAAGGGCGATAAGTTCAGCAGTACGTTATCACTTTGTACCTGGGCAAAATCCGGTATCAGTGTCATATCAAGGGTAAAACTTTCGCTTACACCATATTTAACGTCCATACCCCCGCTTCGCAGAAACTCTGTAACATCGCCCTTGGAGGTTGGGGATACCCTCACCCCTCCTGATAAATAGGGCAGAAAAGATAAACGTGTGGGTGGTGTTATATTGTTAATGCCCGTCCAAACGCCCCATTGATTCAGTTCGCCATTGATATTTGGGTTGATAGGGTTCCATACACTGTTCTCATTTTCCTTCCTGGTAAACCGGCCAAAATTAATACCCCACTCCTGCAAGTCTTTTTTTGAGAACCTGATGGCACTCAGCGGAATCTTGATCTCTACCACCCAGCCATCTTCCCTGATACTGGTTTTGCTTTCCCACACGGCATCCCAGCCATAATCGTACACCACGCCTGCGCCCTGCGATATTTTCAGATCGGCTTGCACATTGGCTGCTGATACTTTAAAAACAAAAGCATTCTGTTTATCCCGGTAGGTATCAAAGCCAACCGAAAAAATGTCCACATCCTGCCTGTCCAGCACATCCCTGGCGGTCAATTGTTTTCTGATGTTAACCGGGTTATCGTACAGGTAGGCACCTATGTATACAGCGCTGTTATCGTACCCGATCCTCACTTTGGTATTCCGGCTCGAAACCCGGCCATACACGGGGGAGATGGTAATGAAGTCACCGGTTGGCTCAATCTGCTTCCAGGCTTCCTCATCCAGGTTACCGTCAATCTTAATTGAGCCGCTTATTTTAACAGCAGGTATACTTCTAACCTGTGCATTTAAAACAAAGGGAAAAAGGTACAGCAGTATTGGTATTATTAGGCGGGTCAGCATTTATGATTATTTCAAAGATAAAATATTATCATAAAAAATAATCAGCGGTTTCCGCATTTTTATCAGGTTCGTAAAAACACTATGTAGTTTTCCTGCGTATAAGTTCTCTTTTGATAAGCCCCAGTTCCCTTCCCGTTTGTCCTGCAACAGAACTGTTTTCCTGTGCCCTGCGCATTAAATAAGGAACCACATCTTTGATGGGGCCGAAAGGTAAATACTTGCTTACCGAGCAACCCGATTTGGCAAGGTTGAACGTAATATTATCGCTCATACCATACAGTTGGGAAAAATGCACATGCGGGTGATTATGCGGCAATCCTTTTTTATCGAGCAGTTGGGTGGTGTATAAATTACTGTATTCGTTGTGCGAAGCCACTATCACAGCAATCCTTTCAATGTTTTCTATACAAAACTCAACCCCGCTGTTATAGTCATCATCACTACTTTGCTTATCCGGTTGTATGGGCGAAGGATAGTTCATGGCAACAGCACGTTCTCTTTCTTTTTCCATGTAAGCGCCCCGTACAAGCTTGACACCCAAAATAAAATCCCTTTCCTCAGCAGCCACATAAGAGTCTTTTAAGAACTGCAGCCGGTCGTGCCGGTAAAACTGAAGGGTATTATATATTACGGCTTTACGCTTGTTAAAAACATCCATCATCAGCATGGTAAGGGCATCCACAGGATCCTGTATCCAGGTCTCTTCAGCATCTATCAGCACACCAATATTTTTTTTATCGGCAACTTCGCATAATTGCTGCATGCGCAACCTCACCCGGTGCCATTCTTCTTTTTCTTCAGCAGGCAATTGTTCCACTGCATGCAGGTATCTTTTCATCAGCGTGCCCTGGGCCAGGTGCATGGCCGTATCCAGTTTTTCCAGTAAGGCAAAACGGGCAAAGCCTGTAACCTTAATGCTCATGAAAGGAATATTTGCCTGCGTGGCAGCATAATCGATCACCCGCCTGAATTCATCCCTTGCATGTTCAAAATTTGCTTCCCCCTCTTTTCCTTCCACCCCATAATCCAAAATAACCTGCACTTTGTAAGACTCCAGTTTGTCAGCTACTTTAGCCGTTTCTTCCAGTGTTTCTCCCCCCACAAACTGTTTAAATATTGTTTTTCTTATCAGGGTTTTTGTAAAGGGCAAATTCCATTTGATGGCAAGCGGGGTAAGCTTCAGCGCTGTATTCACCAGCCAGGGTTTACCCATGAAACCGAAAAGAAAATTTGCTTTTTTTAATTCTGAATCTGATTTATACGCAAATGCGTATTCCGTATTTTCGAAGGAAATTTTTGTTTGGTCTGTCATAACTGGCAATTCGGTCATCGAAATTCATAAAACAAACACGAACTGCCAAATAATTAAACATGATTGATATCCTGTTTTGCAAAACAGTCAGCCTTTCATCTGTAAGCACTATGCCAATCCGCTTATCTTTGCAAAAAAAATACAATGGATAAAAAAGCAAACGAATCGCTGGTGGTGATGACAGAACTGGTTTTGCCAAACGATACAAATACTTTTGGCAACCTGATGGGGGGCCGGCTGATGTACTGGATGGATATTGCGGCTGCACTGGCAGCTATGAAACATTGCGGTGCTCCCGTGGTTACCGCATCAGTGGATAATATCTCTTTTGAAAACCCCATTAAACTGGGCAATGTGGTTCACATCGAAGCAACCGTAACAAGGTCGTTCAACAGCAGTATGGAAGTACATATGAATGTATGGGGAGAGGATGCCATACAGCAATATAAATACAAAAGCAATGAAGCGTATTATACCTTTGTGGCGCTTGATCCTAATGGAAGGCCACGTAAGGTTAACCAGCTGGTACCGGAAACAGACGAAGAAAAAAAATTGTTTGACGGAGCTTTAAGAAGAAGGCAGTTAAGACTGATACTGGGCGGAAAAATGAAACCGGAGGAAGCTGTGGAATTAAAAGCCTTATTTGTAAAAGACTAAGCAGAAACCCGGGATTGTTCTGGTTTGAACCTGCTGCTTTGCTCTATGGCATCCATAACTTCTTCCAGTATTTTTTCAGTACTGTCCTCGTAATTGATCTGCATGGGTTCCTTAAAAGTTACTGTGAGACGGGTACCCTTCCTGATCATCCTGATGCCTTTTTTATCAAAGGCTGTACTAAACCCGTCTATCACCACCGGTACCACCATTGGCTTATGATGCTTGATAATGAAGGCGGTTCCTTTGCGGCCGGGCACAAATGGTTTGGTGGTTCCCTGCGGAAAAGTAATTACCCAGTTTTTCTCCAGTGCCCTGGAAATTTTCCTTGTGTCACTGGGATCCAGGCCTTTTCTAACCTCTTTACTGTCATCAACCCAGGTACGCTTTATCATGATCGAACCTGCCAGTGCAAATATCTTGCTTAGCAGGTTTTTCTTCATCGTTTCCTCTGCCGATACAAACTGAACCCTTGTATATGGCCATAACAAATAGTAGGGCACACCCAGCCTGTGCTTCTTTCTCCAGCTTACTGCACAAAAAATGTGTAAAAAACAAATTACTTCCGCAAAATAAGTTTGATGGTTGCTTACAAAAAGTACATTGTTTTTAGGCAGCGCTTTCAGCCTGTCCATACCGTTAATTTTCAGTTTGTTGAAGAGTACCAGGCCCGGGTAAGAAAGGGCCCCCACAACAGTATAAACCAATCCTTTTACAAAACCAGATTCCTTAAAAGCCTTCATCAAATTGCCCATGTATCAGTCTTTTGGTAGCATTATCACTGCTGCAATTTATATAAACTTGTATCAATAAATAAAATTAAACTAATTGCCGGCAGCGGTTCGGGCACATAGTATATTTGCACCCATGAAATTAAATACAGTAATATTTGATATGGACGGGTTGCTGATCGACTCTGAACCACTATGGAAAGAGGCTGCAGAAGTTTTGTTTTTAAAATACGGTAAGCAGCTGACAACGCAGCAATATCAAAGCACAACAGGATTAAGAACCAGGGAGTTCCTGATGCACTGGTTCCGGTATTTCAATTTGCCTGAAGCAGAGCTGGATAAGGCAGAAAATGAGGTGGTTGACCTGGTTGTAAAATTGGTGCAACAAAAAGCTTCCCCCATGCCCGGCGTACAGCATATTTTCAATTTTTTTATTGAACGGGGCTTTAAAATGGGACTGGCAAGCTCATCCCCTCCCGTATTAATAAACCTGGTCATTCAAATGCTCGGTGTTGAAGATCAGCTTCAGGCTGTTTCTTCTGCTGCCGGTTTACCCTACGGAAAGCCACATCCCGAAGTGTATTTGAACTGTGCCCGGCAATTAGGCTCCATGCCGGCAGAGTGCCTTTGCTTTGAAGACTCCTTCAACGGGATGATAGCAGCCAAAGCTGCAAAAATGAAGTGCATTATTGTTCCGGCTGTGTACGATGCAAAAAATCCGTTTTGGGAAGTGGCTGATCTTAAAATTTCAACCCTGCAGAATTTCAACGAATTACTGCTGAACAGTTTGCAGAAACAGGCATAACATAATTGATTGGTTTTATATCTACAGGTTTTGCACAAAAAAAACTGAAAATGTAAAATTTCTTGTTTTTTTTGCGAAAAAAAGTATATTTGACATGCAGAATTAATTTTCACACCGGAAATTAGACGAAAAATTATTTTATTACTCATAAACTAAAAACTACACAATGAAAAAATTCTTCCTATCATCAATAATCATGTTAGGTGTATGCGGTATCGCTGCTGCTCAAACTGATTCAAAAGCGGCTAAATTAAAGCAACAATCTGCCACTTCAACCAGTGCTGCGGCCCCAACGCCTCAAAAAGCTGCTATCATGCCTGAAAATGATGCTGCTCCAACTACTGCCTCAGCAACAACTTCAGATGATAAAGCTGCTGCTACAAACAGAAGCGCTGCTCAAACTGCTCAAAAAGCAGAAGCTACAAAAGTGAATGCAGCCGGTGAAGTTGTTCCTAATGATGATGCAAAAAGAAGGGAAGCAAAAATGGCTGCTGCAAAAGCTGCTAATGCTCCAAAACAGAACTAATACACTATACTTTAAAAAAAATCCTTCCCGCTAATACCGGGAAGGATTTTTTTTGCCCGAATAATTTCAAAGATGGAACAGGTATTACTCTTGCACGGAGCTATAGGATCAAAAGAACAGCTGGAGGCCTTAAAACAAAAACTGGCTGGATCCTTTATCGTTCATAGCCTCAATTTTAGTGGCCACGGCACCGATACAGATACCGGCACCCCTTTCTCCATAGGGCTCTTTGCATCAGAGGTAATCGCATTCCTGGAAAAGCATTCAATCAAAAGCATTCATATTTTCGGGTATAGCATGGGCGGATACGTGGCTGTATATCTGGCAAAACACTTCCCCGAAAGAACCGGAAAGATAATTACACTGGCAACTAAATTTACCTGGGATGAAGATATAGCCGCAAGGGAGGTAAAAATGCTTAATGCAGCAAAGATCGAAGAAAAACTACCCAACTTTGCAGCTGCCTTACAACAAAGACATGGCCCCGACAACTGGAAAACGGTGCTTGAAGAAACCGCTGCCATGCTGGCTGCTATGGGAAAAGATAATCCATTGAAGACCTTTGATTTTGCGGGCATTCAAAAACCTGTACTGTTACTGCTTGGCGACCGGGATAAAATGGTTTCCCTGGAGGAAACAGTTGAAGTGTATAAAACCCTGCCAACTGCACAATTGGCTGTATTGCCCAATACGGCACATCCCGTGGAGGCAGTGAATACCGACCGGCTGGCCAATGAAATAAGAACGTTTTTACTTTAAAACAACCTGATTTACAGCAATAAAGCCATATTGCTGTTCAAAAACCACTGAAATCTGCCACCAGGGCCAAAATAGGCCCTTTTTTGGCCCTGAAATCCACGATATATTACTACCTTTGCCCTCCCTTTTAAAGGGGTACATATTTTATTAAACAATTAAACGCAGATGCCAGGAAGGTTCAATCCCGGATAAAGGGAGGAAACTGCTGCGATAACAAACAAGCCTGAAAAAATAAAATGGAAGAAACAAACGAAACAACATCAACACCGGTTGAAGAAACAACCCCAACTGTTGAAGTGGAAGTTAAAGCACCGGTTGCTGAAACCGTAGCTACTGCTCATGACGATTTCGACTGGAGTGTTGACAAACGCAACGTAACCAGTTACACGGCTGAAGAAAAAGCTAAGTACGACACTGTTTACGACAACACTTTCAAGCAAATTGCTGATGGTGAAATGATCCAGGCAACTGTGGAATCATTGACTAAAACAGATGCTGTTGTTAACATCGGTTTTAAGAGCGACGGCCTCATTTCATTGAACGAATTCCGCGACATCCCGGGTGGTGTTAAAGTGGGCGACGTTATTGAAGTAATGGTTGTTGAAAAAGAAGACAGGGAAGGTAACCTGCACCTGAGCCGTAAAAGCGCCCGTACCACCCGTGCATGGGAGCGCATTGTGGAAGTTCACCGCACCGGCGAAATTGTTACCGGTTTGGTTACCAGCAAAACCAAAGGCGGCCTGATCGTGGACGTGTTTGGAATGGAAACATTCTTACCAGGGTCTCAGATCGACGTTAAACCGGTTACTGACTACGACCAGTTCGTAAACAAAACCATGGAGTTTAAAGTGGTTAAGATCAACGAAGCAATTAAAAATGCGGTTGTATCTCACAAAGCACTTATTGAAAGCGATATTGAAGCACAACGTGCTGAAATTATGGGTAAACTGGAAAAAGGCCAGGTACTTGAAGGAACTATCAAGAACATTACTGATTTTGGTGCATTCCTCGACCTGGGCGGCTTAGACGGCTTACTGTATATCACTGATATTTCATGGGGTCGTATCAACCACCCAAGTGAAGTATTGAAAATGGACCAGAAACTGAACGTGGTGGTATTGGATTTTGACGATGACAAAAAACGTATCAGTCTTGGTTTAAAACAATTGACTCCTCACCCATGGGATACCCTTACCGAGAACCTGAAAGAAGGTGAAATCGTAAAAGGTAAAGTAGTTAATATTGAAGACTACGGTGCATTCCTGGAAATTATGCCGGGTGTTGAAGGCTTGGTACACGTAAGCGAAATTACCTGGGCCAACACACCGATCAACGCTAAGGAGTTCTTTAAATTAAACGACGAATACGAAGCCAAAGTGGTTACGCTCGATAAAGAGACCCGCAAAATGAGCCTTTCTATAAAGCAAATGACCGAAGATCCATGGAGCAATATCGAAACTTCTTTCCCGGAAGGAAGCAAGCACATGGGTATTGTGAAGAACATCACTCCGTATGGTGTATTCGTGGAATTAACAACCGGTATTGGCGGTATGATCCACATCAGCGACCTGAGCTGGTTAAAGCGTTTCAACAACCCTAATGAGTATACAAAAGTTGGTAACCAAATTGAGGTTATCATCATGAATATTGATAAGGAAGGACGCAAACTGCAACTGGGCCACAAACAGATCGAAGAAGATCCGTGGAATTCCCTGGAATCTACTTTCCCTGTAGGCAGCGTGCATGAAGGTACCGTGGTAAAGAAGGATGATAAAGGCGCTATTGTTCAGCTGCCTTACGGACTGGAAGGATTCGCTCCTGCCCGTCACCTGGCAAAAGAAGATGGTAAGACCGTTGGCTTGGAAGAAATTGCCAAATTCATGGTAATTGAATTTGACCGTAACGACAAGCGCATTGTGTTAAGCCATGCCCGTCTTTGGGAACAGGCTATTGAAGAAGAGAAACAAGCTGTGATCAAGGAAAAGAAAGCCGAAGCAGAAGTAACCAAGAAAGCTGTAAAGAACTTACAAAGCAAGGTTGAAAAATCAACCCTGGGCGATATTGGTGCTTTAGCTGATCTTAAAGCCAAGATGGACAGCGATGCAAGTGCAGCCGCTGGTACAGAAGAACCAAAAGCAGAGTAAGCAATCAGGCCTAAAAAATACGATCCCGTTCAGCTACGCTGAACGGGATTTTTTTGTGCTAACTTCACTTACCGTGATGGGTCCGGTAACGGAAGAAATATTGGCCAGATTTAACAGGTAGTGGACAGAAACCGAAAAATGGTACAGCAATCTTATTAGTAATTACCCCAATTGGGATAAACTTGAACCAATACAGCTCTAAGTTGCCCGGCTTAAAGAAAATGGAGAAAATAAATATTTCCGTCTGGGCATATCATTGCATGCATTACTGATTTCCCGTTCGGTTGATCAACGCCTGCGTGAGGATCAGAAATACATTACAATAGAGGCTGTGAACCCGAGGATGTACAAGATCAATGATCTGGAAGATACACGCACACTAAGACAGGTGCTTGCAGATCAATCAGGGCAAAACTATTTTACTGAAACCTGTCAGGTATTCCGTTAACCGAATAAATGGAAAGAAAATCAACATTCAAAATACGGTTGGTAAAAAAAATACTACTGGCACTTTGCCTGGCAGCTGCCTGCATTTATTTACTTTCAAAACTTAACAGTAAGGTTACCGGCAATCTTGATACTTATTGTTATTCGCTCCCTTTCGAAAAAGGAACAAAGCACAGAATTGTTCAGGGATATGGCGGACTTTTCTCTCACAAAAATATTGCAGCGCTTGATTTTGCCATGCCTGTTGGAACACCTGTACTGGCCGCCAGGGGCGGAGTTATCTATTCTTTCAAAGATGACAGTAACGAAGGCGGGCCATTTACCGGTTATAAGAACAAGGCAAATTTCATCATAATCAAACACGATGATGGCAG
This sequence comes from Ferruginibacter sp., assembly GCA_044226725.1. GTDB lineage: Bacteria > Bacteroidota > Bacteroidia > Chitinophagales > Chitinophagaceae > Ferruginibacter. The sequence goes on along the minus strand of JBGAGM010000003.1, from coordinate 79,413 downwards.
TTTTGGTTGCTACTGGCATTTACAAAAGAATGGCGTAGTGGTAAAAAAAGGGACCGTTGCCCCGGGGCAACTTATAGGCTACAGTGGCAGTACAGGTTTTGTATTAAGGCCCCACCTGCACTTTTCTGTAAAACGAAAATTGAACTACGATATGAATTCTTTTGTTCGAACCAAATTCAAAACCACCGATGGAATACTGCTTTTAAATAATGGTGAAGCCTATCAACGGCCATCTGATTAACTGGCCGGAAGGCAACTGTCATCAGATATAAAAAATCCCGCCGGCTTCATGCCAACGGGATTTTTTATATTCCTTATGGTTATTTTACAATATCGTTACTTCTGTTCTCCTGTTCTGCGCCCTGCCTGCTGCAGTTTTATTGGTTGCAATAGGCTTGCTCATTCCGTAACCCTTTGCCGTAACGCGGTTAGGGTCTATCCCTTTGCTGATCAGGTAATTTCTTACTGTATTGGCCCTTGCTTCAGATAATACCTGGTTGCTTTTTGCATTGCCCACATTATCCGTATGCCCTCCCAGTTCAATGCGTTCATCATCCTTACGGTTCAGGTAAGCCACCAGTTCATCAACCACTTTAAAAGATTCTTCCTTCAGATCGGCCTTGCCTGTTTCAAAATTACAATCCTCCAGGATGAAACTTTTAGCAGGCATATGCTGTATGTCCACCACAAAAGGGTTTTTATAATAAGCTTTGCCGGATGTTGGAGGTATGGTAAGTATATTTTCATTCAGCGTTGAATCCTTAAAACCAAGGATATAAATTTCATACTTATCACCTACCGGCAAACGGAACGAAAATTTACCCAATGAGTCTGTAAGCCCCTGGTATTCCTTTCCATTTAATTTACTTCTGAAAATTACGATCTCGTTGTTGAGTACATTGTTCTTAAAATCAGTAAGCCGCACATTTACCGGGGCATCTTTGGGGATGCTTGCATCCTGCACTGTTCCGTTCTGGCTAAAAACTATAAAAGGGGTTAGTAAAGCAATGAGGCTGCTAAGAATTTTATGCTTCATCATAAACGGGGTTTAAGGTTTTAAAGATAAAATAAAAAATACAACTGCACATTTTTCAATTATTGTGCCGCAGCTTTGTTTTTTTGTTAACGGGTTGTAAACAGCTATAGCCTTTGCTGCAATTTAACAACCATTTCATCCTTCCAGCCCTTAAAGTCGCCCGCCAAAATATGCCTTCGGGCCTCGCCCACAAGCCACAGGTAAAATGCAAGATTGTGCACGCTGGCAATGGTTAATCCCAGGTATTCTTTCGATTTCATCAGGTGGCGCAGGTAGGCTTTGCTGTAGTAATTGCTCATTACACAATCAAGTCCTTCATCAATGGGGGTAAAGTCCTTTTCCCATTTCTTATTATCAATATTTATTACACCATTGGTTGTAAACAGCATGGCATTGCGGCCATTGCGGGTGGGCATTACACAATCGAACATATCCACGCCCTGTGCTATACCTTCCAGAATGTTCCAGGGTGTACCCACGCCCATTAAATAACGGGGCTTTTGCACGGGCAATATATCGCAGCAAAGTTCTGTGTATTCATACATCAGTTCCACAGGCTCGCCCACACTAAGGCCGCCAATAGCATTACCCGTTGCATTTTTAGAAGCGATGAATTCTGCAGAGGCAGTTCGCAGATCTTTATAAGTGCTGCCCTGTACTATCGGAAACAGGTTTTGTGTGTACCCGTATTTATCAGGCGTTGCATTAAAGCGCTCAAAACAACGGTTAAGCCAGCGGTGTGTGAGCTCCATACTGCTTTTAGCGTATTTATAATCACTCGGATAAGGAGGGCATTCATCAAAAGCCATAATGATATCACCGCCTATCACCCTTTGTATGTCCATTACTTTTTCCGGACTGAACAGGTGCCTGCTTCCATCAATATGGCTTTGAAACAAAGCGCCTTCCTCGGTAAGTTTTCTGTTATTAGCCAGCGAGAAAACCTGGTAACCCCCGCTGTCTGTCAGTATGGGTTTATCCCAGCCATTGAACCGGTGCAGGCCCCCGGCTGCTTCCAGAGTTTCAAGGCCGGGCCGCAGGTACAAATGATAGGTGTTGCCTAAAATGATTTGTGCCTTTACATCCGAATTTAATTGCTGTTGTGTAACTGCTTTCACACTGCCAACTGTACCCACAGGCATAAAGATGGGCGTTAATATCTCTCCGTGATCGGTGGTTATCTTTCCTGCCCTCGCCTTTGATAAAGTATCGGTATGCTGCAGATCAAATTGTAATGCCGGCATTTATTGTAAATTGTTTTGTTGTTGTTTAATAACGGTTCATTGCTCCGTGAACGGTTGTCCGTCGTCTGTTCTTATTCCCTATTTTTGCAACATGAATTTTACCCAGATTGGGCAATTGCTTTTTTATGCATTTTGCCTGGTAACCCTGATACAATTATTTTATTACCTGTTCTTTTTTGCAAGGCTGGCCGTGTATAAACCAAGGCCCAAAGCCATTTCGCAAACCCACCCCGTATCTGTGATCATTTGTGCACGTGATGAAGCTGCAAATTTAGCAAAAAATCTTCCCGGAGCGCTTGTTCAGCAATACAACACCACGCATGAAGTGATTGTGGTGGATGATAATTCTTTTGATGATACAAAGTATTTACTGGAAGAGTTCAGTAAAATTTACCGCCAGTTACATGTGGTGGAACTGAAACAGGAAGCAAAATTAATACCCGGAAAAAAATTCCCTTTGAGTGTGGGTATCAAAACCGCCAAACATGAAATTGTTTTACTTACCGATGCAGATTGTGTGCCTGCCAGCGAATTCTGGATAGACAAAATGCAACAAAGCTTTGATGAGCAAACAGAGATCGTTCTGGGCTATGGTGCCTATCACAAAAAAGAAGGCCTGCTCAATAAAATTGTTCGCTGGGAAACATTTCACACAGCATTGCAATATTTATCTTATGCACTGGCGGGCAAACCGTATATGGGTGTGGGCCGGAATCTCAGTTATAAAAAAACGATCTTTTTCAGGCACAAAGGATTTTCGGCACACAACAATATTGCAAGCGGTGATGACGACCTTTTTATCAATATGGCTGCCACCAAAAAAAACACGAAGATCAATATTGATAAAGATGCTTTTACCTTAAGCGAACCGCCCAAAACCTGGGCCGCCTGGATAAAACAAAAGAACCGCCATTACAGCACAGGAAAATTTTATAAACCGGTACATAAATTCCTGCTGGGCATGTACACTTTTTCGCATCTGTTATTTTATCCCTTACTGGCTGCAACAGCACTGTTTTACAACTGGCAACTGGCTTTAATTGTATTTGGTATACGTTTTTTGATACAGGGGGTTGTATTGTTTCCCTGTATGAAAAAACTGAATGAACAGGCTATGTATCCCTGGTTTTTTATTATTGATATCTGGATGTTTTTTTATTACCTGATATTTGCCGTGGCGGTGTTTAAAAGACCCGGGAAGGCCTGGAAATAATCCCGGTTTTCTGTTTTGCCTTTTGATTTTTTTACTTTTGCCTTATCATGGAGTTGATTCAGGAATATTTCAGCGATTTTACCACAAAGCAATTGGAGCAACTGGCTGCACTAAAAGATTTGTATGCCGATTGGAATACCAAAATAAATGTCATCTCCCGAAAAGACATGGATAATTTTTATAAACACCATGTTTTGCACTCACTTGCCATTGCCGCTAAATTTGAATTCACAAAAGATATGCAGGTGATGGACCTTGGTTGCGGGGGCGGCTTCCCGGGCATACCGATGGCAATCATGTTTCCCGATACCAATTTTCATTTGGTAGACAGTATTAATAAAAAGCTGAAAGTAGTTACAGAAATAGCCCATGCCATCGGCCTCACCAACCTCACTACACAACATAGCCGGGCAGAAGACATCAAGAGCAGGAAGTTTGATGTGGTCATTTCAAGGGCTGTAGCACCCTTAAAGGACCTATGGCACTGGAGTAAGCCGCTAATCCAAAAAAACAAAACAGCACAGGCAGGTGTTCCCAATGGCCTTATTTGCCTGAAAGGTGGCGACCTTACCCGTGAAATTTTTGAGAGCGGTTGTAAACCAATGGTTTGGGAAATCGAAAAGATGTTCCCGGATAAATTCTTTGCTGAAAAATATCTTTTATATGTACCCATAAGGTAGCATTTATTACCACTTTGTGGTATTGCTGAATTGAATTATTAATGTGAATTTTGCTTTATGATTAATAATTCTGTAGCAATAGTAGAAGATAATAATGATATCCGCCAGGCACTGGAGCAGATCATCGAGTCTTCGGATGATTTTACCCTTGCAGGTTCCTGCACAACCGGTGAAGAAGCGATTGAAAGATTGCCGGTACTTAATCCCAAAGTTGTTTTAATGGATATAGGCCTGGGTGATGGTATGAGTGGCATTGAAGTGGTTAGGGAGCTGAAGAATATGAATCCCGAAATGCTCTTCATGATGTGTACCATCTATGAAGAGGATGAAAAAATATTTGAAGCGTTGCGTGCAGGGGCCAGTGGCTACATCCTGAAAAAAACACAGCCGGCCAAATTACTGGAAGGTATTACAGAACTGATACAGGGAGGGGCACCAATGAGCAGCCAGATCGCCAGCAAAGTGGTTGCTGCATTTCAAAACAATCCTGTAGCCGCCGCTGCTGGTACAGGTTCTGCGCTGGATGTACTTTCCCGAAGGGAAAATGAAATTCTGGAAATGCTTGCAACAGGTTTATTATACAAGGAAATTTCTGATAAATTAACCATCACTACTGAAACAGTCCGTAAACATGTGTACCATATATATGAGAAATTACATGTTTCTAACCGTGTGGAAGCAGTAAACAGATATTTTGGACGATAAAAACAATAACTAAGCAAGCACAAACAAAATGAATCCTCCGAAGCAGTTCGGAGGATTTGTTTTTATAAGAATTTCCAAAGCCACTTATCTGTTTGTGGGGTGCTGCCTATCGGGAAATCGTGGGTATAACCGGAATCCTCAAATCCATATTTCCCGTAAAATTTTTGCGCCCTCGTATTGTGCTCCCACACGCCAAGCCATACAGCTTCGTATTTTTTTTCCTTTGCAAAATCCAGGTAAAAATCCATAAGCATTTGTGCAATGCCTTTGCCCAGGAATTCTTTTGCCACATAGATCCTTTTTAACTCCAGCGCCTTCCATTTTTTTATTTCAGGAAAACTATCATACTGCTCTTTGAACAGCAGGTAAGCAACGGGTTTCCCTGCCAATTCAGCAAAGAAGTAATGGTTTTCTTCATCAGCCAGTTCGCCGCTTAATTGTGCTTCGCTGTAATTTTCTTCCAGGAACTCCTGCATATCTGCGGCCGTACAGGTTCCAACAAATGTGTCGTAAAAAGTTTGCTTCGCCAATGCTGATAAAAGGGAAACATCATTAACACCAATCTTCCGGATATTTATTTCCATTTTTAATACTTTTCTCAGAATGCTCCCCGGCCTTGTATAAGCAGGCCTGTATCGTTTACCAGGTTAATTCAAGTCTGTTATTTTTTCGGTCCACATCTGCCATTCTTTTGGAAGGATCGATCTCTGCGATCTTTACATCCATAAGCCTGTGTTTCATTTCCACTACATAAGTTGGATGCGTCCATTTCCATTCTTCCAGCACCTCACGCTTTTGGGCAGGGGTTTCATTGGGCTTATTACCAAACATTAAATTCAAAGGGATATTGAACATTTCGGTACTGCCATCACTGTAAGTTAGCTGCAGGTCTACAGGCATCGGCATCTGGCCGATCCTTTTCAGCCGGATTTTGGAAACTCCGTTCTCTTCCCACAGGCTGTCAATTTTATAATCGATGGTTTTGGTGGTGTTCACCCAGTATTCTTTGTACCAATCCAGTTGAATTCCACTAACATCTTCTGCCACCCTGATAAAATCATTGGCATTCGGATGCTTGAAACGCCAGCGGTTGTAATACTCCAGTAATATCTTGTCCCTTACATCGGCACCAACAATATAACCCAGTTGTTCCATAAATACCTCGCCTTTCGAATAGGCTGCATTGCTGTATCCGTAGTTGGAATTGTAATGATCCGCATGTGTTGTCATTGGCTCTTCAAAACCACTCTTTGCCAGCGAAAAATAACCAAAATAACCGCCACTGTGGTCTTCAGGACAGTTTTCAACAATATCTTTTAAATTCTTATTGTTCGGATTTTGCTGCAGCGCTTCCCGGTATCCCTGCAGGGAAGATTTTTTTTCATAGAATTTTGTAACCAGGTCTTCAGCATAACTCGTAAAGCCTTCATCCATCCAGGCATACAGGCTTTCATTGGTTCCCAGCATCATCTGGTACCAGCTGTGCATCCATTCATGAAAAACTGTACCTAAACCAGGACCAACCAGTAAAGTTGCCATGGGATATTCCATACCACCATCACCACCCTGTATAAATGAATACTGCGGATACGGATATTTACCAAAGGTCTTTTCCATATAAGGCAATGCTGCAGATGCTGCAGTGAGCACTTTTGCCCATGCAGAATCATTTTTTGCGTCGTTCTCTTTATAATTGTAGATAGCATGCAGGGTGGTTCCTCCGTTCGGCATCTTATAAACCAGGTGCCTGTATTCAGGATCGGCACACCAAACAAAATCATGAACATTCTGCCCCACAAAATGCCAGCTTCGTTTTGCTTTGGAAGTTGGTTTCAGGTCTGTTCCGGGAGCATCATATCCCCAGCCAATTTCACCTGCATTCACCAAAACACCGGTACCCCCAAGTTTGTACGACTTTTCAATATTGATGGTAACATCATAATCGCCCCAAACGCCATAAAACTCCCTGGCTACATAAGGCGTGGGATGCCAGCCTTCATAATCATACTCACACATCTTAGGATACCATTGGCTCATACTGTACCTCACACCGGTTGTGGGGTTGTCCCTCCCGCTGCGGCGTATTTGCAAAGGAACCTGTGCTTCAAATTCCATTTCAAAAACCACTTTTGATTTTGCTGCAATGGGTTTGGTTAAATTCACTTCCAGTATGGTTTCATGATATTTGAACGGCTGGGGAACCCCGTTCATTTTTAAGGATATGATCTTTTGATAACCGATCTCATCAGGTTTCAGGTTAACAATACGGTCTTTAACCCTTCCATCCCAGTCGGGCCGGTTATTTACCAGCACTTTGCCCAGCTCGCGGCTTCTTACATCCATACTGCTGTTGGGCTGAAAGGCATTGAAGTATAAGTGATAAAACACTTTGTTAAGTGCCAGCGGAGCATTATTGCTGTACTCCAGTCTTTGTTTTCCTGTAAACCGGTTGGTGGTTACATCCATGTCAATATTCATATTGTACTTTACAGCCTGCTGCCAGCGGTCGGCCTGTGCAAAGGAAATAGTACAACTTAACAACGTAAGGAACAGAACCAGTGATTGCTTCATGAAATAAAATTTAGTAGGGGGTAAATTTCGGTAAAATAGTTTTATGAAAAGCATAAAAATGACAAATAGCTGCTTTCCTGCAAATCAGCTGTGCGTAATGCAGCAGTCAACATATTATTAAAAGGAAATTAACAAACTTCATACAGTTCAGTTATTATTTTTACTGCATGCAAAAAACTATCCTGCTCTTATCTGCAATTTTCTTTGGCCATTCTATCCGGGCACAGTCTGAAACCAATAGTGCTGCCAATTGGCTGAATAAAAATGTTATCCCGCTAAAATATACAAAAGCTGAAAATGGTTTTGATGATCTGAAGCCGTTAAAAGATCTGATTGGCGATGCCCGGATAGTTTCTCTGGGCGAATGCACCCATGGCAGTGCTGAAGTGTTCAGTATGAAACACCGCATGCTGGAATACCTGGTAAAGGAAAAGGGGTTTACCATTTTTTCCATTGAGGCAAATATGCCTGAGGCATTCGCCCTGAATGAATATATTATTGATGGCAGGGGCGATCCGCGTAAACTGCTGGCCGGCATGTATTTTTGGACATGGAATACGCAGGAAGTACTGGATATGATTGAATGGATGAAAAAGTATAATGAAACAGCAACCAAGAAAATCATGTTCACCGGTTTTGATATGCAGATACCCGGTGTTGCAATTAAAATTGTAAGAGATTATCTTGCTTCAAACAGGTATGGGTTTTTATTTCTTTTAAATGAATATGATTCGCTTAGAAAAAAAAACCAGACAAAGAAAAATGAAGGGAATGAGATATTTAAAACGCTGCAGGCATATGCACAGATAATACAGGACAGTTTACAGGTTTACAAACCAAAAGATAACAATAATGATTTTAAATGGGCACTTCAAAATGCCCGTATCTTATGGCAATATGCTGCCAATCATTTCAGCAAACCGGCCAGGGATAAAAGCATGGCCGAAAATGTAAAATGGATTGCAGATGAAAACCCTTCGGCAAAAATTGTTTTGTGGGCACACAATGGGCATGTGCGAAAAGACAAAGATGGGTTTGAATACACGAGCATGGGCGAATACCTGGAAAAAATATATGGCAAACAGATGATTGTCATTGGATTTGCTACTGCAGAAGGCACTTATACTGCTATGCAAAGAGATAATAATAACAAATTTATCGGGTTAGATTCTGCTAATATTATTCTTCCCAAAGATGATTCATATGAAAGCTACTTCACTACTGCTGATGCACCCGATTTTTTACTAGACTTAAGAAATATTGCAAAAGGCCCGGAAGGAAATGAATGGCTTTTTGAGAAAAAATTCTTTCGGGCTATTGGCGCAGCTGTCATGGATAAATATCAATTCATGAAGATTGATCTGGCCAGTCATTTTGATATGATCATTTTCATCAGAAAAACATCTTCATCTAAATGTTTCAATTTAAAAAACCCGGCGGGCAATTAGTTTTTTCCTTCCACCACAATCACAATCTCGCCCTTCACAGCTTTTGCATTAAAATGGTCATGCACTTCCTGTAAAGTTCCCCGGGCATTCTCTTCAAATTTTTTGGTAAGCTCCCGGCTTACACAGCATTGCCTTTCGGGGCCAAAGTATTGTATAAAGTCGTTCAGCGTTTTTACAAGCCGCATCGGGCTTTCATAAAAAACCATCGTCCGTTCTTCCGTAGCCAGTTTTTTCATCATGGTTTGCCGGCCTTTTTTTAGTGGCAAAAAACCTTCAAAGCAAAAACTGTTGATGGGCAGCCCGCTGTTTACAAGCGCAGGTACAAAGGCGGTGGCGCCGGGCAAGCATTCTACTTTAATATTGTTTTTCACACATTCCCTTACCAGTAAAAAAGCGGGGTCGCTGATACCCGGGGTGCCTGCATCGGTTAATAAAGCCATGCTCTTTCCCGCTGCCAGTTGCTCTGTTAAATGGGTGAGTACTTTATGTTCGTTGTGCTGGTGATATGGCGTGATTGGTTTTTGAACCTGGTAATGATTGAGCAGTACCGATGAAGTGCGGGTATCTTCTGCCAGTATAAGATCCACCGATCTTAAAACATCAACTGCCCTGAAAGTGATATCTGCCAGGTTGCCAATGGGAGAAGGGATGAGATATAAAGACATAATGTGCTGATGTGCTAATTCGATAATTTGCTAATTCCAAAAAATTGTACTGCTAAAAAATAAAAAGAAGCGATTGACTTAAAGAATCAGCTAATTAGCACATCAGCTAATTAGCTAATTGAGATTTCATACACTTCCATCACCGGGTTTGCCAGTAATTTTTTGGCAGCTTCTTCGGCAGTGCTTATTGCGGCTTCTTTACTGTCTGCTTCCACCTGCAGGTCTATATGCTTGCCAATACGTACATCGGTAACATGGTTCAGTCCCAGGTTTTGTAATCCCCCCATTACAGCTTTGCCCTGCGGATCCAGCAGGTCTTTAAGCGGCATAACTTTTATCTGAACAGTAAATATCATGATGGTTGTTGTTTATAAAGCAAAGATAAAATAATGTAAACGATAAACACCAGCGGCACGGCAAGCCAGTGAAATAATATGGCCGAAACAACGGCTGCAACCAGTAATATTATTTTAGGTATATTATTTTTGATACTGTAATCCTTAAACTTTAAGGCCATCAATGGCAGGGTGGATACCATCAGTCCGCTCACAATTATTATTACAGCATACAGCACCCATTTGTTGGTGAGTATTTCACTCACATCAAAATAGCTGTTGCCAAAATGCAATATCAATGGCAGCGATGCTATCAGCAGTCCGCCAGCGGGTATGGGTACGCCCTTAAAGCCATACGACTGTGAATTATCAATATTGAACCTTGCCAGGCGGTAAGCCCCGGCACAAGCCACCAGGAAGGCCGGCAGCAACCAGGCAATGGAAGTATCAAGACCGTTCTCTTCTTTCATAAAACTAATCTTAAGCAGCTGGTATAAAATTACTGAAGGAGCCACGCCAAAACTCACCACATCGCTCAGAGAATCCAGTTGCTTGCCCATCTCAGATGCAGCATTCATCAGGCGTGCCACAAAGCCATCTAAAAAGTCGATGACTGCCGCTGCAAAAATAAAATAAGAAGCAATGGATATCTTTTCGGGGATATTGTAATGGGTGCTCAGGTCCTCTCCCACATAAATGGAAATGTTCTCCGTTTGCAAGGCAAATACAATGGCGATGCAGCCCAGGAAAAGATTGAGTAAGGTAAAGATGTTGGGGATTTGTTTCATGATGTAAAGACGACGGACGACAGACAACTGACGACAGACGTTTAAGCTATGTTTTTTAAAGACTTTTTAAATGCCTGGGTTTTTATTGATACTCTTTCAAGTTCAGCATACAATTTATCAAACTCCTGTTGATCAATATAATTTCTTCTTAAAGCAAGATAAAGACAATTAACTACTTCCAAAGCCGACCTTTGCGCATAACCAAGAAATCTCAATTGTTCAGGATCTGTTTGTCCGGTTGACCCCTCTGCTATATTCAGCGATATAGAATCAGCTGCACGCTTCATTTGCGATGTAAGTGAAAACATTTCCTCTTTCGGAAATTTTCTCGTCAGCTAATGAACATTATCTGCCAGGTCAATCGCCAATTTCCATATTTCCAGTTTCTCAAACTTAAAAGCCATAGGGTATGTAATATTTTAAGTTCCTGCTTATTAAGGCGCATCCGTGGTCTGAGGTCTGTTGTCTGTCGTCATTTTTTCATATACGCTTCAATCTCTTCCACTGTTATCGGAATATTCTTCATCAGGTCTTTATTACCATTGCGGGTAATCCAGAAATTATTTTCTATGCGGATGCCCATTTGTTCTTCTTCGATATAAATACCCGGTTCAATGGTGAAAACCATGCCTGCTTTTACCGGGGCTGTCCTGGTGCCCAGGTCATGCACATCAATACCCAAATGGTGGGAGATGCCATGGTACAGGTATTTGCGGTAAGCCCTGTTCTCCGGGTCTTCATTTTTAATGTCCGATTTTTTCAGCAACCCTATCTTTTGAAAAACAACAGTTGCTTCATCACCTACTTTTTCGGTATAATCAACAATGCTGATACCCGGCTTTAAAATACTGGCAGCGTATTGATGCAGGTGCAGGCAGGCATTGTAAACTGTTTTTTGCCTGCGGCTGAATTTTCCATTCACCGGCACGGTACGGGTAAGGTCGGCACAGTAATTTCCATACTCGGCACCAAAATCCATCAGTATCAGTTCGCCATCTTTGCATTCACGGTTGTTCTCCACATAGTGCAGGGTACGGGCCCTGTCGCCGCTGGCAATAATGCTGCCATATGCAGGACCGGTAGCCCTTTGTGATAAAAAGGAATGATATATCTCTGCTTCAATTTCATACTCCATGATACCGGGCTGTATGATCTGCATCAGCCTGCGGAAAGTAATATCCGTTATGTCGATAGCCTTCTGCATCACTTCCACTTCCAGTGCGGTTTTAATGGCACGCAGGTCTTTCATGATCCTGGCACTGCGTTTATAATTATGCAGCGGATAACGCTGTTTCATCATTTCAGCATAGCGGTAATCCCTTACCGGCACCAGGTTTGCCTTGCGGTCATTTTCATTACTGTTCAGGTAAATGGTATCTGCCAGGTGTATCCAGGGTTGCAGTAAACCATCCAGTGTATCCAGCCAGATGATCGTTTTGATGCCCGATATTTCGGTACCCTCATGTGCCCTTAAGCGGTGCCCGTCCCATTTTTCTTTCAGCTCGTTCGGCCTTACCAATACCAGCACTTCGCGGTATTTGGGATCCGGATTATCGGGAAACAACACCAGCATGGTATCTTCCTGCTCAATACCGGTAAGCCAGAAAAGATCAGAGTTCTGTTTGAACCTGTGCAGCTGGTCGGCATTGGTGGGCAATTCATCATTGCTGTTAAAAACAGCGATGGAATTCTTCTCCATCCTTTCAACAAAACGCTTACGGTTTTGAACAAATATTTCGGGGTTTAGTGGCAAATACTTCATACAATTTGTTTATCCTGCAATATACAGTTTAATAGCTTCTTTTCAGAGCAGTAAATTGCTAATACAGATCAGGTAAACTTATAATAAACGGGCACTGTGTCAATTCAATAAAAATCAAGAGAATTAAATTTAAGCTGCTATTATTCGAACACATTTAAAAGGGTATGAATTTGTTAGAAAATATTAAATAATAAGCCTTTTTAAGCTTACTATTTTTAAATATACGTAAGCCATCAGGCCATTTTAAAACCACAATTGCCTAACTTTGCGCAATCGATTGCGAATCTTAAAACAATTACTTGCTATGTCAGTTCAAACTAACATTGCCCCCCCAATGGAGGCTTTGAAAAAACTGGGGTTAAACCCAACCCAAAACGTAAATTACCAGCTAAATCCCGATGTATTGACCGACCAGGCTGTACAGCGTGGCGATGGTATCCTGAACGATACCGGGGCCCTGCTCATCAACACCGGCAAGTTCACCGGCCGCAGCCCTAAAGATAAGTTTACGGTAAAAGATGCCCTTACCGAAAACACCGTTCACTGGAACGATTTCAACATACCTTTTGAAGAAAGTAACTTCTTTGCACTTAAAGAAAAAATGCTGGCACACTTAAGCAGCAAGGAACTGTGGGTGCGTGACTGCCATGCCTGTGCCGAAGAAGCATACAGGCTCCGCTTACGGGTTATCAACGAAAACCCCTGGAGCAATTTGTTTTGTTACAACATGTTCATACGCCCAACGGAATCAGACCTGGAAAATTTTGAACCGCACTGGCATGTGATACAGGCCCCCAGCTTTAAGGCCGATCCTGCGGTGGATGGCACCCGTGCCGAGAATTTTGCTGTTATCAGCTTTACACATAAAACCATTTTAATTGGTGGTACCGGTTACACCGGCGAAATGAAGAAAGGCATTTTTACCATGCTGAACTTTGTGCTGCCCACCCGTGCCGGTGTGCTCAGCATGCATTGCAGCGCCAATATGGGCGAAGCCGGCGATACCGCTGTGTTCTTCGGACTGAGCGGTACCGGTAAAACAACCCTGAGCGCCGACCCAAACCGTAAACTGATCGGTGATGACGAACATGGCTGGACCAACGACAGCGTATTCAATTTTGAAGGAGGTTGCTATGCAAAATGTATCGACCTCAGCGAAGAAAAAGAGCCTGAAATATACCATGCCATACGCCCAGGCGCTTTGGTGGAGAATGTAACTTTTATCGACGGTACAAATAAGATCGATTTCAGCAGTAAAAAAATAACCGAGAACACCAGGGTGAGCTATCCCTTAACCTTCATCAGCAATGCGCTGGAACCTTCTATTGGTAAAACGCCCAAAAATATTTTCTTTTTAACCTGCGATGCTTACGGTGTGTTGCCACCCGTTAGCAAACTCACTGCAGGACAGGCCATGTACCAGTTCATCAGTGGTTACACAGCAAAAGTTGCCGGTACCGAAGCCGGGGTAACCGAACCCAAATCAACTTTCAGCGCTTGTTTTGGCGCACCCTTCCTGCCCCTGCACCCTGCCAAATATGCTGAGATGCTGGGTAAAAAAATTGAAGAGACCAATGTAAATGTGTGGCTGATCAATACAGGCTGGAGCGGCGGTGCTTATGGCACAGGCAGCCGTATGAAACTGGGTTATACCCGTGCCATGATCACAGCGGCACTGGAAGGCAAACTGGATAATGTTACTTACGAGCAACACCCTGTATTTGGCATGATGATGCCAACCGAATGTCCTAATGTGCCTTCAGAAATTTTGAACCCACGCAATACCTGGGCCGATAAAGATGCCTACGATGCAATGGCAAAAAACCTGGCCGGACAATTTGTAAAGAATTTTGAGAAATATGCCAGCGGCGCTAACGAAGAAATTTTAGCCGCTGCACCCAAAGCTTAATTACCAATTCGAACTAACAGCTTATTAAAGTCCCCCGGGTTTTCCGGGGGACTTTTTTGTTAATGCCTGCGTCTGTATACATCTAATCACAAACCGGCGACCGGTACAGCCTGAATCCATTAAGCCATCACGGTATCAAGGTCTGGCATCAGTACATGTTCACCTTCTATCATAAATGCCATCTTGTAATAATCTATATTTTCGGCTACCCATTTATCTCTCAGCTTCCATTCCCTGAATGTATCATTGGTTACCAATAAACAACCTTCCGTTTTTATGAACTCAATTAAAAAAATATCTGCTGCAGCTTCGGCCGGGGCAATCCTGTATTCGCACATGCGTTCAAGTTCTTCCATTCGTTCATTATCGCCAAGCCTGTGGCGAAGACTGGCATCTGCAATGATCGTTATATCTGTAAAGCCGCGAGACAGCAGCTTGTTAACCACTTTTATCATGTTGGCCACCATTGGTACTGCTTTATTATTTCCCTTTGCACCATAGGCTACATTCGATCCATCCAGTAAAACTTTACGCTGGTTAAGGTGTTTGGTTTCAAAATATTCGCCCTCGGCATCATAAATACCAAACTTCCTTGCATTATCCCTGTTTATAAAAAAACTGATGATATCCTGTGTTGTATATAATGATCTGGTAAACCATTCCGGCAGCTTTTCAGTATCGTGGTATTTATACAAGTTGATCGCTTCTGAAAAAAGTTCATTCAGCTTATTGATAGACACCTTCCTTCCCTGCGGCAGCTTGCTGATCAATGATAATAATATGCGTTCATCAAAATTTTCTACTGATGTTTCCAGTGCGGTTAGTTCAATATACCTGTTAAGATCTTCTGAATCCCTAACCTTTTTCTCCATTGCCCCGTAATAAATATGGCCGGTAGCAAATCCTCTTTGCAATCCATCCTCATAATCGGCACAGTTCTTATACCCTTTTTCCATGGCCGAATTATAATGATGTGCATCTGCAAAGCCCAGGTCTGCAGCAGTTTTAAAATGCCGGTAGTCTGTAAAGCCTTTGGAAGCTGCATGCCTGAATAATAAGTAGGGGTTCTCAATAGGTTCATTGCTTTCAAAATGGCCGGGTTCTGTCAACAGTAATTTGAACTCCTGGTAACCCTCAATATAGCCCTGGTCTTTAATCTTATTAAATACCCCGATGTCGGCAATGCCGGCTTCCTTCACCAGCTGGTAATCCTGGTAACTGGTATAACCCTGTGCTTTTGCTTCGTAAAATGAAAATGCATCCGGAAAACCAGCCTTACCTGATTCTTTGTAATCTTCAATAGTATGATAGCCCAATGTGGGAAAACCCATAAATATACCCTGCTGCATGCAGGCAAAAAATTGCTGCTCCGCATTTTTTAGTATGAACAGGGTTGTCTGATGATGCAACGTAAAGTAACGTATAAATTCATCCATGTTACTAAACTGAAGCGTCAACCCGGAACGGGGAGTTTCAGCTTCAAAATACTTAATCGAAACAGTTTGTTTC
This sequence comes from Ferruginibacter sp., assembly GCA_044226725.1. Lineage (GTDB taxonomy): Bacteria > Bacteroidota > Bacteroidia > Chitinophagales > Chitinophagaceae > Ferruginibacter. The sequence goes on along the minus strand of JBGAGM010000003.1, from coordinate 63,548 downwards.
ATATTGCCGGTATTTAATCTATAAAAAGGGTTTTCCTTACAGTAACGGAATTTTCCGCTTTTATTTCATCAACGGCTGTTTCTTTTACAGAAACAATTATCACAGGTACCCATTGCCGGGCCGTTTCTTCCGGTACCTGCCTTATAATTTCTATCGTATCGGGCAATGATGCCTTTATGAATTCAAAATATTTAAAAACAAGGGCCAGGGGTATCATGCCAAGTAAAACAGAACCTGCATCTTCACTGCCTTCGATGCTGTTTTTATACTGGCCCATGATGGCTGATTCACGGATATTGGCAGTCAGTTTGTTTGCTGCTGCAGATACATCGTTTTGCAGGTAATTAAATGCATCCCGGGGGTTGGCATTCAATTTCAGGAAGCTGTTTACCGTGTTCTGAAAATTTTCGATATCCGCTCTCATCTCAAAACGAAGGGTATCCAGGTCGGCTGCAGATAAAACACGATAATCGGGACAGGTACATATTTCCTGCAAAAAGCCTTTATCCGAAAAGGTATTCAACCGGGGTATTTCATCATCTGCCGTATCAAATGCCGGGGAGAAAAACTGGTTGTTTAAAACAAAAACCGTGGGATGTTCATTATCTTCTTCATTCAGCTTAAAGGTAAGCAGGTCGCTTAATTTACTGCATCCGTCTGCCTGTTTTTCTGCATTGTTGTAATTGATGAAATACTCGGCGTAAGCAGTAGTTTCCTGTATTGGTTCAAGATCGGTTAAGCCAGCCATTCTTAACGTATTTGCTATCTTATCCACCAGCACTTTGAAAATTTCTTCCGCATTCTTTTCAATACTCTTTTTTGCTACAATATATTCCCTGTAATTGCTTTTATTCTTTTTATAAGAATTCTCAAAATCCCTGTACTTGATGTACAGAGACTCCCCATTTTTTTCCTCTTTGAAACGGTCATCAATGTATTTCAATTTATTCTCAAAACTGATGCGGTGCATGTCTTCGCACAAAGTATAATAGTGTGGGATATTACCTGCCAGCCTGAACCTTGCTGAAAGCAGGTATGCAACACGTATTGCGATACTTTTCACGGCAGGGTTTGCCGTATCGTTTATAAAACCAATGAACAAAGATTGCATAGGGCCGGGTTTTATGCATGGATTAAGGTGTCATAAATATATTTAATTTTCTAAAACTGGCAAACTGCAGTCCAGGACCCGTTTTATTACTTCCGGTTTGCCCGGCTGATCTTTTGCAAACATTCTACTTTAACTTCTGCAAAGCCCGGGCTTTTACAGGCAGCAAATTGCTAAACACTACGGCTTTCAGCAAGGAAGGGTGCGCCATCCCGATGCCCCCTTTCCCCAAAAATGCCCGACCCACCTAAAACCCAAACCCGGTTAACCTTTTAGGTAAACTGACCCCTTCGGCAGGGTGGGGTAATTTAGTTTTACGGTGGGTCGGTTTGGGTTAGCGATGGGGTAAATTAAGGTATGGGGGTGGATCGGTTTGAGTAAAGAGGTGGGCCAGTTTGGGTTAAGAGGTGGGTCGGTTTGGGTTAGCAGGCAGGTCTGTTTGGGTACGAGGTGGGAGAAACTACCCAAAATGGTGGGGTAATTTACCCTTTTAGGTGGGTACCCCCACCCCTATAAGTGGGGTCGGTGGGAAAAAAAGTTCATTTTTGATCTTTTTCTTAACGTGGCCCGTTTTAACAATACTGGCCATTGCGTATTGCAAAACAATTTAAAGTAATGCAAACTTCATCTCCGGTATCTCCCCTTCTACCGTTAGCTTCCCTGCAGTTTTAGCAACGATCTCTTCAACTGAAACTCCCGGCGCTCTTTCCAATAGTTTAAAACCATCAGCAGTAACATCCAGTACTGCTAATTCGGTCACGATCTTCTTAATGCATTTTTTTCCGGTAAGCGGTAAGGTGCAGGCAGGCAATAATTTGCTTTCACCTTTGGGATTGGTATGCATCATGGCCACGATAATATTCTTTGCGCTGGCCACCAGGTCCATGGCGCCTCCCATACCTTTCACCATTTTACCGGGTATCTTCCAGTTGGCAATATCACCATGTTCACTAACTTCCATGGCGCCCAGCACGGTAAGGTCAACCTTGCCGGCCCGTATCATGCCAAAGCTCATAGCGCTGTCAAAAAAAGCAGAGCCGGGCAGCGTGGTGATGGTTTGCTTGCCGGCATTGATCAGGTCTGCATCTTCCTTTCCTTCTTCCGGGAAAGGCCCCATACCCAGTAAACCGTTTTCACTTTGCAGCACCACATGAATACCTGCAGGAATATAGTTGGCCACCAGCGTGGGTATGCCAATGCCCAGGTTCACGTAGTAACCATCTTTTAGTTCTTTTGCAATGCGTTGTGCTATTTGTTCTTTTGAAAGTGCCATAGTTAATCTGATAATTTGCTAATGTGATAATTAGCTAATTTTTTAAACTCAATGATGTATTAGTAATTTCAAGCGCTTCAAATCTCAGGAATCAGCACATCAGCACATCAGCACATTAGCTAATTAGCCAATTTCCTCACCGTTCTCTGCTCAATCCGCTTTTCATAATCCTTCCCCTGGAAAATGCGATGTACATAAATTCCCGGCGTATGTATATAATTAGGATCCAGTTCTCCGGGCTGCACCAGTTCCTCCACTTCGGCAATGGTTATCTTGCCTGCCATGGCCATCAGCGGGTTAAAATTGCGGGCAGTATCTTTAAATACCAGGTTGCCATCCGTATCACCCTTCCAGGCTTTCACAATAGCAAAGTCTGCATCAAATGCATATTCCAGTAAATATTCTTTATCATTGAAAACCCTTGTCTCCTTACCATCAGCCACTTCTGTACCCACACCGGCAGGTGTAAACACGGCTGGCATTCCATATCCCGCAGCCATGCACCGGGTGGCCAGCGTACCCTGGGGTATCAGTTCCACTTCCAGTTCGCCGCTTAATAACTGCCTTTCAAATTCGGCATTCTCGCCCACATAGGATGAGATCATTTTTTTTACCTGCTTTTGCTGCAGCATCAGCCCTATACCAAAATCATCCACACCGGCATTGTTCGAAATACAGGTAAGATTTTTAGGCCCTTTGCTTACCAGGGCGGCAATGCTGTTTTCCGGTATGCCGCATAAGCCAAACCCGCCCAGCATGATCACTGCGCCGTCATTGATATCGGCAACTGCTTCAGCTGCATTGTTGTAAACCTTGTTCATAATTATTGTACCTGCAGTGGTTTTGTGTTAAATGATTTTGTGTTGGAGCCCCTGTTTCTTTCTGCCTGCGCAATCATACTGTCCACTACTTTTTTAAACTGTGCAGCATTGGACTGGTAATAATCATAGCTCTTATAAAAATCTGCCTTGCTTACCTTATGAATGGCAAATACCTGCTGCTGCAGTTTCTGGTTTTCGGCAACGGTATTTTTTGAAGAGTCCTTTTTAATATAATCAGTGGTAAATGCTTCGGCTTTGATAACATCCCATAAAACAGCCTGCATTTTCTCCGGCTTTAAAACACCCTCGGGTATCTTATCCTTGTTGGAGCAGGCCCCCGTCAAAATTACCAGCGCAAGCAGGAGTATTATCCTTGTCATTTCAGTTCATCTTTATACTTGGAGGCATTGGTAATATCCAGTCGCTGCAATATTTCTGATGCCCTTGCTTTATCCTGCACCGGGGCCTTGGCAAACATCTTTATCAGTTCAGTTGATTTTCCCTGGAAGAAGAACTGGCTGATCATTTTATTGGGATTATCGTTGATGAAATTGCTCAGCAGGTTCAGCACATTCATCACTTCGGCACGTGCGGCATTTTCATCATCATATAATTTATCCATGCCCAGGCGGTAGTAATTGTAATACACATCGTGCATGATCGTGTAGCGGCTGTTCAGCATATTCTCCACCAGCCAGTAGCGGTTTCTTATCCCGTCAAATGCCTTCCAGCCTGAAATGCCCCTGCCATCAGGTGCGTTGTTCACTATATTCTGAGCTTTGGCAAAATACGGATCGCCGCCCCTGGGCGAAAAAGAAGCATAATCAAAAGCGATCACCATATAGGCATAATAAGCCATGATGGCTGTCAGGTTCGAGACAAGTGCATCCGACCCGGAAACACGGTTCTCATTGAATTCCAGGTTTTGAAATTCAACATATTTAAAGATTACATTATCGTCTTTAAAATTGATGATGGGCGACAGGTAGCTGGTATTGAACACAGGCCTGGCTGCCTGAACAGTAAGCGATGCATTGTACACATTCAGTTCCCCGCTGGGCTGCAGGTTCAGCAAAAAGTTACATTCTATCCGCTCGTTGGGGGCAAAATTATCCTGCGTCCATTTGCGGGTGTTCATAAAAGTATTGAGTGCCGTTTGAAGTGTGCGAAACACATTCGGATTTACATTGCTGTTCACCTGGTTGCTCACGATTGTAACATTGGCCTTCAATTCCTGTGCAACAGATATCTTAGCCATAAAAGCCAGTACAAGCAGTAAATTAATTCTTCGCATAAAATTGTTGAATGATGGTATTTACAATATCCTTAGCCACTTCTTTTTTTGACTTTACATCAAATGGATAAGCCTTACCGGTTTTATCAAAAATAGTGATTTTGTTAGTATCATGTCCAAAACCTGCACCTGCATCCTGCAGGCTGTTCAGCACGATCATGTCCGCATTTTTTGTTTGCAGTTTTTGTATTGCATAGGCAGCTCCATCATTGGTTTCCAGTGCAAAACCCACAAGCACCTGGTTATCCTTTTTAAGCCCGCCCAGTGTTTTTAATATGTCGGCTGTTTTGGTAAGTGTCAGTGTAAGTTCATCCGTGGTTTTTTTGATCTTTTCTCCGGCTGCACTAAGCGGTTTGTAATCGGCAACGGCCGCACTCATAATGGCCATATCGGCATCTGCAAATTCCTTTTCGCAGGCATCCAGCATTTCAGCGGCCGAGGTTACATGTATCACATTTACACCGGGATTTACAGGTATGGCCGATGGGCCCAGTACCAGGGTTACCTTCCCGCCCCTGTTTTTCAATTCTTCTGCCAGGGCAATACCCATCTTTCCGGTGGAATGGTTGCCAATAAAACGAACGGGGTCTATCCTTTCATAAGTGGGGCCGGCTGTTATAAGTATCTTCTTACCGCTTAGTTCATTTTGCTGCAAAAAAAAACGCTCCAGCCATTTCACTATATCTTCCGGCTCTGCCATCCTGCCCTCACCTACCAGGCCACTGGCCAGTTCCCCGTTCTCCACCGGTATAATGTGATTGCCTGCACTTTGCAGTGTTTCCAGGTTTTGCCTGGTGGTTATATGGTGCCACATATCCTCATCCATTGCCGGCGCCACCACTACCGGGCAGGTTGCCGACAGGTACACGGCCATCAGTAAATTATCGCACAGGCCGTTAGCCATCTTCGACAGGGTATTGCAGCTAAGTGGTGCCACCAGCATTACATCGGCCCAACGGCCAAGCATTACATGATTGGCCCAGGAATCGTTTTCCGCAAGACCGGTAAGTACCGGGTTCTTTGATAATGTAGATAAGGAAAGCGGGGTTACAAAGTCTTTGGCGGCAGTGGTCATCACCACCTTCACTTCTGCACCGGCCTTGATTAGCAGGCGGGTTAAAACGGCTGTTTTATATGCTGCTATACTGCCGGTAACACCCAATAATATTTTTTTGTTTTGCAACATAAAAAAGCCCCGCAACAGGTTTACTGCTTGCGGGGTAAAATTATGATTTCTTAACTAAATAAGATGCTAAATAATTGAAGGCTTAACTGAACAGGTCTTCATCGTTCCTGCGGAAATACACTTTATCCTCCATAAACTCCTGGGTAGCCAGCAACGCTGGGTTGGGCATACGCTCATAAGCTTTTGATATCTCGATCTGCTCTTTGTTTTCATGGATCTCTTCCAGACTGTCGGTATGACTGGCAAACTCTTCCAGTTTGTTATGCAGTTCTTCCTTTAATGTAATGTTGATCTGGTTTGCCCTTTTTGCAATAATGGCAATAGATTCATACACATTACCTGTTTTTTCCTTGATATCGGATATCTTTTTGGGTTCTACAACGCTGCTGGTGTTAGCGCTTAGCTGCCGTCTGAGTTTGCTCATATTTTATAGCTTTAATGTTATTTTCACTTTGTTTACTGAAGCTTTCGGCTTCTTTTAATAATTTACTTTCCGGGTAACGGTCTACAAAATCCTGGTACTCTGTGATCACTTTTTCATAACGCTCGATCTGCTTGTCCTCGTAACTCATCTTTGCAAACTTGTAGTATGCTTTAACCGTTTTCAGTTTGTATTCCTCACCCTTTGCAGATTCCGGGTAATTATTGATCAAATTGGTAAACGCAAGGGCTGCTGCACGGTACTGAGACATGTTATAGTACAACTCAGCGGCCCGGTATTCCTTTTGCTCCAGTTTGGCCCTGCATTTGTCAATGATATCCGATGCTTCCTTGTTCCTGGCAGAGCCGGGATGGGTGTTTATGAAAGTCTGCATCATACCCATGGCCTTCACTGTATTTACCTGCTCCAGCTCCAGTTTGGGCGATTGCTTGTAAAAACAATACGAACGCATGTAATCAACTTCCTCGGCCTTTGTACTGTTTGGGAAAACCTCCAGGAAACCTTTGAACAAATTCTCAGCATCGGCATATTGCTTCATATAGTAAAAGCAATAGGCATCTTTAAAGTAAAGCTCCTCAAATTTCAAAGTACCCTTAAAAACCGGAAAAAGCTCTTCATACAGTTCCTGTGCTATCTTATATTTTCCTTTACTGAAATACTGGTCTGCCATCTTCAGCTTGTACTCATAATCCTTGCTTTTGGTAACCTTATTGTATTTGTTACAGGAGGTTGTTACCAGTATCAGTAAAAAAGCAGGTGCCAGTAATAGTTTGAATAATCTCATAAAGGACGCAAAATTAACGTAAATAAGTCAAAAATGCTTTATAATAATGGGATTGTAAAAAAAACAGCGTTAATCATTTGATAAAGAAGCATTTTACAAAAAAACAGCCCGCCGGTTAACGGCGGGCTGTCAGTTATATTGATATGCTATTAGTTAGCCTTGATATCCACAGAGTTCTTATCTCCAACCGGGTTGCCATCTACTGGCACCACACAGTTGGTATTGATCCTGTCTGCACTGATATTACCGTGTTCAATCAGGTATATCTTGATTGTTTCCAGCCTCTTTTGGCAATTAGCCTGGGAAGCTTTAGAAGTTTCAGGATATCCGTTGATGGTAATATTGCAGGTTGGATTGGCCTTCATTTTCTCAGCCACTTTATCCAGCATTTCCCTGTTTGTTACTGATAACCCGGTAGTATTGAACTTGTAGATCAAAGTTGGGTAATCACTTGGGCAGGCAGGGGTTGGCGGAACCGGAGTTGGCGGGTTTTCGCAGCAATGATCAGGACACTTACCAACACCATCAGCATTTACCGGCTGGCATTCTGTAGGAGTGATCAGTTGCTTATCCTTACAATCAGGTACACCATCACCGTCGGTATCTCTTGTTACACCATGTGTATCAACAGGGCAACCGGCAGGGGTATTTGGTTCACGGTCTAAGTGGTCGCAAACGCCATCACCATCCTGGTCGTTACAATCATTTTTAGGTATCTTAACAAAATGATGGTTACGTAATTCATCATATGCATAATCCAGCGGGTTAACCCACCATAATGGTTCAACAGCCCTTCCACCCAGGTTCACATTCAAACCGATAGAAGCATAGTTGTATGAATCGAAATCACGGGTTAAAGCAGCATCTCCCCAGGCGTGTTCCTGCCAGCGTTGTCCGTCCAAAAGATCTGTTTTAACAAAACTCCACCTGTCCTCAATGGCCAGGTTAACTCTTTTACCCAGTTTAATGGCCACACCAGCCAGTACAGTACCGGATGGTTTCAGGGTTTTATCTCCCAGAACAGGCCTGCGTGAATTTTCATTCTCAGCTGCTGTTTCGTAGGTTTTATCCATTCCTGCCCTCAGGTCTTTTAAGATATCCTTACGCTTTTTGTATTGCCCCGGGCCATACTTAGCATAAACGCTCTTGAATAAAGTATTGTAATTGTTTCCCGCTGCATCCAGGGCATTTACTTTTACCTGGAAGGCAGTAACACCAACACCCAAACCACCATAGATCACAATGCCTGTTTTTTGCTTGTGGAAACGGATATTGTTCAGGGTAACAATTCCCTGAAGGCCAAGATCCTGCAGTTTTGTCTGATAGTTGTAGTAAACAATATCATTAGTGGTCTTCTCGTTGCCGTCATTATCAGTAAATACAGTACGACCGGTTGTGTAGGCATTTTTCAATGCATCCGGAGCAAAATAGCGTTTACCAACGGGCAAATTCTTATTCCATGCATTATTCTTCAAATAGTTCTCGGCTTCGTTGTAATTCAATCCCTCACCTGTTCCGTTCAGGTATTGGAGGCGGAGAGAGAATACATAACCGAAAGCTTTGCGGATATGCGCTTCAAAATTTGGAAAGGTAAACGGACGAACAGATACATCACTGCTGATAGTAAACATCCCTATTGAGGCACCAATTTCCCACATATTGCGTGGTTTTGCAGGGAAATTATAAGAACCTTCCCAAAACTGGTTTTGCTGATTCATCCTTTTTTTAGAAATTACCGTGGAGTCATATACACTTCCCGATCCGCCAACCTGTGCATTTACACTGGCTGAAAGCACGAGTAATAATACCCCCAGTAAAAACCTGTAAGTTTTGCTCATAATGTGTTAATTAAGAAAATTTTCAATGCGTATTTATTAATATTACAGCAAAAATATCACTTCAGCCCTAATTATCAAAGTAATTTTACTATTAAATTGTTGATGCGTGATTTTTTGCATTAATTTCTTGTCAAGACATGGATATTAGTACTTTCGTTGCATACAATACATAAATAGCACGCTTTAGTCCAGATCAAAGCGTAACACTGTCGTTACATTATGGATTTTATTAATGAAGTTATAGGCCCCGAACTTGCTGTTTTTGAGAAAAAGTTTGCAGAAGCCAGCAAAAGCGAAACGCTTTTACTGGATACCATCATGAAGTACATCATCAAACGTAAGGGTAAACAGCTGCGGCCCATGTTTGTTTTATTGAGCGCCAAACTGCATGGCGAAATAAATGAAAGCACTTACCGGGCAGCTGCACTGGTGGAACTGCTGCATACCGCTACCCTGGTACATGACGATGTGGTGGACGACTCCCTGGAGCGGCGGAGCTTTTTTTCCATTAATGCCCTGTGGAATAAAAAGATTGCGGTGCTGGTGGGTGATTACCTGCTTTCCAAAGGATTGCTGCTTGCTACATCCAACAACGATTTCAGGCATTTACACATACTATCAGATGCGGTAAAACAAATGAGTGAGGGGGAGCTTTTACAATTGCAAAAAACACGAAAATTGAACCTGGATGAGGATGTTTATTTTGAGATCATCAGGAACAAAACCGCCTCCCTGCTTTCCTCTGCCTGTGCTGTGGGCGCCTACAGCTCCAGTAAGAATGAAGACATCACAGCAGCCATGAAATTGTTTGGCGAAAAAGTGGGCATTGCTTTTCAGATCAAAGACGATCTTTTTGATTACGGAAATGCCGACATTGGCAAACCAACCGGCAACGATATCAAGGAAAAAAAACTAACACTGCCGCTCATTTATACCCTGAACAATGCTGATGCTGCACTGAGACGAAAGCTTATTTATATCATTAAAAACGAAAATAAAGATGCAAAAAAAGTGAAGTTTGTGATAGATGCAGTGGTGGATGCAGGCGGAATAAAATACGCATCGGCAAAAATGAATGCTTACAGGGATGAGGCCCTGGCTATACTGAACAGTTTTCCCGAAAATACAGTAAGGCAGGTGCTGGAGAAACTTGTACGCTATACCACCGACAGGAAATATTAATATGGATAAAAGATGGAAAATATTAGAGTCTGACGAATCGAAAATAGCCGATCTGCACCAATCGCTGAAAATCAATGCTGCGCTTTGCCGCATCCTTGTGCAGCGAGGTTTCGACAGTTTTGAAAAAGCCAGGCAATACTTTCGGCCACAGCTAAGCCATTTGCACGATCCCTGGCTTATGAAGGATATGGACAAAGCTGTTGCACGTATCCTTACTGCTTTTGAAAAAAAAGAAAAGATACTGGTCTTCGGCGATTATGATGTGGATGGTACCACTTCAGTTGCCTGTATGTTTAAGTTTCTTTGCAAGATATATGACCCTGCCCTGCTTGATTTTTATATTCCGCACCGCTACCGCGAAGGCTATGGTGTAAGCAAATTAGGAATTGATTTTGCAAAAGAAAATAATTTCACACTGATCGTTTCGCTGGACTGCGGTATCAAATCTGTTGAACTGATCAGCTACGCAAAGGATATAGGTATTGATTTCATTGTTTGCGATCACCATTTACCGGATGCAGAGCTTCCGCCAGCCGCAGCTATCCTGAACCCCAAGCAGCAGGGCTGTAATTATCCCTATAAAGAATTGTGCGGTTGTGGTGTTGGTTTCAAATTGATCACAGCCCTTTCCGCCGAATTGAATATTGAAGAAGAACACTACCACTGTTACCTCGACCTGGTGGCCACCGCCATTGCTGCTGATATTGTACCCATGACCGGCGAGAACAGGATACTGGCATATTACGGGTTGCAGAAAATAAACAGCAATCCAAACCCGGGGATAAAAGCCCTCATTTTTTTAGGCGGTATCCAAAAAAAATTATCCATCAATAATGTGGTCTTCGTTATTGCCCCCCGGGTAAATGCAGCCGGCCGCATGGACGATGCCAAAAAGGCCGTGCAGTTATTTATTGAAGATGACTATAACAAGGCTTTTGAATATGCAGAACTGCTGCACAGCGATAATACAGACCGCAAGGAAGCCGACAGCAGTATCACGGCAGAGGCACTGGAAATGATCAATGCCGATACTGCACTGCAAACTAAAAAAACAACGGTTGTTTTTAAAGATCACTGGCACAAAGGTGTGGTGGGTATTGTGGCCAGCAGGCTTATTGAAACCTATTACCGGCCCACCGTGGTACTTACCCAAAGCAGCGGCATTGCAACCGGCAGCGCCCGCAGTGTGCCGGGCTTTAACCTGTATGAAGCGATCCATGCCTGCAGGGAATTTCTGCTGGGCTATGGAGGCCATTTTGCAGCAGCAGGACTTTCCCTCCTGCCCGAAAATGTTCCTGCATTTACAAATAAGTTTGAAGAAATTGTAAGTGCATCCATTGCAGATCACCTGCTCGTTCCCGAGATCATCATTGATACAGAAATTTCCTTTACCGACCTCACAATGAATTTCTATAACATCATCAGCCAGATGGAACCCTTCGGACCCGAAAACATGCGGCCGGTCTTTATTGCTAAAGGAGTGTCAGACGCTGGCTATTCAAAAATTGTGAAAGAACAACATATCCGGTTTGTGGTAAAACAAAACAACTATTCCATTACCGGTATTGGTTTTAACCTGGCCCATAAATTTGATCTGCTGAAAAAACCATTTGACCTTGTTTTTACCCTGGATGAAAATGAATGGAACGGTAATACAACCTTACAATTAAAAGTGATTGACCTCCGCAGCAGCGAACAGTGAAATTTATCCGCTACATAAAATATTTTTTCTTCCTGTTCACCAACTGGAACATTCGCATTGCCTGGGTAATGATCAGGCAGGAGATCAGCGGAGAAAAAAAATATGGCATCCATACCACCGGTGCCGATGAATTACTTAAACTGGAAAAACAGGGCATCGATATTTCCCATGCCACCATTTACATGCCGGTAAGTTACAGTTTGCTGGAAGAGATATTCAAACAACTAAAGCTCAGCGAACTATCAGCCGCAAACCAACAGCCACAAACCCATTTTCTTGATATTGGCTGCGGCAAAGGCCGGGCGCTATGTGTAGCCGCACATTATGGTTTTGAAAAACTGACCGGCCTTGATTTTTCAAAAGACCTTTGCGATATGGCAAAGCAGAACCTGTCTATAACCAAACAACAGTTTCCGCAGATAGAATATAAGGTTATAAACAATGATGCCTTTTATTTTGAAATACCCGGTGATGCGAATTACATTTTTCTTTTCAACCCCTTCGATGAGATCATCATGAGTGCCGTGGTAAATAATATTTTTGCCAGCCTCCAAAACCATCCCCGCAAAATAACGGTCATCTACGTAAACCCGTTGCATAAGGAGCTGTTCTTAAAAGCCGGGTACAAAGAGACCTGGTACAGCAAAAAAATGAAATACCTCGAAGCATCCATCTTAACCAATAAATAAGTAAGGGCTGCAATAATGCAACCCTCTCAACTTATCAACTTTGTTAACTTTTTATCTTAACTCATCAACTCCACACTCCTGTTAATAAAACTGGTCAGGCTGTTCCCTTTCAGCAATCCCTGTGAAAGCAGGGCCAGATCGGCCAGGTTATGCACCAGCTTCTCCTGTTTCTCTTTTGCTGCCTCGGCCAGCACTGCTTTATAAATTGCATGGTTACCATTTACGGTAAGCGTAACCTCATCCGGCATATTTGCATAAAATGCGCCCATGCCTCCCTGCAGTGCCGCCATATCCTTCATGCGGCGCATGAATTCGGGCCTGGTGGCCACAACGGGTGGTGCATCGGCACTTAATCCCTTTACTTCCACCGATACATTGATCTCCGGATTTTTAACGGCAAATAACTCTTTCAGTTTTGCTTCATCATCTTTACTCAGTACACTTTCGCCACCCTCCTGCTTGTCGATCAGATTATCAACAATATCACTGTCCACACGCACAAACTGAACATTCTCCCACTTCATCTCCATCTGGTTCAAAAAGCCGTTGTCGATAATCGTTTCCAGCTTTACAACCATATATCCTTTTGCATTGGCCTGCTGTATATACGCATCCTGCTGCACGGTATTGGTGGTGTACAGGATCACCAGTTTGCCATCTTTGTTCTTTTGCAAAGTTTCAGTGGCCATGCGGTATTCTTCCAGGGTATAGAACTTATCGTCTTTGGTATCCTGCAGTATGTGAAATTTATTTGCCTTTTCCAGGAACTTGTCATCCGTCATCATACCATACTTCACAAACAGGCCCAGGCTCTCCCACTTCTCCTCAAATTGTTTGCGGTCGTTCTTAAAGATCTCTTCCAGTTTGTCGGCCACTTTTTTAGTGATATGGCTGTTGATCTTGCGCACATTCGGATCGCCCTGTAAATAACTGCGGCTTACGTTCAGCGGAATATCCGGGCTGTCGATCACCCCATGCATCAGCATTAAAAATTCAGGAACAATATCCTTCACTTCATCCGTTACAAAAACCTGGTTGCTGTACAATTGGATCTTATCTTTCTGTATCTCGTAGCTCTGTTTGATCTTCGGGAAATACAGGATACCGGTAAGGTTGAACGGATAATCCACGTTCAGGTGTATCCAGAACAAAGGCGCTTCGCTGAAAGGATATAACTCTTTATAAAAATTCTGGTAGTCTTCATCAGTTAGTTCAGCTGGTTTCTTCGTCCAGGCCGGTGCGGTATTATTTAATTGCTTTTCAGCTTCTTCATTTCCGTCTTTATCTTTTGCTTTTTCCTCACCATCATGAAAGAAAATAGGTATTGGTAAAAAACGGCAGAATTTTTCAAGCACGGCTTTTACTTTATAAGCATCCAGGAACTCTTCACTTTCGGCATTCAGGTGCAGGATGATATCCGTGCCCCGGTTTTCCTTTTCGGTTTCTTCCAGGGTAAATTCAGGGCTGCCATCACATTCCCACCTCACTGCTTTGCTGCCTTCCCTGAAACTTTTGCTGATCACTTCCACCTTATCGCTCACCATAAATGAACTGTAAAACCCAAGCCCGAAATGGCCGATGATATTGGCCTCATTCTGGCCCTTGTATTTCTCCAGGAATTCTTCAGCGCCGCTGAAAGCCACCTGGTTCAGGTACTTGTCAATCTCCTCCCCGGTCATGCCAATACCGGTATCCGAAATGGTCAGTGTTTTATTGGCTTTATCAAGTTTGATATCGATCCTCAGTTCGCCCAGTTCACCCTTTGCCTCGCCAATGGAAGAAAGTGTCTTAAGTTTCTGGTTGGCATCTACTGCATTACTGACAAGCTCCCGTATAAAAATGTCATGTTCACTGTATAAAAACTTCTTGATGATGGGGAAAATATTCTCCGTTTGTACCCGTATACTGCCTTTTTGCATGGTTTGATATTTTTAAGCTGAGGGGTGCAAACATAGTACCAGCGGGAAAAGGCTGTCATGTTGGCATTTGTATTTTTCCTTTGAAAACAGGCGGTTTACAAAAATAAGGGCCTCCCTTTGGGAGGCCCTTATAACTAATTATTCATGGTTGATATTACCTGATCATAAACGGCCTGCTCACATCCCTGAAATCAGGACTGCTGATGCGCAAGGTATAGATACCAATAGCCAATGTTGAAGGCACGATGAAATTATCATCGATAAAATTAACCGGGGTGATTATTTCGTGCTGCAATACAGACTGACCCAGGTCGTTAAGTATTTGTACCTGGTAGTGGCCCGGCTTGATGCCCTTGTAGGTATAATGCATACTGCTGCCGCGTGGCACCGGTACATTATATATGATAAAGCCTTCCGGTATGCTGCTCATGGTAAAGCTTTGCTCCGCACCATACGCAATACCGCCATTGTTAACTGCCCATGCCTTATAGTAATATTTACCGCCCTGTACCAGGCCGGTTAGCGTTGCAGAGAAATTGCCTGCATTTAAATTGCCTGCATTCACTTTGGTACCCAGACCGTTTGCCAATCCGCTGATGCCGCTGTATTCAATACCATAGGTAATTACAGGGCTGCAACCAATACTGGTTACCGATCCGTTAAGCGTTACATTGTTTGGAGTAAGCACACTGGAAGCGCCGGTTACAACCGTAGCCACGGTATTGATACCGCTGCCACTGGCTGCCACATTAATGCTGATGGGTGCACCACCGCCGCTTACGGGTATATTGCCGTTATAAGACTGTACCGCTGTGGGGGTGAAGTTCACAAACACTGTTTGTGTAAAGGCACCAGCTGCATGCGTTATGCTCAGGGATGAAGTATAAGTACCGCCTGAAGTGGTTGAGAAAGTATAGCCGGCAAGAGGTCCCACATTAATATTGGCCGAAGTAACCGCATTGCTGTTGATCGTAAATGAATTTGGACCAGCAGTTGTGTTGATACAATTGGCGCCAAATGCAGTAAGCGTGGTAGCTGTTAATACAGGCGCTGCAGTAGTAAACGAACCCTGCGCCCCGTACGTAGTGCCTCCTGCATTGGTTGCATAAGCATGATAATAATAAGTAGTGCTTGGTGCCAGGCCTGTAAGTGCCGAACTGAAATTAACGCCGCTTAAATTAGTGGATACCACGGCAGTTCCGCTGCCGTTGGGGAAACCATTGGTTAAGCTGAACTCAATGCCATATACTGTGATAGCTGTACAGCCGGTTGCCGGTATGGTACCTGCAACAGTTGCCGTGGTTTGCGTAATGGCACTTGCTGCACCACTGGTTACAGAAGGCGCTGTATTAACACCTGCACCCGTAGCCGCCACATTCACGTTGGCGCCACCACCACCGCCAACAACAATATTACCATTGTACGATTGTACGGCAGTTGGGGTGAACTTCACAAATATTTGTTGCGTATATGCACCGCTTGGTTGCGTTAAACTTAAAGTGGTTGTGTAAGTACCACCCGATGTGGTTGAATAGGTAAAGCCGGGCAATGCAGCCACAGTTACGTTAGCTGTGGTGAGATTGGTTCCGGTAATTGTAAATGAATTAGGACCAGCTGCTGTATTTAAGCATACGTTGCCAAAGCCCGTCAGCGTGGAAGAAGACAGGGTTGGCGTGGCCGTGGTGAATGTTCCCTGTGCACCATAAGCCGTACCGCCATTGTTGGTTGCATAAGCATGGTAATAATAAACGGTGGTTGGTGCAAGGCCCGTTAAGTTAGACGAGAAATTGATACCCGCCAGGTTGGTGGAAGCCACCGCGGTTCCGCTGCCGTTGGGGAAACCATTGGTGGTGCTGTACTCAATTCCGTAGGCTGTAATAGCCGAACAACCATTCGATGGAATAGTACCGGCAACTGTTGCTGAAATAGAAGTGATGGCACTGGCTGCCCCGCTGGTTACGGTAGCAATGGTATTGATACCGGCACCGGATGCCGCCACATTGATTGCTGCTGCACCACCGCCGCTAACCGGAATATTTCCGTTGTAAGATTGTACCAGGGTTGGGGTGAACTTAACAAAGATGGCTTGTGTATAAGTGCCGCCCGGCTGAGTTAAGCTCAGTGAAGCAGTATATGTACCACCCGATGTGGTGGAGAAAGTAAATCCTGATAATGGCCCTACACTGATGTTGGTGGTATTCAATGCTGATCCGTTGATAGTAAATGAATTAGGACCGGCCGTGGTATTTAAACAAACATTACCAAAAGCAGTAAGTGCAGTTGCATTTAAAGTTGGAGTAAGTGAAAGTGTTGTAAAGGTTTGTTCACTGCCATAACCCGTACCTCCGGCATTGGTTGCATAGGCATGGTAATAATAAACAGTATTCGGAGATAAACCTGCAACGTTTGATGAGAAGCTGATACCGCTCAGGTTGCCTGATGGG
This sequence comes from Ferruginibacter sp., assembly GCA_044226725.1. GTDB lineage: Bacteria > Bacteroidota > Bacteroidia > Chitinophagales > Chitinophagaceae > Ferruginibacter. Next base: position 46,866 of record JBGAGM010000003.1, on the reverse strand, counting down.
ACCGCAGTTCCGGTACCGTTAGGGAAACCGGCCGTGGTGCTGTACTCAACACCATAGGCAGTTACCGCACTGCAACCATTGGAAGGAATGGTTCCTGCAAGTGTTGCCGATACGGTTGTGATAGCCGATGCTGCACCGGTGGTAACCGTTGGTACCGTATTTACACCCGAACCTGCAGCTGCCACGTTGATAGAGCTGGCACCACCGCCGCCAACAGCAATATTTCCATTGTATGATTGAACAGCAGTGGGATCAAACTTCACGAATATTTGCTGCGAGTATGAACCTCCCGGTTGCGTTAAACTTAAAGTGGTTGTATAAGTACCACCTGATGTGGTTGAATAGGTAAAGCCGGGCAATGCAGCCACTGTTACATTAGCAGTGGTAAGGTTGCTGCCGGTGATCGTAAATGAATTAGGGCCTGCAGTTGTATTAATACATACGTTACCGAATGCTGTTAAAGCCGACGCTGTTAAGGTTGGTGATGACACAGTGGTAAAAGAACCCTGTGTGCCATAAGCCGTACCACCTGCATTGGTGGCATAAGCGTGATAGTAATAAGTTACACCTGGCAGCAGGCTGCTTAATGCCGAAGAGAAATTGATACCGCTCAGGTTGGTTGAAGCAACAGCCGTTCCGGTACCGTTGGGGAAACCGTTGGTTATGCTCCACTCGATACCATAGGCAGTAACAGCCGAACAACCATTAGCAGGAATAGTACCTGCAACCGTGGCTGAATTACTGGTAATAGCGCTGGCTGCTCCGCTGGTAACGGTTGGTATGGTGTTAACGCCGGCGCCGGTAGCCGCCACGTTGATGCTGGTGGCACCGCCACCGCCAACAGGAATATTACCGTTATACGATTGTACAGCTGTTGGTGTAAGCTTCACAAATATTTGTTGCGAATAGGCACCGCCCGGTTGAGATAAACTTAATGTAGTCGTATAAGTACCCCCCGATGTGGTTGAATAGGTATAGCCTGCTAAAGCACCCACCGTAACATTGGCTGCAGTAAGTGCAGTACCGGTAATGGTGAATGAGTTGGCAGCAGAAGTAGTATTGATACAAACATTACCAAAACCGGTTAAAGTTGTGGCCGATAAGGTTGGAGAACCTCCGCCGCATATGAATACCGCTGTAGCGCTGTTGCGGGGGGCAGGGGTACCAACAGTAAAGTCTGCAGCATTATCGTTTGTCTCAGCACATCCTGAATTATTTCTGAGTGCTGCAGTTGTGGTACTGATGTTGCCGGTTGGAGCTGTTCCTTCAAAACAATTGGCCGTGGTACCATAACCAACAAAATCAACGATATTGGCTGCCGTACAAGAAGTAATTGCCGTGGTGCCATTCACCAGGGCCACTTTACCGGCTGCTGCCGCCATAGCAATGGAAGGACTGGCCACATTATCCGGTGTGGGCAAGGCACTTCCGTTAGCACCCACAGTGCTCATCTGTATCAGATAATATCCGCCTGCAGGTATAGAGGCAGCGGGCAATGCCGATACACCCGAAAAAGTAGAGCCGGTGGCAGAACCGTATTGAATGGAGAAACCCGATAAACTCTGGCTCACTCCTGAAATATTATGAAGTTCCACATAATCAGCATTCAGTGTTGCTCCCGAATTTCCTCCGGCGCCATATACCTGGCTTATTACCAGGGTGGTCGACTGCGAAAAGGAACAGGTGGATACAAGCACCAGTAATATTGTAAATAATTTTTTCATACAAAGAATTTATAGCTAAATAATAAGCAATAGTCTCTGAACCCGTAAGGACCATACTTCAAAAAAGTATGGTCCTTAAAAGTCCGGTCACTATTACTGTCTTGTAATTCTGATATCGTCAATTTCAAAATTGGTGGTTCGGCCTCCCGATACACTTCCTGTATACTTGAATGCGATATACACGGTTTGCCCTGCATAAGCTGCCAGACTGATATTGCCGGTATTCACCAATGAACTGAAAGTACCTGAATTGTTTACCGCTGTATTACCCGGTATCTGGCTGTTATTGGTCAGCTGTGTCCAGGTAGCTGTATTCGGTGTATTGCTTCCGTTGTAGTTGGTAGAGATAAAGGCATGCAGGGTTGTTGGCCCCACAGCAAACTGGTATGCAGTTGCAAAATTAAGTTGTGGTGATGTTGAACCCGGTAATGCTATCGGTGGTGTAATCAGCCAGGCGGTATCAGCATTTAAGCCGGTGCCAAATGCGGTAACCTTCACTGCTTTTCCGCTGCTTCCAAAAACGGTGTTCTTGTATTGTGCGGTTGCATTAGGTGCAATGTTCTTCCAGCCTGCAAATGCAAAATCGGTATTATTATCCGCTGTGGTCAGTGCATTGAAGTACTCTTCAAAAAGATTGCAACGTCCGTTGGTAAACTGCACATCTTCATCGCTGCGCAGCAGTAACTGGCGGGTTGTACCAAAAGTGGTGTAGATAGCCACGATGCTGCCATTACCAGCCGGTACTTTCTTGCCGGCAAAATTTGCATAAGCGCTGGTACGTACAATGATGGTAGATCCTGAACAATTCTTGATATCCAGGTTTACAGTGCTCTTGTAAGCAGAAGTATCTGAGTAAGTAGCAGAAGGATCAGCAAACTCATAATCATCCAGCCTGATCAGGCAACCCAGGTACTGGTCCTGCATGCTGGTACCCAGCTGAGATTGTGAAACAGAAATAGGGGTAACAGGATTGTTGATAGAACCTCCTACCACATACTGGCTGATCAGGTTGCCCGGTATACCTTCCAGTGAAGGCAGACCAGCTACGGTGGCTTTTACACCCAGTTCCATCAACCCGTTATAATCGCTGATGCAAAGGCCTTTACATTTAATATAAACCTTGCGGCCAACAGGATAGGTTCCGTATAAACCGGTTGCATCCAGCATGATCTGTAATCCGCCGGTTGCATCCTGGATAAATAATTGCTTGTATAAATTGCCGCTTTTATCGTCAGCTACCACCACGCCTGAAATAACCAGGTCTGAAGTGATGATATCATACGCACCGGAAGTGGTATGCAAAGCCTTCAGGGCCTTGATCGAAGTATTGGCCACGATTGCAGGATCAGAAGCTCCCGGAGGGTTATCGAAGGTTTTTTTACAGGCGCTGAAAGTTACCGCTGATAAAACCAACATAACCGCTGACATGAATTTAAAAATCTTGTTCATAATGTTTATTTTAGAAATTTTGATACTTGGTTGTTATTATTTATTGATTAAAAACGGATCCCCACGCTGGCAAAATAATTGATGCCATAAGCGTAGAAGCGTTTGTCAGGGAATTTGTTTACGTTCTTTTCAGCAAAATCAAAACGCAGCTGCTCAAAACCGCCTGATACTATGCTCCTGTTGTTCAGGATATTGTTTACCCCTACATTGAATACCAGGTAGGTCCTTTTCTTAAGTGAATGGAACTGCCTGTTCATTAACCAGCTGTAACCGGCAAACGCATCCAGCGTGTACTGGCTTTCCAGTTGTGTCTGGTCCAGTATCTGGTGCCATAATGCCGAGCCCTCGGGTACGCCGCTTACTGCAGAAGCAGTTCTGCGTACGGGGTTATAGCTCAGGTACATTTTATCAAAGTAGTTGAAGTTAACGTTCAGGAACCAGAATTTGGGCGAACGGTAATCCAGCCCGATGGTATAAGCCTGCTGGGGAGTAGGCACATAAAAATCTTTTGAATATACAGTTACATCCTTATCCAGTGTGGCTGCACTGTTATCTGCTGTAACAGTTGCCTGCTGGCGGGTATTATAAGTGTATTGGCCAACAGCTGCTGCTGCATTAATGCTTAAGCCCTTATACAGTTTGGCTTCAACACCAAACTCAAGGCCCATATGTATTTTACCAATATTGCTGATGGCATAGTTCACAAAGTTGCGGTACTCATCATTGTAGAAGGTAAGCACGTCCAGCCCGTTCTTGAACTGGCTGTAATAACCATTCAGTCTTATTTTTAATTTAGGTGCATTCATGGCATAACCAACCTCTGTTGAAAGTATCTCTTCCGATTTCAGGTTGTCCTGCACAAAATCCCTGGTCCTGGGTGCAATAAAGGCATTCTCAAAGAAAGGGGCCCTTGAACCATAAGAGCCGTTGGCAAAAATATAATTACGTCCGTTTATTTTATAGGTCAGTCCGCCTTTAATACCTGAGTTGTAGAAATTATAAGTAGATGATTTACCGTAAGAATTATCAGCAAACAAACCTGACTTTACATTGCCCACACGGTAGAAGCTGGTGTATGAATGTTCGCTGGCCACAAATACATCTACCTTACGGAATTTGAAAACGCCCTGTAACCATACAGAACCTTTTTTGATGTTCAGGTCGTAGTTGTAACCAAACTTATCGCCTTCGCCCAGTATCCTGTTCGGGTTGTTCAGGTCATTTTGACCGGCATCGGGGTTGGCAGGAAAATCCCTTTCGCCAAACTGGTTCACATCCACATAAAAATCGCCACCCAGCAGGTCGTCCACTTTTTTGTAGTAATGATTCTTCTGAGACTGGTAAGTGATGCCTGCAGTAAATATGATATTCTCCGTAACAGTACTGTTTAAGGTAGAATTGAAATTGTACTTGGTGGTATTGATAATACGGTCTTCAACAATATATCTTGAACGGCGGCCCGATACATCATTACCTGCAATACCATTGGCATTGTGCACCACATCATTGGATGCATAATTGGTTTGGTATAAAGCATCCCAGTTTATCTGGCGTTTGTTTACGTTATTCATCAGTTCCTGCCTTACCTGTTCTGCTAATACCGGATCCTGCTGGTAGCTGGGTAAATAACGGTAGTAATCCGGTCTTGGGTCGGCCACATTGTACCAGTCCAGCCCGGTAGTGCTCCTGTTTCCCACAGTAGCTGAAGCAGCTGTTACAAGCGTGGTTTTATCAGATATTTTCCAGTCGTGTGTAAGGATACCGATTGGCTGAAAAGATTTAGCCACACTGGCATTTCTCTTTTTACCATTCTGATAACCCCAGTATGGATTGTAATAATTATCGTTGGCAAGTTTTACCATCTCATCAACAGAGGAACCCTGGCGGCCATTCTCTGTTGGTGTGCCAAAAGCAACGAATGATAACAGGTGACGGTCGTTGAAACGTTTGTCGGCGCCCACATAAAAAGACCAGCCATCATAATAAGTACCATCCGAAAAACCTTCATCGGCCCAGCGGCGGGAGGCTGAGAAACTAAAAGCCCATCCTTTGCTGTTCAGGCCGGTGGAATGTGTTAGCATGATCCTGTTGCTGTAATTCCGGTTTGAAGATGCATAATTAAAACTGGTTTGTTTGCGCTGGTGCGAAGCACGGGTGTCAAAACTGGTGAGCCCCCCCAGGTCGCCATAACCGAATGTGGTCGATTTTAAACCTGAGGTTGATTCACGGTTGCGCAGCACATCATTCAATCCGCCCCACTGGCCATAAGGTGTAAAACCATTATCCAGGTTTTCCATCGGTGCGCCATTGATGTAGGTATTGAACTGGTCGGCATCATAGCCCCTTATCCTGAAACGCACAGCACCAAATTTAAAAGTGGCTGCATTTAAGAAAGGGTCTCTTCCGGCTCCGAGCTGGGAGGAAATGTTTTGTGCACTTCCGTCCTGCCCGTCATTTTCATCCAGGGAAATTACAGGGATATTATCTACAGCATTTTCTCTTAGTGATTCAATGATTGTTGTGTCGGGAACTGTTGGGGTTGTTTTGGCTGGTTCTACCTGGGCATATGCCGACGGTATGAAAACACCCGAAAACAAAGCCGCAAGCAGGCTTAGTTTGATTTTGATCTTCATAAATGTTTTGTTAAAAAAGTCTGCAAATGTATGCCATTAATGCCATCAGAAAGCTAATTTTTGTCAGTTAACATATTAGTGACATAAAAATATTAGTTTATTAATGGCATAAGGATAACTTTGATTTTTATTAAAAAACACATGACCAGATTTTTTTTAACGATCGCTATTGCAATTGCATCATTTTCAACAGGGTACGCACAAAAAGAAAACTTCAGGGCCTCCCTTATCGGTTTTTATAATCTCGAAAACTATTATGATACCATCAATAATCCTGCAGTGGACGATGAGGAATTTTTGCCCAACAGCGAGCGTCATTATAATTCCCGCATTTTTTTAGACAAGGTAGACCGCCTGTCTTCGGTGATCTCACAAATGGGAACCGATATCAATCCGGACGGACTTGCCTTACTGGGTGTGGCCGAAATTGAGAATGATACGGTATTGAATATATTGGCCCAAAGCAAGGCCTTAAAAAACCGCAACTTAAAGATCATTCATTACGACTCACCCGATAAAAGGGGTATTGATGTGGGACTGTTTTACAATCCCAAATACTTTACACCCATTTACAGCACCAAACTTTTTGTGCAGTTGCCGGGCGGAACCAAAGACGCTTATTTTACCCGGGATGTATTGTATGTAAAAGGCATCCTCGATGGGGATACCATACATGTAATGGTCAATCACTGGCCTTCCCGTTCCGGTGGTGAGGAGCGTTCTATTCCGGCCAGGGCCGCAGCTGCTTCGGTAGATAAGCGGATCGTTGATTCACTGATGGCCATCAATAAGAATACCAAGGTGGTGATCATGGGCGACCTGAACGATGATCCCATCAGCCCCAGTCTTACCAAAACGCTGGGCGCCAGCGGCAGTATGAAAAATTTAAAGGACGGGGGCCTTTATAATCCCTGGGTCGATTTTTATAAGAACGGAATTGGCACTATTGCCTACCAGGATTCCTGGGGACTGTTCGACCAGGTGGTACTTTCAAAAGCCTGGCTCGATAAAGAACAAAAAGGATATCATTACTACAGGGCCAATATCTTCAATAAGGAATTCCTGGTACAACAAACCGGCAAGTTCAAAGGCTATCCAAAAAGGACCTGGGACGGTACCACGTATAACTATGGTTACAGCGATCACTTCCCGGTGTTTATAACACTGCTTAAAAAAGTGAACTGATTTTTACATAATTTTATAGTTCTCCCGCTACCTTATCCGAATACGATTTCACCCGATCCGTTATCATCTGTAACGCCCGTGCCTGCCTGCATGCACACGGTGGTTACTGGGTGTTAATCTAACTATCCTGTTCGAAAACCATATATGCATACAATCACCCGTATTGTTATTCTATTATTGCTTTGTGCCGGTGTATCAGCACAAACACCCGTGCCCATGGCATCGCAGCCCTCGCTTACCTATACCGAAGACTTCAGTGATATTGCAAACTGGACCAATAATTTTGCCTCGGGCAATGGAGCCAGCCGTTTTGGGGCAGTAGCCGTTAATGCAACCGGGGTCATCCCCTCGGCCACACGCATAACTGCATCCACGGCCACTTTTCAAACGCCACCCTCAACAGCCAGTGGCTTGCACCGCGGTACCGATCAAACAACACCCACCACCTCCATTGTGCTTTTATCTACCGGCACAACCGACAATACCACTTCTTCTGCCTTCGACCTTTACCTCGATTTTACCGGGGTGGATGCAGGCACTTTGAGTTTCGACTGGGCAACGGTTTTTAATGCCACCGGTAACCGCAACGGTTCCTTAAAAGTATATGCCACTGTTGACGGAACAACTTACACCAATGTTACTGCTGCCTTTGTAACCAACTTCACCAACAATGTAGCAGCATCGGGCAGTATCACGGCCGTTGCATTGCCGGCCATATTCAATAATTCAGCTACGGCACGTTTGCGTTTCTACTATCACAACGGAACAGGCGGCACCACCGGCTCCCGCCCTAAATTAAGTATCGATAATATAGTGGTAACTGCTGTGCCCAACACGCCTTGTGTTACTCCCACGGCACAGCCTACCGGTTTAAGTTTCGGCACCATCACCAGCAGCAGCATTGCCGGAAGTTTTACCGCAGCTGCCCCTGCGCCCAACAATTACCTGGTTATAGTTAGCAATAACAGCAGCCTTACCTCACTGCCCGTTGATGGTATTAATTATTCAATCGGCGATAATGTGGGTGATGGATACGTGATCTCCAATACCAATGCAACCAGCTTTACGGCCACGGGTTTATCGCCCTCCACCACTTATTATTTTTACATCTTCTCTGTAAATAATGCCTGCACAGGCAGCAGCAAATATTTAACCGTAAATCCCCTGCTGGGTAATGCCACAACTTTGGCAGGTTTACCTGCATGCACCACACCTGCCGGCCAGCCTGCTGCCTTGAACTTTGGTACCGCAACAGTGAATACAATACCCGGTTCATTTACTGCAACAACTGCAGACGGGTACCTGGTTTTACGAACTACCACCCCCTCATTGACCAACAACCCGGTGAATGGGGTTACCTATGCGACCGGTAATATCCTGGGCAATGCCACAGTGGTACAGCAAAATAACCTTACTGCATTTACAGCAACCGGCTTATCGCCTGCCACGCTGTATTATTTTCATATTTTCAGTTACAACAATACTGCCTGCAGCAGCGGGCCTGCCTATAATATCACCGCTCCGCTGAGCGGGTCCCATGCAACTACGGGTTTATCAGCATGTACTACCCCTGCTGCACAACCAAACAATATCACGTTCACCGTTTCCTCCAATGCCATTGCAGGTGCATTCAATGCAGGCATTGGCTGCGATGGGTACCTCGTTATCAGGAGCCTCAGTCCCACATTATTAGCCACCCCGGTAAATAATACCGATTATAATATTGGTGATGCGCTTGGCGGGGGAACAGTCGTTTCGAACAACAGTGAAAAAACCTTTTTAACAACCGGGCTTACCTCTGCCACCACCTATTATTTCTACGTATTTGCCTTTAACAAGATCTGCAGCGGTGGTACCAAATATCTGACCATTAACCCGCTGCAGGGAAATGCCACCACCAGCAACGACCCGGCAAACAATTATTATTTCGGCAACCTGCATGCACATTCTGATTATTCCGACGGCAACCAGGACAATCCCGGTTATACACCGGCCGATGATTACAATTATGCCATGTCTTCGCAATGCATGGATTTTTTGGGTATATCCGAACACAATCATTATACCTCCAACAACAATCCCGGCAACAGGTTAAGTACCTATGTACTGGGCGTTTCCCAGGCTGCGGCTTTTACGGCAGCACACCCGGCATTCATTGCATTGTACGGAATGGAATGGGGAGTTATCAGCAATGGAGGACATGTATTGATATACGGAGACGGAATGGATAATTTATGGGGCTGGGAAAGCGGCAGTGGTGGCTGGGGCGCCGGCAATAATTATAATGACTTCATTGCCAAATCAGATTATACGGGCGCTAACGGGTTGTTTCAAACGGTGAATAATAACAGCGCTACCAACACATTCGCTTCGCTGGCACATCCCAACGATAATGATTATGGCAACCTGGCCAATATTGCCTACAACTCATCTTACGATGCAGCTGTAAGTGCCACTGCGGTGGAAAGCGGTCCATCCACTTCCACCAATACCACGTACAGCAACCCCGGCTCATCGATGGGTTATTTAAATTATTATCAAAAACTGCTGGCAAAGGGTTATCACCTGGCTCCGGCCATCGATCACGATAACCACAATACCACTTTTGGAAGAACAACCTATTCCAGGTCGGCGGTTGTTGCCCCTTCCCTGTCAAAGACCAATATCATCAGTGGTTTCCGCAACATGAATGTGTATGCCACGCAGGACTGCGATACCAAAGTTGATTTTACACTCAATACAAGGATCATGGGCAGCAGCCTTGTAGCAGCCGGTGCACCTGTTATCGCCGTTAATCTTTCTGATGTATCCACATCAACAGCAGGCGCTGTGATCAGGGTGATGTTCGGGGTGCCGGGCAGCAATGTAAACGCCACCGAAATATATTCAGCAACCGGCAGCAGCCTTCAGTATGTAGATGATAACCTGCCCAACCTGGCCACCGGTTATTATTATATAGATATTACCAATGCAGGCAACAGGATCGTTACTGCGCCGGTTTGGTACACCCGTTCCGATGCAGGCGCTTTGCCCGTTAGTTTCGGAACATTCACTGCACAAAAACAAAATAAGATTGTAAAGCTTAGCTGGAGCACCGAACAGGAATCAAACAGCAGTCATTTTGTGGTGGAGCGATCTGCCGACGGAAGGACATGGCAGCCCATTGGCAATATAGCAGCGGCAGGAAACAGCAGTACGCACCTGGAATATACGGCCTTTGATAATTTACCATTGAAAGGCAAAAACTATTACCGCATTAAGCAGGTTGATAAAGATGGCAGCATACAGGTGTCGGTTGTAAGACCCGTTAATTTTGATCAGGCATATTCAATAACCATTTCACCCAATCCGGCCAATGACCTTGTCACCATAACAATGGACAGGATTAATAATGCCTCATCAACCATACAGTTATTTAACAGCTCGGGCACTTTAATGTATACAGCAATAACCAGTCTTTCCAAACTCAGCATCAATACAACTGCATTTGCAAGAGGCCTGTACTATATTAAGATCAGCAATGCGGGTGAAGTTGCTGTGCAAAAGCTCCTGTTGCAGTAAAGAAAGGCAGGTTCATTTTCCAAAAAATTTATTTTTCCCCTTTGTGCCTTAGTGGCTATTAGCTTTTCGAAGCGAAGCTGAGAAATAAAATGCCCTTGAATTTTATTTACATAAAATTTATTTCAGACACAAAGACACGAAGACACAAAGGAAAATGCGCAGCATTTTTCTACCCTCCCGGCAGGCAGGCAGATTTGTGCCTTTGTGCCTTAGTGGCTAGCATCTTTTCGAAGCGAAGCTGAGAAATAAAATTCCAGTGCATTTTATTTACAAAAAAATTATTTCAGACACAAAGACACGAAGACACAAAGGAAAATGCGCAGCATTTTTCTACCCTGCCGGCAGGCAGATTTGTGCCTTTGTGCCTTAGTGGCTAGCATCTTTTCGAAGCGAAGCTGAGAAATAAAATTCCGGGGCATTTTATTTACAAAAATTTATTTCAGACACAAAGGCTCTAGGGAAAATGCTTCTAATTGCTTATGTCAAATAAAAAGAGTGCAGCAAACCACTTTGACAACAATTAATATCTTAAAGAATAACTCTTTTGATACCATCCTTAAATAGTGGAACATTAAAATTGATCAAATACCCTAAACGCAATCCTGTTAACTTTAAATGACTCTTAAGTTGTGCCAACCATAGCGGATTCAACGTTTCTCTTGCTTTTAATTCACAAATAACCAGTTCATCCACCCACACATCCAAAGTGAGGCCTTCATCAAAAAATTTTTCATCGTAATATATTGGCAATTCAATTTGCCTTTTATAGAGAATACCTTTCTTTTCCAATTCATGGCAAAAACAAGCCTCATAGATTTTTTCCAATAACCCCGGCCCAAGTTCTTTATGCACTTTATAAGCTGCATCAACAATTTCTCTGCCTAAAAATTCTTCTTTTTCGGATAACTGTGAATACATACGGATTGCTCTTTATTTCGAGTAAGGAAACTTTGTGCCTTAGTGGCTAATAGCTTTTCGAAGCGAAGCTGAGAAATAATCCCTTATGATAAAAAACCTACTTCACTATCTCTACAGCATCCCCTTCCAGTAAAGGCAAATTCTTAAACCGAAGCACAATATTCGCCACGGTAACCACATCCTTCTGGCAATAAGTAACAATACGGGCTAAATCTTTTTTATTCCAGTACACATCGCCCACCATACTGCCATCAATATCATCCTTGGGAGATGGTACCCCGAGTGCAGCTGCCAGTAACTTTAAGGAAGTGTAATGTTTATAATCGCCAAAGCGCCAGTATTGAAAGGTATCGATCATATTCGTTTCCCAGGGCTTCATATTTTGAAAATCAAGGAAGGAAGGAAGCGTTAACCCATTGATGAACAGGCGGCGGCAGATAAAGGGAATATCAAACTCTTTTATATTATGCCCGGTAAAACTCCATTTGTTATTATTGCTTTCCATCTTTTGCAGGGCAGCAATAAAATCCTGCAGCAAAACCTTTTCGTCATCGCCGTAAAAAGATTTTACACGCAGCTTCAGGCCGGCGTCTTCTTTTTTAAAATATCCCACGCTGATGCAGATCACTTTGGAGAATTCGGCCATCACCGCAGCACGTTGCGGATAAAATTCTCCGGCAGTCACATTTTCAGGAAGCTGTCTTTGTACCTTCTCTTCCCATAGCTGTTTCCAGTCGTCAGTAAGTTCGCTGAAGGAAGGGTGGGCCGATACCGTTTCAATATCTATCAGCAGCAGGTGTTCTAAACGTATATTTTGCATAGAGGATGATTATGATCCTAAAATACAAATCTCTGCTTAAAACTGCAAACCGGAAGAAGCGTTTCTTGTTCATCGTTTCTTGTTCATCGTTTCTTGTTCATTGTTTCTTGTTCATCGTTTCTTGTTCATCGTTTCTTGTTCATCGTTTCTTGTTCATCGTTTCTTGTTTCTTGTTTCTTGTTTCTCGTTGGCAGCACAATCATTAATGCCTCTTTTATCAACCATAGACCATGGACCATCGACCATCGACAATGGACCATGGACCATCACCAAATCTTCAAATCATCAAATCTCCAAATCCCCAAATCACCAAATCTCCTCATCCCCTCATCAAAACGTCACCCCCACAAACACCTGTATCGACTGGCTTTTCCATTTTTGCTGGTCGTCAATACCGTTCAGGTCGGTGAGGCCCAGTTTATAACGGGCACCCATATTCACAAAGGGAAGTTGTATCCACAGCCCGCCGATAGCGGCCCATTCACCGTTCTTATAAATATTGCCATTGGCTTTCAGGCTGTCAACTGTTTGTTTAAGCAGTCCGCCATAGCTGGGGCCCAGCTGCAGTTTTACCCTTTTGCTTTCGCCCAGGTTTATATTCAGCAGCAGGGGTATTTCCAAAAAGTTCAGTTTCGATTTCTTCTGGCTGCCGTTTTGAAAAAGGTCGTAGTAAATATCATTCGGGTCATTGCTGAACTCAGACGAGGTTTGCACAAAGTTCACTTCCGGCTGCAAGCCAAAGCGGTTGCTGAAATTGAATTGTAAAAAAGCGCCTGCCTGAAAATTGAAGTTGAAACCTTCCTTATAGGATTTGCCGCTGATCTTGTTCACATTAACACCGCCTTTGGCACCGATGCGAAAGAAGTTCTCGTGTTCGCCGCTGAGTTTATTACGCTGGGCAACTGATGGCAGGGAGATGATAACAAGCAGTATTGCCGGAATGAGTTTTTGCATATGTTTGATTTTATGGAGTTAACGATCAGTAGCGAAGATTGTGCCAAAGAAAAGCCCTGCCCATCATCCGGTTTCCCGTGCCGGCGAAACATTTTCACTTTATCCCGGTTCGTGAGAAACTTGTAAAGATATTAATACAGTGTTGGTTTAAAAGCAGGCGCCTGCAGCAGCAGAAAGATTATACAGCAATTAAACACCCGAAAATAATCATCCCCTGGTACCCCAAACAAAACAGCGGCCCCTGCTTTGCAAGGGCCGCTGTTTATAGTTTATAATTGCGTATTACTTAGTGCGCCGTAACGATCACTTTCTGTTTTGAAATACCCTGTTTATTTTGTCCCACAATAATGTAGGTACCGGGCATTAAACCACTGATCCTTTCGGTATTGCCTTTGGAACCGGTAAGCGTAAAGCTCTTCACCAGTTCACCGGCAACATTCATGATATAATAGGTGCCCGCTGCTGTTGACCTTACCGTAAACACACCCGCACTCGGATTCGGGAATACCGTTAACTCCTGAACCGGCAAAGCATTGTTCACACTGGTATTGGTACTGGTAATATCTGTAGCCCTTCCAAATGCCACATTCAAAGAATAGTCTTCCACTTCACCATAGGTAGAGGAGCCGCAGGGGGTCAGGTTCGGACCGGCACCGCTATCCGTTAAGCGGATGCGCATCCTTACAGTGCCCACAAATGCAGTGCTTGGTGGTGTTATGGTGGTGGTAAACGGACCCACACCGGCAGCAGATACATAAACAGCTTCTCCCGCATCGGTAAATACCCCGTTGTTGTTCCAGTCGCACCAGATCAGGATCTTATCCGTTGTATAACCGCCGCCGATAGTAACCGTGATGGAATAAGCGGTGCCGGTAAGCACGTTGGTAGACAGTGCGCTGTAATTGGTGTACGATGAACGAGAAGTGGTATTGTTGATGCTACCCATCACCACTTTGCTGATGTACTCAAACGTGGTGTTGGTAGTACTTGCCGCACAGTAAGTTACTGTTCCGGTAATCGTCATGGTGATGCTGTTGCTGGTTGCTGTGCTGCTGGTAACGCAGCTTGCGCTGCTGGTCATCACACAGCTCACCACCTGGCCATTGGTTAAAGTGGTGGTGGTGAAAGTAGGTGAATTGGTACCCACATTGGTGGTTCCGATCTTCCACTGGTAAGAAGGCGTTGCGCCGCCATTGGTGGGCGTTGCGGTAAAAGTTACCGATGCACCGCTGGGACTGGGGTTGGTACCGCTGGTGATAGCAATAGATACAGCTGGTGTAACCGCTGCGGTAAAGCTAATCGTGATGCTGTTGCTGGTAGCCGTAGTGGTTGTTGCACAGGGCGAGTTGGAAGTCAGCACACAGGTAACCACATCATTGGCTGCCAGGGCCGAAGTGGAAAAAGTAGCGCTGTTGGTACCTGCATTTACGCCGTTCACCTGCCATTGATAAGCAGGTGCCGTGCCGCCATTCACCGGTGTTGCCGTAAACGTTTTAGCAGCACCCGAACAGGATGGGTTGCTGCCCGTTGTTAAGGCTATCGAAACAGAAGGCGTAACCGCACTGTTGATCGTTGCTGTGATGGCATTGGAGGTAGCCGGGTTGCCGGTAACACCTGCCAGGTTGGAAGTCATCACGCAGGTAACCACCTGCCCGTTTGTAAGGGTGGATGTGGTATAGGTATTTGAATTGGTACCCACATTGGTAGCGCCCACTTTCCATTGATATACCGGTGCAGTACCGCCATTGGTGGGCGTGG
Source organism: Ferruginibacter sp. (assembly GCA_044226725.1). Taxonomy (GTDB): domain Bacteria; phylum Bacteroidota; class Bacteroidia; order Chitinophagales; family Chitinophagaceae; genus Ferruginibacter. The sequence continues at coordinate 31,864 of JBGAGM010000003.1, read as the reverse complement.
CTGTAAAGGTCATGGCCGTGCCGGTGCAGGATGGGTTGGTGCCGCCGGTAAGTGCAATGCTCACACCCGCAACAGGGCCGGTGGCGCAGGGTGCTATCTGGTAGCTGAAGATATGCGTACGGGCAGCGCTGGAACCGGTAGCGCCTCCCATGTATTCGGAAGTGCCCCAGAAAGTGACACCATCAGGATCTAAAGTGGTTTGAGAATAATCTCCCACCCTGTTCACCCCGGTTTGAGATCCGGTACCTGCCACGATCATCGTTTCGGTAACCGGCAGGGTACCCAGCGGGTCGCAGCTCCTGCGGCCGGTATAATAGATACCGGGGAAGATGCTTGAAGAATTTGATTTGATATAACTTAAACCGATCGAGCCATTATTATCCATGGCAATACTGCCCAGCCAGCGGGTATTGGCATCCGGGGTATAGATACCTTCCTGGTACATGCTCCAGGCGCCCGTGCTTTGGTTCTGCCGCAGCTCACACCATTTGATGCTGCGCTGTGTGGCTGATATTTTTACAGCCCAGTTCAGTACTACGGAATTGTAGCCCGACCAGGTCTTCCATTGCGCACGATACATACACACCCCGCCAATACCATCCAGTTTTTGTGCGGTACCAGGTTGTGAGCAATCGTTCCAGTTAACATCGTACGTAGCATCAAAGGCAGCTGTGGCCACATTGTTGGCCAGGGTAATGGTGGCCGTGGGTGTAGCCGGTGTCCAGTTTACTGCCATCTGGTAAATATTTACAGCATCGGTATAACCGGCGCCCCAGCCGTTATCTGAGTAAGAGAATATCGGGCAGGGCGTACCGGCAGGCGGCAGCACCCCATCAGCAGCATCACCTGGCAATGGCACAAAGAAACCCGATTTGGGTGGTGTGTAATTCACATACACCGATTTGGCTCCCGGTGTTCCTGCAAGCATGGCTGTACGCTCAAAAGCAAATACCCTTTGCGTGCTCTGGTTGGAGGTCATATAATAACCGTCCTGCCAAACGCTGAACTTCAGATAATCGGGGAATAACGGCGATACATAGGTGTACGTATAGTACGACCCTGTGGGATCGCTGCTGGTGGAAACTGCAATGTAGATCTTCTTATCGGTACTGCTGCCGAACTGGGCTAAGAACCAGCGGTCGGCCGCCTTATCGTACATCACGATGGGGTCGCCGGCGTTGGCAGTTGCCGGGCTCCATAAATTGCCCAGGGTGGCTGTCAGCAAAACCGTACCCGTTTTACTATATACTTTAAAAGTGGTGGAGTTGATCATCTGCACATAGTGGTTGGGCCCCACGGCGCCTGAGGGATCAAAGGGCCTGAAGCCGCTGGCGGTCTGCCCGGCCCAGGCTGCCCTGGTTTGGGCGGCATCCACAATGCCCATTTCCTTTTGCAGGCTGGCAGGCGCATTGCCATATTGCGGTCCGTCGGCAACCGATTTCAGGAATTTGGCCGGTACCCTGTTCTCCCTGTCCCTCGATTCCTTGTCAGGATACACTTTGTTCTCATCCACCGGGTTGGCGGCAAAGATCTCCCGCAGGGGTTTGGTAACATGAAACTCCGAAGCAATGACCGACCCGGAGGTATTGTTCTGCGCAAACACCACTGCCTGCACACAAAACAACACTAATAAAAAGCAAAGTTTTTTCATAAAAAATGTAGTTTGGTTTTTTAAGTACATATAGCAATTATCTGCACAATGTAATTTTATTTTTTGACGGCACTGATTTTTTAAAGACTTTTTTTGCAGGCACCGTAATAAAACATTTTGGGCGGGTAGTTTTACGAATGCAGAAGGAGGAAATTACCGGTGCTGTTGTGTTTTGGGACAATTGTATTCCCTTTCCTTTACTACCGGTTGTTGTATTTTCCTTTCCAAATCCCGGGTCATTTAGCAGTATCTTCATCACATCCCTATTTTACGCCGGTGATTGATAATAACAGTTTCGCACCATCCTTTCTTACAATTCGATAATTTGCAGTTGCGCTCATCAAACAGCCGTATATGCTCCATAAAAAAGTCGTTATCCTGTTTTACTGCCTGCTGTTGTTTTGTAAACTAAAGGCCCAAACGGGTGTGGGCATCGACCACGGTTTTTACCGGAGCCGTATTGTTCCTGCGCCGGAACCGGTTGTAAAAAAATTTACCGAAGCCGGTATGAACCCCACCAACCATGTGCTGAGCCAGGCCGAGCTGCAAAAGCTGGACAGAGCTTTTTCCCTGCTGCCACCGGTATATAAGAAACTGTTGTCAGCGCATTTGCACAGCATCAGTTTTATGGATAATATGCCGAATACCGCCCTCACCTCCACCCTGGAAACGGCGGATAGCAGCAAACAATTCAATATTACTTTCCGCGCCGGCATATTGCACGAAACCATTTCCGAATGGGCTACCCGAAAGGAGCAAACCCTGTTTGATACCACGGCCAACCACGCCTTGTCCGTTCATATCAATGCCGGTAAACTCGATGCCATCGTGTATGTATTATTGCACGAAGCCACCCATGTGGTAGCAGCCGTGCTGAACCTGGCACCCGGTGCAGGAAGCCCCGATTCCCTGCTGGCAGCCTCTCCCTTTACTGCAAATATTTGGCGCAGCTTCAACAAACCCGCAGCCGCATTCAGCGATACGCTGCTGGAAAAAACACGTTTCCGTGGCGGCCCTGTGCAGCCCGTTACGTCGGCAACAGCCATTTATAAAGCGCTGTCAAAAAGCCCCTTTGTATCCCTGTACGCAACGGCATCCTGTTACGAAGACCTGGCCGAGCTGTTGACCATTTACCACCTCAGCAAAAAACTGCATCAACCCTTTATGGTGTATGTGAGTGAGAAAGGAAAGCTAAAATTCGGTTATATACCCATGAAGAACAGCCTGGTGAAAAAACGGCTGAAGCTGCTGGAGTTTTTGTACCAGGAATGAATTGGGTAAGCAGCAGGTGCAGCAAACAACAAACATTTAAAAGCGCAATAAATAAATGAAGACAGAGATACGCAAAGCAGTTGAAACAGACATGCCTGTGTTATTAGAATTTGAAAGGGGTATTGTTGAGACCGAACGACCTTTTGATACCACGCTGAAGAGCGGGGAAATTCATTACTATGATCTGCATGCACTGATCCAATCGCCGGATGCGGAAGTGCTGGTTGCTATGGTCAATGATGAAATTGTAGGATCGGGTTATGTCAAAATACTTACTGCCGAGCCTTATCAATCATTCAGCAGGTATGCCTATTTAGGCTTTATGTATGTAAAGCCTGCCTTTCGTAACAGGGGTATTAACAAACTCATCCTGTCTGCAATCAGGGCATGGGCAAAAACCAGGGACCTCACCGAACTGCGACTGGAGGTGTACGACAAAAATGAAACGGCCAAAGCAGCATACCTGAAAGCCGGCTTTGAGCCCAATCTGCTAAAAATGAGAATGGAAATATAGGTAAGCCCGGGGGCTAATAATGTGATAGCATCTGCGGAGGCAAAAGAAATATTTTCACTTTATTGCGGTTGGTGGCTTTTACCTACCCGTGGAGGAAATGGCAGCAATTGAATTTTAAAAGTATGGATATAAGACCTGAAGTGTCGCTGGTCAAAGCCCGGGCGTAGTAACTAGTTGTAAAATCAAAAAATATATTCCGCAAGATTCATTTTAAATAATTTGTGTATATTCAATTTAAATTAATATAGATGAATAAGATACTTAAATTTTTAAAACGTATCAATGGAATATCTTTACCTGTGGGCGGAATATCCTGGAATCCTAAAGAAGACGAGGAGAAAATAATTTTCAATCTTTTTATTGATCTGTCAAACCGAAGAATTATTAAGTATAATCATGGAAACCTTAATAAGCAGGCTAGTATTTCCTCCTTATCAAAAATCAGAGACGACATATCCCAAGCTATAAAAGGTTTACCCACAGATTCAAAAGTAATTCCCAACCTGTTCAATGTTCGAAATTTAGTTTCTGAATTTCAAACATTTCTTGAAAGTGAAGCAGATTTTGATTCAAATGGTAATATCATCTTAACCGATGATATAATTCAAGCACTTAAACAATTTCGGGATTTGGTTAACGCTAATTTTTATTTCATCAAGGATAAGCCGAAATTTCACGAATTCAATAATTCGGAAATAATAAAACTAGACTAGTAGATGGATTTTAGAAAAGGATCAAAAGATAATTTTTTCCAAAGAGTTGAGGAAAAGCGACTACAATGCCTCCAAAAATTAAAGGATTGCCCATTGTCTATAATGCTTTGGGGAGAAAAACTAACTAGTGATAATCCAATTTCTCAAACCCGAGCTCTTCTAAGAACAGAGCTTGAATCGCGGGGACACTATGTAAAATATGGTGAAGAAATATGCGACAATTCCTCTGATTATTCTTACATCGGCCAAATAGCATCTCAGGCAGATGCTTTCGATATTATTTTCTCAATTCCAACTTCTATTGGGGCTTTGACTGAAGCGCATAGTTTTTTCATGATCCCGCCGATTTCAAATAAATTGATTATCTACATGAATGACAAATGGAGCAATGAAGGATTCAGCGGACCAACTTTACTTAAATTGCAATCAAAGGTCACTGCATCAGTTAAAGTTTACAATGAAAATAATTTGAAAGATGATATTATAAAAACCGCATTGCAGGAAGTTCATAAAATTCAGGAAGCATCTATTCTTTTTAGTAAATCAACTTTTTAATAATGGAGGCAGTAAAAATACTTGATAATTATAAACTTTCATTAACCGAAAAACCAATCTATTTGAGGGTACTATCTGTAATATATCTATATTACAAGATTAGTGAGGAAAATGTGTTTAAGCTCCTGCCTGAGTTGAAAAACAAAAAGGCAGTTATTTCAGAGTTATTCAGATCTGGACTGATTGTGTCAAATCCAGAAGATAAAAAACTATCATTAACAATTCAGGGAGAGAGCATTTTGAAGGGATTTGATATCACTTCAATTGTATTAAAAGAATTTGTGCAAGACCTGCCATTGAACAGTTTTGACAGAGTCTTTCTTGATAAAAGTATTGAATACTTCAAGCTTAATGATACCCATCAAAAAGACCTGACCACATTATTAAGAACCTTGACCTTATTTTCAAAAGTATTGAGTGATGATAAGAAATATTCAGAAGTTATTTCAAAAACTGTGTTCATTATTATTTTCCATTATTACACATTTGAGCTTAATCTTTCAACGGAAATTTTATTTGATGAAATAAAGTCCAGCATCTTTGATGACAATTTAATTTCTGCCAAAATAAAAAGCGAAATTGTAAAGCGAAGAAATATTTATACAGATCAAATCAAGTATTGTCACTATGGTTTCCAAAAAAGTAATAGCTTTCATTTTCCTCTCTCTTTAAAAGAGCACAGATCATTTAATGACTATGAAACTGAACCATTTTTAACAATATTAAGACATACCAATTATTTGTATCACGGACATTGTGATATTGAATTACTAAACATTTCGTCACAGTTTAGAGATTCTATTTCTCCTCTTACTGCCTTTGATTTTAAAAAAGATAACAAGTTGTTTCTCAAGTTAAGTAGTTTATTTAGTACGAATCTGCTGAATGCTCTTATCAATGCTTTCTTGGAACTTAAAAACTTAAGTGCTGAAACCGAAAAGAATAACATATTGTATTTCTCAAAAGTTAAAACAGATGTAAGCAAAAAGAAAAAAGCAGCTACCAAACGCACTAAAAAGGCTAAATAGTTACCCGTGTTGAGAATATAATAAAAATAACTACTTCTAAAGCATTTACTTTGAGTTTGTATCTCTGTTGAAATATTCTATAATATAGAATTAGTAGCTAGAGGAGCAATTTCCAGGTAGAAAAGAAACCTAAATAATAACCATCTCTTTATTTCCTCAATCTTTTAGCTGAAAAGCCCCATCACCCTGGTTCCTCTCCTCACAAACCACTTTAACTTTCTTCCAGTTCGGAGGCAAGATCCGGGGCGAAGAGAATCATTTAAAGACAATACATCCTTGATCCAAAACCAGCCACCATGCAAACTGCCTCCATCGCCAAAAAGAACCATTTTCACTTTATTCTATCGTCTCATCCTAAAAAAGGTGTTTTCACTATTGGCTGATCCTGTCATGCATATTATTATTGTGCCTCAAACATCCTGATATAATCTTTTAATTCTAAACCTGAATTTTTATGGCAGAATTTACCGCATCAATTTCAATAGAAGCCGGCATGATGAAATTAATACTTAACGGTGTAAACTTCCTGGTGGTTAATGATGGACAAACAAAGGAACGTACCAGGAACCTGGGAGCAGGCAAACATGTGGTTCAATGGTATGTTACGGGTGAGCCTGGTACTTCATATACCCTGAACATCAGTTCACCCGACTCTGCAACAACTTCTATCACCAAAAAGATCAAGCCAATAGGGAAAGACTATGGCTCCTTTAGTTTTGACATTTAAAACTCCGGCTATGACTAAAATAACACTAACAATCATTTGCTGCCTTTGCCTCTTCGGCGCTAAGGCTCAAATTGTACAGGCAGATAAAGATGAGGTTACGGCACAACTTAAAGAGAAGCAGAATAAAGATCTTTATTCCCCTGGAAAAAGCACTGTTTTTTCCAATTTTTCCAATGTAAACATTACATCCGATTTTGGTGATGCTTCTGCTTCGGCCCTCGTTGCTTTTTCGGTTGGAAGTTCATCTTCTTTATCTTTTTATCTGAAACAGCCTTTCGAAACAAAGCCCAAAAAAGTAACCTTTTTTGATAAGGACGGCCTGTCTGCCGGCACTTCTGCAGAGATAGCTTTTCAGCATATTTTCTGGAAACCTAAAGTTAATGATGCATTGTTTACAAAACTTAAAGATGCATACGCAGCAAAAAAAGGAATTGCACAAGGTACTGCCGCCTATCGTGGTATAACCGTGGCTGACTTTGATGATAAAACAATTGCAGATTTCTGGTCGGATAAAGGTAATGATCTGGGCATTCCTGTGCTGATAGGTTTTGGATACGCTGTTGCCAAAAATGAGATCGACTATATACTGGATTCTTTTTCTGTAAGCCCCAAAAATGAAAACCGTACCAATCATAACCTGAGGTTTACCGCAGGACTGTATCTCAAAGACAGGAGTGTGATATCACTGAGCGCTATCCAGGAAATAAAGTTTGAAAGCGGAGATCCTATCAACAGGAATTTTCCTTTAAACAGCTCTGGACTTTCCTACAATAAAGATGTTACGGTGGGCGAACCTGTAAAAAAGAATTTAACAAGAATTCAATTGGATTACAGAAAAGCATTTTACCGTAAGGGCGTTATCTCATTTGCAATTGCACCTTCCATAGCTTTCAGAACCAGTGAAAATTCGCTGGCGATAGAATTGCCGCTGTATTTCCTGAACATGAAGGAAGAGAAAAAAGTAAAGGGATTGCAGGGTGGCATTTCTATAGGCTATACTGATAAGCTGAAAGAAAAGACGACTTTTAATGACGGATTTGCATTTAATATATTTGTAGGCCTGCCCTTTGACCTGTTTGGTTATTTCAGGACCCGATAATAATTGTAATTGGCAGGATTATTCCAATCCTTTATACGCCACTGGTTGAAACCCGGGCCGCGGCAAGGGTAAACTTTTTATTTACTTCTCATCACCGGCTGCCTCTTATTCTCATTCACCGCTACCGGTAAAACTTTTAGTTTTTTTGTTGTGGCCACAACGGGGTTGATGATCTTTTTTGAGTGCTGTACATAGGGCAGGGGATTTACGGCCCTCCCCCGTCCGATAATACCAAAGTGCAGGTGTGCTGCTTTATGTTTGGCATTGCCGGTGTTGCCAACGGTGCCAATGGACTGCCCCTGTTGCACCCGCTCACCGGCACGTACTGTAATTTTATCCAGGTGGGCATAATAGGCTGTAAAGCCACGGGAAGCTGCCCGCAGGCGGATGGTCTTGCCACCAAGCTTTTCGGTTTTGGTGCTGCTGATAACACCACCGCAAACCGCCACTACCGCCGTTCCTTTTTTTGCATAAATATCTATCCCTTTGTGGCTTCGCCCGCCATTGCGGTAATCGCCAAAGTACCCGCCAACATTCGACTGCGGCCCCGATACCGGGTAAACCAGTTTGCCTGCAGCCACCCTGGCCGGTTTCTTTTTATTATTGGAAGAGGCAACTGCACTAATTGCAGGCAGCAGGATTGCGGAAAATAAAAGTAAGTGTTTCATGCTGATGGGTTGAGGCTATCTAACGGCATGCCTGTTCTCAAATTATCTGTAATGAGGAGTATTAACAGGATTTTAAGGGTGGGTTAATAGAGGTTAACAATTGCAGGTACCGGACACATGAATTACAGATATAAGGTAGTTGCCTTTGCCGCAGGTAAATACTGTTTTCCTGTTGTGTTTTCTTTGCCCGGGCCTCTACCAGCAACAAAGCGGAGTGCAAAAGCTGTAAGCCAAAAAACAGTTTAAGACTTAATGAGCAATTACAGTAAACTCATGTAAACCTTATAAATAAAATTTACCGGCAACCTGATACACCGCTGATTAAAAACCCGGGCGGCGGAACGAACCCCCGGAATTTCATCCGCCGGAATAAATTATCAGGCAGGATACTTTTCAGCGAAGCTCTTGTCATTTTTTCAAAATAGCCATTCGGATACTCTCTGCTACCAGCGCCAGGGCTTCTTCCTGGTTGGGCCAAAGGCTTACTGCCTGCAGCTGGCCTCCCGTGTTCTTGGGAATGATCTCAAAGTCGCTGATCTTATATGAATAACCGGCTTCCGGGTCGGTGATCTCCGGCAGACCGCCCAGGTCAAGCGGTTCAAATAATATCGGGATCAATACCGCATTGCGCTCCTTTAATTTCCTGAATGCCGCACGGAGCTCCTCGTTCCAGATATATTCGCTGGCAATAAAATCGGCCGACAATAACAGGATGAATACATCGGCCTCTTCCAGGTTGGTGCGTATCAAAGTATCCCAGTGGTCGCCCGGCAATATTTCCTTATCATCCCAGGCCTCGATCATTTTGGCCCGGCGTATACCGGCCAGGTGGCTTCTTAACCTCACCAGCCATTTGGTATTCTGGTGCGAATAAGAAAGGAAAACCCGTTTCGCCTTTTGCGGCGGACTGGGCATGATGGCTGCAAAATGATGCGTGATAAGCCAGGTATTGCTGTTGGATGCACGCAGCTTTGGTTCGTTTGCGCTCTCGAGCAACGACTGGTAACTGATGTAATTCACCCCATCGTAAGATACTTTGATATCCACCGCAGGAGTTTGCAGACTGCTGGCCGGACTGCTGCTATTGGAGACACCCGGTTTTGCCGAAACCAGGCGCAGCACTTCGTCAAATATCTTCTTCACCAGCATATCGCGTTTTGCCTTATCCTGCTCCACACCCAGTAAGATGATCCCTTCATGATGTATAGTATCAGGGTACAGGCCCTTGATAAGCACCCGCAACCCTTCGTTCACGAACATGATGCCATGCTTCCAGAAATACCGGCACTCGGTAAATTCTTCGCTGGCAAAATGCAGCAGCAACCCGTTAAGTATCTTCTTATAATAGAACAGCGGCACCTTTATCCATAATTGCGATTGCCATGCCCCCTGGCTGGCTATTTTAAACAGGTCTTCGATGGGGTGGTTTTCGGGCAGGTACTGAGGCGCCAGGTATTTTCCGGCAGATTTTTTAACCGGGTGGGGAAACACCAGGTCCAGTTGCTTCGTCAGTTCTAAAAATATTTCCTGTTTGTCTTTCTCCTTTTTGCCAAACAGGTCGTCTGCTGCAAACTCTCCTCCCAGCAAGCGTATATCATCACTTAATATCCGGTAAATATCTGCCGCCAGCTGATCCGGCCTCAGGAATATCTTATCCTGCAGCGCAGCAATACCAGGAAAATAAACCACCACCCCGCCTTTATCCAGCCAACGGGGCAGGGTATACAATTCATCTTCCGTAAGCCCGGCTGCCAGTACCTTACAGGCTTCCCGAAAATCTTTCAGGCTTATCCAGTGATCGTCTGTAAGGTTCTTCCGGAATGGATTACCCGGGTCATTGTCTGATTTTAAATCTAAGATGGCCTTCCTTACCCGTTGCCAGTTGGCAGGCGGTTTTTCCGTATCGGCATTGTTAACAATGGCCGATTCCAGTTCTGACAGGAAATAGCCCAGCCTTTTGTTCTGCAGGGTGTTGCCGGTATCCGAACCTTTTAACAGGCTTATGTGAAAGGAATCGCTGATCTTGTATTGCTCGTGCAGTTCCTGTGCTATACGCTTTTTATCCAGCTCAATATCATCCACTTTATTTTGTACTGCAATGATGCGGGTATTACTTGCGGGCTTCTGTTCTGTTACCGGCATATTTGCTGCCGTGCTTCCGGCAGTTGTACTCAAATTACTGCCTGTATAATACCGGATGGTATCCAGCCAGTAACTGATCTCAAAATGCTCCAGCATTACAGGCGGTTCCTGGTCGTTGAGGCGGGTTGATTCCGGCCTGTTGCGGTCTGTTTCCTTGCACCACAATAACAGGTAAACCGCATTGGCACTCAGGAAGAGCCGGTAAGCTTCATGGTAATATTCCTGCCCCCCAAAATCCCAGATGCTCACTGCAATATCGTTCAGCGCCGGAAAGCGGTCTTTATCCGGTATCCAGCGGTGCACTTCCAGTCCGTGGGTTGTTTTGCGGGTACCGAAAAACTGGCCGGTCTCCAGAAAGTTCACCAGGTTGGTCTTGCCCACATTGCTGTTTCCCAGCACGATCAGCTTTACATCCCTGCGCAGGTCGTTGGCGCTGTCGTTGTTCGCCGGTTCAGCCCCATTGTCTGTTGCCGTGGTCCTTGAGGCTGCTTCCACCGTTTTGGCTTTAAAGTAAGCCCTTAACTGTTTGGGGTCGCCCGCTTCATATACATCCGCCGGGCAATCGTTCACCGGGTTTTCCCTGCACTCAAAAGCAGTAAGCACCTTCATACTGGCCAGCGGGGCAAGGCTGGTAACCATGCAGTTGTTAAAGATCAGCCGGTGTAGTTTTTTAAGCCCTGCAATGGCAGTAAAACTATTTACTTCGGTGTATGTACATAACAGGGACGACAGTTTATGGAGTTTTGCCAGGGGCGAAATATCCGACACCGGGTTGCTGGACAAATCCAGGTAACGCAGTTTTACAAGCCCCGAGAGAGGCTGGATATTACTGAGGCCACAGGACTGTATTTCCAGCTCCTCCAGGTTGGTAAGGCCGGCCAGAGCAGTAAGATCGGATACCCGGTTTCCTTTCATGTTCAGTATAGCCAGGCTCTTCAGCCCTGATAATGGGCTGATATCGGAGATAAAAATATCGGGCATATACAACCGGTAAAGACTTTGCAGGCCCGAAAGAGGCTGCAGATCTTTTACCAGTGTGTTGTTTATTTTCAGGTGGGTAAGTTCCTGCAGGTTGGTCAGTGGCAACAGGTCAGCTGCGCTGGTAGCGGATATATCCAGGTACCGGAGTGCCCGGTAATTCTCTATAAAACTAAAACTGGTATTGGGGCCCAGTTGCTCGTTGCCGCAGAGTACCAGCTTTTTCAGGTTTACCAGTTTATCCATACCTGCGGGGAATTGGGAAAAACTGTTATTCGCCCCATTATTTTTTGAGACAACCAATACAGTTAAGTTCGTGTCCAGGTCATAATATTCCCTTCCTGCAATTACCAGTTCTTCCAGCCATACCAGTTCAGCAATTTCGGGCGGTATTTCAGTCATACCGCAGTTACTGAGATCGAGCCTTGTACTTCTTGTTGTTTTATTCAGGTTGATAAGCCTAAGGGCCATGGGTACTGGTTCCCGTAAACCCAGGTCTGCCAGTAATTCATTCAGACCATTATTGTAATCCACTGTCATATCAATATATTGGATATTACTAAGCTGGATTGGCAGCTTACAGTGAACTTTCATTACGGGTACTATTCTGATCTTGTTATCTCTTGCGAAGCTAATCTCGTCCAATACAGTCGATTCTTTTACCGATTCGGGCGACAGGATCACTATGATTGCAGCAGCTGATTTTAGTGCCCCAATAGCTTTCTCCACCCACAAATCTCCCGGCTTCAGGTTAACCTGATCCATCCACAGATTTGCTCCGTTCGCAGACAGGTCATTGTACAGCTTCGATGCAAAAGCTGAGTCGCTCGTTGAATGGCTGATAAAATAGAATTCCGAAGTTTTCATCATAAGCAGTGTTTTATAGTTGCTGCGCCCCGGGCACCACCATGGTTGTGTTATTCGAATATAACAAAAAAGGCACCTGTAATAAAGAATTTATTTCTCAGGCCATGCCCGGCCAATTGCCCCGCATTGCAACTGCCGTAAAGTATAAGGCAGAACCAGCAGGCAGCAATATCCCGCTATTCACCTGGCTTAAATACCCATCAGCAACTATGCCGGCAACATGTGTGCTTTGTATATTTTTAAAGGCCCGGGAACTGCCTTCGGTTTTTCCTGCTGCACAGCACAGACTTATATAAACTAACAGTGACAGTTTCTCTGCTGCCACTATTAGTTATTGCATGCAGGGGTTACCCAATTTTACATGCCCCTTATTATTTTGCCAGGGTATGCTGCAGTTAATCCTTCGGCTAAGCTCAGGACCGCCGGAACTGAAATACACGGCGACCCCGCAAGATTTATGGTTTGGGGTTAATGAGTTGGGTGGGGAATGCTTGCGCAAGAGGGGAACCCAGGTGGAGGCTATACAAACGGCTTACCGGCGGTGGCAGATAAACCCGTTGCAATTGTTCCGTTAGCTATCGGGAAACCGGGAGAACTGATAAGCAACAGATATCTCTGCAGACTTTAGGTTTTTAATTCCAAATCAGATTAAGAATATCTGCGCCAAAGAAGAATTTATGCACTAATACGCTATGAATGTAGGTTATAAAAGATCAGCTATTTCATTAGCAGACATTTCTCTGGCATCTATATATGCCCGCGTTTCCACTATTTCTGGTGTAGGAATGTCATCAATTTTTACAATCTTTAAAAAATCGGATGTGTAATTATTAACAAGCTTTTGTTTAATCGTTTGCCACTCAAATCCAGTCCATTTTTTTCTTAAATAATTTCCCGAAAGAAATACTATAACATTTTTGGCAGATTTTTTATAAACCTCCAGTAAGTAATCGATCAGATCATTTCCGGTAATATCCTTAACAAAATCCCTGTCATAGAATATCTTAAATCCTTTTGCTTTCAACTCTGTAGCTACCAAGTCAACTATATGCCTGTCTTCTCCTGCATATGAAATTGCAAAGTCATATATATAACTTATATCACGAAATTCGTAATGATTACCAATAATGCTTCTGCTGTTATAAAAATCAGTATTGAAAATTTTGGTAAAATAGGAATCTAGTATCGGATGCGTTATATAATATTCGCTTTTGGGATATTGATTTAAACTGTGATAGAGGTAGTCTCCTGCTTTTTTGAAGTACTGAAATTTTTTAGGTTTGCCGTCTTTACCTATCCGGGAGTGAATCACCCCTATAAGGCCAACATTATAGCAAATACCAAGAAATTTCTTTTCTTCTTCATTCAGGATTTTGTAGTGAAATATATTTGACTGTATTTTTCTTAAAAACCGAACAAGATACTCATTATCAAAAGAAGGAATTATTTCCTGAAGATAGTCTTCCAGTATTGAATCAGATTTTTCATTTATGAAATGACGTATATCCTCAACCCTGTCCTGTTCAGCAATCTCTCTGTAATCAACTTTAGTAAGCTTTTCATAATAAAGGGCACTTCCCAGCCTTACTACTTCCCTTGGCCGGCCCAATGTATGCCGCAAAATAAAATCCAGTGCGTCTTCATTTTGATCTTCAATACATGGATGAGACATTTGTGAATATCCGAGAAACCTTTCGATAATATTGTCTGAATCTTTTTTAATTAGTTTTGAACTAGCGGTGATACTGACATTATTTTCGAAAATCTTCTTTAGTTCGCTGGGTGAATAGCTCAAATTTGCAGAAAACCCCTCGAGGTTAGCTGCCATACCTCCGGGAATTAGTTTAAAAGCCTCATTTCTTACAGTTGTGTAGATTTTAACATGAGAGTTCAGTAAACTGATATCATATATGGATTTTAATAACCCAATATGAATATGAGACCATATTTTAATCGGAATATCGGAATAAGTTGAATAATCATAAAACTTTGAATCAACCAATACATCCACAGCCTGATCTACCCCATCAATAAACATGGCAACCCCGCTTTGCACCTGCTTGGTCATATTAATCAGTTTTGGAACAGCAGAAGACAGGATACGAGTCAAAGCTTTTCTATCGCTTAACAGGAAACTTAAAGTTCCGGAAACATTGGAAAAATCCTGCTCCATGTGATTTAGATTATCCTCAACTTTTATCCCGAAAGTTTTGCAGGCAACAGCCATTAATGTGAATTTCCAGATATTCTCCCATAATTCAGGCGTCTGAAATTTTTCAATCTCCTCTTTAGAAAATTGGCTGAAATATACAATCAGGTTTTCTGTAAGTTCATTGGAAGGTGAAAATTTGATTTCATTTGCATGCTGCTTTCTAAATAAAAAACTTTTATAACATAATAAAAATGTCTTTCCTATTCCTTTCGGACCAACTAAAAAAAGCATTTTATCTCTGTGTCCGATGTTTAGGTATTTATTAATAAGTTCGTTTCTGTATAGCACTCTTTCAACATCTCCAGAAAAATCAAAATTATTGGCTTCAAAAATCCAGGGTTCTGACATAAACAGCTGTTTTAGGTGACATGTATTACAAAAGCTAAATATACAAAACTTATTTTTTGTCTGCACTTTCTCATTTCCATTATTTATTTTCACAGCTAATCGGTATTCCTGCAGGAAATATCTGGCTTCACTAAATTGTAAATGCCAAAAAATTTGCTAAACCCGTGTAAAGTTTGCTATATAAGACGCATTTTCATGGAATCTGTTTGGCTAACAAACAAATTACTTATAAAAAACTGAACAAGCAGGTTATTAAACGGAGCTTTATGATTGTATCTGCTGCAGAGAAACTTCCAAGCAGTTTAAAAAATATAAACCGATAATGACTAGGATAAAAACCGGTAGAATAATTATCAAAACATATTATTCGCCAGCAACTCTGCCTGCTTCAAAACTGTTTCTATCGCCTTTTCCTGCTTATCCGGGGGATAGCCATATTTGTTCAATGTCCTTCTAACCAATACCATCAGTTTTGCACGGGCACTTTCTTTAATAGCCCAGTCAATGGTTGTATTGGCCCTTACTTTATCAGCAATTTCCAGTGCAAGTTGCCGTAATTGTTCATCGCCTAAAACATCAACCGCACTTTCATTTGCTGCCAGTGCATCATAAAATGCCACTTCATCTACCGTCATTTTTAACTCATCGGTACGGGCATATTCCTCTTTTATTTTTTTCGCTACTTCATCCACCAGGAACTGGATTATCTCAACGGTGGTAAGTAAATTGTTCTGGTATTTCTTTAATGCAGATTCAAGCATTACCAACAATGCTTTGCCCTTTGTCAGGTTTCTGTTTGTAACATTTCTTATTTCATCATTCAGTATCTTCTTAAGCAGTTCCAGGGCCAGGTTTTTATGCTGCATTCCTTTTACTTCCAGCATGAATTCATCCGACAAAATGGAAAGCCCTGAAATATCGGGTTTATCAATACCAGCCGCATCAAAAATATCAACTACTTTATCACTGCTCAATGCTTCATCTACGATCTGTTTGATTGCCGCTTCTATCTCAGCATCACTTTTACCCGAACCGGCAGCTTCAAATTTTACCAGCCTTGCCTTTACTGCCTGGAAGAATGCGATCTCCGGCAGGTATGGCTGTACTTCTTCTTTTGATATACAAATGGAAAGGGCCTGTCCCAGAAGGTTTACCTCTCTTACATACCGCTCCTTCCCATCCTGCAATCCCAAAATATGCTCTTCTGCCTGCAGGATGATTGAAAGCTTTTCCTGTGCTGAACCCTTAAAAAATCTTTGATAATTAAATTGATAACTGTTTTCATAATAAGCCTCGGGTTCTGCAGCAAGCAGCTCCTTGTAAGTGTTTGTTTCCTCGTTGAACATCTGCCTTACCACCTCCAATTTCTCCATCACTACATTTACCGCACCGGTAATCTGCTCTGCGGGATCACCCTTACCACCGGCATCGGAATAAAAAGAGAGCGCTTTCTTCAGATCTGTAGCAATACCCAAATAATCCACCACCAGTCCTCCCGTTACATCTTTGAAAACACGGTTTACCCTTGCAATGGCCTGCATCAGGTTATGGCCCCGCATAGGCTTATCTATGTAAAGGGTCTTTAAAACAGGGGCATCAAAGCCGGTAAGCCACATATCTCTAACTATGACCAGCTTCAGGGGATCGGCAGGGTCTTTCATCCTGTCTGATAAACTCCTCCTTTGCTTTTTGCTGGTATGGTGCTGTGCAATCTCCGGCCCGTCATCACTATTGGTTGTCATTACTACTTTAATAGTGCCTTTGGCTAAATCATCATCATGCCAGTCGGGCCTTAAGGCAATGATCTCACTGTAGATTTCTGCAGCTATCCGGCGGCTCATGGCAACGATCATAGCCTTGCCTTCAAATACGGTCTGTCGCTTTTCAAAATGTGTTACGATGTCTTTTGCCAGGTTCTTGATCCGCTCTTCATTGCCCACAATCGCTTCCAGCTTGGTCCATTTTGCTTTGGCCTTTTGCCGCCCGCTTATCTCTTCATCCTGTTCCAGTTCCTGGTCAAACTCTTTGATCAGCCTGCGGCCCTCTTCATCCAGGTTCACTTTTGCCAGGCGGCTTTCATAATATATCCTTACCGTAGCGCCATCGGCCACGGCCTGCGAAATATCATAAATATCCACGTACTGCCCAAATACCTGCGGTGTATTTACATCCGTACCCTCAATGGGAGTGCCGGTAAAGCCAATATACGTTGCATTGGGCAAAGCATCCCGCATGTATTTGGCAAAGCCAAAGGCAATGCGCTTGCCAATTACTTCTTTTGTTTCCTTGTTTTTTTCATCCACCAGCTTTGCTTCAAAGCCGTATTGCGTGCGGTGTGCTTCATCGGCAATCACTACAATATTTTTACGGTCGCTTAACTGGTCGTATTCAGACTTATTACCTTCCGGTAAAAATTTTTGAATGGTGGTGAAAACAATCCCTCCGCTTGCAACCTTTAGTAAATCTTTTAAATGCTCCCTGCTTTCTGCCTGTACAGGTTCCTGCCTGAGCAGTTGCCTGGATGCAGCGAAAGTATCAAACAATTGCTCGTCCAGGTCATTCCTGTCGGTAATAACAACGATGGTTGGGTTTTGCATTTCGGGTGCAGTAATCAGCTTGCCAGAATAAAAGACCATACTCAGGCTTTTGCCGCTTCCCTGTGTATGCCATACCACACCTCCTTTCTTGTCACCATTAGCACCCGATGCTTTAACAGAACTCTGCACTGCTTTATTTACAGCATAATATTGATGATAGGCCGCCAGTTTCTTTTCCGTAAATATTTGTGTAAGCCCTGTTTGTGCATCTTCTCTTTTTGATTTTTCAAACACAATAAAGTTTCGTACCAGGTCCAGCAAAGTTGAAGGGATAAGCATGCCTTTCAGCATGGTCTGCAGCTGCGGCTTAAAACGGGAATCTTCTTTTATGCCGTCGCTGGTTTTCCATGCCATGTAGCGGCTTAAACCGGCTGTCACACTGCCTGCTTTACATTCCAGCCCATCGCTGATGATACAAATGGCATTGTAAGTAAACAGCGAGGGAATGATAGCTTTGTATGTTTGAATTTGTTTGTAAGCACTGCTGATGCTGGCATTTTCATCACCGGCATTTTTAAGCTCCATCACCACCAATGGTATACCATTTACAAACAGCAATACATCGGGGCGTTTGTTATGGTTGTTCTCAATAATAGTGTATTGGTTCACCACCAGAAACTGGTTGTTGGCTGCATTTTCAAAATCTATCAATGCCACTTCATGGCTGCGTTCATAGCCATCTTGCTGATAAGGCACTTTAACTTTCTCCACCAGCATTTTATGAAAGGCCTCGTTATTGTGCAGTAAATCGGGCGACGAGATACGAAGTACTTTTTGAATGGCAGCTTCCTGTGCATCAGCCGGTATCTGCGGATTAAGCAGTGCAACGGCTTTTCTTAAACGATTTACCAGGATAACTTCATTAAAACCTTCTCTTTCACAAAATAAACCACCGGGAGAAATCTCCTTACCATTTACATAATCCCAGCCCTGCGATTGTAATATTTCAATCGCTGAGGCTTCAATGATATTTTCGGTGATGGGTTTCAATATTATTATCTTAACGAGTAATGATGATCTGAATACAGGTTAGTTCTGTCTTCTGTTTCAATATCACCACTCATAATTTTTTTTATTATTTCTTCAATTTTATCATCGCTTATCCCATTTAATTCATGAGTTGTAATAAGCCTGTCCATTACATTAAGGCTTTTATAAGTAGGTTTTTTAAGTTCAAGCCATTTCTTCTCATAAGAGCGCTTTGTTAACATTCCTAAATGTTCCCAAAAATAGATTCCTCGTTTTGTATAAATTGTAAAATCCGTTTTTATTCTTATTTCCTTGCCATCTATTTCCGGAAATTTTTCATACCGGAAATCAAGTTCATTATTTCCTTCATCACGGTATTTCATAAGATGACGATAAATTATTTGCTCAACCCTTGATTGAACAAAAATACCATTCTCTGGTTCTAATCCATAATACCTGTGTGGGTTACGAAGCATCAGGCTGGTTTTCCTTGTCTCGGTATATGACCTGCGCCTTGCGTATTCAAACAGGCTGTTTTCAAAGTCCTGGCCAGGTTCCCCCTCAATTAAAACACTAATTGTCTTTTTACTTCTTGTTAAGCCAGTATAGAATAATTCTTTAGACAGTAAGCCATATCTTTTTGGCAGAACTACCACCAAATGTTCAAACCCACTTCCCTGGGATTTATGAATAGTAATACTATAAGCTAACTCAAAGAATTCCTTTTCATTTTCACGTATTCCGTCTTCACCATAAATGGACATGTAGCCTTTCTCTAATTCAGGGAAGCAAAGAATCTTATCACTCTTCCAATTCATGGCTATACCTATTGAACCATTTGAAAGTATTAACTCATCATCATTATAATAATTCTGTGTCCGTATAATTTTATCTTGATTCTTAAAAAGTTTCAGTATATCAATATCCTCTGTATGCCTTACCTCATGTTGATAAAAAAGATTCACCTTATCGGAAAAAATCCGGTAAGGCGTAATGATTTGAAATCGCTCCAGGTCATAGGTTATCTGATCAGGTTCCCCAACATTTGTTTGTAGCCTGAAAAGCTTATTTAACTTTTCCAATTCGTTACCTGTGCAGTTTTGCTCCTTGGCAATTAACTGCCACTCATCTCTCAATACATCAAGCAGCTTTTCTTCGTTTGCCCAATATCTTATTCTGAACCCTTCAGAAACCTTACCACCTGATTTTATTTTCTCTAATATTTCATCTGACAATTCCCCTTCGTTCGAATAAAGCTTACTAAAGTCCAAAATTGCATTCCCTTCTAATTCCTGACGGCAGTTAACATCCAATTCAACAATATGCTGCTTCAGTTCAGGATCAGATTTAAGACGTTGAATTATGTCAAAGAATGGTTTACCAAAACCGATAGGGGGTAATTGGTGTGGATCGCCTACCAATATCACCCTGTGTAAGGAGGGAACATCGGCATCAAAACAATTAAATAATTCATGGAGTTTTGTGATGGTGACCATCGACATTTCATCAATTATTATGTTATTATATTCCTTTCTGAAGCCAGGCTTTTTCTTCCACTGAGTGATGAATTTATCAATTGTCATTGCTTCAATACCAATATCTTTAAAATCCTCATCAAACTTAAGCCGAAGAGCTGCTTTCCCTGTGGGAGTAAGCAAAAGATAGGTCTTACCTTTCTCGATAAAATACCGCACAATATTCAATGTTTCATATGATTTGCCCGATCCAGGATTACCACAAATCACAAAGAATTTCTTAAGAAAAAGATTTTCGTAAAGCCAATTTCTCTCAGATAAAAATGATTCTTTATCAAAGGTTTGCCCAATTTTTTTCGAGAGCTTTTCTACAGATCTACCAAGATATTTATCAAGTTTCTCATACTTAAGAATGTTAGGTTCTTTTAAATCAAGTAAAGTCTGAATAAAATCACCTACTTCATTTTCAGCCTTGTATATTTCTTTTAGGTAGTAATATTTCGTGTCATTGGCATAATGAATATGGAGCTTTAGGCTTAAATGTGCGTCGAATTCCGGGCTTGAGTTTTCAAGAAAAAATCGGGGTAACAATAATTTTGCATTTTCAGTCTTATAAAAAAGTGGATATTCCTGCAAATGTTCTTCAAGGGTTTTCGCATCGTCAAAGCAATCCCCTGTTGAAAATTCAAGAGATCTCAAATAATGAATAATCAATGCCCGAATCCTTCTCTTGTCTGTAATCTTTATCTCGTTTTGTAAAAGATTACTTCCGAGGTAGTCTGTATTTGGAAAATATGCAATGTCAATTTTAAAAAGCTCAATAGGTCCATCAGTGAATTCGCCGGTTTGACTGTCCTGCATATCTTTATCAGGTTCATATTCTTCATATAGCAGGTAAGGGTTTTCAGAAATGGATTGAATGTCAAAGGCTGATTTGGAGATAATTCCGTCATTTATTTTTTCAAACTGACGGGATGAAAGATTCAACATTGCCAGAGTCAGGAATTGGCTCACAGTTATCCCGATCTGTTCAATGCTATTCTTTAACTGTTGAAGATCATTAAAATAATAAGAGTAACTTCTATCCGACCCGGGATCATTTAATAAGTCAGCAATTTTTTCACTATAATCTGGTTCATTTCCTTTTAAATGGGAAACAAATTGGTCTAACCGGGATTTTTCATTTTCATTTTTATTGAGGAGAATTCGGGAGAGGTTTTTAAATCCTGGGAAATGAGCCCTCCTGTTCCAGCAATGTTCGAGCAGATCTTCGACCCGGTTTATTTGATCATTTATCCAATTAACTTCTACAATACCGTCATTGATAGCATCGAGCAACTTATTCCGAATCTTTGTAAGGATAAAAATTGCTTCGTCATCATCTATGTCCATCGCAACATACTTAAAACAATGCTCCAGTTCAGGTTCATCAATCGTAACACGGATCTTATTCAGTATTTTTTCAGTTTCATCTACTGGCAAATTACGTCTTTGTGTTTCCTCAAGATATTCATGGTAAGGCATCCTTACCATTGTTTCACTCTTGAATGAAAAGCGGAGTGCCCAGTTAACAGAAGGGAAATGGCGTAAATCAGCTTTACTGTTTCTTATTTTTTCAATCTCATCTTCTGGCTTGAAATAAGTATTATCTCCTTTCTCTTTAATTATACCGCATCCAACTACCAGATACTTCATATCCTCGTAGGATAAAGGGTTACTGAACTTGGCATATACAAACCCGATACTCTCAGTTTCTTTTATTTTACTTCTGAACCGGGATACTCTTACTTTTTCTAAGTTGGCCGGATATCGCCCATTAGCTTTATACTCTTCTCTTGAGCGAACAAACGAGAATCCAAAAGGCCATGAAAAAATAGAATGAGCCGGCACTACTTCATCAATAGGATCCAAGACTTTTTTTCTGTCAGCTGGGTTAATATGTTTGATATCGATTTTTCCTTTCCCAAACAGATTTATGCTCCAGTAACAAGGAGGTAATTCTCCCGTTTCACTGATCATCTTCTCTACAAGTTCACCGGCGTACTTCATTTCAACAGGCAATACCTTTTCTTTTTGCCTTCTTATCCTATCACTAAGCAGGGAGTGATAGCCATTACAATAGATATTTTTATCAGGATTTTTACAAACAGAGCCATTCCACATATTATCATGCCAGGCAACTCGTAGGGTAAAGTGTCTTGAAGGTTGTTCAAAACCATCTTTGAAAGAAGTATTCGAGGCACTGACTGTGTTAACTGTTTCTTTAATGTCTACTATACGACTAACAAGGTTATAAGCCCAGCTTACCCATTTTAATTGTGATTCTGTAATATTTCGCTTATTATATAAATCTTTTACAACCTTTAGACAATTACGTTCATCATAGGTAAAACTCCTTTTGTGCGCATCAGAAAAACTAAAATCAACAAACTCCTGCCATTCTAGTTGGGTATAGGTTTGTAGCCACTGTTTTAAAAACAATTGGTCATCCGGGTCATTAATGTTAAAGCTTTGGGCCATTGTTTTTTTAATTTTTCTCATCTCCCCACTCATCAACTTTGTCAACAAAGCATCTCTAAGTGGAGACGGTCTTGTTTTCTTATTCTGAGCCCGGAATCCTCTTGCCATTTACATAATACCAGCACCTGCTATTGTAATATTTCAATCGCTGATGCTTCGATGATATTTTCGGTGATAGGTTTCAATGATTACTAATACACTTAATTTATAGTAGTTAGTAAATCGTCAAGCTCTTTAAACACAACTGGTCCAAATAATCTGTTAAGGGTGGGAATATCTTTTTTCGAAGCCACGTCGACCTTTAGCTTATCTACGGTAGGCCAGCCGATCTTACGGCCGTTATTATCGAATATAGTTTTCCCGGCCACTAAATCAATTAGTTTATTTTGCAACTCTCTGCTTATCCCTTTAGCTTCTTTGGTATAAAGAAATTCTTTTCCATTTAACCCTAAGCTAATTTCAGACTGCATTTTATCTGAAGCATCTTTAGAATTTAATTTCATTGTTTCCTCTAATTGTATATGATCACGCCACTGGTCATTTGTAAAGAACTCACCACAATTTTCGAAAGCCGAAGATACCTGGCCAGTATATGAAATAGTAAGTTCCTTTTTGGCACGTGTCATTGCAACATAAAGTTTTGAAATTTCCCGGTGCCATTCTTCTTTGGGTAATGATTTACTTGGGAAAATAGAGGAGCTGCAATTTATAACAATCACCTTATCGAACTCAAATCCTTTAGTCTGTTCTAAATCACTGAGGTAAATATTTCCTTCGTTTAAATCATTGTTTCCACTTAATAACGGTATATTGTAATGCTCGGACACTTTTACTAAGTCAAATGCGGTCATCCCGCAAACCGCAATACAGCCCTTTTCCTTTTTAAAATTATCAAGTGTTAGTTTAAGATATTCATAAGCAGAAGTAAACTCCTCATCAACAGATTGTGCAACACGTAAAAATGGCTTTGGAGAAGAAAAATTAGCATATTCAGGATTAAGTACTTCAAAATCTTCCGAATTAAGCTTTTCCTTGTCTACATTTTTGTCAAATACTACATAGGCCGCTTCAAGTATTTCCCGGCTATTTCTATAATTTTTCAAAACTTTAAGAAAGCCTTCGGGTAAAATAGTAATGCCGGCGGTTCGTAACTTATGCTGCTTATTATAAACCTGTTGTGCTATATCGCCACACAAAAACAGATCGTTTTCTCCAGGTTCAACAAGTTTTCTAACAATTTTTAATTCCAAAGTTCCAAAATCCTGAACTTCATCAACTAGAATACAAGCATATTTAGGATCAATTGTTTCAATATAATTATAAAGCATGTTGGACAATCCTAAGTAATCAACTGCTCCGACAAATTTCATTTTATCCTCCCAAAAATTCAGGCATTCAAGTATACGTCTTCGATCTTCTTCCACGAAAGGTATAAATCGTCCCTCTCTTTCAATATTCAAATATTGTTCTCTTTCAGATTTCGCAAAAGCACTTCGTATCCAATCGAATTCTTGTCTCAAATACTCCTGCGGATAAATATTTCTGGATAACAAAGATTGATGAGTTGGAAAAATAACATGAGCATCAGGATTGTTCAATTTTTGACAATAAAATTCTTCCCATATTTCATCGATTGTTTCACCGGTTTTATCTGTTACACTGGACAGTATTCTTTTAGTGAATTTTTGCTCAGCTGTCCTCTCAATAATCAGGTCCCTGCATTCTTCCCAAAATGAAGACACTTTTATCCTTTCCTTTAAATGTTTAACACCTTTGGTTTCAAGAATAAGTTCTATGAGTTTTGAAATAAGCCGGGAAAGTGATTCATTTAGAGTCAATATTAAAATTTGTTTTTCAGAGTATTTTTCTGCTAATCTAACAGCTCTGTGAACTAAAACACTTGTTTTTCCCGAACCGCTGACTCCAAGTAAGCGAGCCGATCCTTTAAAGTCAGCATTTACAACCTTTTTTTGATCGGGGTGAAGAAATGCCATCCATTCATACCAGCCTTTACTATGCAATATCCCCTGTAAAAATTCAGCTTCCAATTCCCGAATATTCACATATTGATCATTTGATTGAATAGACTGAACTTCTGCCTCACTGGCTTTAGATACCAATTTCAATTCATCCTCAAATTCTAAAATCCGGTTCTGAGCCTGATCAATATCCCCAGATCTTAAAAAATGAAAGACATCAAAAAAAACTGACTGTAATGGGTATTGAGGAAGATTTTGGCATGCATTTAATAAATCGTCATCATCTAAAGTGGAGTCAAATGCTAAAAATGGAGAAAGTTCAGTATATGCAATGCTTCCGGCAACTTTTTTAAAATAGAAATCTTTTAATTTACGATAAAGCAGCCCTTCTGAATAATCTGAAACACTATTGATTCTTTTCTCAGGTTCATATATATCTTCTGATATTCTAACGGGTACCAGCGCCTTATTTCGCTTATCGATAGTTAAATTAATACCTTTTCTTGTTTCAAGCCACGAATCTGATTCTTCGTGATCCCCGATATAAGCTAAAAGACATACCCCATTATCCTGGATCGTTATTAATCTTACAGCGCCGGGCAGGTCGTATTTAACGCAATGTTTAATTCGGCTTTCACCATGATGTGTAACATTCAGATGGCCAAATGGCTCAGGATGTTTGGCATTAATTTTCATTACAAGCTCCATTGCCTCTACAGCCGCCTTTTGAAAAACACCTCCACGCTTTTTTAAATCCTGCACTTTAGCATGAAATTCTTTACCAAACATGTACTGTTCAAAGTTTCGCATGATCTTATAGGTTTATTTTAGTCTTACCTCTCCACTCATCAACTTGTCAACAAAGCCTCTCGAGGTGAAGATGGTCTTGGTTTTTTATTTTTAGCCCGGCATCACCTTGCCATTTATATAATCCCAGCCCTGCGATTGTAATATTTCAATCGCGGATGCTTCTATGATATTTTCGGTGATGGGTTTCATATTTAATCTTCATCGCTTTCCTCAGCATCATCTATTTTAATGTTCTTGATTTTTGTCAGATAAATTGAAAATCCGTAGGCTTCCAAAATTCTTTTATTATTCTTCAATACAACTTTACTGAAAAAAGGAACAGTCAATTTTGCCTTTTTCTGTTTTGTTATAATCCCATAATAAATTTCATAGTCAGAAGCTTTTGGTTTTTTGCTTGGAATTATTTTTTTATAACCAACAGTTAATAATTCATCAATCACTTTTTGTCGAAATATAGCATCTGTCAAAAGTAATTCTGCTGAAACAAATCCTTGAGCAAACAAATGACTCAACACAGCGGAACCTCCATATTTTTTTACATGGATAAGCTGTTTATCTTTTGTAAGTATATCACAAAACTCAATTTTACTGTGTCCACCGCCATATGGTAAGTTTTTAGCATCAAGACATAAAGCACCTAAATGCGTTGCCGCTGCAGTGTTATATTCTCCTTCCTTTGTATGGTTGTAATCAGGTAACCCTAGGTCAACTTGTTCAATTTCGTCAAATTCTCTATTGACTGCTTCGACAAAGTCAGAATTAATTTCATACCACTTAGAGTTACTAAGAAAATATTTTTTCTTTCCTATATCAATTTCTGCATTTAAACAAGCAAAGACATTCCATGAATATTTATATTCTTCATCGGTAGCGCTCCAACAACTGAGGTGTGCATCTAATAGGTCATCAATTGTTGAAATAGCAACACCTGTTTCTGTTAAAAACTCTGTCAATTCAAGTTCATCGTGTAGTTTATCCTTTTTCCTTGTAGAATATTTAAATCCTTTGACATCTGTCCAGTCAATAATTTCGGGTACAGCCAACCAAACTGTTTCATCTTTATCATTAATTTTTTTAATCAGTTTGTCATTTAGTTTTTCGATGGTTTCCTGAATTTTCACTTCCTTTATTTGGTCAATCCACTTAAAATTTCTTTGGTAATCCTTCTTTTCAAAAGTGCCTAGGGTTTTCTTCAAGAAATCTTTTATATTGGAAATATCAATTTTAGCTGAAATACTTAATGCTTCTTTTCCCGTAATAATATTCCCGAAAGAAGTATCGGTGCTTCTTCCGGTAATTGATTGAATTAAATCTTTTTCAAAGTCAATTTGAAAATCTACTGCTTCACTCGCTCTTGCTATTTGTTCACGACTGCTTTTCGGATTTGTAGATAAAGTTCGTTTGTCAATTCCACGAATGCTTTTTGATTCTAGAATGTTCAGCGAAGTGATTAAACCGAATCTTTCTTCATAACAAAAATCTCTTAATAAAAATCTTCCTGAACCAAATGGAATTGCAAAAAATCTGTTTTTCTTTCGGTATGGAATCTTGATTACTAACACTGCTTTTGAACCAGAGCCAAAAAAATTAGTAGGGTCAATCGCTGAATGATTATTGAAAAATGTATCAAGCCAACTTGGTGAATTTGTAAATGATTTTTTGAAATAAAAAATTCCAACTCCTGTTAGTTCTACTCTTGTAATATCACCATCATCTGAAATCATTGTGATGGAATCTTCATTTTTGTATTTATCTTTTATAAGATAAATATTCAGTTTGTTTGTCTTTATTTCAGATGTTGCTGTAGGCATATTAAGAATTTACCCTCACCTCCCCACTCATCAACTTTGGTAACAAAGTATCTCTAAGCAGGGTAAGGGTTTTGATTTGGTTATTGTTTGAATAGATTTTATCCCAGTAATCTTTTGCTTCATTTTCAAATGCAAATTCTTTTTCAGTAGGGGGGATTGTTATCTCGATAGATTTCAAGAGTGTTTGAGTTAAAAGAGGATGACTTGAACCTTCAGCCATTGTATTTAATTCCATTCTTTTCAAAAGATAAAATAAGTAAAAATTGTTTTCTTGTTTACTTCGTGTAAGTAAAGCATTGTCAGAAAGCCAGATAGGTTTATTTTCAATATAAAGACTGCCACAATAAGCACCAACTCTACCAATAATTATAGAAACACCTTCATAATTTGATTGATTTGTAAAACCCAAAATTCCATTTCCTCCATAGATAGGTATTGTGCCATTTTCAATTTCATTAGGTCTCGACTTGCCATTATTAAATGAAGCTATGTCCTCCAATTTTCCAATTTCCCAGTACTCCTCAATTTCCTCCACAAACCACTGCCTGAAAAGTGTTTCAGCCAATTGTTCAAGGGTTTTGTTTTGGCGGTGGAGTAAATCTATTTTATCATCAAGGCTGTTTAATACTTCGGCTATTGCGGTTTGTTCATTGTAGTTTGTATATGGTATCTCAACATTTAGAATTAATTCAGGACTTAAATTTGGTTGTCCGCTGCCAACTCCTGTATTAAATAATAAGTCCTGATATTTAGGAGAAGTAAGGATGAAGTATAGATAATCGATATTAATGTTCTTTTCATCACAAATAAATTTGCCTACACGTTGATTAAGTAATGGTTTTATGTTATTCCTTAATCTTAATCTTCCAACTCTTCCAACACTACCTTGTCCCGTCATCGCTATTAATACATCTTTGTCAGAAAGAAGATATTTTTCAGTTTTAGTGTCAATTAATTTTTCAGAAACAAAATCACCATCATCATCAATTGAAACAAGTGTATTTTGAATGTTCCCAATTTTAATTAAAGGGACACCTATTGCAGAATAATCAGAGCTTTTGAATGCGAATCCTGATAAAAATGAGCATCCAATATCTTTTAATTTATATTCTTTCCACTCACTCATACTTCCACCTCCACTTTTATTTTTGAAAGATTATTTGCAATCCGTTTATTCAATGCATCTTCTTCAGCAACCTGTTGTTCAAACTCTGCTTTCAATGCGGCAAAGCGCTCCGCAAAATTAAAATCGTCTTCATCATCAGGTAAGCCGACATACCTGCCGGGTGTTACCACATAGTTAAGCGCTTTTACTTCATCTATATTGGCTGCTTTGCAAAAGCCTGCAATGTCTTCATACTGGCCTTCACCTGTGCGCCAGTTGTGGTAAGTGCCTGCCACTTTTACAATATCATCATCGCTTAATTCTTTTGTGCGGCGGTTAATGAGAAAGCCCAGGTTTCTTGCATCAATAAATAATATTTTCTTCTTCTGTTGCTGCTTATTCCGCCTCAGGAACCACAGGCAGGCAGGTATCTGTGTATTAAGGAATAATTTGGCCGGCAGGTTTACAATGCAGTCAATCAAATCATTTTCCACCAGTGCTTTTCTTATATCGCCTTCGCCTGTAGTGTTGGTAGTTAGTGAGCCTTTGGAGAGTACAAAGCCTGCCTGCCCGTTGGGTGCAAGATGGTACAGGAAATGCTGTATCCATGCATAGTTGGCATTGCCGGCAGGCGGCACACCATATTGCCAGCGGGCGTCTTTGGTTAATTGCTCGCCGCTCCAGTCGCTGTCGTTAAAGGGCGGGTTGGCAATAATATAATCTGCTTTCAGGTCTTTGTGTGCATCGTTTAAAAAACTGCCTTCGTTGTTCCATTTTACATTGCTGCTGTCGATACCCCGTATGGCCAGGTTCATCTTTGCCAGCCGCCAGGTGGTTTGGTTGCTTTCCTGCCCGTAAATAGAAATATGGTCGGCCGGGTTTAGG
Source organism: Ferruginibacter sp. (assembly GCA_044226725.1). Classification (GTDB taxonomy): domain Bacteria; phylum Bacteroidota; class Bacteroidia; order Chitinophagales; family Chitinophagaceae; genus Ferruginibacter. The sequence continues at coordinate 2,939 of JBGAGM010000003.1, read as the reverse complement.
GAAAGCTTTTTACCTGCTGAGCCTGTCGAAGCATTCTTTTTATAATGGTCCTGATGGCTCTTGATAAACTTTTCGCTTTGCACAAACATGCCGCCGCTGCCGCAGCAGGGGTCAAACACACGGCCTTCATAAGGTTCCAGCATTTCTACCAGCAGCTTTACTACACTTGCCGGTGTATAGAACTGCCCGCCTTTCTTTCCTTCGGCCAGCGCAAACTCACCGAGAAAATATTCATACACCCTGCCCAGCACATCTTTGCTCTGTGCTTCCTTAGTGCCAATAACGGCGGTGCTTATCATATCAATCAGGCCGCCCACGCTTGCTTTGTCCAGCTTTTCCTGTGCATATACTTTGGGCAATACGCCTTTAAGAGAAGGGTTGTCTTTTTCAATGGCATCCATGGCATCATCAATGTCTTTACCAATGGTGGGCAGCTTTGCCCTTCCCTGCAGCCATTGCCACCTTGCAGAAGGCGGCACATAAAATACTTTTTCGGCGGTGTATTCATTCTTGTCTTCGGGGTTGGCGCCATCGTATTCGCCCTTGCCTTCTTTTAGTTTGTTGTACAACTCTTCAAAGGCATCGCTGATGTATTTGAGAAATATAAGGCCCAGCGCCACATGCTTGTACTCAGCCGCATCCATGTTCTTTCGGAGCTTATCGGCTGCTTTCCAGAGTTTTTTCTCCAGGGCTTCTTCAGGTTGTTCTTTCTTGGTTTTGGCCATAATTAAATTGTTCGGTTCTTAATTCTCAAATATATGACAGCATACAGGGTAATTCAGGATTTATTTGCTTTTGCTATTAAGCTTATTCTTTACCCTGATCGTTTTTACCAGTAGTTTGATTTTCCCTGCCAGATTTATGATTTTTAAATAAGGTATTTAAAAAAAGTATTGCCATAATTAAAAACATCCACACAGAGAAAATCACTGAAATTTTCCCTGCAACAGTATGCCAGTAATTGGCTGCCACATGCCATATGGAAATAGCCCCAAAACACACCGGGAGCAATCCAACAAAAAAAACGGGTGCAATCAGGAATTTTTCAACAAGGGTCAACTTCTCCTTATCTACAAACCGCCGGGCAATTTCAATAGAAGCTGAATAAGGAAGCAGGATATACAACATATGGCTCTCTTTTTTCTTTAACTGCAGTAACACCGAATATTTGTATAGTGACCTGTTCATGTATTTCAAAGCTCTTGAAGTTTCCAGCTGGTGAGAGGAAACCAGTATAAATTCATAAAGCAAATAGGAGAAGATACCGGGGATCAGTATCTCAATAAAAGAATAATCACTTAAGGAAACCGGGCCGAGCTGAATGTTGGAAATGGAAGATTTTTTATTGATAAAGAAAAAAGCCACCGTAACCAGCATCAATAAGATCAACTGGTTTCTTCTTTTATTAATGTCCCGGTTCTTTTCATAAACCGTTTTGTAGGCTTCCAACACCTTGTCCTCGGGGTTCATGTTCAGGAAGCTTTTGATCTCAAATTGTTTCATTAAGTTTATTTTGGCTTGCCTGCAAATAGTACAGGCATTTTTATTGGCAATTCCTCCTCCTTAGCTCCTCCTCATCCCGATCAAATCATTATTAACCGCCCTGGCGGGTGCAACTATAACAACGCTAAAAAAGATGAGTATCGGCAGCCATTAAGGGCAGCAATTGCATATACACTTGATTTGGGTTTTGGGTATTCTGTATATAAATATACATCAGCCCGGCAGTATTTATAAATTTTTTGAATATTTATTGCCTACCGGGGTGGCTGTATGTTAAGACATCCCCCATTTCTACCCCCCAATAGAAATATTTCATGCCTCAGTAGAACTTTGTTTATCGCCTTCCCCGGTTCATATATCTATTTTTGACCCTGTAATCCGTCATTAATACCCTTTATATGAAAAGAATGCCCTGCCTGGCACGTTTGCCACCGTTGAAAAGGCCCGGTTCTTGTCAAAAAATGACCATTTACCCCCTGTTTCCGCCGGAAAAGGGGCTAAAACCGGGTAAAAATGCCCTTGCAGACAGCAGCCTTCAAATGTTCCTGAAAGTTTGCCGCACCCTTGCAACAGACTTTCGGGTGTTCCCGAAAGCTTGTCGCACCCCTGCAACAGACTTTCAGATGTTCCTGAAAGCTTGCCGCACCCCTGCGGCAGACTTTCAGATGCTCCTGAAAGCTTGCTGCAACCCTGCAACGGAAATTTTTGGAGTAAATAATATTTTAAAAAACAATCATACACATTTTAAATTTCATATTTATGATAACATCAATTGATTTAATCAGGCTGCGCAACCCGGAATATATACAATTCATGAAGGGTGTTACCAGCATCGTTCGGTCTTACGACCCTGCCAACCTTAAAGTGCAGCCCCAGTTCGACGAAATGCAGCGCCAGGTAATTGGCCTGGAAGACATCTACATTTCCGAAATTGGCAGCGCCATCACCATGGAAGTAACCGCCATGGACAACCGGCGTGACAGGGCCGTTGTGGGTTTGGGCCTGGTGGTGAATGCGCTCACCTATCATTTTAATGCCGAAACGGCCAAACAGGCCGAAAGCGTCAAAAGGGTGATGGATAAATACGGCAGCGGCATTGCCCGGGAAAACTACCAGGCCGAAACGGCCATTATCGACAACCTGGTGGCCGACCTGGATAACAAGCCCGAAATAGCTGCCGCCCTGGCTGCCCTGCAGTTGCAGGACTGGAAAAAAGAATTGCAGGCTGCCAACCGTGAGTTTGATGACGCCTATATGAAACGCACCAAAGAACTGGGCGCCGCCAATAAAGATACCCTGCTGGCCAAGAGGGTGGAGACCAACAACGCTTATTACAGGCTGCGTGATTTTATCAACAGCTATTATACCATCTATGAAGGCAGCGATATCTACAGCAAGACCAGCAACGAGATAAACGCCCTGATTGAACAGTATAA